>NZ_JBIRYN010000001.1:0-544695 GCF_044389845.1 Nocardia sp. NPDC019323
ATACGCTGGGAACCGAAAGACTTGGTCACACTCTCGGTCCTGACCTCGACGCCCACGCCAACCTCCACAATTCTCAGCGAGCTGCCCCACCGGCGGACCCCTGCGACCGTGATCGGTCCCGCAGCGACAAGTTACTCGAAATTCATACGTGATAGTACTGGAACAGGTTACTGTGCACAGCACTCTCGGTCCCCGCTGCGCCCGCCCGAGCGCCGCGGGGACCGGCAGCCGACTACGGGTTCATTTCGAACGCCCCCGCATAACTCATCACCTCGTCGTGCAGGCGTGCGGTTCGCCCGCCGTCGATGATCGGCTTACGCAGCACACTGAGCGCCCAATCCTGCTGGGCCGTGGTCGATGAGGCTTTCGAGAACACTCCCAGCGCGTAGGCGGAGAAGTCACGCACGAATATCTCGAAGATCGAATCCACGATGTCCTCGGACGCTCCGGTGATCTCGGCTTGCTCCAGGATGAGCTGCCCGTAGGGCAGCAGGGTGAACAGCTCCCCCACCGCGAGCTGGTAGTCCAGATCTTCGAGCTGGTCGGGGGTGGGCGGCGCCTCCACCGGGAACTGGGTGAATCGCTCGGCTTGTTCGACGAACAACGCCACATTCGGCAGGTGCCGATAACGCGCGTACGCGGGGCGCCAATCCGCGAATCGCACCGCGCCGAGACCCGCCGCGCCCGGTTGCCGGAACAACGATTCGTCGTCGCCGGGATCCCGTCGCACCGGGACCGGCGGCAGATCCGCGGGGTTGAACAGGAAGTTCGGCATGAACTTCAATGTCAAGGCCATATTGACGTGCGCGGTGCCCTCCAGCCGTGGCATCGAATCGATGGTGCCGCGGGCCGTCGAGAAGTAGGAGTCCTTCTCGAAACCCTTGGCGGAGATGACATCCGAGAGTTCGCGGAACACGCGCTCGGCCTCGCGGGTGACCTTCATCTTGCCGATGGAGTTGAACATGACGAAGCGGCGGTCCTCCGGCGTCGAAGAGCGCATGTAGTCGATCGCTCGTTCGTGGTAGAGCCGCATGGCGTTCATGCGCACGTAGCTGTCGCTCAGAATCTGCCGCACCTGCGGGAAGTCGGTGACGGGATGCCCGAACAGGATCTTGGCGCTCGCCTGGTTGATCGTCTCGTAGAAACAGTGCTGGACGATCCCCAGCGCGACCATGCCGATGTTGAACTTGCCGCAGTTGACCGCGGCGAGCGCGGAGTCGAATGCCTTGCGGCCCACGTGCAGGACGTCGTCGGCCGAGACGGGGTAGTCCACCAGATCGTAGGCGGAGACGAAGTTCTGGCCGTGGATGACGTTCTTGACCAGCCGGTAGTTCGAATGCTGGCTGTCGGCGATGAACCAGACGTACGCGTCGGCCCCTTCCAGGTCGGTGCGCCTGCCGATGGTGGGCACGATCCTCGCGACGTTGCCGTTGCCGATGTAGTACTTGCTGCCCGTGGCGGTGAATCCACCCGCCCCGTCCGGGGTCAGCAGCATGTCGGTGGCGTAGATGTCGGCGCCATGATCCTTTTCCGACAATCCGAACCCGATGATCCCGCCGCGGTCGAGTTCCTCGGCGGCACGCAGGTGCGCCTTGGCGTTGGCGCTCTGCCAGATGGTGGCGAGGCCGAGCGTCGAAACACCCCACGCGTACCAGTACTGCGATCCATAGAAGCCGGTGATCTCGTTGAACCGGGAGATGAACGCGGTGTCCCAGCGCTTGTCCGGATCCGCGCCCGAGATCGACCGCGGGGTCGCCATGTGGGCGATGATCCGGCTCTCGGCGAGGAACCGCATCCAGTCCTCGTACCACTCCCCCCGGTGCGCGTCGCCGGTGAGCGCCTGTTTGCCCTTCCGCTCGAAGAAGTCGACCACCGACCGCAGCCGAGCCCGCGTGGCTGGATCGAACTCTTCGAACGTCTCGGTTTTCGGGTTGAACAGGGCCATGACGACACCTCTCATACTGATGGCAGGTGCCGTCACTTTAAAACTGATGGCACCTGCCGTCAATCATGCGCCGCGAGCCGCGAGCTCCACTGCGGTCTATCGGCGCCCCTTCGCCGCTGCCTTCCGCCTGCTCCAGCCGAGCCAGGGGCTGTCCCACACGCTCGGCGGCGTGCGTTCGGGGTCCATCAGTCCGTTCTCCGCAAGCGGGCTGTCCTCGTCTTCGACAGTCTGCGGCTCGAATCGCACCAGAGTCCGGCCGTTGCCGCGCAACATCTCGACAGTGCGCAGAAGCGACGACGTCTCGGCGAACACGGCGTCGAAATCCGCGATTGCGGCATCGAGATGTTCGCAGATCAGCTGGCGCCGGATACCGAGGATGGTCTCGCGCAGCAGATCACCGTCCGCGGTGACGGGGGTGACCTCGACCGCCAGGTCGCATTCGGTGTCGAAGCCCATCGAACGGTTGTTGAGGTTCGACGAACCCACCCGCAACAGCCGATCGTCCATCACCAGCACCTTGGCGTGCACGTAGATCGGCGCACCGGCCTCGGTGACGGGGTAGTAGACGCCGAAGCGGTTCTCCACATCGGCGTCCCACAGCACACGCAGTAGGCGGCGGCGGGCCCCGTCCATCGCCTGCTGCTCGAGCCAGCCATCGGCGTGACGCGGCAACACCAGCACGATCTCCGGACCGTTCGGCTCGCGCAACCGCGCGGCGATCGCCTCGGCGATGACGCGCGAGGCCAGATACTGGCTCTCGATGTACAGCGACCGCCTGGCGCCGGCGATCGCCGCCAGATACAACGCCTCGATCTCCCGGACTTCGGCACGGTCGGCGAGTTCCGGGAAGGTCCGCGCGATACCCACCTCCACAGACCGCATCGTCGGCTCCAGCCCCTCCGGCCACGGCTTGTCACCGGCGATCTCGTCGATCGCGGCCAATTGCTGCCCCGTCGCCGCCTTCCACCGCGCCCGAGCCAATTCGCCGATCGCCCTCGCCGCGGCGCCGTCGACGGCGGTGGTCGCGTCGTGCCACGGTCCGTACCGGTTGCCGTTCGGCTCGGTTCGGTAGTGGTTGTCGTCGCGATGGTCGCTGGTGTCCCAGCGATCGACGGTCATGTCGATACCACCGCAGAACGCGAGCGCGTCATCGATCACGACGATCTTCTGATGGTGCGCCGAACCGATCGGGTGCGCGCCGTCCATTTCCAGGTGCAACCGCCGATCGGTCATCCAATTGATGACGAAGATCGGTGTCATCCCACGGCCGATCGCCGCGATCGCGCCGACATTCCATTTCAGCAGGTAGATGTCGAGATCAGGCCGCTGCTTCGGCAGCCAGGACAGGAATTTGCCCAGCCGATCGGGCCCTTCGAGGGTCTTCTCCCGGGGTTCGAACTTGATCCGGGTATCGAAATCCCAGCCGATCAGCACAATGCGCTTGCGGGCCTGCAGCATCGCGGACTTGGCGTGGCGGAAATAGTCCGCCGCATCGATGATGCACGCCAGCCGATCGGCCCGTGCGATCTGCCAGCAGGTGTCGCCGGGGATGAGGATTGGTCGCTCGTCGCTCATGTAGTCAGTTCTCCGTCCAGCCGGACACCCGTCCCCGCAGGTGAGCGCTTCAGAGTACTGCGCGTCTATCAAGCGCCGTGGCGGCGACCGCTGAGGTCATCGCACCCGGCGGCCAGCGCGGCGTGCAGCGAATCGCGCACCGCGGTCAGTTCGGCGAGCTTCGCGTCGACCTCAGCCAATTTCGTCGCGGCGCGGGCCTGCAACCCGGCATCGACGCGGCGGCGTTGCCCGCGCCGGGTGCCCGCCAGCAGATCGGCGACTTCGTCGAGCGTGAACCCGAGCCGCTGGGCCGCCTTGATCACCCGCAGCACGCTCACCGCCTGCTCGGGATACTGACGATGCCCGCCCAGCGTGCGGTCGGGCTCGGCGAGCAGCCCCCGGCGTTCCCGGAATCGGGGGCCGGTGGCGAACCGCTCAGGACCTCGTCGCCTCGATGAGACGCTGCCGCAGCCAGGTCAACGGCGTCGCCGCATCGGGACCGATGGCGTAGAAGGGATAGCTCTGGTGAATGCCGGACTTCAGGAATTCATCGATCTGCTGCCTGCGCTGTTCGTACGCGGCGGTGTTGAGCTGATCGGACAGCAGGCCGAGGCCGCCCGCGGCCAGTGCGTCACCGATGATTTCGGCTGCCTGCCGCTGGTAGTCGTCGATGTTCGCGGGATCCGGATTCGACAGCTGCACGAAGAATCCCGCGATGCGCCCGGCGAAGTCGCCGTCCGGCATCGCGCAGTACAGATCACCCGCGACGCAGAAGGTGTATGTCCGCGCGGAGAGCCAGCCGAAACCGCCCGGGCGGGGCCCGATCGCGCCCGCGCCGGGAACGGGCGGGCCGATCAGGACGTCGCCGGGTGAGCGACGCGGATCGGAGATCAACCCGACCAGGACGACCCGGTGCGGCGGCACCACCCCGAGGCCGGTGCCGATCTCCGCCGCGAGATCACCTGCCGCATCGGCGCCTTGGCTGTAGCCGAGCAACGCGATCCGGGCGGCTCCGCACGCCTGCGCCATTGCCGAGACCAGCTCGCGCGCTTTGTCGATCGCCTCCTGTTTGGAGCGACCGTACACTTCGCCTTCCCAGGGGAAAGCCGTCGCCGCATAATGGACATAGTCGACCTGGACGTCCCCGGGCAGATCATTCAGGCTCATCGCGAGCATTCCTTCGCCCGGATCGGTGTTGGATGTCTCCCAGGTGCCGGGAATCGCCACGACATACAACTCCGGGCAGTGCGCCGGTGCGCCATTCGCGACGGACACGACACCGAACGGAATGGTCGTCACCGCCACCGCCGCACACGCGGCGGCCATGGTTTTCCATCGAGTGAACATCGAATACTCCAGGTACTCGTCACCGAGTCCGCGCGATTCGCGCAGTTTCGGTTGAAGGCGGGGAACGAGGGCCGGGTCAGCGGAGCCGGTTCGGCACCGGCGGATCCGTCATGCCGTTCGGGCCGTACCGAGTTCGACCTCTCGCAGATCCGGTCACTTCCGATCGTGACCGCGCGACGGGTTCCGACGCCGCGCGTCGCCTCAGTACATCCATGCCTGCGCCACTCCTCGTCGAGCCGAGCACCGATCGTGCGCACGCAAGGGCGGCCACACGATGCAACGAACAGAATATCCATTAACTTAATGACCGTCCAGCGCGTCGAGTCCGGCTGCTCGGCATCCGGTCGCAAGCATCTGCCCACTGGACGTCGCAAGAACCCGGCGGCATCGGCCACGTCGCACGCCAATCGCCCACCCGCAGCCGCGCAGCTCTCCGACTCAGAAGCAGTTGAATAGTCGGTCACATATCGACACAATCGACCGCACGATGGCGGATGGTTTCGGCCGCGGTGGTCACCGGCTCCGTCGGACCCGGTCGACCGTCGAAAGCCTCCGCGAACCGTTGAACCCATCCGGCGGCGAGGGCAGGAGCAGCCTCGGCAGCCGGGCGATCACCGATAGACGATGCTCTTGGCGCCCACCATGCGCACGAGGCTGAAGATCGGAAGCCCGATCACCAGATGTTCGATTCCGGTGGAGATGCCTATCCAGAGGTCGCTGGACAGCGCCAGTGGGATGATCACCGCCGCGGCGGTGAGGATGCCGACGATCCAGCCGAAGAACAATTCCGGCGACGGAGTACCCAGGCGCAGCAGATACCACAGCACCCCGCCCAGCAGCGCGCAGATGAACGCCACCACGGCGAACCAGTACGCGTCCTGGGCCATCGGGTTCCACACCCCGAACTTGCCGCTCTCGCTCACACGGGTGGCGATGATCTCGATGATCCAGGCACACAGCCACGCCGCCAGCGCGGTCACCACCGCGGCCGCGACGACACCGCCGACGAACATGCCGATATTGACGTCCGGCTCCTGCCGCGGCCGAGGTTGCCTGCCACGAGGTTCGGAGTGCTGATACGCACCCGGCCCGGCATCCTGACCGTACTCGGAGGCCTGGTCCTGGCCGTACGGGGAGGGCTGGCCGTATCCGTGGTCCTGGCCGTATCCGGCGGGCTGCCCGTACCCGCGAGCGGGGCCGCGCCCGGAAGGCTGGCTGTATCCACGATCCTGGCCGTACCCGGGATCACGGTAATCGCCCGGCTGATAACCGGGTTCGTAGCGTGCGGTGTGCTGGTCGCGCGGATCCATGGGATTCAACCGCCGATCACCTCCGTGGAAAGCATGCGTGTGCGTCGAGTGTAGGGCGGGACCGTGACGGCCGCTGGCTCCCTACCCAACTCCGCTGCGCCGGTGGCCGCGCCATGGACATCGGAACGGCCGCACCCGCGCCTCCGCGCTGCGCGAAACTTCAGGCCACGACCGAGCGTTGCGGGACGCCGACGTATGCGCTCAGCGGCCGGATCAGCGCGTTCGATTCGCCTTGTTCGACGATGTGGGCGGTCCAGCCGGTGATGCGGCTCATCACGAAGATCGGCGTGAACGCTTCGATATCGAATCCGAGCAGGTAGTAGGCGGGGCCGGTGGGGAAGTCGAGATTCGGCTCGATGCCGGTGGCCTCGTGCATGGCGCGCTCGACGGCCTCGTACATCCGCACCCATTTCTGGCCGCCGGTCGCCGCGGCGATGTCGAGGAAGGCCTTCTTCATGGTGGGGACCCGGGAGTCACCGTTCTTGTAGACCCGATGGCCGAAGCCCATCACCTTTTCCTTGCGCGCCAGCTTGTCACGCACCCAGTCCCCGGCCAGCGCGGGATCGCCGATCTCCAGCATGTCGTGCATGACGGCTTCGTTCGCTCCGCCGTGCAGTGGCCCCTTCAACGCGCCGATGGCGGCGGTGACGGCGCTGTAGATGTCCGACAGCGTGGAGGTCACGACGCGGGCGGCGAAGGTGGAGGCGTTGAAGCTGTGCTCGGCGTAGAGGATCAACGACATCTCGAACGCTTCGACCAGCTCGCGTGCCGGGACGGTTCCGAAGCACATGTTCAGGAAGTTCTCCGCGTATCCCAGGTGGGAGTGCGGTGCGATCGGGTCGAGACCGTGGCGACGGCGGTGGTCGGCCGCGACGATGGTCGGCAGCACCGCGAACATGCGCAGCGCCTTGGCCCGATTGGCTTTCGCGGAATTGTCGTCTTCGGCCGGGTCCTCGGCGCCCAGATAGCTGATGGCGGTGCGGACCACATCCATCGGGTGGCAGGTGTCGGGCAACTTGGCCACCAGCGACAGCAGTGATCGGTCGGCTCGACGGGAGGCGCGTTCGCGCTGCTGGAACAGCTCCAATTCGGTGTTCGATGGCAACTCGCCGTACCAGAGCAGATAGGCCACCTGCTCGAAACTGCAGTGGGCGGCCAGGTCCTGCACGGCGTAGCCGCGGTAGGTCAAGGAGTTGGTTTCCGGCACCACCTTCGAGATGGCGGTGGTGTCGACGACGACGCCTGCCAGGCCTTTGCGGATGGCCGGTATCACGGTCTCCGGCATCACTGGTTCCTCTCCAGAGTGAAATCGAATATCGCGGAGTCGAATTCGTTGTATCGCTCGTACCGGAGCAATTCGTAGAGACGCGAACGATGCTGCATGCGATCGAGCAGGCCCGATTGCGTGCCTTGCTCGAAGATCTCCCGCAATCCCGCTTCGGCGGCGAACATCGCCAATCGCAGTGTGGACACCGGGTAGATCACCGCGTTGTAGCCGATCTTTTCCAGCGTCGACGCGGGAACGAGTTCGGACTTGCCGTATTCGGTCATATTCGCCAGCAAAGGAATCGACACCGCGGCCCGGAACCTCTCGAAATCGGCGACGGTGCGCAGCGCTTCGGTGAAGACCAGATCCGCGCCGGCCGCGGCGTAGGCTTTCGCCCGATCGATCGCGGCGTCGATGCCTTCGATCCCGGCGGCATCGGTCCGCGCACAGATCACGAAGTTCGGGTCCCGCCGGGCGGACACCGCGGCCCGGAGTCTGCGCACCATCTCCTCGGTCGGCACCACGGCCTTGCCGTCGAGGTGACCGCACCGTTTCGGGTTCACCTGATCCTCGAGGTGACACCCGGCGATTCCGGCGTCTTCGAGGATGGAAACCGTGCGCGCGGCGCTCATCGGTTCCCCGAAGCCGGTGTCGGCGTCGATGAGCACCGGCAGATCGGTCACTCGCGCGACCTGCCGGCCGCGCTCCGACACCTCGGTCAACGTGGTGAGCCCGATATCCGGCAGCGCGAGATCGGCCGAGACCACCGCGCCGGAGACGTAGACGCCTTCGAAGCCGATTTCCTGGATCAGCTTGGCCACCAGAGGATTGAACGCACCCGGGAGACGCTGCAGACGATTCGAGGCAAGCCCCGCGCGGAACGCGGCGCGCTTGTCGGCGGCCGAGGTGGCGGCGGCCAGCAGTCCCGTCATCAGAACAGTCCCTTCGGCAGCTTCGGCGCACGCGCCAGAACGTCATCGGACACGGTGAGATTCAGCTGCGGCAGTTCGTCGGCGGACAACGCGCCCGTACGCTGCGCGATGTCGAGGAAGCGTTCCTGTTCGGCCGGGTCCACCACGCCGTCGGCGAGAGCGCGGAACTTCGCGATGTACTGGTCGCGGGCGAAGGGCCGCGCGCCGAGCGGATGCGCGTCGGCGACCGCCAGCTCGTCGACGATGACTTCACCGCTGTGCAGCGTGACCTCCGCGCGGGCGCCGAACGCCTTCTCCTTCGGGTCGGTCGAGTGATAACGCCGGGTCCACTCCGGGTCCTCGGCGGTGGAGATCTTGCGCCACAGCGCGACGGTGTCGGGCCGCTGCGCGCGCTCGGGGGCGTAGGAGCGTTCGTGATGCCAGACGCCGTCCTGCAAGGCGACGGCGAAGATGTACATGACGGAGTGATCGAGCGTTTCCCGCGACGCCTTCGGGTCGAACTTCTGCGGGTCGTTCGATCCGGTGCCGATCACCACGTGCGTGTGGTGGCTGGTGTACAGCACGATCGAGGCGATCCGATCCAGGTCGCCGATTCGCTCGCGCATCCGGCGAGCCAGATCGATCGGGGCCTGGCTCTGGTATTCGGCGGAATGCTCCTTGGTGTAGGTGTCCAGGATGCCGCGCTTGGGTTCACCCGGGCCTGGCAGCGGCACCGAGTACTCCTTCTCGGGGCCGCCCAGCAGCCAGGCGATGACGCCGTCCTCGCCTTCCCAGATCGGCGCGGGCGCGCCTTCGCCGCGTAAGGCGCGATCGACCGCCTCCACCGCCATTTTCCCGGCGAAAGCCGGCGCGTAGGCCTTCCAACTGGAGATCTCCCCCTTGCGCGACTGCCTGGTCGCGGTGGTGGTGTGCAGTGCCTGGCCGACGGCCTGGTAGATGGTCTCGGTGTCGAGCCCGAGCAGGGTGCCGATACCGGCGGCGGCGGAGGGACCGAGGTGGGCGACATGGTCGATCTTGTGCTCGTGCAGGCAGATCGCCCGCGTCAGATCCACCTGGATCTCGTATCCGGTCGCCAACCCGCGGATCAGATCCCGGCCGCTGCGCCCGGCGTGCTGGGCCACCGCCAGGACCGGCGGGATGTTGTCGCCGGGGTGGGAGTACTCCGCGGCCAGGAACGTGTCGTGGAAGTCCAGTTCGCGCACGGCCACGCCGTTGGCCCACGCCGCCCACTCCGGTGCGTATCGGCCGCCGACGCCGAAGACGGTCGCGCCGGGCCGATACGGGTGTGCCAGCGCCTGGGCGCGCGCGTTGGCCACCGGGCGGCGCGTCACCGACGCCGCCGCGACCGCCGCGTTGTCGATGATCCGGTTGACGATCATCTCCTCGGTCTCCGGCACGACCGCCACCGGATCCGCGGCGACCTCGGCGATCCGCCACGCGAGATGCTCCTCGCGCGGGAAGTGCTCGGCGGAGCGGTGGGTGCGGACGAGGTGATTTTTCACGAGGTGAGCCTCCAGACAACAAATTCCGTGTTCTCGAATTCGCACACTACCCATGCGTCTATCGGCCGGAAATCCGTCGCAAATGCGGAGATTTGCGTATTCGATTCAGCGAATTTGTGGAGGTTGCGAAAACCATCGGCGGAACCCGCCCGAGCCGCACAGCGGGTGGCTCCCCTCAACGCGGCGCGCGGCGGTGGCGACCGTCATCCGCACTGCCGAGGCGGACGCGTCACGAGCCTGCCTGCGAGCCCCAGCCGACGTGCAGTTCGTCGCGCATCCGTTCGCGCATGTGCGGGTAGTGGAGTTCGAAGGCCGGGCGTTCGGACCGGATACGAGGGAGTTCGTAGAAGTTGTGGCGGGGAGGCGGGCAGGTCGTTGCCCATTCGAGGGAGTTTCCCGCGCCCCAGGCGTCGTCCACCGTGACCACCTCGCCGTAACGGTAGCTGCGGAACGCGTTCCACACGAACGTGATCATCGAGACGCCCAGGATGAACGAGCCGACGGTCGAGACGGCGTTCAGCGCGGTGAACCCGTCGGTCGGTAGATAGTCGGCGTACCGGCGGGGCATTCCCTCTGCGCCCAGCCAGTGCTGCACGAGAAACGTCGTGTGGAAGCCGACGAAGGTGGTCCAGAAATGCAGCCTGCCGAGGCGTTCGTCCATGTAGCGCCCGGTCATCTTGGGGAACCAGAAATAGATCCCGGCGAAGGTGGCGAAGACGATGGTGCCGAACAGCACGTAATGGAAGTGGGCCACGACGAAATAGCTGTCGTGGATCTGCCAGTCCAACGGCGGGCTCGCGAGGATGACACCGGACAGTCCACCGAACAAGAAGGTGACGATGAAGCCGACGGCGAACAGCATGGGCGTCTCGAAGGTCAGGTTCCCTTTCCACATGGTGCCGATCCAGTTGAAGAATTTCACCCCGGTCGGCACCGCGATCAGGAACGTCATCATCGAGAAGAAGGGCATCAGCACCGCGCCCGTGGCGAACATGTGATGCGCCCATACCGCTGCCGACAGCACGCCGATCGAGATGGTGGCGTACACCAGAGGTCCGTAGCCGAACAGGGGTTTGCGGCTGAAGACGGGAAGGATCTCGCTGATGATCCCGAAGAACGGCAGCGCCACGATGTAGACCTCGGGGTGTCCGAAGAACCAGAACAGATGCTGCCAGAGCACCACCCCACCGGTGGCGGGGTCGTAGATGTGCCCGCCGAGGTGCCGGTCGTAGGCCAGCGCCATCAGGGCGGCGGTGAGGATGGGGAACGCGAGCAGGACCAGGATGCTGGTCACCAGGATGTTCCATCCGAACATGGACATCCGGAACATCGTCATACCGGGCGCACGCAGACACACGATGGTGGTGATCATGTTCACCGCGCCGAGAATGGTGCCCAATCCGGATACGGCCAAGCCCATGATCCACAGATCGGCGCCGGCTCCGGGCGCATGGACGATATCGCTCAGCGGCGTATACGCCGTCCACCCGAAATCAGCGGCTCCGCCCGGAGTGACGAATCCGGACACCACCATCGTCCCTCCGAAGAGAAACAGCCAGAAACTCAGCGCGTTCAAACGTGGAAACGCCACGTCGGGTGCGCCGAGTTGCAGGGGCAGGACCGCGTTGGCGAATCCGAAGACCGTCGGAGTCGCATACAGCAGGAGCATGACGGTGCCGTGGATGGTGAACAACTGGTTGTATTGCTCGGGCGACAGGAACTGCAGGCCCGGCCGCGCCAGTTCCGCGCGCATGAGCAGCGCCATCAGCCCGCCGACCAAGAAGAAGGCGGTGGCGGCGACGAGATACATGATGCCGAGCACCTTCGGGTCGGTCGTGGTGACCACCCGCCACAACACCGCGCCCTTCGCAGCGGTTCGCGCCGGATACGGTTTGGTCGGCGTGAGCTGCGGTGTGAGTGGAAACGACACCTGAGTCATCGCTGCTCCTCATCTCCTGCCGGGGGCTCGGAACCACCCTCCGACGCCGGAGGCGAACCTCCTCCGCCGGGACTGCCGTGGTGGCCGCCGCCCGCGACGGGGGATCGAGACGTTCACCCGCGGCGGCCTGGCACGAATTCTTGGACTTTGGTTTTCGCTCCTTGCGCCACGAGATGCCAGGCGTCCGGGTCGCCGCGAAGAACCGCTTCCGCGGTGGATTTCATCTGCTCCCAGGTGGCGTGCGGCGGGATCGGCGGCACTTCCGGATCGCAGCGCACGTCGAGCACCGTCGGCCGCTCGGCCGACAGCGCCGCTTCCCAGGCGGCCGCGAGGTCGCCGGGATCGTCGACGGCGATGGCGCCGAGACCGTAGGTGCGGGCGAGCTCGGCGTAGGACACCTCCGGCAGCGACTGCGATTCCTCGAATTTCGGCGCGCCGCCCATCGAACGCAGCTCCCACGTCACCTGGTTCAGGTCGTTGTTGTGGAACACGCACACCACCAGCCGCGGATCGCGCCACTGCTCGCGATAACGCCTGATGGTCAGCAACTCGCCCGCGCCGTTCATCTGCATCGCGCCGTCGCCGACGAGCGCGACCACCGGCCGGTCCGGGTGGGCGAACTTCGCGCCGATCGCGTACGGCACACCGGGCCCCATGGTGGCCAGCGTCCCCGACAGCGAGCCCCGCATCCGTCCGCGGAACCGCAGACAGCGCGCGTACCAGTTGGTGGACGACCCGGAGTCCGCGGTGACGATGGCGTCCTCGGGGATGCACCGCGACAGCTCCCACACCACCCGCATGGGGTTGACCGGCTTCGCGTCCAGCATCGACTGGCGTTCGATCGTGTCCCACCAGCGGGTCACGTTGGATTCGATCGTCTCCCGCCAGCTGCGATCGGACTTGTGGCGCAGCAGCGGAAGCAGTTCGGTGAGCGTGCTCTTCGCGTCGCCGACGAGGTTGACCTCGGTGGGGTATCGCATGCCGATCATCGCGCCGTCGATGTCGATCTGCACCGCACGCGCCTGACCGAATTCCGGAAGGAACTGCGAATACGGGAAATTCGATCCGATGATCACCAGGGTGTCGCAGTCGCGCATCAATTCATAGCTGGGCCTGGTGCCGAGCAGCCCGATCGATCCGGTGACGTACGGCAGCTCGTCGGACAGCACATCCTTGCCCAGGAGAGCCTTCGCCACCCCGGCTCCGGTGATCTCGGCCAGCTCCATCACCTGGTCGGCGGCGTCACGAGCGCCTTGCCCGACGAGGATCGCCACCCGCGACCCCGCGTCGATGATCTCGGCGGCCCGTTCGATGCCGGCGCGGTCGGCGGTGACCGTGGCGTGCAGTGCCGCCGGCGGGCTGGAGGGGATCTGTTTGAACGCGTGCTCGGGCGGCTGATAGCGCTCCTCCTGCAGATCGGAGGGGATGATCAGCGCCGTGGGGGCGCGACGGGTCGCCGCGATACGAAACGCGCGGTCCAGCGCGTTGGGCAATTGATCGGGAACGTTGACCTCGACCAGATAGTCCGAAGCGACATCCTTGAACAGGCTCTGCAGATCGACTTCCTGCTGATAGCTGCCGCCCATCGCGCTGCGCGCGGTCTGCCCGACGATCGCTACGACCGGCACGTGATCGAGCTTGGCGTCGTAGAGGCCGTTGAGCAGATGGATCGCACCGGGACCCGACGTGGCGGTGCAGACGCCGACCTCGCCGCTGAACTTCGCATAGCCCACCGCCTGGAAAGCGGCCATCTCCTCGTGGCGGGCCTGGATGAAGGCCGGTTCGTTGCCGGCCCGCCCGAACGCCGCGATCAAGCCGTTGATGCCGTCGCCCGGATAGCCGAACACCTGCCGCACGCCCCAGTCACGCAGCCGTCGCAAGACATAGTCGGCGACCTGGTCAGCCATGTCGTTCTCCTGTCCGCCTTCGAGGTGTCGTCTCCGCGGGCCGATTACCCCGGCGAACAGGCCTCAACCCGGCATACGCGGTCCTCGGGAGGGTATTCGCGCTGTGTTCTCTCCTGTTCCGACGCTCGCCTGCCTGGGCGTGGCCCGCGTCGCGCGGCGCCTGCGTCAGCCCATCGGCGGCGGCGCACCGGTCGGCCTGCCCGCTCGGGGTGAACAACGCGCCGGTCCACCATCGCGGGCCGCGGGCCGAGCGTCCGCCGCCACAGTGGGCGTGGCGCTGACATTTGTCCAAGACCGGCCACAGGCGGTCGTCGTATCGTCTCGCTCATGGGTGATTACGACGTCGAGCAGTCGCACGGAATGCACGTGGTCCACGACGGCCCGCGGCAGGCGGCGCCGCTGTTGCTCGTGCACGGATCGGGCGCCTCCGGTGCCTCGTGGGGCCCGGTGGCCGGGGCACTCGCCGCCCACCATCACGTCATCCGGATCGACCTTCCCGGGTGCGGCCAGTCCCCGCCCGCGTCGTCCTACGACGTGCCCGACCAGGCCGGCCGCTTGGCCGCGCTCCTCGACGACCTCGGGCTGCGGCGGGTCCCCGTGGCCGGACACTCCAGCGGTGGCTTCGTCGCCACCGCGCTCGCCGAACAGCGCCCCGATCTGGTGGGGTCCATCGCGCTGCTCAGCACCGCCCCCGCTCTGGACGCGCTGCTTCCGCAGCCGTTGATCGTCCGCGCCTTGCTCGCCCCGCCCTTCGGACCGCTGCTGTGGCGGAGGCGGTCGGTCGGGCTGGTGCGCAAGGCGATCAGCGCCACGACCGCTCGCCCGGTGGACATTCCGGACGAGATGATCGCCGACCTGAAGAACATGCCTTACTCCGCGTTCCGTGAAGTGTTGCGCCGCAACGGCGCTTACGTCGCGGAGCGGAACGTGCCCGAACGCCTGGCGGCTCTCGACGTCCCCGTTCTGGTGATCTTCGGCGCCGCCGATCCTCGCTATGAGCCGTCGTGCGCGCATCGGTACGAGGCGGTGGCGGGCGCTCGGGTCGAGATGCTGCCCGGCGTCGGTCATCTACCCATGCTCGAAGCGCCCGAGACGACGAGCGAACTGCTGCTGGGCTTCACGGCGACCGCGGCGGACACCCCGTCGATAACCCCCACGGCATAGGCTGGTCAGGTGCTGTCGGTCAGGTCGTCATACGACTGGACTTGGGCGGAGGTGGATGTCGCGGTACCGCGTCCGCCCGATCGGCTGCCGGGCATCAGCATGGCCGGGTTCCACCAACGGCTGTCCACGCCCGTGGACATCGCCATGATCGCGCACCCGTCCGTCACCCTGATCGTCGACCTGAGCGAAGCGGGCGGGATCGTCTACGACGACCGCGGGCGGCGCCGGCGCGGCAGCTTCGTCGCCGGACTCCTGCCCGGCCCGCTTCGGACCGGCGGATCGAGCGGCGAGTGCCTTCAGATCCGCTTGTCGCCGCCTGCCGCGGCCGCGGCGCTCGGAGCGCCGGTCGATCTCACCGGGACCGTGGCATCCCTGGACGAGGTCTGGGGCCGCGACGCCGGGCGGATCGAGGAGCGGCTGCGCGCCGCCACCTCCTGGGACGAGCGGTTCACGATCGCGGCCGATGCGCTCGGCCGACGGCTGCGCGACCGTCCATCGGTCGATCCGGAAGTCGCCCACATCTGGCGGCGCACGGTCACCGGCCGGGGGCGGGTACGGGTCGACCGCATGGCGGACGAGGTCGGCTGGAGCCGGCAGCGCCTGTGGTCCCGGTTCCGATCCCAGCTCGGACTCACGCCCAAACGCGCCGCGCAGCTGGTGCGCTTCGACCACGCCGCCCACCTGCTCGCGGCGGGTCACACCGCCGTGAGCGCTGCCGTCCACAGCGGCTACGTCGACCAGTCCCACCTGCACCGCGAGGTCAGGGCGATCGCCGGAGTCACGCCGGCCGCGGTGGCCACCGCGCCCTGGCTGGCGATCGACGACGTAGCGTGGCCTGCCCACACCGCGAGCCTGACGCCACCGCCGACGATCCGCGGTACCCGCACGTCCACGGCTCGGCCGCCGAAACGGTGGCCGAGCCGGTAACCCGTCTCAGTACCCTTCGAGCAGAACCTTCTTCTGCACCTTGCCCATCGCGTTGCGCGGCAGCGCGTCGACGACGCGAACCTCGCGCGGCCGCTTGTGGACCGACAGCGAGCCCGCGACGAAATCGATGAGCGCATCCTCGCCGTGGGCGGCGCCGACGACATAGGCGACGATCCGCTGACCGAGATCGGCGTCGGGCACTCCGACCACGGCTGCCTCCGCGACATCGGGATGCGCCAGCAAGGCCTGCTCCACCTCCCCCGCGCCGATGCGGTAGCCACCGGATTTGATCATGTCCACCGATTCCCGGCCCACGATGCGGTGGAAACCGTCGGAGTCGACGACCGCGATGTCGCCGGTGCGGAACCAGCCGTCCGGGGTTGTCACCTCCGCGGTCTTGGCCGGATTGTTCAGGTATCCGTCGAACAGGGTGGGACTGTGGATCTCCAACTGACCCAGCGTTTCCCCGTCGTGCGCGACCAGCTCCCCGGTTTCGGAGCGCAGCCGGGTTCGCACGCCGTCGACGGGCACGCCGACCCAGCCCGGCCGCCGTTCACCGTCGAAACGAGTGCTCACCGTGATGAGGGTCTCGGTCATGCCGTAGCGCTCGATCGGGGCGGATCCGGTCAGCTGCTTCAGCTGCTGGAACACCGGCACCGGCAGCGGGGCGCTGCCGGAGACGAGCAGGCGCGCGCGGGACAGCGCCGCGGCCGACGTCGTGTCGGTGCACAGACGCGACCATACGGTCGGCACACCGAAGTACAGCGTCCCGCCTGCGGCGGCGTAACGCTGCGGCGTGGGGCGGCCGGTGTGGATCAGCCTCGACCCGATCCGCAGCGCACCGAGTACGCCCACGATGAGACCGTGGATGTGGAACAGCGGAAGGCCGTGCACCACGACGTCGTCGGCGCTCCACTGCCAGGCTCGCGCGATGCCGTCCAGGTCGGCCGCGATCGCCCGGCGGGAGAGCACAACGCCTTTGGGCGCGCCCGTGGTGCCGGAGGTGTAGATGATCAGCGCCGGGGTCTCGGGGGCCGGTTCCGGGT
The DNA here is from genome assembly GCF_044389845.1 of Nocardia sp. NPDC019323. Taxonomy (NCBI): domain Bacteria; kingdom Bacillati; phylum Actinomycetota; class Actinomycetes; order Mycobacteriales; family Nocardiaceae; genus Nocardia; species Nocardia sp. NPDC019323. Next base: position 16,841 of record NZ_JBIRYN010000001.1, read on the forward strand.
AACCGGTCGACGAACGCGCCGCCGGATCGGGTGTGATCGTGGGCAACGCGACGTCTTCGCGGGGCTCGCCGATCCAGAACTCGGCCGCGGAATCGGTGAGGATGTGGCGGCGCTCCATAGCCCCGGAATCGGACGGGACCGGCACCGCGGCCACGCCGGCGAGCAGGCAGCCGACCGCGGCGATCACGGTCTCCAGCTCGGCGCGGGCGTCGATGGCCACCGCCGCCGCGCCCGCGATCTCGTCGGCGACCGCGGCGGCCGCGGCCAGCAGATCCTCCCGCGAGATCGAGCGGTCCGCCACGGTGACCACCGGAGCCGACGCGTCCTCCGACGCGAGCAGCAGGGACCTCAGCAGTGGTTCTGGCATCGTTGTTTCCTCACAGATCGGTTGGATGGATTTCACTCGGGAGCCGGGGTCGCGGTCCCCGCTCGACAGCGTGCGGCTGTCCGGCGCCGCCGGGACAACGTCATCCGGGCACTCCCAGGCCGCGGTATCGCAGGCGACGCCGGTGGTAACGGTCGGCCGGATCCATGACCACGAGTGCGCGTAGCGCCCCGCCGACGGCGGCCTCGAGCCGACGGCACAGCGCGGGGCCGTCACCGTCCTCGCCGATGACCTGATCGACGATTCCGTGGCGGCACAGCGAGGCAACGTCCATCCCCTGCTCGCGGGCCAGCTGGGGGGCGTGTTCGACATCGTGGTGGACCACCGCGCTCGCCCCCTCGGGCGGGAGCGGGCCCAGCCAGGCGTGCTGGGTGGCGATGACCCGATCGGCGGGCAACCAGGCCAGGGCCGCGCCGCCCGCGCCCTGCCCGAGCAGCACCGACACGGTCGGGCTGTCGAGCGTGACCAGTTCCGCCAGGCATCGAGCGATCTGACCGGCGATCCCTTCCTGCTCCGCCGCGACGCTCAATTCCGCTCCCGCGGTGTCGATCACGGTGACCAACGGCAGCGCCAGCTCGGCCGCGAGCCGGATCGCCCGGCGCGCCACACGCAGCGCGGCGCCGTTCGGTCCCGGCGCGGCGCCGCCCTGCCGCGCGCGTGTGCCGTGCCCGAGGAACACACAGGGGATGTCGGCGATGCGTGCGACCGCGGCCAGTATCCCCGGCGCGACCTCCCCCTCACCGCTGCCGTTGAGCGATAGGTGGCGGGGCGCGATGGCGGTGAGCACGTCCCACGCCCCGACCCGTCCGGGCCTGCGCGACGCCAGCACCGATTCCCAGGCGTCGGAGGGAAGCCGATACCCGTCGTGCGCGCGCAACTGCGCGCTCGTTGCCTCGCCGAGGGCCCTCCGCCCGGCCGGCTCGAGTATGCCGAGGCATCGGCGCAGCCACGAACCCAGTTCCTCCGGCGGCACGACGGCATCGATGATGCCGTGCCGCAGCAGGTTGCCGGTGGACTGCACACCGTCGGGCATGGGAGAACCGAGGGCCTCGACGACGCGGGGTCCGAGGAACCCGACCAGGGCGTCCGGTTCGGCGGCGGTGATGTGCCCCATCGACGCCCACGAGGCGAACACGCCGCCCGTGGTCGGATGCCGCAGGTACACCAGGTAGGGCAGCCCGGCTCGCTTGTGGTCGGAGACCGCGGCGGCGATCTTGATCATCTGCGCGAACGCCACCGCCCCCTCCTGCATCCGGGTGCCGCCCGAACACGGCAACGCCACCAGCGGCAGGCTTTCGCGCGTCGCGCGTTCGACCGCGGTGAGCAGCCGCTGCGCGGCGGCGACGCCGACCGAACCGCCCAGGAAGCCGAATTCGCCCGCCAGCACGGCGATCCGGCGGCCACCGACGCGTCCTTCCCCGACGACGACCGCTTCGTCGAGTCCGGTGCGTTCACGCGCCGCGGCCAGTTGCCGCGCGTAGGAGGCGTTCGGGTGTACGTCGACGAGCCGGTCGTGCCAGGGCAGGAAGCTGCGTGGATCGAGCGTGTCCGTCAGCAATTGCGCCGCCGACCGTCTCGTCCCTGCTGAACGAGTCATGGATGTTGTTCCTCGCACCGGGTGGGCCGGGTTCGATACGGAGGCCGGACTTCTGCGGATCTCATCGCCCGACGGCGACATCGAGCGCCCTCTCCCCGCCGTCCGGATCGTCGGCACGCCAGGCGACGTGCTGATCCGGCCGTACCAGGACCAGCCGGGCGCCGAGGAGTTCCGACAGGCCCGCCTTCGCGGCGATATCACCGTCGGTCAAGCGCAGCACGGTCAGCGGGACACCCAGCTCGGCGGCCCTTGCCTCGATGCGTCCGACATCGAGGTGCTGCCCGTCGTCCTCGATCGTGACGAGGGTGTACTCCGGGCCGAGCGCGTCGTAGAGCGACCGGCCGTCGTGCAGCCACACGTGCGGAAGCAGCGCGCCGGGACAAGCGGAGGGGTGGTATTCGATCGGATCCTCCACGGGTGGCGTCGACCCGTCCGGCGTGATCACCGGGGAGCCCACGTAGGTGTAGCCCAGTACCAGCCCCAGCGAGTGGAATTCGCTCTTCTTCACCGCGAGCGCCGCCGCGGTGCGGGTGCGCGCCGTGTCGCCCGCCGGCCCGGCCTCATTGATCTCCGTCGCCGAAAAGTGGTGCGCGAGTGCGGTTTCCTGCGAACCGGCATCGGCGATGGTGCGTGCGGCCACCGGACGTCGTTCCGCCTCGTAGCTCGCCAGCAGCGCGGGCCCACCCCACCCGTGCAGGACGGCGGCGATCTTCCACGCGATGTTGACGGCGTCACCGATACAGGTGTTGTAGCCGTGGCCACCCCACGGCGGGTTGAGATGGGCCGCATCGCCGACCAGGAACATTCGGTTCCTGCGATAGCTGTCGGACAGCAATTGCCGCGCCACCCACGGATCGGTGGCGATCACCTCCACCGGATGGGTGTCACCGATCAGGCTGTGCAGCAACGCCTCCGGGTCCACCGAGTCCACTCGCACGTCGATCCCCTGCACGATGGCCCACCAGGTGTCGCCCTGGTCGAGCCGCCCGACGATGCCCGCCGCGCCGGGCGCCATCACCCAGTAGTGAATGGCGTTGTCGAATCGGACGCGTTCGGCCAGACCGGGGGCGCGGAACAGGATGCTGAGATTCGGCCGCTCACCCGAGGTGCCTTGAAATCGCGCGCCGATGCTTTCCCGGACGATGCTGCCCCCGCCGTCACAGCCGAGCAGGTATTCGGCCTCGATCGAGCGGGGCGACGCGGTGTCGTCCTCGATGCGCGCTCGGACATTGCCGTTCGGGAGTTCGGTGACCTCGGTGACGCGGCCGCCCAGACACAGCTCGATGTACTCGTTGCCTTCCACAGCCTCGCGCAGGACGAGTTCCACCACCGGTTGCGGCGCTTGCTGACCGCGTTCGGGAGCCAGCTCCGGTTCGGCGACATCGAGCTGGAAGCCGTTTTCGAACCGGGTGATCTCGTATCCGAGCAAGGTGGAGCAGAACACGATGTCCTGTGCCCACTCGACCGGAAGCGGTGCGGCCGCGCGGACCGCGTCCGCGAGTCCCCATCGCCGCAGATGCGTCATCGTCCTGGCGTTGGTCGTCTTCGCGCGCGGGCGGCGGGTATCGATCTCCACCCGCGGTTCCACCACGACGCTGCGAACGCGGTGCTGAGCCAGTTCCAACGCGGCGGCCAGCCCGGACGGTCCCCCGCCGACGATCAGGACGGGCACCACGCCGGGTGGCGAGGCGATGTCGCTCATGCGCCCTTCCTCCCGCTCGCCGCGACGATCGGCACCGGGCCCTGCTCGGTTCCGCGACAGCCGACGATCTTCATCCGGTCACCTTTCCTTTCAGTGTGTCGCCGGCACGGAAGCGGCGTCGTAGTCCATGGCGGTGGCCGCGCGCGGTCGCCGCGGGAGCGCGGCCATCAGCAGCCCACCGGCGAGCGCAGGCACGGCGAACGCCATCGAACTGACGGCGACCGCGGCTGCGCCGGCCACGAAGGCGGCGCCGTAGGTGGGGCCTGCGATCGCGCCCACGCGCCCGATGCCGAGCGCCCAGCCGAGCCCGGTCGCCCGCAGCGAGGGCGGATAGAAGCTCGCGATGTGATCGTTGAGCATGTTCTGGGTGCCGAGGCCACCGAAGCCTGCGACCGCGACCAGCAGCATCAGGGCGAGTTTCGGCGGGTGGGTGCCCAGCAGCGCCAGCGCCACGGCAGCCATGGTGAAACCGGTGAGCACCAGGGGTTTGGGGCCGAACCGCTCGGCCAGCGCCGCGGCCAGCAGCGTCCCGATGATAGCGCCCGCGCTGTAGACGAGCAGGAAGGTGACCGACGACCCGATCGGGTAACCGGCTTTGCGCATGATCTGCGGCAGCCAGGTGGTGACCCCGAACATCGTCAGCATGCTGCACGTCGCGACGAACCAGATACCGGCCGTCGCCCGCGCCATGCCACCGTCGAACAGTCGCGCTGCGGGGGAATTCGCCAGTCCGCCAGGACGTTCGGTTTCCGCGCCGCGTTCCGGGGACGCGAAGGCATGCGACTCGGGAAGCAGGAAATAGGCGACCGGCAGCAAGGTGACCAGCGGGAGCGCGCCGAGGGCGTACACCGGCCGGAAACCGGCGTCTTCGAGCAGCGCCAGCGCCGCCGTGGAAGCCAGCACGCCACCGAACGCGGGTCCGGTGAGCACCATGCCGAGCACGCGGGAGCGATAGCGCGGCGCGGCGAATTCGGCGGCCATCGCGATCGCGGTGGGCATCAGACCGCCGATACCGAGACCCGCGACCAATCGGGTCGCGGCGAACACCAGGAACGACGGGGCCAGCGCCGTGACCAGAGTCGCCGTGGCGAACAGGGCCAAGCAGGCCAGAAACAAGCGACGACGGCCGAGGATGTCGGTGAGGGTCCCCGCGGTCAGAGATCCGAGGAGAACTCCGATCAGGGCCACACTGCCGACGAATCCCGCGGCGCCCGCGGTGACCTGCCATGGGTCGTGCCCGATCAGGACGGGCAAGGTCGCGCCGTAGACGAACAGGTCGTATCCGTCGCTGAGGAGGGCGGCCCAACACAGGATCGGGACGAGTATTCTGCCCCGGTCGACGCTGGCCGAGGTGGTGGAGAAGTTCATGCGAGCCCCTGAGAAGGAGTGTCAGAAAACACCATAATGGTTATAACCATTTGGGTGGTTGTGATGGTAGCCACAGGCCATGGGCCGCTGTCAATACCTGGGCCGTAATCGATGCGCAGGCGGAGCTTCCGGTCCGCTCAGCGGAAAATCAATGCTGCGCGTGCGCTACGGCGGCCGCGCGGGCACGGGCCGGGTCGCCCGATTCGATCGCGCGGATCAGCTCCTCGTGGACGGCGATCCGCTGGGCGAAGTACTCGGCATTGTCGGCTTCCCGAGATCGGCTCGCGCGCGTGGCGTGATGCTCGATGTACTCCTCCAGCCCGAGGTAGGTAGCGCGCAGCACCTGGTTCGGGACGATCGCCACGATCCGCCGGTGCAAATTCCACACGCCCCGGATGAACCCTTCCGGATCCCCCGCCGCATCGCGCGCCACGGCCAGCAGGCGACCGAGCTCGGCGAGGTCCGCGCTGGTGCGGTGGCGCGCCGCCAACTCCGCGACCAGCGGCTCGAGTTCCTCGCGCACCGCGATCGCATCCGCCACCCCGGCAGGATCGTCGTCCACGGTCAGCAGGGTCCGGCCGAGCCGGACGATCGAAGACGGCTCGGCGACGAACAAGCCGCCGCCCGGCCCGGGCCGGACGGTGATGACCCCACGGTCCTGCAACAGCCGAACCGCTTCGATGACCGTCCCCCGTGCCAGCCCCGACTCCTGCTGCAGTTGCTGCCGAGTGCCCAGCTTGTCGCCCGGCTTCAACTCCCCTGCCGCGATGCGGTTCTGGATGAACGACACCAAGGACTCGGCCCGCGTGGGTGCGCCCTGGATCGTCACCGCGTCAGTCTAAAGGGGGATCCGAAAGGTGGCGATACCATCGCTCGTTCGGGACGCCCGAACGATCCTTCGGAAGTTCCCGCTGGTCTGCGGCCCGAGCCGTTCCGATACTGAGCGAATGCCGACCGACCCCGCACGCACCCTGGTCTTCGCCACCCGGCCGGAGGGCCCGCTCCTGCTCGACCTCTACCGGCCGCGGCACGGCGCTTCCCGGCTCCCGCACCCGGTGGTGGTGTGGGTGCACGGAGGCGGCTGGTTCACCGGAGACCGGACGTTGCTGCCGGACCCGCGGCCGTTGCTGCGACGCGGGATCGCGGTCGCGTCCATCGAATACCGGCTCAGCGGCACCGCGCTGTTCCCTGCGCAGTTGCACGACGTCCGGGACGCGATCCGGTTCCTGCGCACCGGCGCCGCCGACCTGTCTGTCGACCCACGCCGCATCGGCGTGTGGGGCGCGTCGGCCGGCGGGCATCTCGCCGTGCTGGCCGGACTGACCGGCGGCATCGACGCTCTGCCGGGAGAGGAGAACACGGGCGACAGCTCCGTACTCGCGGTGGCCGACGCCTACGGACCGGCCACCCTGGTCCCCGGCGTGGTCCCGGACGGCGCGCAATGGTCCGATCGGTGGCCGCCGGAGTGGCGTCTGATCGGCGGCGACCCCGCGGATCTCCCGGACCGGGCGCGGGCCGCAAGCCCGCTGTCGGTGCTGTCCGACCTGCCCGCGGGCGCCGCACTGCCGACGTTCCAGATCGCGCACGGCACAGCGGACCGGCTCGTCCCCGACGAGCACAGCCGCAGGTTGCACGCGGCGCTCGGCGCCCGCTCGCAGTTGTACCTCGTCGACGGGTATCGGCACGGTTTCCTCAACCCACCGGACCGGCCCGACGTCCCGGCCGGCATGGACGACGGCCGCCTGGCCCGCGAGCGGACCGCGGCCGCCGCCCACCTCACCGGCGGCACCACGCAGACCACCACCTTCGGCTTGGACACCATCGCCGACTTCTTCGCCGTGACCCTGACAGGAGAACCCGCATGACGACCGCCGACCTGGACCACATCCACCGGTTGCCGCTCGCCGACACCCTCCCCGGCGAGCCCGTTCCGTACTACCTCGCCAGTGCAGAGGGCCTGCGCTTCGAGGCGTACGGGCAGTTGTGGACGGTGCTGGCGCGCTCATCCGACAGCGGAGGACTCTTCGACGCAGCGACCATCTGCGGGCCACGCGGCGCGTCGGCGCCGTTTCACGTGCTCACCGAGAATCAGCGGACCTATCACGTGACGGCCGGAGCGGTGCGCGTCTGGCTGCCCGGCGAAAGCCGCCTGCTCACCACCGGTGATTCGGTGCACGTCGCACCGGGTGTCGCCTTCGCGTACCGGTTGGAAGCACACCAGTCGAGCATGCTGTTCTGGTCCGCTCCGGGCGGCGCGCTCGACGCGCTTCTGAGGCACCGCCCGGTGACCCGGCACATCTACTCGGCCTCCGCGCTCGGCGCCGACGCCGGAACACCGATCGGCACCGTGGTCGACGGTATCGACCACGCCGAACTCGGCGCGGGCCCGGACGACCGAATCCCCGCCGACCAGCAGAGCTATTTCCTGCGAGCGGCCACCGGCGACCGGCTCGGCTGGCCGGACGCGCTGAACACGGTGACCGCGCGCGGACGCAACACCGGCGGGCGCTACTTGGCCGTCGCCACGACGGGCGGCCGGCAGCCCTACATCCCCCGGCACTTCCACCGGCTGCACACCGAGAACTTCTTCTGCACGGCGGGCCGCGTGTGGATGTGGGTCAACGGCCGGGAGGTGCTGCTCACGCCGGGCGACTACCTGCACGCTCCGGCCGGCACGGTGCACAGCTTCGCGTTCGGCGCGCACAACACCTCGATGCTCGGCATCCTGACCTCCGATGTCTTCGAGCCGTTCTTCGACAGGACCGGTGAACCCACCGAGGACCACGTCTACACCGAGGGCCTCATCGATCCTTCCGTGCTGGCGGGGAAACTGCAGGCGGTCGCGGACGAACTCGATCTCGTCCTGGTCGGCCCACCGCCGAAGCGCACCCTCGCCCCGAGCTTGTGAGCCGAAGCCGCGGCGATCCGGCGCCACAGTAGACTGGCCCGAGCATGAGTATCACGGTGCCCCAGGCCAGGAGCTTTCTGGCGGTCGCGGAGGATCTGAACTACACCCGGGCCGCGCGCCGTCTGCATATGAGCCCCTCGTCGCTGAGCGAGCAGATCACCACGATCGAGCGGCGGCTGGGGCGTCGGCTGTTCCGCCGCACCTCCCGGCATGTCGAACTCACCGAATCTGGCGCCGCGCTGCGGCCGCTGGCCACACGCCTGGTCGAGGCCGCGGATGAGCTGGAGCACTGGGCCACCACGGGGCCGACGACGATCCGGCTCGGATGTCCGGTGTCCAGCCCGCGGTTCCGCGCCCTGCTCGCCATGCTGACAACGACCATGCCGGAAGTCGAGTGGCGAGTGCGCCGACTGCCGTTCGCCCAGGCGTATTCCGCCCTCATCGGCGCGACGGTCGATTGCGTCTTCGTCGCCGAGACAGCCGCGCCGCCCGCCTCGGTGCAGGCGATCGCGCTGTGGCGCGAAGACGCGATCGTCGTGCTGCCCGACGATCACCGGCTGGCCTCGCGCGAACTGCTGCATGTCGACGACCTGCTCGGCGAGACGTTCGTGACCACCGAGGATCCCGCCACGTCCGAGCGCTGGCTGGCCGGGATCAGCCCGGGCGGCGCCCCACCGAAGACACTTCCGGCCGCATCGACACTCGATGAAGCTCTCGATCTGTGCGGCGCGGGCATGGGCATCAACATCGCCGGTTCGTTCGCACCGGACACCTACGCCCGCAAAGGTATTCGCTTCATCCCGCTCGAGGGGGTGCCGCCACGCACCACGTATCTGTGCTTACGGCGCGAAGCCCACAGCCCGGGGCTCCAGGGTCTGATCCGTACGGCGACCGAGGCCCGTTCCCTGATGCCCGACCGGTCCTGACGCACGCCCGGCTCGACGCGAGGACCTCCTCGCCGGACCCGCGCACGACTTCGCCATAGCGGTCGCCGCGCCGCGTGCGGCGGCCGCGCCCCGCGCAGGAGCGGGACCTTGGTCCCTCGCCCCTGGCTACCGGTTGCTCTACTGCCGCCTCGGTAAGGAGATAGACACTCGTCCAGGTACGCCGCGACGACCTCGGCTCGCCCGACGACGGCCCCTGCACGCGAACCGGAGGAGCACCCCATGTCCACCTCGAGCAAGGCTCCGATCCTGGCGGGCGTCGACGGCTCCGGCGTCGCGCTCGCCGCCGTGCGCTGGGCCGCCGTCGACGCCGCCCACCGCGGCGCGCCGCTGCACTTGGTCTATCTGACCGGCGGCCTCGGCGACTGCGGTTCCGGCGTCGAGCGCATCCCATCGGCCCCCGGCAGGCATCGGTGGGGCGGCCCGGAGCTGCTGGAGATCGCGTACGCCTCGGCCGTCGCCGAATCCGCGCGGATCAACCGGATCGAAGTGACCGTCGAACTGACCAACGCTGCCCCCGTTCCCGTTCTGCGCCGCCGATCCGAGCACGCGCGGCTGCTCGTCGTCGGCTCCCAAGAACTCGGCGCGTTCAGCCGCGCGATGCGGGGCTCGCTGAGCACCGCGCTGGCTCGGCAGGCGGGATGCCCCGTCGCCGTCGTTCCCAACGACGCCGAGAACGGTGACGGGCCTGTCGTCGTCGGCGTCGACGCCTCCGCCAGCAGCGCAGCGGCCATCGCGCTGGCTTTCGACGAGGCGGTTCTCCGCGGCGCCGATCTCGTTGTGGTGCATGCCTTATCCGGCCTGCGCGGCAACGGCTCGCCCACCGAATCACGCGAGCAGGGCGAGGAATTGCTCGACCGGAGCCTGACCGGGTACAGCGAGGCGTATCCGGAGGTCACCGTGCGGCGCGTCGTGGTCGAGGACCGCCCCGCCAGGCGACTGCTCGAGATGGGCGAGAAAGCGCGGTCGATCGTAGTGGGCAGCCGCGGGCACGACGAACTCCCGGCGATGCCGCTCGGTTCGGTGAGCCGGGCCGTACTACACGCGGCGCAGGTGCCGGTGATCGTCACCAGGGGCGGCGACCGCTGATCGGATCGTGTCGCGATCGCACACAACCGACCATGCGGCCGCCGCCCGCCGTGGACGTGGCCAGCCCGCCGTCAGCCGCCCAGACGCGCCTGGATGGCCTCGATGACCCGTGGCCGCAACTCCGCGGCACGGATCACCGCGTCGACGGAGCCGACTTCGACGGCACGCTGGATGTTGTGGATGCGGTCGAACTCCGTGGCCACTTCACCGAGCTTCTCCGCGCGCACCGACGACCGCAGTTCGTCCAGTTCCGCGATCAGCGCGGCGCGATCGGTGCCGGACGCGTTGGCCACCCGCGCCTCCAACTCCTGCACCCGCGGATCGGCCGCGGTGCGGGTGGCGACATCACCGGAGAACACCGCCGCCGCGGCGGGCGCACCGCCGAGCACCGACGCGAACGAGCCCTCCAGCGCCAGCACGGTCATGTTCGGGTTCAACGCCTTCGAGAAGACGACGAACGCGCCACCGTGATAGCGAGAGATCACGCAGAACACGATCGGGCCCTCGAAATTCACGATCGCCCGGCCGATCTCGGCGCCGTACTCCAACTGCAGCTTGCGCATCGACTCCGGCGACCCGTCGAAGCCCGACAGGTTCGCCAGCACCACCAGTGGCCGGTTGCCGCTCGCGGCGTTGATCGCCCGTGCGGCCTTCTTCGACGACCGCGGGAACAGCGTGCCCGCGGTGTAGGTGTCCGGGCCGTCGGTGGGCGGAAAACCGTGCCGCGGCACGCCACGCGACTCGATGCCGAGCAAGCACACCGGGATCCCGCCCAGATGCGCGTCCTGCACCACCGCGGTCTCGGCGTCGGCCATTCCCGCCCAGCGCTCCAGCACGGGGTGGTCCTGGTCGGCGACCGCGCGCATCACCGTGCGGATGTCGAAGGGCTTCTTCCGATCCGGATTCGCGGTGCCCGAGAAGATCTCGCCGACGGTGGCGAAGTCGCTGCCGGCCAGGACATGCGGGAAATCGGAGATGTCGCGATCGATGGGATCGCTGGTCCGCGACCGCCGCGGCGCCTGCTCCCCCTGGGCGATGTAGGTGTGGTCGTAGTGCGCCATCAGGATGTCGCGCGCCGCGGCCAGGTTCGGCGCCCAGTACTGCGCCTGCCCGTTCGGACCCATGACCCGGTCGTAACCGCCGATGCCGAAGTTGTCCTCGGCCGACACGCCGCCGGAGAAGTCCAGCGCCTGCTTACCGGTGAGCACCATGGCCGAATCCGGCGTCATCACCAGGATGCCCTTGGTGTGCATGAGCATGGTCGCCTCGGCGTTCCAGTACGGCTGCGCTCCGACATTGATGCCGGCGACCACGATGTTGATCTCGCCGCCCGCCTGGGTGAATTCGACGATCCGCTTGAGCGCGGCCGCCACCCAGTCCATGTTCTCGGTGCCCGATTCCATCGAGATGCGAGCGCCCGCCGACAACGCGTACCACTCCAGCGGCACCTCCAGGCGCTCGGCCAGGTCCAGCGCGGCGATCACCCGCCTGCACTCCGGTTCCGACAGCGCGCCCAAGGATTTCGTCGGGTCGCCGAGCAGCACCACCCGCGTGACGCCCTCCGGGTGTTTCGGCGTGGCCGTGGTGATGACGCCCGCGACGATCGCGGCGGTGTTACGCCCCTTCGGCCGATCGACCGGAACCAGCGTGTGGTCGGCGTCCAGATCGTATTCGGTGAACTTGCCGAGCAGACCGGTCAATTCGTAGGGGTACACGGCATTGCGGCCCGCGGCGCGCAGCACCTTCTGCCGATACGCGTCGAGCGGTTCGATCGGTTCGTCCGACGGCTCGCCGAAGGTCACCACGGTGCCGCCCGCGGCATCGAAGCTGATCCGGATGGCCACCTTCGCCAACTCGCCGGTGTCCGCGTCGCGTTCCCGCGCGATGAGCACGATCTCCTCGAGTCCCGCGCCCGCGGTCGTCGGCAGCACATGGCCGCCGATGCGCTCGAGCTCGGCGCGGGTGACATCCAGCGGCGGCCACACGTACATCACGATGCGATTGGTGTTGAACCGCTTCGCCGACGGCCGCTGCGCCTGCGCCCGGCGGATGGAGTCAAGGCAGGTGGCGATGGTGCTCTCCGCGGTGGGCAGCGCGAGCAGCCGTCCGTCGTGCTCACGCAGCGCGGTCAGATCCCGCACCTGCGCGAACGCGATGAGCCGGTCGTCGGCCGGATTGTCCTTCGCGACGCACCGGAACAGGTAGACCTCCTCGTCGTCGGAGGACGGCAGGCGCGTGAGGTCGAACTTGCGCAGCCGCTCCATCTGCATCCGCTGCGCGATGTACGGGTGCAGACCGCGGATCAGCCGTTCCTCGGTCGGGCCGGTGGCCGACGGACGGAAGGTGAAGTGGTGGTGCATGACCGCCCCGTTGCTGCCGGCGACCGTCGCGGTGATCCGGTGCACCTGCTTCGGCAGCGGCTGCGCGCTGAGCACCGAGTGCAGCTCCGCGGCCATGGCGTCGAAGTCCGCGGGCTGCTTCTCCCAGCTGAGATAGATGTCGGCGTCGATCGACACCGCGTCACCGGTCAGTTCGCCGAGCCCGCGCACCGCGGCGCCGAGCGCGTCGAAGCGCACCGCGGCGGACACCAGGCTGCTCCCGTCGCGGTCGGCGATCAGGTAGCGGCAGCCGTCGACGTCGTGGGTGCGGACGCCGGTGAGCCCCTTGTTGCCGTAGTACCGGCGGGTCAGCACCTCCAGCATGGCGGTGTTGTCGTCGCTGCCGCGGACCAGCCGCTGGCCCAGCAGACGCACAAGCGGCTCGGTGCTGCGGACCATCTCGGAGATGCGCTCGGCGCGATCGGGCGCGTCCGGATGGGTGTCCAGATACCGCAGCGACCGGCGGACGTTGGTGTAGACGCGAGCGCGGTTACGCCGCAGCAACGGCTGGCCGTACCAGGCGAACACCAGACCGCGAGCGAGATCGGCGACGACGGGGAAGTGCACCTGGGTCGCGGCCACCAGTCGTTCCAGTGCCAGGCCGACCGGTTCGCGCAAGGCTCGATCCGGCATCGGCTCGCCCAGCCACTCCCGCAGCAGCGCCGTCACGACCGCGACGGTGTCGGTGCGTTGCTGGGCCAGGAAGATCCGGAAGACCGCGGCCTCGAGTTCGGGGGAACGCTCCAAATCGGAAACCCCGTAGTGCCCGAGCGCCCGCGCGAGCTTGAGCTTGAACGACTCCGGCAGTCCGGCCCGTTCGACGTCGAGGCTCTGCAAGTAGGTGTGGAAGTACTCGCGGGCACTGTGGACATGCCCCTGGGCGTCCTCGCCCGAGGGCAAGTTGTGACTCAGCTCGGCCAGGTCGGTGAACACGTCGACGAGCTCGAGTTCCTCCGCCAGCGGCCTGCGATCATCGGCGACGGCGGCACGACGGGCATCGAGGTAATCCGTCAGCACCCGGCGGTCGTCGTGCGGATCGACGTCGAAGCCCAGCAGCAGGCCGCGCAAGTCCTCCGAGCGCCGGGCGATCCGCTCGTGCGGACGAGCCTGGGCATCCCCGGCGGGCAGATCCAGTTCGACCGAACCGACCGCCGCGGCCTCCTCGACCGCGTCGTCGACCAAGCGCTCCAGCCGCAGCAGGGGCGCGCCGGTCTCCACCTGGGTGCCGACCGAGACGGCGCATTCCTTCAGTCGGGCCTTGAACGGCGCGCGCAGCACCGTCTCCATCTTCATGCTCTCCAGCACCAGCACCGGCGCGTTGGCCTCGACCTCGTCGCCGACCTGCAGCGGCGTGGCGACCACCAGCGCGGGGGCGGGTGAGCGGACGACGCCGCCCTCGTCCCGGCTCACCCGGTGGGTGACACCGTCGACGTCCACCACATGGGTCGGTCCGTGCGTGCCCGCGGTGACCCGGAAGGCGGTGCCGTTGACCACGATCTGCCCGGAATGCCGGTCGTAGCGCACGAGGTCGACATCGGCGGTGCGGATGTCGTCGCCCGCCTCGATGCCGATGCGGAACCGATGCGGGCCGGTGCGGGCCACCCGCACGCGATAGCCGACACCCCGCAATTTGAGGTCGAGCGGCCGGCCGGCGTGGTGCTGCACCAAGGGACGTCCGCCCGCGGCGGTGGACAGCAGCCGGTTTCGCTCGGCGCGTTCCTCTTCCTCGTAGGCGTCGATGGCGGCGGCGGCGAGCGCGACGGCGGAGTTGCGATGCGAGACGAGACGGCCCTGCCCGCGCACGCGGTCGATCCAGCCGGTGTCGGCGCTCGCGTCGATCACCTCGGGCTGATCCAGCAGTTCCAGGACGAAACTCTTGTTCGTGGCGCCGCCCTCGATGATCACCCGCGTCTGCGCGACGGCGCGGCGCAACCGGCCCAGCGCCTCGGAGCGGTCGCGACCGTAGGCGATGATCTTGGCGATCATCGAATCGAAATCGGCGGGAATGGTGTCGCCTTCGCTGACGCCGGTGTCCACGCGGACGCCGGGGCCAGCGGGCAGATCGAGGCGGGCGATCCGGCCCGGGGCGGGAGCGAAGTCGCGGTCGGGATCCTCGGCGTTGAGCCGGGCTTCGATGGCGTGCCCGCGCTCGGCGGGCGGCTCGCCAACAAGACGCTCACCGGAGGCCACCGCGAGCTGCGCGCGAACCAGATCGAAACCGGTGGTCAGCTCGGTGATCGGGTGCTCGACCTGCAGACGGGTGTTGACCTCGAGGAAGGCGAACAGCTCGTCACCGGGGTGATAGAGGAATTCCACGGTCGCCGCGCCGCGGTAACCGACCGCCACCGCCAGACGCTCGGCCGAGGCCTTCAGCTCGGTCACCTGCTCCGGACGCAGCACCGGCGACGCCGACTCCTCGATGACCTTCTGGTTGCGCCGCTGCACCGAGCAGTCGCGCACGCCCAGCGCCCAAGCGGTGCCCTGACCATCCGCGATGACCTGCACCTCGACATGGCGAGCGCCAGTGACGAGCCGTTCGAGGAACACCACGCCACTGCCGAACGCGCGGGCGGCCTCCTGCCGGGTGCGTTCGTAGGCGTCGACCAGCTCGGCCTCGTCGTTGACCACGCGGATACCGCGTCCGCCGCCGCCCGCGGTGGCCTTCAGCATGAGCGGATAGCCGATATCGGCGGCCGAGGCCAGCGCGTCGTCGACGGTCTCGACCGGGCCGCGGCTCCACGGCGCGACCGGGACACCGACCTCCTCGGCGATGAGCTTCGCGCCGATCTTGTCGCCGAGCTTGCGCATCGCCTCGGCATCGGGACCGATGAAGGTGACCCCGATCTGGTCGCACAACTCGGCGAACGCCGGGTCCTCCGCGACGAAACCCCACCCGACCCACGCGGCGTCGGCGCGGGTCGTGACCAGCGCGCGTTCGAGCGCCTTGAGATCCAGATACGGTCGCGCGGAGGCGGGCCCCAGGTCGTAGGTGATGTCGGCCTCGCGCACGAACGTCGCGTTGCGATCGACATCGGTGTAGAAAGCGATGGTCTCGATCGAACGTGCCGTTTCCGCGGCCAGGTCTCGGACCGCGTGGATGAGGCGCATGGCGGCCTCTCCCCGGTTCACAATGGCGATGCGGCTGAACACTCGCCGGTTCCTTCCTCTCCGAAGTTTTGGCCCGGTCGACGGGCAAAGGGTGAATACCCTTTCTCGCACAGCCGGTCGGTGCGAAGACACCTGTCCGGCGGTTACTCGGCCGTATCGTCGCGCGGGCCGGGGGCGGACGCGCCGGGTAGCTGGCTGCCGGCTGCGACTGCCGGGGAAGCGTGGAGTGATCCGGCAGCCGTCGGTCGCAGGGATGGCGATACCTGCGACGGCCGCCCCGACGCCGCATGGTAAGCATCGTTCACCACGCGAAGGGTAGAGGCAGGCCGGTGCCGCGTCAATCGTTTCGCCTCGTCCGAGCCCGCGTCGGCGCGTTGCAATATGGAATCAGAAACACGAATTACTGGTCGGTTTCGAAACACGTCCATTACCGGAGCGTCGGCGGTGAACCGGACCCGGCGGCCGATGCCTGCTTCGTCGTCGGGACGAAGTCGGCCTGCCGACGAGCGTCGACGACGCCGTCCCGCACCACGCCGTAACAGTCGGCGTCCAGCCATCGCGACCACGCCACAGCGGCATCGAAACCATGCCGCCCGAGCTTGCCGTCACATACCGTCAAATACGCAGTGTGGCGGCGAGATTCGCCGCATCGCGAACCTTGCCGTGGAGAACCGTGCGCAATCCTCCGGTGAATCGCACATCCCGGTCGCCGGTCATGATCGCCAGAACGTCATCGGCGCCTTCCGGCCTGACATGATCACCCGTCGAGATTCGCGCCACCAGCGACTCCCACTCTCCCGCGTTGCTCAGTTCGAGGTAGGCCTGTTCTTCGATGACGAAACCCGTTATGTAGGAACGCAAGACGAGCACGATCTCCCCGACGCCGAACTGCGGCAGAAGCACACCGCGCAACAGCGCCATCAGCGTGCTGGAAACTCTGATGGTCTCCGGCGAAGGCGAGTACGAGCCCGCGACGACGCGGCCCCCTTCACGGAAACGCAGCATCGCCGCACGAATACGCTGACAACAGATCATCGTCTGCGCGACATCGGGATTGCCGACGTCGAGGTCCGAGAGGTCCACGGCCCGGAAAACGGTGTCGGCCATCGCACGCTGGAGGTCCTTCCGGTCCCGTACGTGCTTGTACAACGCGCCAGGGGTCACCTCGGCCGCCGCCGCCAGTCGCCGCATCGTGAGGGCGTCCAAGCCGTGCTCGGAAACGTAATCGTGAGCGATGTCGGCCAGCCGCTCCCGCGTCAATCCCCGCTTGGTCATCGAAGTCGCGCGGCTCCCCCGCCGCAAGCGCACCGCATCGCGCGGCCGGCATTTCGCCTCACCTCATCGGCGCATCTTTGCCACCGAATCACCTGAACCGGGGAGCTTTCCCGGCCTCCACAACAGGGGGCGAGAGCACGCACCGCCGGGTGATCAATGTTCACTTTTGCGAGGCTAAGGCAACCCGACAACTGCCGTCAACCACGCGATCAGTGGCACAGTCGCGGAACATCGTTAAATGCGCATATCGAAGTATGAACATGGAATTCGCCTCCTCGCCGGTCGAGCATCCCCGCCGTGGACGCTGTCCCGGTACGGACCAGCCCGACCACTGGTCACCGCGCAGAACACGGTCCCGTTCACGGTGTGGGTCGCGGCGCGGCATCTCGACGACTACCCGGCCGCGATCACCGCCTGCATCGCCGCGGACGGAGATATCGACACCACCAGCGCCATCGTCGGAGGAATCATCACCGCCTACACCGGCACCAGCCCGCACGCGGGAGTGCCGCAAACGTGGCTCGCCGCGCGAGAACCGCTGCCCGCCTGGCTCGAGACACGGCCCGCCGACCACGACGGCGCACGAAATTCGGTTCCGGGCGCGTTCGGCAATGGTTGTCCGGCGCTACGTGAGAACAACCACCTGACGACGGACGCACGCCCCACGAACCGGCCCCTCCCCCACCGACGAGGAACGTGCTTCCGGCTCTGTGCCGGTTTGCCGTGGTCCAGGTGCGCGTGCGCGGGGTGGCTCCCACATAGCCGGCCGACATTTGTCGCCGGTGTACCCGTCGCGGCCGCCGAACCGGAAGCTGCCGGACTCCCCCTCCGCCCGTGCTCGACTCCGCGACAAGGCCTGGAAAGGTACGGACGGACACAGTCGAGCGCACCCGCGCTGGCCGGGCGTCACGATCCTCGTTTTAATCTGGAGATCGACGCGGCTCCTACCGCCGCGTCCCGGCCGGAGGACGCATCATGCGGGACGTGCTCACGGATCTGATGGCGATCTGGAACACCGGGGGCACGGCGGGGCTCGCGACGGTCGTGCGGACCTTCCATTCGGCGCCTCGACCGCCGGGCGCGGCCATGGTCGTCGCCCCGGACGGGACGGTCGGTGGCGGGATCTCCGGCGGCTGCGTCGAAAGCGCGGTATACGAGCTCGCCACTCAGGTCATGCGGACCGGTCGTCCGGCAGTACAGCGGTACGGGTTCTCGGACGACGACGCCTTTGCCGTCGGCCTCACCTGCGGCGGCATCATCGACATCTTCGTCGAAGCGATCTCCCGGGCCACGTTTCCGGAACTCGGCGCGGTCGCCGCCGACATCGCCTGCCACCGGCCGGTCGCCGTCGCGACCGTCATCGAGCATCCGGACCGCGCTCGGATAGGACGCAGGCTGCTGCTGCGGCAAAGCGGTGCGCACGGCACGCTCGGGTCGGCGCGCACCGACGACGCGGTGACCGACGATGCGGCCGGACTGCTCGCGGCCGGCCGCAGCGAGGTGCTGTCCTATGGTCCCGATGGACAGCGCCGAGGCGAGGGTATGGCGGTTTTCGTCGCCGCTCATGCCCCCCGGCCGCGGATGCTGGTGTTCGGGGCCATCGATTTCGCCGCCGCCGTAGCGCGGCAGGGATCGTTCCTCGGGTACCGGGTCACGGTGTGCGACGCACGGCCGATCTTCGCGACCTCGGCGCGGTTCCCCACCGCCGACGAGGTCGTCGTCGACTGGCCGCACCGCTACCTCGCCGCGCAGATCGCGCAGGGCGCGGTCGATGCGCGGACCGCAGTCTGCGTGCTGACCCACGATCCCAAGTTCGACGTTCCGCTGCTCGAGGTGGCTCTGCGCGCGCCGCGGATCGGCTATGTCGGCGCCATGGGATCGCGGCGCACGCACGACCAGCGGATGACCCGGCTACGGCAAGCCGGCCTCACCGACGCGCAACTCGACCGGCTCGCCAGCCCGATCGGCTTGGATCTGGGCGGTCGGACGCCGGAAGAGACGGCGGTGTCCATCGCGGCCGAGATCATCGCGCGACGGTGGGGCGGGGACGGTCGTCCACTGACCCGAACCGCCGGACCGGTGCACCACACGGCGCCGGCAGCGGATCAACCGGCTTCTTCCATGACGCCGCCGCGCCCCCCTGGCGTCTAGTCCGGCTGCCGGAGACCGAAAGCGCGTCACGAGATCCATTCCGACGCACACCGATACGCGCCACCGCGGCAGAAACAATCGAATTCGATCATGAAATGCGATCCGGGGTGAAGATCAAATTGTGTTACCTCGACACAATATCTCGTTAGCCAATTATTAACGGTGATAATTCACACAAGAAGAGAAGTGGATTAGTGGATTTCTTTTTCTTAACGTTGCTGAGGTGCGTCGTGATGGCGCCGTTATCCAACTGTGAAAGGAAGCTCCGTACATGATCTCGCGCATGACCCTCGCCGCCGCCTGCACCGTCTCCGCCGCCGCCCTGCTGCTCGGCCCCGCCGCGGTGGCCTCCGCCGCCACCGGCTCCGCCGCCACCGGCTCCGCCGGCCTGGCCTCGGGTTCGGCCGACGGCGGCTCGTCCACGGGTTCGGCCGGCTCGTCCTCCGGCTCGGCCATGCTCGACTCCGGCAGCTCGGCCCTCGACGGCGGCACCTCCGCCATCGTGAACGTCATCGATGCGATCACCGGCATCAGGGACCTGAGCCAGCCCAAGCCCGCCGCCTGATCCTCACCAGGGCGGTCACCGCGTCGCCGGTGTCCCCCCGAGGCGGAACTTCTTTTGCGCCGCTGACGCTTCACGGCAGCGTGCGCGCACCATTGCAGTGAATTTGCCAGAATCTATCCGTTCATTCGCCGCGCCGAAGTAGCCGCGGCGAATGAGCACAATCAGAACGCGTAGCGCACCTTCAGCCAGGGCGCCCGCAGGGCGATGAGGTCGGTCAAGGTTTCGACCCCGCCCGCTTTGACGTCGTTGCGGTAGCGCACATTCCACATGCCCGACTGGGAGCGCTTGGCCTGCTGGATCGGCGGCCGCCACAGCAGGTCCTCGGCCTTCGGGTGCCAGCCGAGGTTGAGTTCGTGCAATTGCTCGTTGTGGGTGAGCATGATGATCTCCGCCGCGGCCTGGGCCTTGAAGGCCGAGCCCGTACCGTCCGACAACTGCTCCAGCAGCTGCGCCCAGTCCTCCTCCCAGCCTGGGCGGACGACGACGGGGGAAAAGTTCACATGCACCTCGTAGCCCGCTGCAACGAAATCATCGATCGCGGCGATGCGCTGGCGGATCGGCGTGGTACGCAGGTCCAGCAGCTGGGAGTCCGCCTCGGGCATGAGCGAGAACCGGATCCGGGTCCGCCCGCGCGGATCGAGGTCCAGCAGGTCGCGGTTGACGTACTTGGTGGCGAAGGATGCCTTCGCGGTGGGCCACGCGCTGAACGCGGTGATCAGGTCGGCGACGTTGTCGCTGACCAGTGCGTCGACCGAGCAGTCGCTGTTCTCGCCGAGGTCGTAGACCCACGCGTGCGGGTCGCACTGGTTCGGCGCCTGCTTCGGCCCTTGCCTGCGCACGTGGCGTCCGAGATAGCCGATGATCTTGTCGATGTTGGTGAACACCGTGATCGGGTTGGCGTAGCCCTTGCGGCGGGGAACGTAGCAGTAGGCGCACGCCATCGCGCAGCCGTTGGACGTCGAGGGCGCGATCCAGTCGGCCGATCGACCGTTCGGACGGGCCGTCAGCGACTTCTTGACCCCGAGCACCAAGTCCTCGGTCTTGACCCGGATCCAGCGGTCGACGTTGCCCGCGTTGCCGTGCAGCTGGTCGATCTTCCAGTGGGAGGCGACGGTGATGATCTCGGCGTCGGGAAAACGCGCGCGCACCTGCTGCCCGCGCGGGCTCGCCAGCGCGTCCGGCTCGGCCCACAGGCGACGGACGTCCAGCAGACGCGGGCCGGAAGCCGGCCGGAAGGGGTCCGGAACTGCGGTGGATCGACTCATAGCCCCTGCCTACTCCTCCGCACCGACATTTCGGTGGGCGTGAGCGACCAGGTGTGTGCAGCGCCACGGCAATGCATCATGGCGCGCCCCGAGCGGCCCGCCGACCGACCCACGCCATCACCCAGCGCCCGTGGAAGCGAGCGCTGGCGCGCGATCTCGGATGCGGCGTGGCCCACGAGTTGTTCGGCATCTCCGCCGACCGTCTCTTCTGACACGATCGCCCCGGCGGGCAGACGGACCGCCGCACCGAGGTCGGGCCGGCGCCGGCCTGGTCAGCTGGGAACACAGGTGGCGCCGGCCCGGCAAATACCCCGGGGCGACCCGACTAGGGCTTGGTGGGGTCGAGAGCGTCTTTCACCTTGCCGACCAGTCCGGCCTCGGTACCCAACGCCGCCGAACGCGGCTTGCCCTGCGAGCCGTCGTAGGTGGCGTACAACTGCGGGTCCGGCGGCGGTGCCGACGCCTTGTCACCCAGCGGTTTCGGGTCGGCGAGGAAACCGTTCTGGTGCACGCCGTCCGGAGCGACACCGGTCGCCCACCGGCCCGCGCCGGCATCGGGTCCGTCGGACAGATGCCACAGGCTCGTCGCATGCTCGGAGTGCTCCTCGTCGAACAACGCGTTCGGCGTGACGGTGCCTTCCAGTCCGTCCTCCTTCAGCTGCTCGATCGCGGCAAGCCAGAGGTTCTGGTGGTAGGTGTCCCTGGCGAGGTTGAACTTCAGCATGTCCTTGACCCCTGGGTCGTCGGTCATGTTGTACAGGCGCGCGGTTTGGATGCGACCCTGCGCTTCGGCGGCCACATTGGCGCGGAAGTCGGCCAAGAGGTTGCCGCTGGCCACGATGTACCTGCCGTTCCACGGCACCCCGTTGCTGTCCGACAGCGACGCCCCGCCGCCGGAGACGATCGCCTGCTGCGGATCCATCCCGCCCAGCACCGCCGCCACCACCGGATCAGCCGCCGCTTCCTGGGTGGCGCGCGTCGCGGGCGCTCCTTCCAGCAGCCGCGCGATCATCGTCGCGATCATCTCGACGTGGCCGATCTCCTCGGTCGCCACATCCATGATCATGTCCTTGTACTTGCCGGGCATCCGGCAATTCCACCCTTGGAACAGGTACTGCATGGTGACGGTCATCTCCCCGAACGCGCCACCGATCAGCTCCTGCAGCTTGCGCGCGTACACCGGATCGGGCTTCTCGGGCTTCACATCGAACTGCAAGTAATCGGTATGACGAAACATGCACTCTCCTCCGACGAACGGAACAACGTCCCCTCCCCGTCGCCGGGTACCGCCGCCCGCCCGGCGCAAACCGAGAAGAAACCACGAATTGATCGGATTTACTTGTGTCACAACTTATTTCGCGCACGACTACAGAACCCCTTGCCCGAAAGCGATTTACGGACGAGTGCAACGCACGGCCGGTCGCGTCCCGTCCGGCCCGGCGCGATGCGCGGATCGTGGGGCTCCCGCATCGGCGGGTTCCTTCCGCACCCGTGTTACCCCACTGCCCCGGCGTGAACCTCTCAGCATCGATGGTTCAAAGGCAATGGCGGGGCCGGATGCGACCCACGCCGTGTTCCCGCGCGACCGCGACGAAGTCAGGCGCTGCGGGGCAACGTCCGAGCCGCCGGGTCGAGGATCAGGCCCGCCTCCCAAGCACGGTCGATGACCTGCGCGATATCGATACGCCGCACCTGACTGATCTCGCGGCTCGACAGCAGCTCCCCGACATAAGCGACGACATGATCGACGACCATCGAGCGCACATCGGCGAGCCGGTCGAGCAGCCGAGCCGGCCTGTCGACCGGACGAACCTTGATGTCCACGTGCTCCTGACGAACTTCTTCGGTACGCACGAACACCGCGCACGGATCCTCCAGCACCAGCCCGACCCGCAAGCGCACCCGCCCCGTGGCGACGAACCGTCCGACGACCCCGGCGATATCCACCCGCAACCGAAGCCTGATCGGCAACTCCAGCGCAACGTCCCATTCCTCCCCGTCGCAGGCTGCGGCCCGCACCTTTCCGGGCCAACCGGTGGCGGTGACGGAGGCCAATCCCCCAGGACCGGCCTGCACCGGCCCCACCTCGATACGGTCACCGACGATGTCCGCGATCACCTCCGCGATGCGCTCGGGCCGGGCGGCCGATCGCAACACCTCCCGCGCGAAACGCGCATTCGCCGAGTCCTTCGCGGACCATTCCCGGCCGTCGCGGCCATCGACTTTCAGCATCAGCCACCTCCGTTCACCACCCGGCGAATACCCCGCGATCGGAAACAATCACCTGGGCCGCGCCGGCTTCCCGCCGCGGACCGCCGATCGCTCAGCGGCGGCTGAGGAGATTGTGCTTACGCACCTCGGGCAGGGACAGCGTCTTGTAACCGACCTCCTCGAACAGCACCGTGAGGCGATCTGCTTCGGTGGACATCACGATCCCCTCGCCCCAAGCGCGGTGCCGGACCGAACTGTCCACCGGGAACTCGTCGCCACCGGGGACGCGCTCGGCGGCCGTTCCGGCATCGCAGGTGTCGCAGTTGGCGCACGGGTCGAGAAGTTGCTCACCGAAGTAGCCGAGCAAATGTTGCCGCCTACAGCCGGTGGTCTCGGCGTAGCCACGCATCATGTCGATGCGCGAAGCGGTCAGTTCTTCGTAGGCCTGTGCGGCCTCGGCTGCCTGTTCCACCGCGCGCTCGGGTGCGCGTCCTCGATCGGCTCGGATCAGACCTTTCGCGGTGGTCGTGATCGCACCGACCTGTTCGAGCAGGTTGATCGCCCGCGTGCGGCGAGCGGGGGCGGCGTCGACTTCGAGCTCGGACGGCCGCACCGGATCGTCGCGCCGATACAGGGCACGGGCGACTTCGGCGATGGTGTCCGCGGGGACCCTGCTCGAGGTGAGGAATCTCTGGAGGCTCAGGTCCTCGGGGCGGTAGCACAGGATGATCTCGGCGCACTCGCCGTCACGTCCGGCTCGGCCGATCTGCTGGTAGTAGGAATCCAGCGAATCCGGCGCAGACGCGTGGACGACGAAGCGGACATCGGGCTTGTCGATGCCCATGCCGAAGGCCGAGGTGGCCACCACCACGTCGATATCCCCGGCGAGGAAGTTCTGGTGCACCTCGTCGCGGAGGGTGGCCTTCATCCCCGCGTGATAGGCCGCTACCCGGATGCCCGACTCCGACGATTCCCGCGCGTAGAACTCGCTGTCCTTGCGGCTGGCCACGTAGACGAGTCCGTTCCCGGTCGCCGGGTCGGCGGCCAGCGTCCGGATGCGAGCGATGACGGCGCCGCGCTTGTCGGCGTCGCTGGTGAATCGCTCGACAGCCAGGTGCAGGTTCGGTCGATCGAAACTGGCGACGACTTCACCGTGGTCGCGCATGCCGAGCCGCGTCACGATATCGCGCCGGACCGGTGGTGCGGCGGTCGCCGTCAAGGCGACCACCCTGGGACGCCGGAGCCGCTCGACCACCGGAGCCAGGCGCAGATAGTCCGGCCGGAAGTCGTGCCCCCATCCCGAAACGCAGTGCGCCTCGTCCACCACGAACAGCGAAACCCGAAGGGCCGCCAGCTCATCGACCAGATCGTCGTTGGCCAGTTGTTCCGGCGAGAGGAAGATGTACTCGGCGTCACCGCGGCGTAGTGCGTCCCAGGCCGCCCGGCGCTCGCTTTTGCGCTGGGTGGAGTTCAACGCCACCGCGTCCGGGGCACGGCTGCCCTCGATGCCATCGATCTGATCGTTCTGCAACGCGATGAGCGGAGAGACCACCACGGTCGGACCGTCGAGCAGCAAGGCGGGCACCTGATAGATCGCGGACTTGCCCGCACCGGTCGGCAGCACCACGAGCACGTCCTTGCCTGCCATCACCTGCTCCATGGCACGCAGTTGCTCGTCGTGCAGGTGCGCCAAACCGAACTTCTCGGCGGCGGCGTCCCGCAGGCGGCTTTCGTAATCGGACGAGCTCGTCATCGGGCTGGCATACCACCATCGGTCCGGCGGAAACGCCGGTCGGCTCTCGGCGAACGTCGCGGCGCCGTGGCATCGCAGGCGGCCCTCATCGGCCTCCGGGCGGCAGGGCTCCGATGGCGGCATCGGGCCGGGGCGACGATGGCGCGCCTCCGTGTGGGCTCCGCCTGCCTGGGTATGCACGCCACATGAGTGACGCCGAACGCGGGGCGACCGAACACCACGGCTCGTTGCGCGGATATCTCGCCACCATGGTGATGTTCGGCATCACCGTGACCGTCGCCGCTGTGCTCGGCAGAGTGACCGGCCGCAAGCTGCCACAGGCGATGAGCGTGCAAGATCTGGTGGTCACGGCGTTGGCGGCGCACAAACTGTCCCGGACCGTGACCAAGGATGCGATCACCGCCCCGATCCGGGCTCCGTTCACGCGGCCGACCGGCGACGGCGGCCCCGGCGAGGTCATGGAGCAACCCGCGGCCACCGACGGTCTGGCGCACAGCATCGGAGAGCTGCTCACCTGCCCGTTCTGCTTCGATGTCTGGGTGATCACCGGATTCACCCTCGGCCAGGTCTTCGCGCCGCGCACCACCCGCATGGTCGCCGACGCTCTGGCCGCCTTGACCGGTGCCGATTTCCTCCACCTCGCCTACGCCACCGCACAGCAGATCGCGCAGAAATAGCGTGGCTACGCCGGCCGGCCGAACCAGCGCGGCAGGTGCTCGAGCAGATCCTGCTGCTCATCGCCGACCCATGCGACGTGGCCGTCGGGGCGCAGCAGGACGGCGGGCACCTCGAGTTCCTCGCTGACGTCGACGACGTGGTCGATTCGATCCGCCCACCCGGCGACCGAGAGCCCGCCGGTCTGGTCCAGGAGCAGGCCGCGCCCGTCGTGCATCAGCTCGTAGAGGCGGCCGCTTCGCAATCGCACGTCGCGCAGGCGACGGCCGAGCAGATCGTGGCCATCGCCGAAGTCGTAGCGGATGCCGATCGCGACGACCTTCTCGATCAGGTACCGGTTCACCTCCTCGAAGTCCATCAGTTCCGACAGCAGTCGGCGCACCGCCTGGGCGCCCGGTTCGGTGGAGATCAGCTCGGCCTGCGCGCGGGTGTTGTCCAGAACGTCGGCGGCCACGGGCCGCCGTTCGCTCTCGTAGCTGTCCAGCAACCCCTCCGGCGCCCAGCCCTTGATCTCGGCGGCGAGTTTCCAGCCGAGGTTGAACGCGTCCTGAACGCCCAGGTTGAGTCCCTGCCCGCCCATCGGCGGGTGGACATGCGCCGCGTCGCCTGCCAGCAGCACCCGCCCGACCCGATAACGCTCGGCCAACCGGGTGGCGTCGCCGAATCGGGACAACCAGCGCGGCGAATGCACCCCGAAGTCGGTGCCCGCGAACGCCCGCAGTTGCCGCGCGAACTCCTCGAGCGTCGGCGCGACCGCACGGTCCTCGACCACCTCGGCCGCGGGTACGACGACGCGGTACACCCCGTCGCCGAGCGGTCCCAGGCCGAATCGCAACTCTCTCTTACGGATTTCGGCGACGGTGGCGGCGATTGTCCCCGGATCCTCGGTCGCCTCCATTTCCCCCAGCAGGGTGTCGCGGCGGGACGGTTCGCCGGGGAAATCGACGCCGAGCAGCTTGCGCACCGTGCTGCGGCCGCCGTCGCAGCCGACGAGGTAACGCGCGCGCAACCGCGTGCCGTCGGCCAGCTCGACGGTGACCCCGTCCTCGTCCTGACTCAGCCCGGTCGCCTCGTCGCCGCGCCGGAGCTGCGCGCCGAGCTCGACGGCGTGCTCGGCCAGCAGGCGATCGGTGCTGGGCTGCAGAATGCCGAGCACGTAGGCGTGCGCGCTGTCCAGCCGCTCGGACGGCGGCTTCGTGATGCCGGCGAAGAAGCCCCCGAGCGGGTGCTTGCGGCCGAGCGCGAGGAACCGCTCCAGCAGACCACGCTGATCCATCACCTCGATGCTGCGCACATGCAGGCCAAGGGAGCGGACATACGCAGGCGGCTGGACCTCCTTCTCCAGGACCACCACGCGCACGCCGTGCAGCCGCAGCTCACCGGCCAGCATCAAGCCGGTCGGACCCGCGCCGGCAACGATCACATCGAACATGAGCCACCCATCTGCCGAGAGTTTGCGTTCCGCCAGGCGCTCCCGCGGTCCGCGCAGACCGCACGAACCCCACGTTTTCGCAGGTCCTGACCCTTCGGCCGGACATTCTGCGCCATGCACCCGGCCTTGCCGCAAGTCCCCCGGTGCGATATATGTTGAAAAGGGAGGGAGAATCCCCGACCATTCAGCTCGACTTCAGGCGGCCGTGAAAAAGTCCCGGACTCGCTTGCGGACTTCGGCACACCGGAAATCCAGTTCCGCCATGTCCCCGGCGACGACGAAGGCGAGTCCCAGCGCAACCGAATCCATCATGGACCTGGTAGCCGGGTATGTCCTGCCCCGCTCGGCCGCCATCAGCACCTCCAGCACGCCGGGGAGTCCTGCGAGTTCCGCTTCTGCCCCACCCAGATACCGGGCCTGGTGATCGATGCTGAAGAGCACGAGCGCGCCGCGCTGGGACAGGGCGTAACCGGTCCTGCGCTCCTGCGCCGGAGCGCGGATGCCGAAAAGTTCGGCGATGTACTCGCATTCGCGGTGTATCTGCGAGTTCCCGGTGAGCAGATAGGTCTGCCGAGGGTGACCGATCCCATGCGCTCGCGCGCCGAAGTCGATCAGGCGGGGACCGAGCGCACCGGACATGATCTCCATGTGCGCGGGACCGACGCGCACCCCGAGCGCGTCGAGCACGCGGCACGCGTAATCCGTCAGCTCGCCCACCACGGGGTCGTCACCCTCGAGCCAGCGCCCCCGCTCATAAACGAAGTCGCCGGAAGCCGACACCCATTTGTCGTACACGCTGACACAGACAAGTTCGTGTCCATCCGGGGTGGAGAAGGTGTCCACGGCGTATTCGACTCTGGGCGCGGGATACATCTGCTGGATCAGCGCGGCCGAGCCGGACCCGAAGAGTCCGGCGTTGCCGGTGATCGCGGAGACAGCGGCAGTCAATTGGTCCGGAGTGTCCACCAATCGAACGTCCACGGAGGCGGCTCCCCTGGCCGGTTTCACGACCAGCTTCCGGCCGCCGCGCAACTCCGCGATAGCCTCGGCCGGAACGGCATTCCCATGCGCTTCGACAGCCCGGGTCGTCAGACTCGGCACGCCTGCGGCCGCCAAGGCTTCGAACATGCGCTGCTTGTCCCATCTGCGCGTCGGCGCGGTCGTGTCGTTGCCGGGGCAGTCGGGAAGGTCCGCGCGCAGACGATCGCACAGCTCGACTCCCGGTTCCGATCCGGCGATCACGTATTTCACCGAGCGGTCCAGACACCACCGCAGCAGCAGCCGGTAGGACGATCCGAAGTCGGCTTCGAAATTCAACGCTCCGGGTGTGGGCGCGCGGCGGAATCCCGACACCAGCGCCTGGTCGGTATCCAGCAGTAGGGTGTCGATGCCATATCCCTCGAGCAAGGACGGGTACAGCGTTCCCGAACTCACCGGATCGACGATCAAGACCGACTTATCGGACACGGTCCGGACTCCTGTTCTTGTCTACCCCCGCTACCACCGCTACCGCCCCCGTGACGAATGAGATCTGGACGATCAGCGCCCAGTACAGCGAGAGATCGTGCAGGACTCCGAAGGCGCCGATCCCGGGCCCGACCGCGAAGCCGATCGACTGGGCGGCCGAAAGAAAACCTTGATACCTCGCGTTCTCCGACGAGGTAGAGAGCTTCGCTATCGCCGCGCTCGCCTGCGGAAGGAAAATCGCCTCGCCGAGGGAGAACAGGACGAAGCCCGAAATGCAGACGGTCCAGCTGGTCCCGAGCCCGCACACCGCGAGTCCAAGCCCCGTGACGAATATGCCGAGCCCGAGCGCGTAGTTCCACCGGATCCGTGATGTCACGAAGCTCAGCGGCAACTCGCAGACGATGATGAAGATCGAATTCACCGCGATCAGAACACCGTAGAGTTGCCCCCCGCCGGAAATCCGTTCCAGGGAAAGCGGTGTTCCGCTCGTGCTCTGGGCGTAGATCGCCATGGCCGTTGCGAACACTCCGACAACCGCCCACAGCCGCGCCGTCCGGAAGGTGTCGTATCCGGTTTCCGTCGCGGAACGGGGATCGAATTCCGTCGCACTCTCCCGCGTCCGCGCGCGTTCTTCTGCCGACCGCAGCCTGGCGCGCTCACTCAACAGCAACACCCCGGTGAGCAGCGAGCCGAGCGAGGACAGGAAGAACAGCGTCGAGAAGTTCTGTTCGCCGACCACCGCGACAACGATCGGAGCGACCGTGACGCCGCTGCTGAGAAATATCCGGTGGAAGGCGACCACGGTCACGGTGTCGCCCTGGTAGCCGGAGCCGGTGACCAACGCGGCCGCGGGCCCGGCGAACGACTGTGTCACCGCGACGCTCAGGGATGCCGACACGATCGCAGAGACCGGCTCCGTCGACAGCGATCCGAGCAGGAACAACAGTGGAACGTTCAGTACGGAGCCCGCGATCAGTACGTCGGTCGACCCGAACCGGGCAGCGAACCACCCGCCGGCCAGCGACCCGAGCACGCCGGCGAGCCCGGCCGCGAACAATGCCAGCGACAGAGCGGCGGCACTCAGCCCGATCGATGTGTAGAACACCGTGGAGTACAGCGCGAGGAATCCCACCGATCGACTGAGAAAGGTGGTGACCGAGACGATCCATACTTCCGCGGGAAACGATACGGGTTTCCGTCTTTCGATCACCTCGACGGTCAACGGGGCCACCGCTTCACGCCGGCAACACGTACTGCGCGACAGCGACTCATCGAACGTTCCCGATAGTCGTTGCTGTAGCTTCGCGCACCTGATCCTCCTTGCGATAACCACTGGTACGCCGCCATATCGGTGGGCAATGCGGACGTTAGTCATCGCCGTCCGGCGTCAGTTGCTCGCGCGCGAACAGAAGTTGCTCCCGCGCGCAAAGTTGCCTCGATACGCCGGCTCCTACGATGTGCCGCTCGCGGCCGATCTCACCTGCCGGCGGCGGTGGCCGGCCGGACCGAATGGCGGATATCGCGGGGGCTGACTCCGAAGCGCCGCCGGAATATCGTGCTGAACGCGCTGGCCGAACCGAAACCCAGACCGCCCGCTATCGCGGCGATGCTCTGGTGACGAAACGAGGGATCGCTCAACCGCCGGTACGCCAGTTGCAAGCGTTCTTCTCGGATCAGTTCCCGCGGTGTGGTTCCGGAATGCCGGAGGGCGAGCTGGATCTGTCTGGTCGACCAGCCGAGCGAGCGCGCGATGGTCGCGGTGGAAAGGCCGGGGTCGGTGGCGTGCGCTCGGACGTGATGACGTATCGCCGCGTCCAGTTTGTCGAGGTGGTCGATGCTCGTCATCTTCCGAGCGCGCGCATGCATGCAGAGCAGATCCACGATGTGGGAGGCCGCGGCGTCGAATTGGTAGCCGTCGAGCGCATCGCTCTCCTCGAGCAGGCCGGTGAGCATGTCGGTCACCACCCGCCCCAGCCCGGAGGTCAAGTCCATCGGTCGCGCGAACAGGGAATCCTCGGTGTCGACGCGGTGCTCGAGCTCATGGCGCGGGATCGTCATCAGCACACCGCTGGTGCCGTGCCCGTGCCGGAGGCCGATCGGCCGATCGAGGGTCACCAGACGGCCGGCACGATGCGGCAGATGTGCTCGGCCACCGTCGTCCCAGAGTTCCGTCCGGCCTGCGAAAGTGAGCAGAAGCCGGAAATCGTCGTCGCTGTCGTCGCGTACGTGGTTGGGCGTCCGGACGTAGGACACACCGTCGGACTTCCACCCCACCAACTGGTACTTACTGGTGCGACACAGTTTCGTACGCCCGTTGAAGTCGCTCCCGCCGGGAAAGTCGTATGCCATGCGCCGGTGATAGGAGGTGATGAGTTCCGCCCAGTAGTCCGCGCGTTCGCCCGGTTCGACACCCTGGGTAGTCGAGGTCTCCACCGTCAGGTGAGGCTTGTCCACCGCCGTAACTCCTGCTCGAACCGAACCGTATGCCGAATGGTTGCCCGGCACAGCGTATCGCCGCATCGATCCGGCTGCCGGTGTGAAATTCGTTGCGTGGCCGTCCGTGCCGCATGGCTCGACCGATGATCCGGCGGGTTGGGCCTGGCAGTAGCTGGCACCCACAGCCGCCCGCCAGGCCCAACATTCCCAGTCTGGGCAAAACGCTCGTTCCGGCGGCCGGGCTTTGCGTGCCTTTGCGCCCTTGGGGGGTTACGACCGGATGGTCGGTCCGACACGATCAGGGTGTCGGACCGGGACCTCGCTTTCCCCGAGAAGTCCGGTCACTCATAAGGTTCGACGCCCAGAACGTACTCGAGGTATCCGGCCCGGTCGGCCACCTCGGGTTCGGAAGCGATGACGACGCGGTCGGCGCCGCAGAGCCGGACGACCTCGGCCTCGCTCTCGGCCAGCCAGTCGAAGAACTGCTCCCGGCCCCCGCGCGCAGTCACCCCGTGGCCGAGGAGGAGCGGATCGAGACGGACCAGATAGGTACGCGAAGCAGTCATAACCTTCTCCTTTCCGTAGTGCTTCGCGATCAGGCGCGCTGGAACTGCCATCGCTGGGTGCTGCTGGCGGGCGCATACCGCGTCAGTCCGATCTGGTCGGCCTCCGCACCACCGTCGTGTCCGGACAGCCCGAGAACGAGTTCGCAGGCAGGCCAGACCGCGATGCGATAGCGGTCGGCGTCGGCTTCGTCGGTCACGATCTGCCACCCCATGGGTGTCCCGCTGCACTCGACACGAGTCCCTTCGCAAGCCAGCCCATCGCCGAGTCCGAGCCGCGTGCCGGTGCGGCCGTTGGTGATGTACCAGATCTCTTCGCCGAACTCCGGCGCGCTCGACAGCAGCCAGTGCTGCCAGCCGTCCTCGACGCCCGGCTCCCCCACGACTCTGACCTGGTCAGCGCTCTCGAGCGCCAGCACGCAACCCGTGCCCGCATTGACGATCCGATAGACACCCTCGCCCAGCTCAGTCATGATCTGTCGTCCTCACCGTCCGCGGAAGTCCGACGCCCGAGGCCCGCGCCGGAGTGCCCCAGGCCTGGGCGTCTCGCCATCGCCGAATTACCCGCCCGCTGACCGGTCAATCCCTTGATCCTCTGCGCCGAATTCGGCGCCGGAATTCCCCCATGTCTCATCAGCCACGCCAGCAACAAGGCTCGCGAATCGACAGGCTCCGACCTTTCCGTAAATAGGTATATGTCGGTGAAATCACCGATGCGGGCCCGTACCTACCCGACCATGCTGGATGCGTGCTCAGGCACAGGTCCGGCCGGCGACGCCGTCACCGGGCCCCGCCCTCGACAACGACGTCGGTAGGCCGCCAAGGAGGTCGGCCACGCAGGCGGACTTCGCGATCCGACAAGCCAGAATGCTGTTCACATGTCCCTCACTCCACCCAGTATGTTCGGCGTGGTCGCCGCGCTCGATGGCCGCAACATCCGAGCTCATCGCACGGGCGCGATCGAGGACTGCGCGTTGTGCACCACGGTGTCCATCCCGTCCGGCAGGTGCCCCGCCGGCCACGCCGCCGAGATCACGCGCGCCGCGGCGCATCCGTTGTCCGCCGCCGAAATCCTCGATCGACTCCATGGCGCAGGCTCTTTGAAAGCCTGGTAGCAGACTCCGGCGTGCCCAAGCAGATATTCGGGCGCGGCATTCTCACCTTTCCCACCGCTGTTGCTACGGCAAAGGGAGCCGGAGTTCGGTGACGGCGATGCGGGCGGTCTCGGCGATAGCGGCGTCCACGGCGGGCAGGTGCGGGTCCGCGCGGGCCGCGCGAGTGAATATGGCAACCGCGACGGGGTGCTCGCCAGGAAATTCGACAACCGCTACCTCGTTGCGAATCACCCCGATGGTGCCGGTTTTGCCCGCGGTCGAAACGTTGCGATGCGGAAAGCCGGCCGCGACGCGATGCGGCCAGACCTGCAGGCGCATGACGGCGCGGACGAAGTCGGTCTGCTCCGCGGACAGCACCGTGCCGTTCCAGAGCGCGCGCAGCAGCCGCGTCATCTCCTCCGGCGTGGTCGCGCTGGTGTAGGACGGGTCGTACGCCGACACCGACCATGCGTCGTCGTTCTGCGCCAGCGCCGCGAACGCCTCCGCGGTGCTGTGAGTGTCGGTGTCGCGGACGAGGCTGCGGTGCAGGTCGGCGGTGCCGCCCACGATGCGGGTGCGCTCGAGGCCGAGATCGTCCAGCAGGCTCTCGACGGCGCCGAGTCCGGTCGCGCCGAGCAGGACGTCCGCCGCGGCGTTGTCGGAGACGGTCATCATGGACGTCGCCAGGTCGCGCAGGCTCATGGTCACCGGATCGCGCATGACGGCGATGCCGGTCGGGCCGGGGGTGCAGTCGGACGGGACCACCGTCAGCCGGGTAGCGGGATCGATGCGCCCGGCGTCGACATGGCGGCAGAACGCGACGAACAGCGGCAACTTGTACACCGACGCCAGCACGACCCGCTCGGCACCGCCCACGGAGATCTCGGTCGCGGAGCCGTCGCACCGGCGGGCGTGCAACCACCCGGTGCATCCGGCGTCGGCGAACACGGCGCGGATGCGGTCCTCGACGGTGCTCACCGCAGTCGTTCCCGGTACAGGACCCGGTCGACCGCGTCGGCATGGGCGTCGGCGCCGGGCCGGTGGACGACGCGGACGCGCAGGGCGACCGCCTGCGGCGCGATGCGCAGCCACGTCACGCCGGGCGTGCGCGAGGGAGCCGTGGCAGTGAGACCGAAACTCGTTCCGGCCGCCACCGCCGCGAACAGGGTGCGATCGTCTGGCGCGGGCACGGTCGGTGCGTCCAGCCCGCGCTCACGCAGCAGGTCCACGGCGGTGTCGAAGGCGGGTGGGTTGGCCGCGCGGGGCGGACAAGCGAAGTTCAACCCCGCGAGCATGGGAAAGGTGGGGCGTTCGGCGGCCGCGCTGCGATGATCCGACGGCACCACGAGCCAGCGCGGCACCTTCACGACCGGGCGCACCTCGACCCCGTCGACCAGGGCGGGGTGCTCGATGACCGCCACATCGAACATGCCGGCGCGCACATCGGCGACCAGATCGACGCTCGTGCCCACCCTCGTCGACACCGCGGCGCCGGGCGCGACCACGGTGCGCAAGGCGCCCACACACGCCGTGACCACCCGGTCGGGCAGTGCCGTGATCGCACCCCAGTGCACGGCGCCGTGGGCGTTCGCGATGCGGTGGGACTCGGCGAGCAGGCGCTCGGCGTCGTCCACGAGCAGCCGAGCGCGCGGGAGCAGCTGCACACCGGCCGAGGTGAGCACGGCTCCTTGCCGGGTACGGCGGATGAGGTCGACGCCGAGATGCCGTTCGAGCCGTCTGAGTCCCTGCGACAGCGGAGGCTGGGTCATGTCCAGCGCGGCCGCGGCCCTGCCGAAGTGTCCTTCATCCGCGACGGCAACGAAGAAACGAAGGTGGCGGATCAGGTCCATGCGGTCATTGAACCAGCGGGGCGTCCGGCATCGGTTCGGCCGCGCACCGGCGCGGTCCGCTC
The DNA here is from genome assembly GCF_044389845.1 of Nocardia sp. NPDC019323. Taxonomy (NCBI): domain Bacteria; kingdom Bacillati; phylum Actinomycetota; class Actinomycetes; order Mycobacteriales; family Nocardiaceae; genus Nocardia; species Nocardia sp. NPDC019323. Next base: position 51,119 of record NZ_JBIRYN010000001.1, read on the forward strand.
CGGAGCCGAAAGAGCGAGCAAACCTGCGGCGATATCCAAGCCGACTCGCCCGCGCCGGAACCGGATATTGGTGTCGGCGAACGTGTCGATGGTGTGGTGCGTCGGTGATCATTTCCGTTTCCCCTCGGCGTGACCTGCTCGGTCACCGTCGACTTCTGGCCGCCGCGGCGGTATCAGCGCTGTCCCTCGTCACCACCGCGTGCGGGTCGGCTGCCGACGTGCCTGCCGCCTCGCAGACCACACCGCCGGCCGCGGCCGCGCCGTTCACCGAACTCGAGACCGACCACGCCGCCCGGCTGGGTGTGTCCGCGATCGACACCGGCTCCGGCCGCACCGTCGCCCATCGAGACGCGGAGAGGTTCCCGATGGCCTCCACCTTCAAAGGTCTCGCCTGCGGTGCGCTGCTTCGCGACCATCCGCTGTCCACGGGCTACTTCGATCAGGTGATCCGCTATTCCCGCTCCGAACTGGTCGCCAATTCGCCGGTGACCGAGAAGCACGCCGACACCGGCATGACCGTCGCCGAGCTGTGCGACGCGGCGATCACCGTATCCGACAACACCGCGGGCAACCAGGTGCTGAAACTTCTCGGTGGTCCGGAGGGTTTCACCGCGTTCCTGCGGTCCATCGGCGACACCACATCGCGCCTTGACCGCTGGGAGACCGAGCTCAACAGCGCCGTTCCCGGTGACGAGCGCGACACGACCACACCGGCCGCACTGGCCGCCGACTACCGCGCCCTGGTCCTCGGCGACGTTCTCGCCGATCCCGAACGGGCGCAATTGAAATCGTGGCTCGTCGCCAGCAAGACCGGCGCCGACCGGATTCGCGCCGCGCTGCCCCCCGGATGGACCGTGGGCAACAAGACCGGCAGCCCCGCCTACGGCAGCGCCCTCGACGTCGCCGTCGTCTGGCCGCCGGGGCGCTCTCCCTTCGTCATCGCGGTCCTGTCCACGAAAGCCGAGCAGAACGCCGAGGCCGACAGTCCTCTTGTCGCCGAGGCCGCTCGAGCCGCCGTCGCGGCGCTGGGGTGACTCGATGGCGCGCGACCGCACCGCCTGCGGCCGCGCGCGCTCAGTACGCCCCGCCCGCCGCGTTGAGATGCTGTCCGGTGATCCATGCGCCGTCGGCCGAAACCAGGAACGCCACCACCGCGGCTATGTCGGCGGGTTCGCCGATGCGACCCAGCGGCGCCGTGACCGGCATCCGCGCGACCGCCTCGGCGCCGAGTTGCTCGACCAGCGCGTCCGTGCGGGTGGCGCCAGGCCGGACGCTGTTGACGGTGATCCCGCGCGCGCCCAGCTCATTCGCGGCGACCCGCACCAGATGCTCGGCGGCCCCCTTGCCTGCTCCGTAGGCGCCGGTACCCGGCCGTGCGGTCACGGTGACTCCACTGGAGACGACCACGATCCGGCCGTAGTCGCGCAGCCGGCGAGCCGCCTCGCGCAACGCGAGAAAGGTGCCGCGGGCATTGACGGCGAACTGACGGTCGAAATCGGCCGGTGTGGTCTCGGCGAGCGAGGCGAACCGGGTGACCCCCGCGTTCGCGACGAGGATGTCGAGTCCGCCGAAAGTGTCGACGGCGGTGTCGAACAGCCGTGTCATCCGGTCGGGATCGGCGGTGTCGCCCGCGACCGCCACGGCCCGCCCACCGGCGCGCTCGATCTCCGCGACGACGCCGGCCGCCGCCGCGGCGTTCTGCCGGTAGTTCACGACGACCTGCGCGCCGTCGGCGGCCAGCCGCAGAGCGATCGCGCGACCGATCCCGCGCGCACCGCCGGTGACGAGTGCGACCGTCATGCCGACCACCTTTCGGTAGAGATACTAGATAGTCGAGATCCTCTACTTAATGGTCGGTGATGTCAACAGTCCGGTAGTTAGACTTCCGGGGTGAGCGAAACGCCGGATCTTGCCGCCGCGGTGATGACGCTGCATCGCGAAACCGCCGCGCTGTACGCCGAGACCGCACGGCGGTTCGAGTTGACCAGCCAACAGACGCAGGTGCTGTGCCTGCTGGGCCGGCACCGGCCGTCGTTCGGCGAACTGGCCGCGCTGCTCGGCTGCGACAAGACCAACGTCACCGGCATGGTCGACCGGCTGGAGCGGCGTGGCCTGGTGGGCCGGGCGCCCGATCCGGCGGATCGCAGGATCACCCGCGTCGCGCTGACCGACGAGGGCAGCACGGTGGCCCGGAATATTCGCACCCACCTGTCCGCGGCGATCGCCGACCGCCTGACCGAGCTGGTGTCCGATGATCCGGCCCGCTTCGATCCGCTGCGAAAACTGCTGTCCGGCTGATCCGCCTGCCACGCCGCGACCGTCACACGGGAAACGCTGTGCCACAAAGGAACGCGACCGAGCCTGTGCCGCACCGAGTTCGCTGCCGACGCCATCCACGAGAACAGCACAGGGCGTACCGTCTCCGATACACGTTCGTGCGCATCTGGGGGACCGGTTCGGATGGAAACAAGCAGCGACCCCACGGGTGGTCTCTTCGCCGACCGGCGGATCGCGCTACAGAGCGCGATCGCCGCTCGCATCCGAAGAATGGAGCTGACCGACGATCCCGCAGCGGTCCTCGCGCCGGAGGCCGATCGACAGGCACGCGAGCTCGTCGCGCTGGTGAACGGCGGCGACCTGGAGTCGGCGCTGCTCGCGGGTTGGTTCTACTGGTACCGCTACGAGGCCAGGCCGCAGCAAGCCGAGCACCGTGACCTGTCGACCGCCGTCGAGATGTTCACAGCGTGTTTCGTCACCGGCGTCGACCTCGCACAATTGCCACAACAGCTGTTGCCGCTGCTCGCCGAGGAAGCCGCTCTCGTTGCCGTCGCATTGCTCGACCAGACCCAGGAATCCGACGATGTCGAGTTCGTCACCGCGGTTCTGCGGCTGTGGTGGCGCATCCTGGCCGCCACCCCGTCCGACAGTTCGGCGCGGGGCGGAATCCTGTGCAACCTCGGAATCGTCCTGCTGGCGCGGTTCCGCCTGACGCGCGACGCCGAGAATCTGCGCGGTGCCATCGAAGTCGGGCGACTTGCCCTCACCGGCATTCCCGCCGACCGAGCCGACCGCGGCACAGCGCTGGCTCAACTGTCGGCCGCGCTGCGAGCCCGATTCCACGAGGCCGGCGCCGGAATCGACTTGGACGAAGCCATCACGCTGGGACGCCATGCCATCGAGGCCACCCCCGAGCACCACCCGTACCGACCCGGCATCATCGCCAACCTGGCGACAGCCCTCTGGCAGCGATTCGAGTTCACCGGAGGGCCTGCCGACCTCGATGAAGCGATCCGGCTGCGGAGGCTGGCGGTCGAGACCGCCCCGTCCGACTACGACGATCTCCCGAACATGTTGTCCGGTCTCGCGATGACACTGCACACCCGATTCGAGCACACCGGGAACCCACAGGATCTGGACGAAGCGATCGAACTGGGACGGCGTGCCATCGCCGATCCGGTAGGCCGAAGCCATCCTTTGTCCAACCTGAGCAGCGCACTGCACGCGCGTTTCGAAATCGCGGGCGCGCGAGCCGATCTGGACGAGGCCATCGCGCTGGGCCGCCGGGCGCTGGCCGCGTTACCCGCAGGCAGTCCCGACCTCGGCCTCATGCTGTCCAACCTCGGGAACGCACTGCATACCCGATACAAAGCCACCCGGCAGGTGGCGAGCCTCGACGAAGCCATGGAACTGGGCCGCCGCGCGGTGGACGCGACACCTACAGGCCATCCCGACCGCAGCGGATTCCAAGCCAATCTCGCCAACACACTCAGAACCCGCTACAGCCACACCGGAGCGCTCGCGGACCTCGACGAAGCCATCGACGTCGGCAGGCAGGCCGCCGCGGCGACCCCGGTCGGCCATCCCGACCTCGCTCGCATGCTCGCCAATCTCGGCGCTTTCTTGCACATTCGCTTCGAACGCACACAATTCCCCCAGGATCTGGCCGAAGCCGTCGACCTGCACACCGAGGCCGTGGCAGCCACCCCGGACGAGCACCCGGCTCGCGGCCCACGGCTGGCCGGGCTGGGTGCCGCGCTCTGGAGCAGATACCAGCAAACGGCCGTACCCGAAGACCTCGAGGAAGCCATAGACCTGCTGGAGCAGGCGGAACCGCTCATCTCAGCGACGCACCCCGATCGCCCCATGGTCTTGCACAGCTTGGCCGATACCATGCGCGCGCGATTCGAACGCACCCGTAAACCCGTGCATCTCGACACGGCGATCGCTTACGGAGAACAAGCCGTGGCAGCCTGCGATCCCGGACTCCCTGGCCGCGAGCCGATAGTCGCCGCGCTGGAAATGACGCTGCACGCGCGCTTCGACCGGAGTGGCGCTCTCGAGGACCTGCGGCGGGTGGTGGGACTGCGGGGTGAACTGGTCGCCACGGCAGCCGCCGACGATCCCGCCTACCTCTCGATGCTGTACGCACATGCCCAAGGTCTGCGGACCTTGTACGAACACACAGGAACACCAGCGCTGCTGGACGAAGCCATCGAAGTCGGCGCACAAGCTCTCGCCCGCACTCCCGCCGACCACCCCGACCGGGCGATGCTGGCGGGAGATCACGGTTACAGCGTGATGCTCCGATTCGAACGGACCGCCGCGACCACCGACCTCGACGAAGCCATCGACCTGCACACCGAAGCCTTGGCCTCGACTCCCGCCGACGACCCGAAGCGGCACGCACGGCTCACGGGGCTGGGATCGTGCCTGCTGACCAGGTACGAACGGTTCGGAGCGCTACCCGACCTGGAGAACGCCGTAGCGTTCACTCGCCGAGCGCTCGCCGAAGCACCCGCCGACCACGCAGACCGAGCCGGCATCCTGACCGCGCTCGGCGCCGCCCTGTGGGCCCGATTCAAACGCATCGGGGCGCTGCCCGATATCGACGAAGCCATCGAGCATCTCCGCGACGCACTTCGCACGGTATCGGACGATCTGCGACTGGAGAATCGCATCCGATCCAACCTCGGCCTCGCTCTGCGCACCCGCTTCGAACGCACGGCCGGCGCAGCGGATCTCGATGAAGCGATCGCCACGGCGCGCCAGGCTGTGGCCGCCACCCCGGCTGATCATTCCGACCGCGCGCAGACACTGCACACCTTCGAGAACACCTTGATGTTCCGATTCCGCGAAAACGCCGCGGCGGCCGATCTCGCCGACATCGACGAAGCCATCGATATCGGCAGGCAAGCCATAGCCGCCGCCACGCCGGAGAGCCCCGGACTGGGCGGCATGCTCCTCAGCCTCGGTGGCGCACTGTACGCGCGATTCGAGCGGACCGCATCGGCAGCAGACCGGGACGAGGCGGTCGGTGTCTTCCGGCGCGCGATCGACACAAAGACCGCGACACCCTCGATTCGCGTGCGAGCAGCGCATGGTGCGGCGCTCTCGGCCGCGGGTTCGGACCCCGCACTGGCGGCACGAATGCTCGAAGGTGCGGTGCGGACACTGCCGGAGCTGGTACCGCCGCTGCTGGACCGAATAGACCAGCAACACGCCTTGGGCAACGGTTTCGGGATCGCCGCCGACGCCGCCGCGCTCGCGCTGAACGATCCATCCACCGCCGCATCGGCTCGGCCCGAACTGGCGCTGCGCTTGCTCGAAGCCGGTCGCGCAATACTACTCGGCCGCACCCTGAACATCCGCGGCGATCTGACCGAACTCGCGGTCCGACACCCCGATCTCGCTCAGCGCTTCACCCGGCTGCGTGCGCGACTCGACCACGAGACCAAGGCCGCGACCACACTCGATATCCCCCTCGATCCCGCCGCGGTGATCAGCGAGAACGGTCGGCACGTACGCGACCGCAGGCAGCTCGTCGCTGAATTCGACCGACTGCTCGCGGAAATCCGCGCACAGGACGGATTCCGCACCTTCGCCCTGCCGCCCTCGATCGGCGAACTGCTCGCGCAATCCGAACAGGGAGCGATCGTCACCTTCAACATCAGTCGATACCGCTGCGACGCGCTCGTGCTGGCCGAAGGGGCCGTCACCGGTCTCGCCCTGCCCGGCTTGACCATGGACGACGTCGTCGGCAGGGCGGTGAACTTCCAACGCGCTTTGGACGTCACCCGCTACTCCCCGATCGCAGCCGAACGGCGGGCGGCAGAAAGACAATTGCTCGACAGCCTCGAATGGCTGTGGGACACGGCCGCAAGCCCGGTCCTGGAGGCTCTGGGCCACAACCGGATTCCACCGGCCGGCTCCGACTGGCCACGAGTGTGGTGGGCACCAGGAGGAATACTCGGTCTCCTGCCCGTGCACGCGGCAGGCTACCACTCCAGCGGGCCCACATCCGGCGGTCGATCGGTCCTCGATCGGGTCGTGTCCTCCTACACCCCCACCATCGCAGCCCTCCGCTACGCCCGGGAACGCCGCGCTCGGCAACACTCGGCCGGTGCGACGCGCGCCGCGATCGTCGCCATGCCCACCACCCCCGGTGTGGACGGCCGGCTCCATCACGTACTCGACGAAGCCCGCATAGTCGAACGGCTGTTGCCCGACTCGGTCGTACTCACCGAGCCTGACCCCGCCCCTGAGGCCGACAGCGACCCGGCGCGCACGCTTCCTACCAAAGCGAACGTCCTCGCGAGCTTGTCCAGTTGCTCGATCGCCCACTTCATCTGCCACGGCACCAGCGACCCGAGCGACCCTTCCCTCAGCCGCTTGTTGTTGCACGATCACGCCACCGACCCGCTCACAGTCTCCGCTCTCGCACCTGTGCAGCTCGATCACGCCCGTCTGGCCTACCTCTCGGCATGCGAGACCGCGCGCATCGTCCATGCCGAACTACTCGACGAGGCGACGCATCTCGCCTCCGCCTTCCAGCTCGCCGGCTACCCCCATGTCATCGGCACCCTGTGGACCATCGATGACGAAACCGCCGTCGAGGTCGCCGAAGCCTTCTACACCGCCCTCACATCCGCCCGAGACGTCGACGATCTCGCCATCGACAAAGCCCCCGTCGCCCTGCACGAGGCGATCCGCTCCATACGCGGCACTCTCCCCCGCACCCCCTCCCTCTGGGCCGCCTACCTGCACTCGGGAGCCTGACGGGAAGGTGCGTGACGCCAGTCTTGCCAGCGTGGCAGCCACCAGCAGGTTCCTCCCGGTCCTTCCATCGCCGGCTGCCGTCTTCGATGACGATATCCAGTCCGTGATCGACTGTGTCGAAGCATGTTTCGCCGCGACGGTAGGGCGCCTCGAAGTCGATGTACCAGCGATCGCATCGCCCATCGCGGAAGAAGGCCCAGACCGCATAGGCGTCGTGCGGCCGGTGTAGCTGAGCACACCGCTTCCGACCCACCGGTCCTGATGCGACCACGGATGCGGACCGTACGGATGTGGCGGAAAAGTGAGCTCAGCACCGTTTTCCGACAACCACCGGCCATCCGCTCCGAACCACGACTCGGGCAGGCCGATGGATCGAGAAGCGGGTTCAGCGCGCCGGGATCGGGTACAGCCATGTCAGTGCCGCAAGGCTCTTGTCGAGGTAGCTGCGCAACCCGTGCTCGATCCCGTAGGCCAGATCCTCCAACACGCCGCACCGGGCGTAGAAGGCTGCGCGCTCCCGGATCGCCCGCAAGTCGTTGGCGCTGGTGCGGTAATTGTCCAACGCTATGTCCAGTGCTGCTGGGCCGAGATCGCGGTAGATGAGACCGAAGTCATAGGCCGGGTCGACGATCGCGGCATCGCTCCAATCGATGACGCCGGTGACTGTCCCCGAAACAGGTTCCACCAGAACGTGTTCGATCCCCAGATCGTTGTGGGAGAACACCAAGTCATAGCGATCCGCCGCGGGCGTTGCGTCGAGGAAGACCGCCACGGCCGGACGATGCGCCTCGGGCACCATGTCGGCGATCGTCTCGTAGATCCGTGCGGCCTCATCGAGCCACACTGCTTTCGGCTGGTCGTCGGCGTCCACGAAGTCGGCCATCCGGTCGACCGGAACGGCATGCACAGCCGCGAGGAACCGGCCGAGCGCCGTGGCGATCGACCTCACATGGGCCGATCGCCGTGACGCCGGCAGGTCGATCAGCGGTCGGCCGGGGAGTTCGAAATACGCCAGGCAGCCCTGCTCGGCGAGGCTGAAACACGGCTCGGGAACCGGTAGTGGTGACACACTCGCGACCGCGGCCAGAAGACCTGCTTCATTGATCACCCGCGCGGCTCGGCTCCCGAGATCGGGTTCCTTGCTGAAGCGCACGATCAGCTCGCCATTGACCTCATAGACAACGTTGTCCTCCCCCTCCCCGAGCAGCGCTATCGAGTCGATCCGATAGTCGGGCAGTTGCACGGCCACGACATCCCGGACACCTCTGACAGGATCGCCGTCGTCCCGAATTGCCATGCCACGACTCTAGAACCTTTGAATCCGCCCGCCTCGCCGCTGTTGGCGAAGGTGTCGGCCTGCGAGCGCCGTGTGTCCCCGATACCTGCGATGAATGCCGGGCGACAGGTCGACTGATGATACGTTCAGTGATGTAACCGCCGGTGCGTCCGTGTTCAGCAGCCAGCACAGCATCGTTGGTCGGCGATCCGCCGTGCGCGGCGTCGCGTCCGATACGGGTGGGGCAGAACGAGGATGAGCATGACGGAGACGGCGGCATCTGTCCGCACCGCGTCGGAGCAGGCTGTCACGGCCGCGGACCAAGTCGAATTGCGCCAGTTGCTGGCCGGGTTGACGGCCGTGCGCGACGGCGATTTCGGCACTCGGCTACCGACCGACGCCGACGGGCTGCTCGGCGAGATCGCGACGGTCTTCAACGGCATGGTGGACCAGCTGTCGCTGTTCACCTCGGAGGTCACCCGGGTCGCGCGCGAGGTCGGGACGGACGGGCGGCTGGGCGGTCAGGCCGAGGTGCCTGGCGTGTCCGGTACCTGGAAGGACCTCACCGACTCGGTGAACGCGATGGCGGGCAACCTGACCAGCCAGGTGCGCGACATCGCCCAGGTCGCCACGGCCGTCGCGCGGGGCGACTTGTCCCAGAAGATCGATGTGGACGCCCGCGGCGAGATCCTGGAGCTGAAGAACACCGTCAACACGATGGTGGACCAGCTGTCCGCGTTCGCCGACGAGGTCACCCGCGTCGCGCGGGAGGTCGGCTCGGAGGGCAGGCTGGGCGGTCAGGCGGAGGTGCCCGGCGTCGGCGGCGTCTGGCGCGACCTCACCGCCTCGGTGAACTTCATGGCGGGCAATCTGACCGATCAGGTCCGCAATATCGCCCAGGTCACGACCGCGGTGGCGCGGGGCGACCTGAGCCAGAAGATCACGGTGAGCGCCCGCGGCGAGATCCTGGAACTGAAGAACACCATCAACACGATGGTCGACCAGCTCTCCTCCTTCGCCGACGAGGTCACCCGGGTCTCGCGCGAGGTCGGCACCGAAGGCATCCTCGGTGGTCAAGCCGACGTCAAGGGCGTCTCCGGCACGTGGCGCGACCTCACCGACTCGGTGAACTTCATGGCGGGCAATCTCACCGCGCAGGTGCGGTCGATCGCCCAGGTGGCCACCGCCGTGGCGCAGGGCGATCTGTCCCAGAAGATCCGGGTCGACGCGCGCGGCGAGATCCTCGAGCTGAAGAACACCATCAACACGATGGTCGACCAGCTCTCCTCCTTCGCCGACGAGGTCACCCGGGTCTCGCGCGAGGTCGGCACCGAGGGCAGGTTGGGTGGCCAAGCCGACGTCAAGGGCGTCTCGGGCACCTGGAAGGACCTCACCGAGTCGGTCAACGTCATGGCCGACAATCTCACCGCGCAGGTGCGGTCGATCGCCCAGGTGACCACCGCGGTGGCCCGTGGCGATCTGAGCCAGAAGATCCGGGTCGACGCCCGCGGCGAGATCCTCGAGCTCAAAGAGACCATCAACACGATGGTCGATCAGCTCTCCGCGTTCGCCGACGAGGTCACCCGCGTGGCCCGCGAAGTCGGCACCGAGGGCAACCTCGGCGGCCAAGCGACCGTACGGGGTGTGTCGGGCACCTGGAAGGACCTGACCGACAACGTCAACGTCATGGCTTCCAACTTGACCGGCCAGGTGCGTTCCATCGCCCAGGTCGCCACCGCCGTCGCGCGCGGTGATCTGAGCCAGAAGATCACGGTGGAGGCGAAGGGCGAAGTCGCGGCGCTCGCCGGTGTGATCAACACGATGGTCGACACGCTGTCCGCGTTCGCCGACGAGGTCACCCGCGTGGCCCGCGAAGTCGGCACCGAGGGCATGCTCGGCGGTCAGGCCCGCGTCCCGAACGTGGCGGGCACGTGGAAGGACCTGACCGACAACGTCAACTCCATGGCGAACAACCTGACCAACCAGGTCCGCAACATCGCCCAGGTCACCACCGCGGTCGCGCAGGGCGATCTGACCCGCAAGATCGACGTGGACGCCCGCGGCGAGATCCTGGAGTTGAAGACCACGATCAACACGATGGTCGATCAGCTCTCCGCCTTCGCGGCCGAGGTGACCCGCGTCGCTCGCGAGGTGGGGTCGGAGGGCAGACTGGGCGGCCAAGCCGAGGTCGAGGGCGTCTCCGGAACCTGGAAGCGGCTGACCGAGAACGTCAACGAGCTGGCGGGCAACCTGACCCGCCAGGTCCGCGCGATCGCCGCGGTCACCAGCGCCGTGGCCGAGGGCGACCTGACCCGCTCCATCACCGTGGAGGCGTCCGGCGAGGTCGCGGAGCTGAAGGACAACATCAACGCGATGGTGGAGTCGCTGCGCGAGACCACCATGGCCAACCAGGATCAGGACTGGCTGAAGACCAACCTGGCCCGTATCTCCGGTCTCATGCAGGGCCAGCGCGACCTGCACGTGGTGGCCGGGTTGATCATGGACGAGCTGGCGCCGTTGGTCTCCGCGCAGTTCGGCGCGTTCTACCTGGCCGACGACAGCGAGGAGCAGCCGGAACTGCGGCTGATCAGCTCCTACGGCAGCCCTGACGAGCCGAGCAGCTCGCCGCGGTTCGCGTTCGGCCAATCCCTCGTGGGTCAGGCGGCCCGCAGCCGCCGCACGATCGCCGTGGAGGACGTGCCCGCCGACTACGTCACCATCTCCTCCGGGCTGGGACAGACCGCGCCCGCCCACCTGCTCATGCTGCCGATCGTGGTGGAAGACCAGGTCCTCGGTGTGATCGAACTGGCCACCCTGCACCGCTTCACCCGCATCCACCGCGACTTCCTCGACCAGCTGATGGAGACGGTCGGCGTCAACGTCAACACGATCATCGCCAACGCCCGCACCGACGAGCTGCTGGTCGAATCGCAGCGCCTGACCACCGAACTGCAAGCCCGCTCGGAGGAGTTGCAGGTACAGCAGGAAGAGCTGCAGCGTTCCAACGCGGAGCTGGAGGACAAGGCGGCTCTGCTGGCCATGCAGAACCGCGACATCGAAGCCAAGAATCTCCAGATCGAGCAGGCCCGCCAGGAGCTGGAGACCCGCGCGCAGGAACTCGCGCTCGCCTCGAAGTACAAGTCGGAATTCCTGGCCAACATGAGCCACGAGTTGCGCACCCCGCTCAACAGCCTGCTGATCCTCGCGCAACTGCTGGCCCAGAACCCGAGCCGCAATCTCACCCCCAAGCAGGTCGAGTACGCGGGCATCATCCATTCGGCGGGTTCGGACCTGCTTCAGCTGATCAACGACATCCTCGACCTGTCCAAGGTGGAGGCGGGCAAGATGGACCTCGCGCCCGAGCGCGTGTCGTTGCGTCAGCTGCTGGACTACGTCGAGGCCACGTTCCGGCCGATGACCACCCAGAAGAGTCTGCGCTTCCAGGTGACGACCGCGCCCGGTCTGCCGTCGGAGCTGATCACCGACGATTCGCGGCTGCGGCAGGTGCTGCGGAACCTGCTGTCGAATGCCGTGAAGTTCACCGAGACCGGTTCGGTGCAGCTGCGGATCGAACCGGCGGAGGCGAGCCAGCTGCCCGCCGCCGTGCGCCAGCACGGCCCGGCCGTCGCGTTCCGGGTGATCGACACCGGTATCGGCATCGCCGAACACCAGCTGGAGTCGATCTTCGGCGCCTTCCAGCAGGCCGACGGCACGACCAGCCGCAAGTACGGCGGCACCGGTCTGGGCCTGTCGATCAGCCGGGAGATCGCCTACCTGCTCGGCGGCGCGATCACCGCGGAGAGCGCGCCCGGCCAGGGCAGCACGTTCACCCTGTATCTCCCGGTCGCCCGGCCGGACTTCCAGGAGGCGCCGCTGCGCGAGCGGGAGGACGAGCACCAGGCCGACGACAGCAGCACCGAGCACGCACCCGCCGCCGCCACGCCCCAACAGCACCGCCGGCTGCTGGTCGTGGAGGAACGCCCGCAAGGTCTGCTGTCGCTGGTCGCGCAGAGCGCCGTCGCCGAACTCGCGGACAGCAATGATCCGCGCGGGCCGGTTCAGGTCGTCACCGCGGTCGGGGTGGAAGAAGCCGCGGCGGCGATGGCCGCCGAAGCGTTCCACTGCGTGGTGCTCGAGCTGGACATGCCCGACGGCGCCGCCCTGCGGTTCCTGGAGACGATGAACGGGGACGCCGCGTTGAGCAGCGTCCCGGTACTGGTCCACAACCGCCGGGTCGACGCCGAACAGGAACGCCTGCTGCAACACCGCACCACGAGTCAGCCGCTAGAGCTGCTGTCCAGCCTGGACGATCTGCGCGAACGGATCGCGCTGCACGTCACCGCCGAGGCGCCCGGCGACATGCTGCCGCTGGTACGCCGGGAAGACGCACCGGCCGCCGCGCCGCAGCGGCCGGATGGCAGGCTCGCCGGCCGCACCGTGCTGATCATCGACGACGACGCCCGCAACCTCTTCGCGCTGAGCAGCATCCTCGAACTGCACGGCATGAGCGTCCTGCACGCGGAGGACGGGCGCGAGGGCATCGACAAACTGCTCGCTCATCCGGAGACCGACCTGGTCCTGATGGACGTGATGATGCCCGAGATGGACGGCTATACCGCGACGGCGACGATCCGCGAGATGCCGCAGTACGAGAGTCTGCCGATCATCGCCGTCACGGCCAAGGCGATGCTGGGTGACCGCGAGAAGAGCCTCGCCTCGGGCGCCAACGACTATGTCACCAAACCGGTCGACGCGGACGCTCTGATCGCCTGCATCCAGCACTGGCTGGGTGCCTGATGACCGACCCCGACAGCACCGACGCCGAGACAGGCACGACAGCGGACGCTCACCCGGCGACGGGGCCCGCCGTTCACCGGCTCGCCGCCACCGTGGAGCGGTTGCGCGCGCAGATCCAGCAGGCCCAGGCCACCGCCGACGGGCGCGCGCTGATCGAGATGGCCAAGGGCGTGCTGGTGGAACGGCTGCACTGCGGGCCTGCGCAGGCGGCGAGGCAACTAGAGGCCCTCGCCGAGCAAGCGGGCATCACACCGCTGGAGCTGGCCGCCGAGCTCGTCGACCAAGCGGCCCAGGACGAGGTCAGCGCGGTCGTCGGAGAATTCCTGTCGCGCACCGCCAGCCCGGAGGAGCCATCGGCGGCCGTGCGGTTGCGCACCGCCGAAAGCGGGTTGCTCGCGGCCGGCGACACCCACCGGGTGGCGGAGTCGGTGCTGGAGCACGCGTTGACGCCGCTGGGCGCCACAGCGGTGGCGATCTGGTCCGCGGGCGCCGACGCGTCGCTGACCCTGGCGGGTTTCGCCGGCATCAGCCCGCAGGAGGCCGAGCGATGGCGGTACGTGCCGCCCGGGGTGGCGACCCCGGCCCGGCAGTCGCTGGTGCAGCGCAGCGCCGTGTGGGTTCAGGACCTGGGCGGGTCCGGCCTGCCGTCGATCGGCGACCGCGACGGCGGCCGTGCGGCGATTCCGGCGGGCGCCGGGGGCAAGCTGCTCGGCGTGCTGGAGGTGTGCTGGCCGCAGCCGCTCGCGCCGCAGCCGCCGCAGGTGCACCGGCAGTTGGACGCGCTGGCCGAGCTGTGCGCGCACACGCTGGAGTCGGACTCGGCCGCGGTGCGGGCATCGGACCGGCCCGACGTCGCGGACCTGGTGCGGCTCGCGGACGGCCTTTTCGACCCGGCGCTGGTGCTGCTGCCCCACCTCGACGAGGGCGGCGCGCTCGTCGACTTCTGCATCCACCACGTCAACAGTTGCTTCGTCGACCCGGCCGGACGCCCCCGCGGCCTGGTCAACGGCGCGCTGCTGCTGGAGGCGTACCCGATGGCCGCGAGCGATGGGCAATTGTTCGAGCGGATCGAGCACGTCTTCGCCACCGGCGAGACCTACCGCGCCGACCGGGTGATGCTGACCGAGCTGGTCGACCAGGTGCCGCTGACCGTCTCGGCCGCGCTCAGCATCAGCCGCCATGGAAACACGGTGCTCATGGTGTGGCGGGTGGAGGACGAGACGGCGCGATTGGCGGCGCTGCTGCAACATGCCCAGCGTCTGGGCCGCGTCGGCGGCTTCGAGGAGAACGCGGCCACCGGCGAGATCACGTGGAGCAGCCAGCTGTTCGCCCTCTACGGGCTGACGCCGACCGCGGACCCGATTCCGCTGTCGCAGCTGCCCGCGCACGTCCACGACGACGACGCGCACGCGGTGGGGCGATTCCTGCGTACCCTGCTGCGCTTCCGCCGCCCGGCCTCGACGGCCTTCCGCCTGATCCGCCCGGACGGCGTGACCCGGCACATCCGGATCGTCGCCGAACCGGTCCTCGAGGCGGGGCATCTGGCCGCCATCCGCGGCGCCTATCAAGACATCTCCGCGCAGCACTGGACCGAGGTCGCGTTGTCCGCGACGCGCGACCGGCTGGCCCACACCGAGCAGCACGCCGCCGAACAGAGCCAGCTGGCCCGGCAGCTCCAGCAGGCGATCATGCCGGACGCGCAGCCGTCCATCGAGGCGTTCGGGCTGCGCATCGCGGTGCGCTACCGACCCGCCGAGCAGGACTACACGGTCGGCGGAGACTGGTACGACGCGATCGTGTTGCCCACCAAGCAAATCCTCGTGTCCGTCGGTGACATCACCGGCCACGGTATCAAGGCGGCCACCGGCATGGTCGTGCTCCGCAACGCTCTGCGCGGCCTCGCCGCCACCGGCGCGGGTCCCGGCCAGCTGCTGACCTGGCTGAACCAGGTCGCCCACCACCTGACCGACAACATCTTCGCCACCGCGATCTGCGGGCTCTACGATCCGCATACCCGGGTGCTGCGCTGGGCCCGCGCGGGCCACTTGCCGCCGGTGTTGGTGCGCGGGGGCCGGGCCTCCAGCCTGCCGATGCTCGGAGGCATACTCCTCGGCGCCGTGGCGGAGGCCACCTTCGAGGAAGCGGAACTGCAACTGGAGACCGACGACACCCTCCTGCTCTACACCGACGGGCTGATCGAGCGCCGAGATCGCCTTCTGGACGAGTGCATAGATCGGTTGCTCGCGGCATCGGCGCAACTCACCGGCAGCCTGGACGACCGCTTGGACGACCTGCTCGACGGCAGCGATGCCGACACCGATGACGACACCTGCGTGGTGGGGATTCAAGTGGGGCCGGGTCAGGACGCGTCGGGCCCGCAATAGCACCCACCGGCATCCGCCGGTCAAGGCGTGGCGATCATTCCCGCCGGGCGGCTTCGGCGGCTCGGATCGCTTCCTTGTCCGCCTCGTCGAGCTTGCGGGTGTCGCGCGGGACGGCAAAGGGCTGCGCTTCTTCGGGAAGCCCCTGGGCGATGGCTTTGCCGTGGTCGAGTTCGGCGTTGATCTCGGCTCCCAGCAGCAGCGCGATATTGGTCAGCCACAGCCACACCAGGAAGATCACCACCCCGGCAAGCGAGCCGTAGGTCTTGTCGTAGGACGAGAAGTTGGCGATGTAGACGGAGAACAGGACCGAAATGACCAGCCAGACGAGGACGGCGATCACCCCTCCGGGGCTGATCCACTTGATGCCGCCTTGGCGGGCGTTCGGGCTGGCCCAGAACAGAATGGCCAGCAGCACCGACACCAGGACGAACAGCACCGGCCATTTGACGATGTTCCAGATGGTCACCGTGGTGGCGCCGAGGCCGAGGAGGTCGCCGATCTGCTGGGCGACCGGGCCGCTCGCCACCACGATGGCGGCGCTGAGAACCAGCAGGATCACCGCGACGATCGTGACGCCGAGCCGGATGGGCGTGGTCTTCCAGATCGGCCGGCCCTCACCGATGCCGTAGATGACGTTGGAGGCGCGCATGAAGGCCGCCACGTACCCCGAGGCGGACCACAGCGCGACGGCGAAACCGAGGATGGCGCCCCAGCCTGCGCCCTGTTTGTTCGCCTGCGCTTGGTCGACGAGGGTGCGCACGAAGTCCGCGCTCGAACCGGGGGCGATCCGCTGGGCCTGGTCGACGAGTTCCTCGGCGGCGTTCGGGCCGAGCAGGCCGAGTAGGGAGACCAGGACGATCAGGCCGGGCACGATCGACAACACCGCGTAATAGGTGAGAGCGGCGGCCAGATCGGTGAGGTTGTCGCGCTGGAACTGCTTGCTCGCGCGCTTGACCACCGCGAGCAGCGAGGGTTTCGACAGGTCGGCGGGGCTGTCGGGCTCGTCGGGGTCCAGATCCGGCCTGGCTCCGGTATCGGTCGGACCGACCGTCGGCTCGCGGTCGTCACGGGTATCCGCCGGGTCGGCTCGCCGATCCTCGTGCCGCTGTCCTGCACCGTGCTCTGTCGTCATGGGCTTGCTCCACTCACACGTCCATCTCGGTTCCACGCCGGATGCCGGAACTCCGGCGTCGAACGAGTGGTGCCCGAAGCGGCGGCGCTGAAACTGCTCGGCCCGGCTTCCGCGGGCCAGGTTCGGCCGCGCGGTGTGCGAGCGAATCGGCTGGCGTGCGGCCGCGGTGACGGTGCAGGTCCGCCCCCTACAAGTGGGGGCACCCGAGGCGGTAACCAGGGGTGCGGCGGGGGCGATGAGCCAGGTGGAGTTCGTCGAAAGCGGAGGGCGGCGTGGGTCGAGGTATGAGAAGCATTGCGGCGGCGGTCATTACGCTGGCCGCCGCGATGCTGGGATTTGGTGCACCGGTCGTCGCGCAGGCCGCGCCGGAGGGGTTGAGGCATTGCGCGGTCAGCAGTGGCCGGGTCCCCGAAACGGCGACGCCGGAGGAGGTCGGACTCGATGCGGCGGCGCTGCGCGAGGCGGTGGCGCTCGCGGCGGATTCGACCCGCACGACGGTGCAGATCTTCCGGAACAACTGCCTGATCGCGACCGGCCCGGACAGCGCAAGGGCCGCCGGTGTGCCGTGGAATCTCTGGAGCAGCACCAAGAGCGTGGTTTCGATGGTGGCCGGGATCGCGGTGGACGAGCAGCGGTTGCGGCTCGACGACCCGATCGGCGCGTATCTGCCGCCCGAGCTCGGTGATGCCCGGCATCGCGCGATCACGGTACGCAATCTGCTCATCGAATCCAGCGGCATGCAGGTGGCGGTGGCCTCCGAAGGAATCACGGGGTTGGCGCAGATCGATCCGAATGTGGTCGCGCAGGCGTTGGCGATGCCGATCGATCAACAGCAGGGCACCGAGTGGCGCTACAGTCAGCGCGCTGTCGATCTGCTGGTGTACGTCATCCAGCGTGCGGTCGGCGAGGACTTTCAGGCGTACGCTCAGCGAAAGCTGTTCGATCCGTTGGGCATTCCGCCGACCGACTACTTCTGGGGTCGTGACCGGAGCGGAAACACCTACGGCTACGCGCATCTGCTGCTGCCGCCGGACGATTTCGCCAAGCTCGGCCTCCTGCTCACCAACCGTGGGCAGTGGGGCGAGCACCGGATCATTTCGGCCGATTATCTCGCGCAGGCGGGACGGCCCGCCCCGACGAATCCGTGCTACGGCTTCCTGTTCGTCGTGAACGGGCCGGACTGCGCCAACTACTTCCCTGGCCTGCCGCCGGATGCGATGCAGATGTCCGGGATGATGCGCCAGGACAATTACATCGTGCCGAGCCTCGGACTCATGGTCAGCTGGACCGGCGTCACCGTCCCGGGAAGCGCGTTGAGCTTCCCGCACGATGTCCTGCGTGCGGTCGGCGCCGCCTTCCGGGAACCCCGCATACCCGCCGCGGCGCCCTACGAACAGCAATCGGATGTCCAGCTGTCCGATCCGATGATCTCGAATCCGGACGCGACCCTCGCCGCGCTCGGTGTCGGCCCGATGGCTACCCGGGCTGCAATCCGCTGTCCTGCCTGGGCAAGCCCATGTCCGCTCCGTTCGCGAATTGGCCACCGGGGTGCTTCGTCCTCGGCTGCGTCGGGCCGCACCCGGCGACCCCTGGGATCCGGTAGCGATACACCCCCGAGTGGGGCGAGCGAGCGTGTTTCCCGGCAAGGGCGAACCGACCCTGAACGCCCCTGCCGGACAACGCCGAACGATCGGCGGGCCGGAGCCTGCCGATCGTTGTCGTGCCTGTCGTGTTGTCACCGGGTGAACAGCGAGCGCAGAGCGAGGGTGTCGCGGCGCTCGTAGGCGATCCAGGCGAAGATCCCCGACAGCACCAGCGGGAAAGGCGCGTAGGCAGGCATATCGGTCAGGAAGAGGTTGGTGGCCGCGGCCAGCAGGGTCAGCACCGACAGGCCGACCGCGGCCGGGCCGCTCAGGCGCCGCACCAGCAGCCCGACACCGCCGGCGATCTCGCAGATGCCGACGAAGTACATGAACCAGGGCGAGCCGAACCCGGCTTCCCGCATCGCGGCCATGTTCTCCTCGGGAACCATGTCGAGCACCTTCGGCAAGCCCGAGGCGACGATGAAGAACAGGCCCAGGACGATCTGCAGTCCCCACAGCACACGGTTGCGGACTTTGCCGGGGCGGACGGTGGCGGCGGCGTTGGTGGTCGCGGCGGCGATGGTGGTCATTGCTGTTTCCTCCAGGGTCGGTCGCGCTCTTCGGTAGCGCGTTCACCTGATAGGACGGCGGCACTCGCGAGGAATCATCGGTCGCGGCGGGACATTCTTGCCGCCGCTGCCGGGTGCGGTCGGACAGGCGGCCCGTCAACCGGTCAGTGACGGTTGATGTCCGGGGCCCGCGGTGACCCGCGCGCCCCTTACAGTGGATCGATGGCATCGGCTTGTACGAACAGGACGCGCTCGCGGCTCGATTCGTCGCCGACTCGCCGGACGGGAACTCATCGAGCGAACCGGCTCAGCGCCGCTTTCTCGTTCGTGTCACGCGGGAGCGCCGCCGCGGAGCCAGTCGGTCCACGGGATGCTCCAATCGCCGTTGTGCCAGATGTCGAGGGGTTCGCCGCCGGTGTTGCGGACCTCGACCACGTCGCCGGGGATGACGAAATCGTAGAACCACGCGGCGTCGGCTGGGGAGATGTTCAGGCAGCCGTGGGAGACGTTGGTGTTGCCTTGGGCCCACATGCTCGCGGCCAGCGCGTGCACGAAGATTCCGTCGTGGCTGATGCGGACCGCATGGTCGATGCTCGTGCGGTAGCCGAGTGCGGAGTTGGTGGGCAGGCCGTAGCTGGCGGAATCCATGATGACCGGGTTGTTGCGGTCCAGCACGGTGTAGACGCCGGGGCGAGTCCAGAACGACATGGTTCTGCCGCCGACGACCGCCGTGCCGCCCATGCCCATCGATGTAGGCATGGTGCGCACCAGGTTTCCGTTGTCGAAGACCTCGATCTGTTTCGTGTCGTCGTCGGCGATCGCGACGTGCGCGGGCCCGATGAGCACTGAGACCCGTTGGTCGCGTAGGCCGTAGCGGCCCTCGCCCAGGGCGACGCCGAAGAGTTCGGACTCGATCGTGATCCTGGTTCCCGGTGCGTGATACTGCTCCGGCCGCCAGTGCGCGTTCTGGTCGTCTAGCCAGTACCAGCCGCCGGTGACCGCGGGCTGGGCGGTGACCCTCACCTGGCGTTCCACCGCTGCCCGATCGACGGGTTCGTCGAAATGGGCGACGAGCACGAAACCTACTCCGTAGGTGTCGTTGTCGGCCAGCTCGACGAGATTGGCGGAGCGCAGCGAGACATCGACGAGCTGTCGCGGCGCCACCGTGGCGCAGGTCGCCGTCGCGGTGACATCGCCGGTTTCGCCTTCCGCCACGGCTTTCACGGTGTAGGTGTGCCCGTAGCCCAGTGGTTCGGTGCTGGTCCACGTCCGCTGATCGGGGGCCGATACGCCCGGCAGCGCTCTGCCCGTTTCATCGATCCATTCGACCGACCGCAGCGTCCCGTCGGTGACGGTGATCGTGCCGAGACCGCGCGCGTCGACATCGCGGGCGCCGGGTGCGGGATCGAATCGGAGGGTGGCGGGTTCGGGCGGCGGCGCGAGTTCGCGCGCCCATCCCCATCCGGCCAAGGCGAGGCCGCCCGCACCGGCGAAGCCGATCAGCAGCCGACGACGTCGCAATGCCACCGTCCATCTCCCTTCCGGATCCGGGCCGACCTGTCCGACAGCATGCGGCAGCTACCCACCGCTCGTGACGCCGACGACCGGCATCTCCACCGATCCGCCGCACAACCGATACCGTTCCTCGATCGCTGGGGGACGCGCGCAACCGTCATCGATGGCCTGCGAAACCGCAGGTCACCCCGCCTGACCGACTACGCCGTCAAGCACTACGGCACAGCGGGCGAGTCCGCTCGAGCGACGAAAACCCGCTCCAGCAGTGCGTACAGACAGTCCCGATCCTGATCACCGAGCCTGTTCAGCCCGTCTTGGGTGGCGCGCATTTTCGCCCGGATGGTGTCGATCACCTGCTCACCCTCGGGCGTGATGACGAGATTGGTGACCCGCCGGTCGGATGTACTGGTCTCCCGGCGCACGAGCCCCCGCTTCTCCAGCCGGTTGATGATCCCGGTCACGTTGGAGGCGTCGCAGGCCATGGTCTCGGCCAGGGCACGCATCGCGACGGGCCCCCGGCGCAGCACGGTCAGCGCCTTTCCCTGGCTCGCCGTCAGGTTCTCACTCGCCGCCGCGACGGTGAACTCGCCGTAGTAGACGCCGAGCGACACCGACAGCAGCTCCATCAACTGGGCCGTGTCGACGCGGGGAGCTTCTGCCATGGCAGCCAGCCTATCCGCAGAAACTTGACTATCTCAAATATTTACCCCTAGCGTGTGTGGCCATTGCTTGAAGTTCTCAACCATCGCAGTCGCACCTCCGAGGAGTACTCAGTGACCGACACCACGTCCGTCGCCTCTCGCACCGCCGAGATCCTGTCCCGGCCCGTCGCGCTGAACGGCCTGACCGTGCCGAACCGCATCGTGATGGCGCCGATGACGCGCATGTTCTCCCCCGGCGGCGTTCCCGGTGACGATGTGCGGTCGTACTACGCCCGCCGCGCCGCCGCCGGCGTCGGCCTGATCGTCACCGAGGGCACCTACGTCGGCCACGAGTCCGCCGGGCAGAGTGATCGGGTGCCACGGTTCCACGGCGAAGAGCAGCTGGCGGGGTGGGCGAAGGTCGCCGAGGACGTGCACGCGGCAGGCGGCACGATCGTGCCGCAGCTGTGGCACATCGGCATGGTCCGCAACCAGGGCGACGCGCCCTACCCCGACGCGCCCGCCGTCGGCCCCTCCGGTATTCGCGTCGACGGCACCGAGGGCTTCGGTAAGGCCATGACCCGCGGTGACCTGGACGACGTCATCGGCGCCTTCGCCGAGGCCGCCGCCGACGCCGAGCGCATCGGCTTCGACGGCATCGAACTGCACGGCGCGCACGGCTATCTGCTCGACCAGTTCCTGTGGGCGCGCACCAACCGCCGTGACGATGAGTACGGCGGTGATCCCGTGGCCCGGACGAGGTTCGCGGCCGAGGTCGTGGCCGCGGTTCGTGCCGCCGTCTCGCCCGAATTCCCGGTCATCTTCCGTTATTCGCAGTGGAAGCAGGAGGCCTACAACGCGCGGCTCGCCGAGACCCCGCAGGAGTTGGAGGCGATCCTGGCTCCGCTCGCCGCGGCAGGCGTGGACGTCTTCCACGCCTCCACCCGACGCTACTGGCGACCGGAGTTCGACGGCTCGGACCTGAACCTGGCGGGCTGGACCAAGAAGCTCACCGGCAAGCCGACCATCACCGTCGGCTCGGTCGGCCTCGACGGCGACTTCCTCCGTGCGTTCACGGGCGAGGGCGCCGAGCTCGGCAGCCTCGACAACCTCCTCGATCGCCTGGAGCGCGACGAATTCGACTTGGTCGCCGTCGGTCGCGCCTTGCTCCAGGACCCGGAGTGGGCGTCCAAGGTGCTGGCGGGGCGGATCGATGAGCTGAAGCCGTACGACGCGGCGGCGCTGAAGACGTTGAGCTAGGCGAATTCCGTTCGGCTCGGCCGGCCCTTCCGACGGCCCCGCACGTAGATACGAAAACGGCCGCGACGATCGGGTCCATTACCCGCCGGAATCTTCGACGAGGTGTTCATAACGTCGGTGCCATGGAAACCGATCTCGTTCCCGGCGCACCGGTCACCACTGCGTTACGGACACCCGTCGTGTGGTTCATGGCCCTGGCAGCCGCGCTGGGCACCGCGAGTATCTATCCGTTGCAGCCAGCCATCGCGGAAGTGGCTGGTTCGCTGCGCACTTCGGTCGCCGCCGTCGGCACGGCTCTGGCATGCGGTCCGCTCGGCTACCTGGTGGGCTTGGCGCTGCTGGTGCCGCTGGTCGACCAGTTCGCACCGCGCATCGTGGTCGCGACCCAATTCGGCGCGTTGGCCGTCATATCGGCGGCGAGTGCGATGGTCGGTTCGCCCTGGTTGCTCGGCCTGGTTATCGGCTCGGCCGGGGCAGGGTCGGCGGTCGGCGCCCAATTGAGTTCCGTCGCCGGGCGTTTCGCCCGTCCGTCGCGGCAGGCCACGACACTGGGGATCGTGACCGCGGGCATTTCGGCGGGCATTCTCGCGGGCCGGATCGTCGGAGGGTGGCTGACGGAACTGATCGGCTGGCGCGGCATGCTTCTCGCCTTCGCGGCGGCATGCGCCGTCGTCGCGGTAATTGCCTACCTGCTGTTACCGGTCGTGCACGGGAGTGCAGCCGTCGGTTATCTGGCGACGCTGCGCGGATTTCCGGGGCTCTACCGCGAGTTCTCGGCGCTGCGGTCGGCGGCGGTTCGCGGCGCCCTGTGGTTCTTCGCCTTCTGCGCGATCTGGGCGGGACTCGCGGTCGCACTGTCGCAGCCGCCGTACTCCTACTCGGCCGAGCGAATCGGCATGTACGCCGTCGCCGGGCTGCTCGGCGTGGTCGCCACTCGCGTCTCGGGGACGTGGACCGATCGTGTCGGTGCGCGGCGGGTGGTCGCGGCAGGGCTCGTGCTGGCTCTCGCCGCCACGGCGGCATTGAGTGTCCTCCTGCCGTATCCCGTCGCCACCCTTGTCTGCCTCGGCCTGTTCGACGCCGGGCTGTTCGCGGCCCAGGTGGCCAATCAAAGCACGGTCCTGGCGATCGACCCGGCCGCACCGGCCCGCTTCAACAGCGCCTACATGATCGTCTACTTTGTCGGCGGCAGCTTGGGCACCGCGATCGGCGCCGCCGCCGTCGGCTGGATCGGCTGGCCCGCCACCGCCGCCCTCGCCACGGCGGCGATCGCTACCGCCATGGCCTCGCTCCGGCGGTAGCCGCTCGGCGGTTACCGCGGCTCGATCGTCCTTCCCCTTGCGGGAGAAGAGTTCCGGCCATGGCTCGACGCGAGCCGAGCAGCAAGGACGGCTACCGGATCGGTGCGCTCACCACGACAGGCGTCTATCGGGTCCACTGATCGATCAACACCGCCAAGCGGGCGTCCCGCTGAGCCGGCCGCAGACGTCCACCGCGGTCCAGGGTCGCCAGGCCGTGCAAGGCGCTCCAGCCGACCTCGGTGAAGGTCTCCGGATCATGCTCGCCCGCGAACGGCGAGAAGGCGGCGAACATGACGGCGAACGCGTCCCGCAGCGGCTGCGAGGCATTCTCGCCGAACGCCAGGTTCACCTTCATCAGGAACATCGCGTCGTAGAGCGCGGGTCGTGAAGTCGCGAAGTCGAGGTAGGACCGCGCCACCGCCGCCAACGCCGCGCGCGGCTCGCCGCCCGCGGACTCCAATGCCTCGCGGCTCCACGCCGCCATCTCCGCGATGCCTTCCTCGGCGACCGCGGTGACGATCTCGTCCTTGCCCGCGAAGTGCGAATACAGCACAGGCTGGCTGTATTCGATCCGTTCCGCCAGTCTGCGCACAGTCACCGCGTCCCAGCCCTGCGACTCGGCAAGCTCCCGAGCGGTGTCGATGATCAACCGATGCCGTTCGGCGCGCTCTCGTTCTCGTCGCGTCTGGGTCCCCATATCCGGACTATAGCATTGCTTGGCAAACTAGTGACACTAGATCCGGTCTCCTCCCCCAGCGTTCGAACGGTTAGACCGGCACCAAGCGGGGGTGTGTCGGCGGCAGCACCCCCGCGGTGGTCGTTCGCAGGGCAACGGCACCGCGCAATCCGGCGATCGCAGCACGCCTACCGGATCACCCGATGCCCTGGCAGCGGCGATTGCCGATCGAGCAGTCACCATCCGGTGGATCGTCTAGACTCCTATACACGGCTACCGGTTGCGGGATGTTTCCGTCCCCCGATGCGGGCGCGGCGTGTGAATTCGCGTCACCGCTTTCTCCTCTCTGTTCCGGATGAAACTCATACGGCAAGGAGCGGTACATGACTGCACAATCCACGACGATCAATGAGCCGACGCTGCAAGACAAGATCACATACCAGCTGTGCGAGTATGCGAATCTGGTCAACGGCATCAGTAAAGAAGACAGCGACCTGGAGGCCACGCTCTCTCAGCAGATCCAGCGGTATCTCGACACCAACCGAGAGGTCATCGGCGGGTGGGAGATCGTCTGGGGTCCGGGAGTCGCGCTGTTCGACACCGACTTGTACGCGGTCAACGCCCTGTACATGGTGCGAAGCACCGAGGATCGCTCCCGGTACGTGATCGCCATGGCCGGCAGCACCGACGCACTGGTGTTCGACTGGCTCGTCGAGGACTGCTTCATTCGCCAGACGCCGTGGTTCGCGAACGGCGCCGCTTGGCACAACATCGGCACGGCCATCGGGGTGAAGACCCTTCTGAATATCAGACCCTCCGGCAACCGTCCCGGCGCCGGTCACACCTTGCCCGAGTTCCTGAGCGCGCTCGGCGACAAGGCGATCGACCTGAGCGTCACCGGCCACAGCCTCGGCGGCGCCCTGTCACTCACGCTGGCCCTGTTCCTACGCGACACCCAGTGGCTATGGGACAGCTCCGAGAAAGCCAGGATCAGCGTCCTCTCGACCGCCGGACCGAGTTTCTGCAATCAGGAATTCGTCAACTACACCACCCAACGCCTGCAACGAGTGAAGCGCTACGCCAACGACCTCGACGTCGTCCCGCACATGTGGAACCCGCCCGATATCGAGGACGCCAAGGCTCTCTACTCGAAGAACAACCAGCCTGCTCCCGCTGGCATGGAGGTTGTGTTCGAATTGCTGAAGATAAAGGCGTCCGTGTCAGGCCAATACGCACACTTCGATCCCACCAGCGGCGTGTTCCAAGGCACGTTCAACAATGACATCAATCAAACGCAAGGCTCGACGTCAGACGATCTGTACTTCAAACAGGTCGGCTACCAGCACATAGGCGGCTACCATGATTTCTTCGAAATCAAAGGCGTGCAGTGGCCGCAGGGCGTCGTAGCCATCCCGCCGGTCGGCACCGACACCGTGCTCAACCGCATCCTGGCCGCGGGCGGTCTACCGCTCGGTGACGGTGCCGGAAAGGTATTGGCGAACCGCCGTCCGGTAACCGTCCCGCTCGACGGACAGCCGGTGGAGCTGCCTACCGACCACGACAGCCCCGAAGCCGAGGAACTCGTCGACCGCGTCACCGCCGAGTTCGACCCCGCCTCCGCGTGAACTGATGCTCGCGGGCCCCGCACTCGGGGCCCGCGAGCGTCGATCCGGTCCAGCGCCGGCCTCGGCAGTCGGCCGCCACGACTATGCCGTGGTTTCCAAGGACTTGAGCCATCGCGTTGCGCATGGATGAAAGCCGGTATGCGATAGGCGTTTCGTCGCGACGGCGCGGTGGGAAATATAGGTTCGTCCCGTGCTCGAACGCATCGCCCCGCATCAGCTCGCCTGGTTCGCCGCCTGGGTCGCCGACTCGGCCGAACAGGCTGACGGCCCCCCGCTGCCGGCGACCTACGACCATACGATCGCGGTGCTTCATTGTGATGCCGAACCGGCCACCAGCGGCGTGACCGCGCCCTTCCAAGGATCGTCCGGAACCGAAGGGCACCCGTCGGACAGGCAGAAGGCCGTCCTCGACCGAATCCTCCTCACAACCACCGGCCCCGGTGCCCCGGCCTGCCTTGCGTCCTATGACGCCGACCCCGGTCCCGGCCCGGCACTCCTCATTACTGCCATGTCTGCCGATTCGGTGCCACCGTCGGACGACGCCGTGTCCGCCCACGCCCTGGGCGACCCGCCGCTCGGCGAAATCGCCGAGCGGGTGAACGGGCACATCGCCTACCTCCTCGTCGCCGCCCCCCTCCAGGACTTGGTCTACACCGCGTGGGAGGCCCGCTGGGACTACGAACAACCCGTGACGATGCTCTGGCCCGCCGACCGCACCTGGTGCCTGTCGAGCGACCCCGACCTTTCCCACACCGTGATCGGCTGCGACCACACCCTCGCCGCACGCATCCTCGCCGAACCGGTCCTACGCGCACAAGAGCTGTGAGCCAGCGATGTGCACACCGCATCCGGCAGGCATCCCGGGCACGATCGCGGTGGTTGCCGGTTCGAGCCGCGCCCGCGCCGACCACCCTCCCATCAAGGCCGATCGAGGCTGCCGCGAGGCTGTGACCAGCGATAAAATCATCACCAGGTCGGGGAATCGCACAATATTCGATCTCGGAAGGAGATGAGTTCGATGGGCTCCTTCGGCCTCGATCTCGGCGTCGGCCTCAACGTGTTCCTCAGATGGCTCGCCATCACGTTCGGACTCGGATTCGGCCTCAGCTGAGCTATACGCCGTAACCTCGCCACCACGGCAGCGACCGCACCACAGGCGCCGGCTGCCCGTCGTCGGCCACCAACAGCCCCGACCGCCACCGCGCCCGGCCGACTGGAATCCCCACCGACCAGCCCACTCGGCGGCACGGGGAAGGTCTGGGGCGGCCGGGACCTGACGACCCGCGGAGCCGGCCGAGTACACGGTGCCCGATCCCCGGCGTCGAACCCGGCGTACCGACGCGGCGGGCCGGTCGAGCCGTTCGGCAGCCATGACCGTCCGCAGCATCCGAGGAATGATCATGACGTCGCGTCACCCGCCTCCCTACGAGCGAACCCGCCATCCTCCCGCTGGGCGAACGCGGACTTGCGCCGGCGCGGCTGGGGAGAACTCCCCCGCGGTGGCGTAGTGCCGATGGCATGCGACGGCGGTCGCGAGAATTCGTCGCACTCGATCGGCCGTCCACACGTCTCCGGTGAAAGGGCGCCGGCCGCGGGCGGCTGGTCGTTCTGTTTTGCCCGGCCGGGTGAGGGTAGGACGACAGCACCCCGGAGAAAGGAACGGTATGCGTGCAATGGTCTATCGCGGGCCGTACAAGGTGCGCGTCGAGGAGAAGGACATCCCTTCGATCGAGCATCCCAACGACGCCATTGTCCGGGTGCAGCGTGCGGCGATCTGCGGTTCGGATCTGCATCTGTATCACGGCCTCATGCCGGACACCCGGGTGGGAATGACTTTCGGGCACGAGTTCGTCGGCGTGGTGGAGCAGGTCGGCGGCTCCGTGGAGAATTTGCGACCGGGCGACCGGGTCATGGTGCCGTTCAATATCTATTGCGGCTCGTGCTACTTCTGCGCTCGCGGACTGTATTCCAACTGTCACAACGTGAACCCGAACGCCACCGCTGTGGGCGGTATCTACGGCTACTCGCACACGTGCGGTGGTTACGACGGAGGCCAAGCCGAGTACGTGCGAGTGCCGTTCGCCGACGTGGGACCTGCCAAGATCCCGGACGGACTCGACGACGAAGACGCACTGATGTGCACCGACGCCCTGGCTACCGGGTATTTCGGCGCGCAATTGGGTGACATCTCCGAGGGTGACGTGGTGGTCGTCTTCGGCGCGGGGCCGGTCGGTCTGTTCGCCGCGAAGTCGGCGTGGCTGATGGGCGCGGGGCGCGTCATCGTTATCGACCATTTGGAGTACCGCCTGGAGAAGGCCCGCAGTTTCGCCCACGCGGAGACGATCAACATGGCCGACTGCGCCGACATCGTCGTCGAGATGAAACGAGTCACCGACTACCTGGGCGCCGATGTCGCCATCGATGCGGTCGGCGCCGAGGCCGACGGCAACTTGATCCAGCACGTCACCGCGACCAAATTCAAACTCCAAGGCGGCTCACCGATCGCACTCAACTGGGCCATCGACTCGGTCCGCAAAGGGGGCACGGTGTCGGTGGTCGGCGCCTACGGGCCCATGTTCAGCGCCGTGAAATTCGGCGACGCGATGAACAAGGGCTTGACCCTCAACATGAATCAGTGCCCGGTGAAACGCCAGTGGCCGCGCCTGCTGTCGCACATCCAGAGCGGCTATCTGAAGCCGAGCGACATCATCACCCACCGCATTCCGCTGGAGCACATCGCCGAGGGTTATCACATCTTCTCCGGCAAACTCGACGAATGCATCAAGCCGGTGATCGTCCCTCAGTACGCGTGACAGGAGTTCCGATGCCTTACACCGAAGAACACCCGCCGGTCCCTTCCGCCGATGAGCTGCGAGCCCGAATCCCCGGATGGGGCGTGGATTCGGATCCGAAGAATCGGCCGTCGGTCCCCAAACTCCGCTACGATCCCGGTGCCACCGGCGCCCACTGGGATTTTCCGGACCGTCAACCGGAGAACGCGCCGCGGGAACGCTCGATCGAGCACAAGTTCCTGACCCCGGTATTCGGTACGTCGACGCCGCTGCGAGGTCTGTCCGGTGTGATCCGCCGCTGGGCCTATGCGAAATTCAGCGAAGCCCGCGCCGCCCACTGGCTGCTGTTGATCGTCGGCGACCGGGTCGACGTGGCCGAGAACCGCGTCCGGTCACTACTGGCCGGAAAGCCGGACAACCCGATCACCGAGACCGGTGTCAAAGCCGAATTCACACACCACGGACTGCGGGACCGTTTCACCGGCAGCCGCGTGGATCGCGCCCATATGTGGATGGACCCGATCATCGTCGCCGCCCCCTGGATAGCTTCTGCGGTGGCCGGCGTAGCGGCAGTGCGATCACTGCGGCGGCGCAGAGATCGGTAGCTGGTCACCACCGGCAAGGCACCGATCGCATTCTTACGAACCGCAGCGACGAAAAGCCGGAGACCGCCGCCACCGCGGGCCGCCCGGGGCGAACGGACTGCACGCGTTTCCGTGCGTATGGCGGTGCGCAAAGGGTAGGCCGCGTATGCAACCTACTTCAATGAATGGAGGCGTCATGAGAGACGTCGACGACACCGTTCACACAGGCCACGGCCGTCCCCTTCGAATTCCCCGTAGCCGGGGAGCCCTCGGCGGGCTCGCGGTGCTGCTGCTGGGCTTCTGGGGTGCGCTGATCCCGTTCATCGGACCCTACTTCGACTTCGCGTTCACTCCGGACGACCCGTGGGTGTGGACGCCGGCGCGCGGGTGGCTGCAGGTGTTGCCCGGCGTCGCCGCGATCATCGGCGGATTGCTCATGCTGGCCAGCCGCAACCGGCTCGTGGCGAGCTTCGGCGCGTGGCTGGCGGTGGCGGCGGGCTTGTGGTTCGTGATCGGTCCGATACTGGCGGACACCCTGAAAATCGGGGATGTCGGCGAACCCGTCGCCACGTCCGACCTGAAACGGGCCCTGCTACAACTGGCCTACTTCTATGGTCTCGGGGCGCTGATCCTGTTCTTCGCCGCGACCTCGCTCGGCCGATTGTCCGTGCGCAGCGCACGCGATATCGCCTTCGCGCGACGCGAGGTCGATGCCCGATCCGCCGAGGCCGACAGTCGGCGTCGCGTAGCCGACGCGCCGGGCCCTGTGGAACCCACCTCCCGGATCGAAGCCACACCGGGGCAGCAACCGAACAAACCCGGGCTGTATCGCAGCTGACCTCACCTCCAACGTTGCTGAACGGTGGCCGCGCAGTTCCATCCGCCACGTTGCTCGCAGCACCGTGTGGCACACAATATGGTCGGGTCGCGCGTGTCGGGGGTCCTTCGATCGCGGTAGGGGCTCAGGAACGTTTCCCGACGAATCCCGCACCGCATCCAGCCAGAACGCACCCTGCCCACCCGCGATGCGATTCGCCCAACCGGTTCAGCCCGATCCGCGGGTGAAGACCTACGCGACTGCCGGCAACGCCTTGTCGGCGAGTTGCCGCGCTGACGCTGATCGGCGGCGCGTTGATGACCTGCAGTTCGCGTAGGCAGTGGGTCCACACCTGCCGCGAAGGGAAGATTCCCGCATCCGTGGACCGCTCGGTGCGCGTGCGATTCCAGGCCCATCCCAGGGAAGGCAGGTTTCCGGTCTTCGCGATCAGCGACGATCCGCGAAATCCGTCGTGCCGATCCCTGCCCCATCTTTCCGCGCGGGAGTGATCGCGCTGCGCCGCTGAACGACATCGCGCGTCAGCGCCTATGGCGGTAGGAACGGGGCCGGCTGCGCGACCACCCTCCTTCATGAGCAGGTGGCAGCCGCCACGCACCGCACAGGGACTTGTCGAGCACGTGCTGACCGAACTGGGTTTCACCTACCGGACACAACAGGTCGCGGCATGGATGGCTGCCTCGCGCAACAGCTCGGGGAGTATGAGCGAGGCGAGAAGGGTTGCGCGACAGCCTACTTCCGTGACATTGCGCTGTAGGTACTACGCTCGTCGCATTGTCGGCATCGGTCACGTGGTGGAGGAAAGGCGTAATGGAGGATCTCGCCGCGCGATTCGAGGAACTGGGCCGGCTGGTACCGATCCCGCACCCATGGGACATAACGGAATACATCGCTCGGGTGGCAGAGTACCGGGAGCGCCCGATCACATTGTGCCCTATCGGCATCGGCGCGCTTTCGGGCAGCGGCTGCGGCACCGGAAGCGGTCTGTGGATCGCCCGGGAAGGTGACGACGTGATCATGTACGGGGCCGACACCGAATGGCATGCCGATCACATCATCGCCCACGAGATCGGTCACATGCTGCTCGGCCACGGAGGGATCGCAAGCGGCCCCGATGATGCCGCGGCCGACCTGCCGTTGCGGGAATTGATGCCCTCACTGTCGCTGGAAACCATCCGCAGCGTACTGCGCCGCCAGGACTACGACAGCGAGCACGAGCGCGCCGCCGAAACCTTCGCCGACCTGCTGCTGGTGGAAGCGATGCTGCCGAAGCGGTCGGCGAGCCGATTCCGCTCGACCTTCTTCCGACAGCGGCACCGATGAGATGACCTCGCCGATCCCGGGTCTGATCACCTGGCCTGTGCTGACAGGTCTCGCCATGGTGTTCGCCGGTCGGTGCTGGCTGCTGCGGGACAGCATCGTCGACGGGCTCGTCAACCGCGCGCTCGCCGCCGCTGTCGTCGAACACCTACTGCGGGAGGCATGGTTCGAACGGTCGCTGGCCTGGCTGCTGCCCGGCGACGCCGGCGACGTGGTGCACCTCGCCCAGCAGCTCTCCCTGGGAGCAACCGTGTTGGCCGTCTCCTATATCTACGGCATCGCCAAGTTGTGGGCAGGCGCCGATCCCGCCCAGACGTGGCGCAGGCAGCGGCGATATCACCTCGTCACGATCACCGCCACCGCCGTCATCCTGATCGCGGGGACGCCCGCGCGCCGAGCAGACCAGTTGATCGACCAAGCCCTCGGCTGGCCTGCTGTCGTGGTCTGGGTCGCGTTCTCCTTGCCGCTCGGCGCTACGGCCCTGCTCGTCGGCCGGGCGAGTGTGCGCGAGCTGCGCGCCGCAGGCGACGCCACCTGGCAAGAACGCGCACTCTACACAGTGGTGCTCTGCACCGCGGTGGGCCTCGCGGCCGTGGCGGTCGTATACCCGTTCGAGGCCATCGGCAATGTCCTGACAGGCCGGCCGTCATTCGATCCCCAGATGCGTTGGAAAGCCTGGTGCGGCTTCCTTCTCTCGGCCGTCGGCGCTCCCGCCGCGGTCACGGTGCCGCTGATCAGCACCCTGCTCACCCGCTACGGATGGGACCGCGCCGGCCGATACTGCCGCCGCCTACGTCCGATGTGGGCCGACCTCACCGCAGCCGTACCCGAAATAGTCCTGGAGATGCGGGACCGAACGGACCCGGCGGTCCGTCTGCACCGCATGACGGTCGAGATCCGCGACAGCCTGCTGCACCTCGAGCGCTACAGCGCAGGGCCCGACGACCCTACCGCCACCAGCGCTGACCCACATGTCTATGCCCGACGCGTCGCGGAGGCCATTGCCGCCAAAGCCGCCGGCCACCCCCCGAACAAGAGCCGATCCACGCCCCGGCACCGAGTCCAACCGGGGGCACGGGACCTCACCGCGGAGCTGCGCCGGCTACTCGCACTCGCCGATGCATGGCCAGGTGTTCGCAACCTGACGGAGTCGCCGTAACGTCACGCCCGGATCACGCCGCCTGCGGTCCACCACTCAGTTAGGTAGCCCGGGGACCAGCGGACCGTCTGGACTGTGATCGGTTGTGGTGCATTACGCGTCGGCCGTGTCGGACAAGTTGTCGAAACGTCTCGTTCCGGACGAGCTTGGGCGATGGCGGAGCCGTTGCTGCCGAAGTTCGAGCCACGACCGCATGCCGACAAGGCGTACGACACCGCCGAGCTGCGGCAATGGGTGCGCGATCGGGGTATCGCCGTCCGCATCGCGCGCGACGGCATCGATTCCTCGCAGCGCCTCGGCCGCCACCGCTGGGTCATCGAAGGCACCATCTCCTGGCGCACCGGCTACCACCGGCTCACCATCCGCTACGACCGCAAAGCCACACACTTCCTCGCGTTCCTCACCCTCGCCGCGGCGCTGACCTGCCTCGAGAAGCTCACGAAATGCGCCACATGAGACGTGGTCTCAGTATCCGTACTCGGGTGCGGCCTGCAAGTCGGGCGCGGCGGCGGCCAGCAATGCGTCGCGGTCGCGGTTCAGCGGTGGGTAGATACGCCGGGTATTGATGGCGCGCTTGGTGTCTTTGGCCTCCTCACCGCACGCGACCACATGGCGGTCCCAGCCCTCGGTATACACCGCTCCTGCCGGTCCCAGATCGAGAACCGTTACATACCAAGGGATCCTCAACGGCATCATGGGCTCGCCCAGCAAATCGCCGATGACGTTGTATCCCGCCCATCGGCCCATCGGGCGGCTGTGCTGGCAGGACATCACCGACATATGCGCGTCGTCCATTTTCGCGGCTGCGACGTCACCTGCGGCGAATACCCCGGGCACACCGCAGACACGCAGATAGTCGTCGACGGGGAGTCGCCCCAGCCGGTCACGGTCGACGCCGAACTCCGCGGTCAGCAGGTTGGCCCGCATGCCCGCACACCAGACGACAGTGGCGGCGGGCACCATTTCACCCGAGGAAAGCGTCACCCCGCGTTCATCGATGGACACCACCCCGACGCCCAACTCCGTCTCGATCCCGGCGGAGGCCAATGCCGCCTCGATGACCGGTCGAGCCGATACACCCATGTCCGAGCCGACGAACGGGTTGCGGTCGATCAGGATGACCCGCGGTGCGACGGCACGCGTGGCGAAGACGTCGGCGAGCATCGCGGGCAGGCCGGTCGCCTCTTCGATCCCCGTCAAACCCGCCCCTACGACGACTACCGTGGCGGCCGCAGGGTCAGCGGGGCCCTCGGCGAGCCGGCGCAGGTGAGCCTGCAGTCTCGTCGCCGCGTCGTGGGTGTCGATGTCGAATCCGAACTCTCGCAGGCCAGGGATATCGGGCTTGACCACCTGGCTGCCCAACGCGAGCACCAGCCGGTCGTAGCCGTGAGCGCCCGCGGTGGATTCCACGATTCCCGCCGCAGCGTCGATCGCCGTCACTTCGCCGATGATGTGCTCGATTCCGACCGGATCGAGAAGAACGCTGAGCGGGATGCGGGATGTGCTCAGATCGGCCTCGTAGTCACGCACGCGGATGTCGTGGTAGGGCGTGGAACTGATCATCGTGATATCGACGGTTTCGCCCGCCACACCGAGTTCGTCGAGCCGCCGGGCCGCCGCGAGCGCCGCCCACAGACCCGCGAACCCGGACCCGAGGACCACGACCCGCGACGGATCGGTCACTGCAGCGCGCTGCACATCGTCATTCTAAACTTCGTGATCGTTGCTGCCGCTGGTCTGGACGCTGGAAGCCCCGAGGTACCGAACCAATCATGGCCCTCAGCCCGCCGCCGCGTGATACAACTCCCGATGCTCCGCCCACGGACGCCGCCGCTCCTCCGGACTCATCGCCAACAACTCCCGCAACTTCCCCCACGCCACCTCATCAACCGGCGTATACACCTGCATCCACGCATTCGGCACCGACGGCAACGACATACTCGTCAAAAACATCTCCAACTCCCCCACCGCCAAATTCCGCACCGCCTTCGTCCGGCTCACCGGCACCGCCACATCATTCAACGCCCACAACGACGCGAAACTCTCACTCTCCGCACACAACTCCGCGATGAACCCCTCCCACCCCGGATCACCCAGATTCTTCGCATACGCCCCACGCAAATACCCCACCATCCGCCGCAGATCATCCCAATTATGCCGGTAGGCGTTGCAGCACTCCGGGGTCAAAAACACCCGACGCGCCACATTCCGCTCCCCCGCCAAGAACCCCGGGCACAACGCCTCATACGAAGAGTTGTGCGCCAACACGTCATATCTCGCACTCAACACCACCCCCGGCAACGGCTCCAGATGGTCCAGAATGACCTGCAACTCCTCCGGCAACGCCGACCCCGAATCCACCGAAGGCACCGTCGGCACATCCGCCAACCGATACAAATGCGCCTTCTCCGCCGCATCCAACGACAACGTCCGCGCCACCGCGTTCAACACTTGAACACTGACATTGATCTCGCGCCCCTGCTCGAGCCACGTATACCAGGTCACCCCGATTCCCGACAATTGGGCGACTTCTTCGCGGCGCAGTCCCGGTGTGCGTCGACGAGTCCCGGTGGGAATTCCGACATCCTCCGGCGAGATACGGGCTCGCCGGGACTTGAGGAAGGCTCCCAGTTCGGCACGCCGCGCTCTGCGCACCGCCCGCACGTCGACTACATCGGTCATTCCAGAGATCATCCCGGACCGTGACACAAGTATCCAGGTGCTGCCAGTACCCGTTTCGAGGCGGCGCGGCGCGGTGATGTTCGGTTTCTCCCGGCTGGGTACGTCTGGGAAATGGTGCGATGGCGTGAGGTACTCGAAGGCGTCACCGCGTTCCTGGCCACCGCGGTGGCCGGGCTGTTGCTGGTCGTACCGCTCAGCTTCGGCCGGACCTGCCGTTGCACGCCTTATCAGGTCAATCGGCTGGTGCTGAGCGTGCCGCGCGAGGCGGCGATCGGTGTGTTGGTGGCGGCGGTCACCGCGGTGGTCGCGGTCAGCCTGGCCCGGGCGCGCACCGCGTGGTGGATCGCTCTGGCGGCGACGTCGTTGCTGTTCGTCGCGGACACGGTGGAAGCGCACAGCGCCTCCCCGGACATCCTGACGACCACCGCCTACCTCGACGCGATCGGCAGCGGCGTTCTGCTCGGCGCGACGGGCGTGGCGGTACTCGGCCGCCGCGTGCCCGCGACGGGTCTGGTGCTGGGCGCTGTCGGCTGTTTCGTGGTGATCACGCTCTCGCAGGCGTCGGGACTGCTGGGCAATCCCCATCGCGCGACGACCGAGCCTCGGGTGTGGTCGGTGTTCGAAACGCAGCCTTGGTGGTTGCTCGCGGCGGTGGCCGGGCTCATCCTGGCGTGCCAGGTGGCGACCCGGCACCGGTTCACGCCGGAACCGATCTATCCGGAACTGCCGCTCAGCCCCGTGGTCGCCGCGATCGTGCTCGTCATGACCGAATTGGGCGTCGCGGAGTGGCGCTTCCGGCATGGCGACGGCAGTATCGGGCTCATCGTCACGGCGGTGTGCACCTTGCTCGCCACGACCGTCGCCGCCTGGCTGCTACCCCGCCGGGACGGCATCGCGATCTACCTCGCGGTCGGGCTCAGCGCCACCGGCAGCGCGGTGGGCAACGGGCCGCGACCGGCATGGAGCGTGCCGCTGCTGCTGGGCCTGATCCTGCTGGGCTATCTGGCCGGAACCCGAATCCAGCCGTCGAATCCGCTGGTCGGCGCCGGATTGCTGGCCGCAGTCGCCCTGTTCGCCTCCGTTGCTCCGGCCGGTGGCATGCGCAACACGGTCACGGCCGCGCTGGCCGTGGCATCGGGGTATTGCGCGGCCGGTATCCAGCCGCGAACAGCGGGCAGCATTCTCGCGATCGCCATCCTGTGGCGCCCCTCGACGGTGGCGCCGGTCCGCACCGAATCATTCGACTGGACGATGGTGTCGCCACACCATCTCCACGACTGGGGTCCGGTCACCGTGGTCTCGGGCTCGGAATGGGCGGCGTTCGCCATCACGGTCGGTTGCGGAGCCGGACTCGTGATCCGCGCTCTCCCCAAGCTCAGGACACCTTTCCGTAGCCAACTCGCAACCTGGCCGGCCTCTACAACAGATCTGACACCTCGCATCAACGCCTGAGCGCAGGCCGCATCCGGCCCATCGGTCGGAGGTGGTCGTAGTGAACCAATTGTCGTCGGGAGCTTCGGTAAGCCCGACCTATGGATCACGGCCGCGGGCGACCTCCGGCTTCCGGCCCGATTCCGCCGCAGGACTGGAATCCACACCGCTGCTCAGATCCTTCTCGCGGCAGACCTCACAGACGGCGTCCTCCTCATGTCCGGCCCTGACGCTGTCGATGCGATGATCACGCGGGCGCGGCAGGCGTACTCCGGTACCATTCGCGCACGACCCGGCCCTGGCCGCCGTCCGCACCGGCGACGCCCTGGTCGTGCCGATACTCGACCGACTCGCCCGCTCGGTTCCCGACGCTCGGGCCATCGGTGACTCCCTCGCCGCCCGCAGCATCCGCCTACAGTTGGGCACGATGATCGACGACCCGACCGACCCGATGGGCAAGCGCCCCGCTGAATCTGCACGCCGCCGGCGAGCACACCATCGCCCCGCTGGCGGAGCTGTTCGAGATGTCGCGCCCGACGGTGTACCGAGCCCTCGACCGCGCCGGCATCACGGCAGCCACAACGGATGCGACATGACCGCCGCGACCACGTACTCTACCCAGGCCTGCACACTCCCATGGGAAGCGAGCACCACACCGTGTCGATCACCGCTGACAGAACCGCCCTCACCGACCCCGCCCGGCTAGCTGCGGTACGCCGTTACGAGATTCTCGACGCTCCAACCGACGGCCAGTTCGACACCATCGCGGCGACCGCCGCAGCGGTGTGCGGCACCCCGATCGCCACGGTCAGCATCGTCGACGCCGACCGGGTCTGGTTCGCCGCGACCAAGGGACTGGATGGTGTCGCGCAGGTCGGCACGGAACCGGGACTGTGCGCGTCGGCGTTCTGCGCCGAGGGCCCGTACGTGGTCAACGACGCGCTCACGGATCCGCGCACCCTCGATCATCCGTTGGTACGTGGTGAGCTGGGGCTGCGGTTCTACGCCGCCGCCCCGATCGTCACCGCCGACGGGCACCACCTCGGCACCGTTACCGCAATCGACGCCATGCCTCGGGAATTGAGCGAGGTGCAGCAGACCGTGCTCGGCTATCTCGCCGACCAGGTCGCGCAGCACCTGGAGCTGCGCCTGGCCACCATCGAGGCGGTACGCGCCGAACGCCAGTTGCGCGACGATGCCGAGCAACGCGCCGCTGCCGCCGCCGAGCTCGCCGCCCGGATACGAGCCGCGGCCGCCGCACAGGCCACCACGCCGCACCCTGAGCACTGCCAGCTCGG
Organism: Nocardia sp. NPDC019323; assembly: GCF_044389845.1. Classification (NCBI taxonomy): domain Bacteria; kingdom Bacillati; phylum Actinomycetota; class Actinomycetes; order Mycobacteriales; family Nocardiaceae; genus Nocardia; species Nocardia sp. NPDC019323. Next base: position 89,035 of record NZ_JBIRYN010000001.1, read on the forward strand.
CGGCACCGCCGGCTGCACCGCGCCGGCCGAACTGAAGATCGCCGATTCGTGGGGCGACTCGGCCTGGGGCTGCACCACCCACGTCGAAGAGGCCATCATCAACGTCCGTTCGGTGTTCATCGCCAACGAGGAACTCGGTGGCCTGGCCGCCTACCTCAACCGCTGACCGTCGCCACGAACCAACCTCCCGGCCCCCGTTCGGCACCAGCAGCCCGGGTGACCGCCCGCCACGCGCACACCCGCAGCTGCGACCTGCTCGGCCGCGTCGCCGAACGCGGCAAATGGCCCACTTCGCCGCGTTCCTCGCAGCCCGCCGAGTGATCCGCCCCCTCGACGAATACCGCATGACTACCACAGGTCGCCGGCGCACCGGACGTGGTCACTGCGGAACATCACGTGCTCGACAACCATGTCATTCGCCCTTCACCGTGGTGGGGTGTGTGTTGATGGCGGGTGGGGTCCACTGCCAGTGAGCAGCGACCTGGGCGAACCGGCACAGCATTCGTTCCGGAGTCGTTCCACCGAAAGCGTTCCGAAAGCCCCCGTACGCTCCGGCCGGCGGACTCGAACTCGGCTACGCCCGAGTCTCGACCACCAAGCAGAGCCTCGAACGCGATCTCGACGCCCTCGCCGACACCGGACTGCCCGATGAGCGGATCTACGTCGACACGAAGACCGGCGCGACCGTCGACCGGCCCGGTCTGACCAAACTGCTCGAATACGCACGCCCCGGCCACACCGTCGTCGCCTACACCCGCAACCGGCTCGGACGGAACCTGCGCGAAGTGCTGAACCTCGTCCACGACCTCGGCGAGAAGGGAATCGGTGTGCGCACCCTCGCCGACCCCACCCCGTTTCGACACCGCCGACGAAGGCATGGCCCGCCTCGCGTTCCTGCTCCTGGCGCTGTTCGCGGAAATGTAACGCACCTCGCCGAACGCGCCGCCCACGCCCGCGCCGTCGCCGAATCCAGAGGCCGCCACATCGGCCGGCCCGCCGCTTGGCCCGACGACAAGATCGGCTACGCCCGACTGCCCCCCAAGCAGGGAAACAGCCTCGGCGAGATCACGAGCAAGACCGGCATCCCGAAGACATCACTGCACTGCCACCTCACACCGACCGCCGAACAGGAGTGACCCCGGCAGCGACCTGGCCGACCCGGCTTCATGCACCGGGTGACCCGATCGTTGACGGCACGCCCAGTCAGTCGCTGTGGTAGTCCAGGTCGAACTGTGGCTCCCGCAGCCATCGCCGCGGGCACGGGGCGATGTGTACCGGGTTCAACGAAAAGAGCTCCGCACCGACCTCGGTGCGAAGCTCTTCACAAACGATCACGCGATCGCGCGGAATCAGATGGCGCGGACGTCCTGGGCCTGGGGGCCCTTCTGGCCCTGTTCCACCGAGAACTCGACACGCTGACCCTCGTCGAGGGATCTGTAACCCGAGCCGCTCACCGCGGAGTAATGCACGAAGACGTCCGGGCCGCCTCCGTCTTGAGCGATGAAGCCGAAGCCTTTTTCACCGTTGAACCACTTCACACTGCCTTGAGCCATGCTGTAAACAACTTCTTTTCTGTAGTGAGCCGAGCAGACTCTTGGTGAGAAGCCCGTACTCAACCTCTCACTATGCCACAACCGTCGCCGTTCGGCTCGCCGCACGCAGTGATCAGAGGGTTGGGGCCTACGGGGTGCGGACGGCTGAACGTCACGCCGAAGACCTGCCGCCGCCCGGCGGTTCCCGCCCCGGCGCCGACCCGTGCGGGGTATTCGCCCCGCTCGACACCCCCGCGAAGCGGGACTTGTCCTTGGAACGCGGTCCGTGGTGAGCGTGGGTGCGGTGTTTTCGTGGGGGTGGGTGAGGGTATGTCGTGGCCGAAGTAGTGCTGTCCGTGTGGAGGCCGGTACTGGGCGAGTGGAAGGAGGGGGTGCAGGGTGGGTGTTTCGACACTGGATGCGGTGCGTGCCGACGAACGCGCCGAGGGCGCTGTTGTCGAGTGGGATCTCGAGGTGGTGTCGTTGGGGCAGCTGCGGGCTGCGGTGCGGCGGCTGCTCGCCCCGCTCGCCGGTATCGGGGTCGAGGACGCGGTGCAGGTGTGTGACGAGCTGGCCAGCAACGCTGTCGTGCATGCCCGCGCCCCGCGTGGTTGCCGGTTGACGGTGGCCGGCCACGGCGGCTGGTTGCGGGTGGAGGTCGAGGACGCTTCACCCGCGCCCGCGCGGATGCGCCGACCCGACCACACCGGCGGGCGGGGGTTGATCCTGGTCGATCAGCTGGCCACCTGCTGGGGTGTGGACTACCACGGGCCTGGCAAGACGGTGTGGGCCGAACTGGGTACCCGCTGCGGCGGCTGATCGGAGTTCAGCTGTCGTGGTCGGGCTCGGGCGGGTTTCGTCGGGTGAGTTCGGCGTTGAGTTCGCGGGCTTGGGTGAGTTGGTTTTCCAGGACGACGATCCGGCACGCCGCTTCCAGGGGTGTGCCGGCGTCGACGAGGGCGCGGACCCGCGCGGCGATGCGCAACTGGGAGCGGGGGTAGCGGCGGTGCCCGCCGGGTGAGCGTTGCGGGGTCAGCAGTTCGGCGGCATCGAGGCCGCGGAGGAAGGCGGGGGTGACGCCGAGGATTTCCGCGGCCCTGCCCATGCTGTAGGCGGGGTAGTCCTCGTCGTCCAGCCGGTCGGCGGCACCGGAAACGTCGGCGGGGTCGATGGGGCGGGTGGGGTCGTTCGGTGGCTGCACAACACCTCTGGGGCTTCAACGTCGGCAGGCCCCGGCGCCTGTTGCGCCGGGGCCTGGGATCGAGGGGGGTTTCACATCGCTCCCGCTGGTCGGGCGGTAGCGCCGACCGCGGGGACCGCGCCCGCCAACAGCCCGGGACGCGGAATCTGGGAAGAGCTGTTCAGTAACCACCTCCTGGGTTGCCGGACGTGTCTGCGGGGGTTCGTCATCCCCTCCGGCGGTCCGGCCGACTGCACCGGATTCTCTTCTCCGCCGGAGGGGATGGTGGATCTTGCTTCCGGTGCAGTTCACCTGCCCGGCCAACCAGACATCTCATCTCCAACGACAGTGAATGTACTCCCCGCCTTCCAGAATGTCTACACCCTGCGATACAGATTTTCCCGCTTCCCGAGTAGCTGTTTTCTGTCATCACGTCTCGGGTAGGGGTGGGGTGTGGACATTGAACAGCCCCGACCGCCCAGTGACGCGGATCGGTTCGCGTTCGAAGCCGGCCGCGCGGTGATCGAGCAGGCCAAAGGGATGCTGATGCTGGTGTACGGGATCGGCGAGCAGCAAGCGTTCGCGCTGCTGCGGTCCTGCTCGCAACACACCAACGTGCGACTACGCGAGCTGGCCGGGCGCATCCTCACCGAACTACCCACCGCCGGCGGGCAAGCCCCCAAAGCCCCGATACGCGTCGAGCTCAACCGGATCCTGGCCGGACATCCCCCGCCTACCGACCGATGAAGCGTATCGATCTTGCCGAGTCGCGCACGTCGCCACGCGGGCCGCGAGGCGGTGGAGGTGAGGGCGGCGCTGCCGGTTTGCCTCGCCGAGGATGCCCTGGATGGCGCCGGGAGGAAACCGTCTTCTCGGTCTTCCAGCTGCTGAGTTCACGCCCAGGCTGCGTTGGGGTATCTGTGATTGTGATTCCCGTGAACAGTCCGCTGCCCACGGGGGGAAAGCCGGGTCGGCCTACCCTTTCGGTGCCGTCGAGATCGATGCTCAGCCCGGCGACAGCGGGTTCGTCGGTGCCGCCCGTGGGTCTCTGCTATTTGCTCGGCCGCGGCAAGATGGTCGCTCGCCACGTCAGCCAGTGGATGGTCGCTGCCGACAGCTCGCATCGGTTGGGACCCACGCCGCTGAGCGACGGCACTCGGGCCTAGATGCGACGACACTCGGGCCTAGATGTAGGAGACCCCGTTGCTGGTGCCCCAGAAGTGATGGCGGTGACAGCGACGGTCCGGACCCCGGTGGCGTGACGGCCGTCGAGTCGCCCACTTTCGATGGTGTCGCGGCACCGTTCTCGCTCATCTCCGACGTGGGGGCTGTCCGAAATATCGCCCTGATCCGCCAGCGCCGGAAAAGCATGTACATCGCGGCCCCCGTAGGCGTACTGCGGCGGCATATCGTGCCACGGCAACCAATCCAGAGTCCGCCACCACATACCGTCGATGAGCTGCCGTTGGTCCGCACTGGTGGGCGGCGCGCCGTTTCTACCGGCAGGCAGCAACGACGCACCGGCCACGCCCGCTCGGCATCGGTCGGATCCGCCTTCCCGCGACCGCTACGCCGGGCAGGAGGTCTTCCGTTTCCGCACCTGCGGCTTGCTCACGCGCGGGAGTGCTGGACCTTCTCCATGGGAGAGAATATCGGGAACGAGTCGCCGAGCCAGCGCACCAGGTCCTGGACTTGTGCGTAGTAGCGGTGGAACGGCTCTGCGGTGACGGGGCCGCCGTGCAGGCGATGACATTTGCTCATCGCCGCGGGTAGCTGTGCAGTGATCCAGTGAGCGAGCGTGCCGAGTTCGTCGCGGACTCGTTCGTCGTGCTCGGGGTGGTCGTCTCGCTCTGACAGCAATCTGATCGCCGACCGCGAGGCTGTCTGCAGCAGCCGCGACACGTCATGGACCTCTTCGAACTCTCGTCTCGCCGCGTTCAATGCGGCGGGCGCCAGCCCGAACTGACGGTGAATGCGGATGTGTTCGGTGAGCACTCTCAGCAGTCCCTCGAGCAGCCCGTCGGCGACGGACCCGATGGTTGCCACCGCCCACTGATGCAGTGGCGAGGCGCCGTCGATCAACAACTGTTGCGCGGGGATCTGGGCCTGCTCGAAGTACACCGAATACTCCGGTGCACCACTCGCACCGGGGCTTCGCACACACCTGACACCAGGTGTGCAGGACTCCACCACGGCGACACCGCAATCCGTGGGCACCAGAATCCAGCGTGCCGACTCGGCATACGGGACACACACCTTGTGACCAGTGATCCGCGCCGACCCGCCCTCGAGGACCGCCACTGTCTTCGGAGTCGCCACGAACGGTGCGCCGGGCTCATTCAGCGCGGCGGTCAGTATCGCGCCTTGCGCCACGGCAGGGAAAATGGCCTGTGTCAGACTTTTCGGAGCGGCTTGCGCCAGTGGTAGCACTCCGAAACCGAGCGTCACCAAGGCCGGCACCTGCACAGCGTCGGTGGCCAGCTCGGTGAGCATGGCCGACACCTCGAGCCGGCCCGTAGGCTCGCCGCATCGCTCGAGCAGCGCTACCGAAAGCAATCCGGACTCGACGATTCTCGGCCACAGCGCGAAATCACGCGCAGTCTCGCGTTCGAGCACACTCACGACAGCTTCGGCGACAGCATCCTCACTGTCGACTCCGGTGAAACCCAAAATCACTCCTCTCCGAATCATCGATCGGCGCGTTTCGAGTCATCATTGGTGGATCTGCCGGCCAGGCCGCAGTGGGCAGCAAGCTGTCCGGTCATCGAAACGTGTACCAACGGGGTGTAAACCGCAGCATCAGCCGCCCTGGGTAACAGTCGGTCGGTCGGTTTTCTCCCACAAGGTGTCGATGGATTATGCCGCGACGAGTCGGCAAAACTCGGCGACCGTCAACGAATTCGGCGTGGCGTGGGCTGGGTGATCTCCTAACCGCTGGAGTCGGACCTCACCGGAACGGGCGAACGAGAAAGCTCACACCCACGATCGGCAATGGGGACAGAGGCATTCGCCGAGTCATCCACAGTCGAACCACTTTCAATCTCACAAGCGTCCAGTTCGTGAGGCAGTCGCAGATCTGGCATCGCTGCTACCCGCCGGCCAGCGTCCTGCAGGCTTTGGGCACCACGTGCGGGCACCCGCTGACCGAAGCGGACATGCGCGTCTTCGGCGGGCTGGACATCGTGCTGCGCGCCCGCGGTTGGAGCTTCATCGGTGACTGCTCCGACCCGGAAACTCTCACCTTCAACTACCAGCCCTCCGACATCAGCAAGGACCGACCACCCCAAGGCCTGCAACCGATCACCACCATCGTGGTCACCCTCGACCGCTCCGCACAGACCAACCTCATCAGCGACTGCCGAATCGAAATCCTGCTCGTCGGTACGCCCTCCAGCCAAGCCCGGATCACCGGCCTGTCCGGCCTCACCAAATACCTCGACCTCATCGAAGCCCACCGGCCCGGCATCCCGACCCCAGCACAGTTTCCCTTCGTCCGCGTCCGCCTCGCCCGACGAGCCGATCACAACGCCGCCGGCGCGTCACGCAGGTGATGTTGCGGCTGCTCATCGAAACCGCCTGCCGCCGAGGAGGTCTACTTCATCTGCGCATCGACGACCCCAACGTCACAGACTGCCTGGTTCGACTCCACGAGAAAGGAGGCACGATACGGCGGCAACCGATGGGCGGCGGCGCTGGGGATCAACGCTCACTGGATACGCCACACCACCTTGACCAACGTCGAACGACAAATTCGGCATCGCTGTCGCACGGGCATACGCCGGCCACGACATTCGCCTACACCAAAGCCGGACTGCTGGATGCAGTCGAGGCACTGGCCACGTTGACCGGCCAGACGCACCCGCTGCTGCCGAACACCGAACGACATCCCCTCTCACCCCGCCGCCGGCAAAGGTTCAGCGACCCTGAACCATAAGGTAACCCAACGCGCTATGAACCCACATACGTGGCGAAATCGCCGCGAAATGGGTGTCCTGACCTAGCGAAGAGCACCCGCGCCTCGTCGCGTTCCGGCACGCCGCGCGGCGATGCGGCAACTGTTCGCCGAGGCGCCGGGGCGAGCGGAGCCGAGTTAGGCGATGTACAAGGCGCTGGAACCGCTCGCCCTCCCCTGAGGAAGCGGGCGAAGCGCCCTCGACCTATCCCTATCTGGTGTGACCGGTCGCGCCGCCGTGCTGGGGCACCGATCGGCCAGCCTGGTGCGCGGGCAGACCGCCGTGGTGGGGAGCTGGTCGAGCGCCGTGGTGAGCCGATACGGCCCCGTGGTGCGGCACCGGCCGGCCGAGCGGCATCTGCGGTACGGGAGGCGCGGGCGGAACGAATCGCAGGATTTCGGAGAATCCCGGAAATCCGCCGGGGATGGGCACTTCCACCGGGACATCGGGTGCGCTGCTGGAGGGCGGCTGCGCGGCGGCGGGACCGCAGGCGATCGTCGCCGCCGCGGCGACCGCCGCCGCGGCGGTCGTCCAGACCTGCCACGACACCCGGTGCGAGCGTCGATCATTGGGAACGTCGGCGTCGAACGCCATGATGCGGTCCTCCGATCTGCGTCGGCCGACCCGGTACGTCCCTTCCGGTATCGCGGGAGGTCACCGAGCCTCGAATTCGTTCGAAACACCACGGTGCTTGTCCACTGGATCCGGAGAGTCATGCTCCCGCACACACTCGATCGGCTCGCACGGGACACACGACGACAAAACAACGAAACGGTAACGACCGAGCGGCACACACCGCTGCCGCCCTTCGCGTGCGGCCCGCGCTCGGCTCGGTTGCCGGTGAACGCGCCCGCACTCACTCGAACCAGTCCAGCGGCGGGGTGGCCCATCCGGCACGACGGTCAGCGACTGCTTACGCCGACCGGCAGGACGGCGACCGCGCCCCGGCTAGGCTGCGTCGGCTGTCGCTGCCGAATTCCGTCCGACCGAAGCGCGGGCGCACGCACCGCGCGGCGCCGAAGGCTATCTCGCCGACCTACAGCGGCTCGGCGTGCGGACCGTGACCGCGGCGCTGCTGGACCTGGGCTACGCGGTGTGCCGGGAACTGGCGGCCGGAACGTCCGATGCCGACATCGTGGTTGAGGTGAGCACGCACCAATCGGTGGACGAGGCCGCCGCAGTGGTGGTGTCCGTCGAGCGGAACCTGTGCTGAACCGCCAACGATCGACGACTGGCCGAGAGTCCGTCGATCGCGAAACGGCGAGCGATGCGGGCTGACCGGAAATTCGCCGTCGCTTGGGTAGATTCCCCCGCGATGTCCAGACTCCCTGCCACATCAGGTGCGAACGACACGACCGACGCCGCGGCGCCCGCCACAATGGTCGGGCGCCGGTATCGCAGCGGCGATCACTACGAGGTCGCCCGCGAGAAGATCCGCGAGTACGCCCGCGCGGTGCGCAACCAGCACCCGGCGCATCGATCGGAGCAGGCCGCGACCGACCTCGGCTACGCAGGCCTGGTCGCTCCGCCGACCTTCGGCGCGGTGCCGGGCTATCTCGCCTACGCCGAGGTCTTCGACACGATCCTGCCCGGCTACGACCTGAGCCGGACCATCCAGACCGATCAGATGATCGACTTCCACCGTCCGCTGCTGGCCGGCGACCGGATCGGTTTCGAGATGTGCCTCGACTCGTTCCGGCACGCGTTCGGCGGCGACCTCATCGTCCTGCGCCAGACCATCCTGGACCAGGACGATCGGCCGGTCCTCACATCGCGGACCAGCCTGGTCGGGCGGGCCGACGAGGCCCTGCCCGGTTGGTTGGACGCGATGGTCATGCACGGAGTACGCCCGGAGGCCCGGCAGCAGCGCCGTATCCCGCACCCGCGCTATGTCGGAGACGGCAGCGAGTCGGCCCGCGAGACGCAGGCGCCGGTGACCCCGCGAGGACGGCGGTGGGAAACCGTGCGTCCCGGAACGGAGCTTCCGCCACTCACGCTCACGGTCAGCCGAGGCGACCTGGTCAACTACGCCGGAGTGGCGGGAGACCCGAACCCCATCCATTGGAGCACCGAGGCGGCCGCGCGGATGGGGATGCAGACCGTCGTCGCGCAGGGCATGTTCACCATTGGGCTCAGTGTCGACTTGCTCACCTCGTGGCTGGGCGACCCGGGGGCGCTGCGCTCCTACAACGTCCGCCTGACCAATCCCGTGCACGTCGGCGCGACCGGCGCTCAAATCGCGTTCTCGGGCCGGGTGAAACACCTGGACGAGCACGCTCGCACCGCCACCGTCGCGATCACCGCCGAGCACGACGGGCACAAGATCTTCGGTCGCGCGACGGCCGAGGTCGCCCTCGCGTGATCGCACGACCCGTGCGCGCCGCCGCGCTCGGCGTGTTTGGTCCGCAGCGACGGGGGCACGTTGGAGGCGGAGCACGCGCCCGCCGGGATCGGCGGACGCGAACTCGGCACTCGATCGAGCGGGCAACCGGCCCGCTCGCACCCGAAAGGACCGGTATCTGTCGTGGTTGTGCTTCTTGCTGTGATCGGCTCGGCTTCCCTTGCCGTCATCGCGGTCCATGCCACGGTCGTCGCACGCAGCTTGGCGGAACTTCGCTCGCCGCGCCGGGACGTTGCGGCCGGGGAGCACGAGCGCAGCACCGCCCGGCTGACGGGCACCACGGTCTGATCCTCCGGCGTCCTTCCCGCGTCCACATCCGCGTCTGCCCAGGTGAGCACCGTCATGTCTCGGTCAGGTGGCGGATCGGATACGATCTTGGCTGCCTCTCGGTCCAGCAAACGGCCGCTGAGACAGTCGGCGTGCGCTGGTGCCGCCCTTGGTGATCGGAGGCCGGGTTGTCGGTGTTCGCCGACGACGGCATCAGTGCTGTCGGACGTTCCACCACACTCGGACCCACGACCGGTGGTTTCCGTGCGGCGTGACGGGACAGACGACGATCCCGAGGTGATCGTGGACGCGGATTGGCCGTGGCAGCAACCTTCGGTACTCCTGATCGAGGACGACCCGGGAGATGCCCTCCTGGTGGAGGAACTGGTCGTGGACGGCGCGCCCGGTCTGCAGCTGCACTGGGTGCGGTCGCTGGCCGAGGCCGCCGAGCACCTCGCCTCCGCCGAGCCCGACTGCGTGCTGCTGGACCTGCATCTGCCCGATGCCAAGGGGCTGGAGGCGGTCGAGCGCATCCGCAGCCACACCGACCAGGTCGCGATCGTGGTGATGACCGGCCTCGATCAGGAGCAGACCGGTTTGGCCGCGGTCGCGGCGGGAGCCCAGGATTACCTGGTCAAAGGCCGGGTCGAGCCGGAACTGTTCGGGCGCGCCGTGCGCTACGCGATCCAGCGTAAGCAGGCCGAGCGCACCAGCGCGGCCCTGCAGGCGAGCAATATGCGCGCGCAGGAGAACGCGCGACTGGAACGCGGCCTGCTGCCCACCCCGCTGTTGCGTGGGCAGCGAGTCGTCGATGTCGTGGCGCGCTACCGTCCCGGCCGCGCCCATTCGCTGCTCGGCGGCGATTTCTACGACGTCGTCCAGGACGCGGACGGCACGGTGCACGCCGTCATCGGTGACGTGTCCGGCCACGGACCGGACGAGGCGGCGACCGGCGTGGCGTTGCGCCTGGCCTGGCGCACCCTGGTGCTGAGCGGGGTGACCGGCGCACGGCAATTGCGGCTGCTCGAGCAGGTACTGCTGGCCGAACGCACCGGCAGGCAGACCTTCGCGACGGTCACGAGCCTGATGTTGCATCCCGGCGACCGCCGCGCGCAGGTGCTGCGGGCCGGGCACCCGGGCATGCTGCTGCGCTCGGCGTCCGGATTGACCTGGGTCGAGGTGCCCGGCGGGCCTGCCTTGGGCTTTCTGCCCGGTCGTGCCGAGTGGCCCGTGCACGATCTGGACCTGCCCCTGGGCTCCGGGCTGATGGTATTCACCGACGGCCTGTTCGAAGGCCGGGTCGGGACGGACCAGGAACGACTCGGCGAGCAAGGACTGATGGAGGTCGCACGCGCCGTGCGGGCCGCGGATCCCGACTGGTTCGTCGACGAACTGATCGGTCGCGTGGAGGCGCTGGCGGGTGCGTCCGGCGGATTGGACGACGACGTCGCCATTCTGTATCTGGGATGGAACGGCGACGGGCAAGGACAGGATCGGAACCGATGACGACGAAGACCGGCCGGCCGTCGCTGAGCGCGCGGTTGACCGCCCAGGCCTGGTTCCAGCTGGTGCTGGCCGCGATGGTGCTGGTGGTGATCATCGGCACCGTGGCGGGCGCCCAGGTGATCGCTCAGACCAACCGCGTGACCGATCGGCTGCTCGACAAGTCGTTGCCCGCGGCGGCCGAGGCCTACCGGTTGCAGAGCGCTTTGGTCGACCAGGAGACCGGCGTGCGCGGCTACGGGATCACCGCCGACCCGCAGTTCCTGCAGCCCTACCGGGACGGCACCCGGGACGAGGCGCAGTCGGCCGCGCGCCTGCGGGAGCTGCTGGCCGGCCGGCGGCCGCTGCTCGACGAACTCGACGGCGTGGAGCAGGCCGCGCAGCGGTGGCGTACCGAATACGCGGAGCCCTTGGTCGCCGGATTGCAGTCGGGATCGACCCGTGGCATCGAGCCGACGACTCCCACGCGCGGTAAACCGCTGTTCGACGACCTGCGGACGCGTTTCGACGCGCAGAACAGCAATCTCGCGGCGGCCATCGCGCGGGACGAAGAGGAGCTCGCGCACAGCCGGACGGTCCGCGACGCCGTACTGGCCGGGATGGTGGTGGCGTTCCTGCTGACCGGTGTGCTGCTGACGGTGCTGATCCGGCGGTTGATCGTTCGGCCCCTCGGCTCTCTGACCGACGCGTCGCTGCGGGTGGCGGGCGGCGACTTCGAGCATCACATCGACGCCCACGGCCCCGCCGATCTGGCGACCGTCGCGAACGCGGTGGAGAGCATGCGCCGCCGCATCGTCGCCGAGCTGGCTTCCTCCCGCGCCAAGGAGGCGGTACTCGCCGAGCAGAAGACGGATCTGGACGTGCAGGCCGAGGAACTGCGCCGGTCCAACGCGGAGCTGGAGCAGTTCGCCTACGTCGCCTCGCACGATCTGCAGGAGCCGCTGCGCAAGGTGGCGTCGTTCTGTCAGCTGCTGGAGAAGCGCTACGGTGACAAGCTCGACGAGCGCGGCAAGCAGTACATCGACTTCGCCGTCGACGGCGCCAAGCGGATGCAGGTGCTGATCAACGACCTGCTCACGTTCTCCCGCGTGGGCCGGGTCACCGACCGTACCGTGCCCACCGACGTCGGCCAGTCCCTGGACAAGGCCCTGACCAACCTCTCCGCGGCGATCGACGAGACCGAAACCAGCGTCCGGCGGCCGGACCAGCTGCCCGAGATCATCGGGGATCCGACGCTGCTGACCATGCTGTGGCAGAACCTGATCGCCAACGCCATCAAATTCCGCCGGCCCGACCGCGCGCCCCGGATCGAGATCACCTGCGAACCGGACGAACACGGCAACGGCTGGCTGCTGTCGGTCTCCGACAACGGCATCGGGATCGCCCCCGAATTCGCCGAGAAGGTATTCGTCATCTTCCAGCGGCTGCACAATCGGGAGGAGTACAGCGGAACCGGCATCGGGCTGGCCGTATGCAAGAAGATCGTGGAGTATCACGGCGGCCGGATCTGGATCGACACCGAGTACACCGGCGGCGCCCGCTTCTGGTTCACTTTGCGCACCGCCGATTCCGACAGCACCGCCCGTACCGCCGACCTCCCCACCCACGAAGGAGCCATCGCATGAGCACGCCCGGCCAGCCCATCGACATCCTGCTCGTCGAAGACGATCCCGGCGACGAGCTGATGACACGGGAAGCCTTCGAGGACAACAAGATCGGCAACACCCTGCACGTCGCCAGAGACGGCGAGGAGGCGCTGGAATTCCTCTACCGTCAGGGACGGTACCCGGACGCGCCGCGGCCGGACCTGATCCTGCTCGACCTGAACCTGCCCAAGTACGACGGCAGGCAGGTGCTGGAGAAGATCAAGGCCGATCCCGACCTGTCGCACATCCCGGTGGTCGTGCTCACCACCTCGGCGGCCGAAGAGGACATCCTGCGCAGCTACCGGCTGCACGCGAACGCGTACGTCACCAAGCCGGTGGATCTCGACCAGTTCGTCGCCGCCATCAAGCAGATCGATGAGTTCTTCGTCCAGGTCGTGCGGCTGCCGCGGCAAAACCTGTGATGATGGTTCGCGCGGCGCCGCCCGGTTCGCGGGTTCGCGGCGCCACGGTTTACGGTGGTGCCGGTGCCGGAGGTCTCACCGACTCCGGCCGCGGCCATGAATGGGGAATGATCAACCGGGTATAGCTTCGGGGAGAACGGCACACGCACGGCGAACACGGCAGCCCAGTCCGATGGCGGTCCACGTGCTCGGCGTGGGCGCGGGTACAGCGCACCGATCCCCGATAGGGAGGTAACGAGGTGACGGCGCATCGACGCCATCGGCGAGGCACGACGACGACAAGGGCGGGCCGCGACAGATGCACTGCGATCGCGGCGGCTGGTACGCGCTCGTGAACGCGGGCGAGCGGGTACCCCTACCCAACGCCGTGACGCCGCTGGCGCTGGACTTCCCCGCCGAAGCGGTGCAGTTGGCCACCGTCCGGCACACCTTGCAGGAATGGCTCGCCCAGTGCGGCATGGCCGCGGCACCGGCCTACGACGTGCTGCTCGCCGTCGGTGAGGCATGCACCAACGCCGTCGAGCACGGGCATCACGGTGACGGCGGCGTGGTTCGCTTGCGCGCCGAGATCGACGGCGAGCACCTCCGGGTGACCATTTCCGACAGCGGCCGCTGGAAAGAACCCGATCCGCAAGCCGATTCGCTGCGCGGGCGGGGTATGCCGCTGATCCGGGCGCTGATTCCAGAGGTCACCGTGACCACCGGCGATACCGGCACGGTGGTCGATCTGCGTACGCCCTTCTCCGGGTAGCCCAGGAACCTACGCCGGGCCGGGCCGCTTGTCTCGCGCGTCCCGCAGGCGGATGTTGTCGGCCTGCAACCGGTCGTTGTCCGCGTGCAGGTCGGCGTTCGCATCCTCCAGGTCGAGGATGCGGCGGATGCCCGCGAGATTCACGCCCGTGGCGACCAGATCGGTGATCCGCCGCAGTCTGGCCAGATCGTTGCCGCTGTAGCGGCGGGTGCCCCCGTCGCTGCGTGCGGGACTCAGCAACCCGTGCCGCTCGTAGAGCCTGAGCGTCTGCACACCGATTCCGGCCAGCCCGGCGGCCACCGAGATCCCGTACACCGCTTGGCCGGGATCCGGCAGATGCCCCGAGTCACCCCTCTCCTGCGCCATCCATCCTCACTTCACTTTCGACAAGAGATTTCCTAGTTTAGCGCCTTGCACTCAACTTCATCGGGTGGTACAAAAAATCTATGCCAGATGACAGAGGTTATCTGGACCCTACTACGGAGAATGGAGTGAGTTGGAGGTGGCGACCATGCTGATGCGCACCGATCCGTTCCGCGATCTGGACCGTCTGACGCAGCAGGTGTTCGGCACGAAGGCGCATCCAGCGGTGATGCCGATGGACGCCTGGCGCGCGGGCGAGGAGTTCGTCGTGGAGTTCGACCTGCCCGGCATCGACCCCGAATCCCTCGATCTGGACATCGAGCGCAATGTGGTGACCGTGCGCGCGCGTCGTCCCGAACTCGACTCGGGGCGGGAGATGATCGCCGCGGAACGCGCCCGCGGCGTGTTCAGCCGTCAACTGTTCCTGGGCGACAACCTCGACACCGACAAGATTCGCGCCGACTACACCGACGGCGTGCTCCGCCTCACGATTCCGGTGGCCGAGAAGGCCAAGCCGCGCAAGATCGAGATCGGTCGCGGGAACGGGCACAAGGCGATCGACGCCTGAGAAGCCCGATCCGATCGCGCATCTCCACCGGAATCGCCAAGTGAGGTGATGTCGAAGCCAGTGATCTCGGAACCAATCCGCGACGAGTGTCATCTTCCCCTTCCTGGCGGGCCCGGGATTCCGGGCCCGCGCCCTGCCGAGGCATGGAAAACGTTGTCGCGCGGCAGCTTTCCTACGCAGGGAACACCTGATGGAGCATCCGATCATGGCATCAACCGAATCGCGCCACCCCAACCTCGCGGCGAGCGAGGCCGCAGCCGGGGTTTCCTCCGAAGCCGCGGTCGTCTGGCCCGACCCGAGCCCGCTGGACGCCTGGTGGCGACGGATCATGCACTCCGATCCGGTGCGCCGCGGCGCCGCGTGATCCGGCCCTTATCCTCGACTTCGTGACCGATCAGCCCCACCGCCACCGTGGCGCGGCGCAATACTGGCGCCGCGGCACGGTGGTCTGGTTCAACGTCGAGAAGGGCTTCGGATTCCTGCAGCCCGCCGACGATCCCACGCAGGTCTTCGTCGAGTACACCAGCATCGAGACCACCGGATACAAAGCGCTGCACGCGGGCCAGCCCGTGGTGTTCACCGCCACCATGCGCAAGCGCGGCCCCGAAGCCACGGCGGTGCGCCCGGTGCTGCCCGGTGATTGAGCAGCGCTGCGGGCGCGGCGCACACGGTCAGATCACCGTGCCGACGTCTTGTGCGACCAAGTTGTCCAAGGCGCGCTCGGCGACCGCGGCGATGGTCATCGACGGGTTGCAGGCCGCGGTGTTGCCTGGCATGAGCGCACCGTCGAGCACGTACAGGCCCTGCTGGCCGTGCACCCGGCCCTCCAGATCGCAGACGGCCCCCATGCTGGCGCCGCCCAAGGGGTGCCAGGTCGAGGGGAACAACAAGTTGGTGTCGGTGAGAATGCTTCCGGGACCGGCGATCCGGTGTGCGGCGGGGCCGATGTAGTTGTCCTGGATGTAGCTGTCACCGTCCTGCGGCCACTGCAAGATGGCATCGTCGCGGGCCGCGTCGTAGACGAAGTGCCCGCGGCCGTCGCTGACGCCGTACCCGACCATCATGGTGCTGCCGGCGTCGGCGCCCAGCGGCGGGACGGACGCCTGGATCAGGGTGTGGGCGGAGTGCGGGTCGGACCAGATCTTGCTTCCGTAGACGACCGGGCCGCCCTGCTCGGTACCGAAACTCGCGGTCGGATCGGTCCACAGGTAGATGCGGTCGGCGTTGGTGCCCCAGCCCTGCCCGAGTCCGTCGGGCATATCGGGGATCAGGCCTTTCGCCGAGGCGCGCACCAGCAGCCTCGTGGTGTTCAGGCTTCCGGCCGCCAGCACCAGCGCACCGGTGGTGATGATCTTGTTCTCCAGCACGGCGCCGCTGGTGTCGAGGCGCTCGACGTGGACGATCCACCTGCCGTCGGAGGCCCGCTCGACATCGGTGACCTGATGCAGCGGCTCGACCGTCACCAGGCCGGTCGCCTCGGCGGCGGCGATGTAGGTGACGTCGACCGAATGCTTGCCGCCGTTGTTCACCCCCATGGCGCCGTCGCCGTTGGTGTAGGAAGGCTTCATCTCGCCCCGGAGTTCGGCCAAGGCGAAGTTCCAGTCGATGGGCATCGGGATCTTCGACAGCGGAAGGCCGGCGCGCCGCACGTGCTCGGCGAAGACCCGTGAGGCCGCGTAGTTGGGACTGGCGATCAGCTCGTCCGGGGCCACGGCCAAGCCGAGCATGCGCGCCACCCGCGGGTAGTGCACCCGATCCATGGTCGCCCAGTCCAGGGCCTCGGGGAAGTGGGCATCGAACACCTCCCGCGCCGGTTGCAGGGACATACCTTGGTAGACCAGCGATCCCCCGCCGACGCCCGCCGCGCACAGCGCGGTCATATTGGTACCGGGCACCGCTTCGACGAGGCCGGTGTACGGCTCGAAAACCAATGGCTTGCCGAACAACACCGGGCTGGACTTGTACCAGAGCACCCGTTTGTCCAGCGCCGATGCGCGCGGGAAGGTTTCGGCGTTCGGGCCGGTCGGCCAGCGCAGGCCGCGTTCGAGCACCAGGACCCGGACTCCGGCCTCGGCCAGGCGCAGTGCGGTGACGCCACCGCCGAACCCTGATCCGATGACGACCACCCGGTGTTCCTCGCGGGTGAGCGGAACGCTGTTCACCCGCGCGGCAATCGGACTCGTCGTGTTCGCGTAGCGCGAGGCGACCAGGAGGCCGCCCGCCGCGGCTGCTCCGGTCAACAGTGACCGGCGCGAAATTGCTGACATCACACACCCTCGAAGATCAGACGCGAGCTCGGATCTCGCGCGGCCGACCACGGCCGCTACGGGACAGTAATATAACCGGACACACATGTCCGGTAGTGCTCGGATCTGTAGCACAGGTCACAATTGGTTCGGAGGTGGTCCGGTGCAGGCCGAACCCGAGTTCGGGATCTACATCCCGCAGATCGTCGCGGACTACGGCACGCTGCTCGACCTCGCGCGCACGGCCGAGCGCACGGGCTTCGGCACACTGTGGCTGTTCGACCACCTCTACTCTCCAGGGCTTCCCGACCACCCCGCGCTGGAAGCGTGGACGACCGCTACGGCGCTGCTCGCCGGCACGACGAGCCTGCGCGTCGGCGCGCTGGTGCTGTGCAACAACTTCCGGCACCCCGTGCTGCTGGGACGGATGGCCACCACGCTCGACCTGATCTCCGGCGGACGGCTGGCATTCGGCGTGGGCAGCGGTTCGATAGCGGACGAGCATCGAAAAGCGGGCTTGCCGTGGGGGTCGGCCGCTGAGCGATCGGAGCGCCTCGGTGAAGCGCTCGAGATCATCACCCGGATGTTCACGGGCGACCATACGTCGTTCGAGGGCCGTCACTATCGGGTGACCGATATCCCCAACTCGCCGAAACCACTTCAGCGGCCACGTCCCCCGATCCACATCGGAGGCGCCGGACCGAAGTACACGATTCCGCTGGTCGCACGTTATGCCGACGTATGGAATGTGCCTACCTATGGCCTGCGCGACTGGGTGGCACTCACCGCGGCGCTGGAGGCGGAATGCGCTCGTATCGACGGCGACCCGAGCACGATCCGCAGATCACACCAGGCCGTCCTCGCGGTGGCCCCACGCGAACGGGGCCTTCCGGAACTGCGCGCCCGTGTCGGCCGTCGCTTCGCCGACGAGGCGTTCGGGGTCGAGGAGGGCTACATCGGAACTCCGGCCATGCTGGTGGACCGGCTCGGCGAACGGGCCCGGCAGGGCATCTCCTCGTTCGTGTTCATGGTCGGCGCGAAGCAGGCCGCGGCGACGATGGAACTGTTCGCCACGGAGGTGATGCCGCAGCTGTGAGCCCGCGCCGCGGACGGAGTGCGACCGCCTCAGCCCTGCGGCACGACGCCGCGCGGCAGGGTGAGCGGCAGGTCGTTGTAGGTCACGATGCCCGGCGCCGCCGCGACGACGCCGGGAATTGCATTGATGACCGGCATGGCGGTCATGATGTGCCCGAGCGTCATGAAATCGGCGATCGTCTCGGCATGGAAATCCGGCGGCGGCAGGAAGCTGACGACGTTCTTCACCGTCGGGCGGCCGTCGACCTGCAGGACCCAGCCGTCCTGATCGATCTTCCAGTCGGGCTCGAGCGTCTGCCCTTTGCGCCAGCGCAGGTCGATCTCGACAACGGTCCGGTCCGCGATGCGGCCCTTCCAGCTCGCGTGCACACCGGCGACGCATCCCGCCGGGATGGCCCACGATCCGAGGTCGAGATCGGTTGTGGTGCCGGCGTATTCCGCGTCGCAGCGCACCTCGTCCAGTTCGACGCCGAGTGCGTCGCCGATCAGCCGGACGGCCTCGCCGAAGACACCCGTGCCGCCGGCGGTCATCGCGGGCAGGCCGGGATCGTCGATCGGCCTGCCGAATCCCACCGGCTTCTCGGTTTCCGGCGAGTCGTAGAACGTGGTGTCGGCCGCCTCGCTGATGGTCACCTTGTCGACCCGGTCGCAGATGGCGGCCGACAGGATGGCCAGCAGGTTGATGTAGCCGGGGCTGATGCCGGAGCCGAACATGGTCGACCCGCCGCGACGGCACGCCTCGGCGATCCGGTCGCGACCATCGCCCTGGTTGTGGCCGGTGATGAAGGAAGCGGTCGCGACGACGTCGACACCCGCGGACAGGATGCGGACCAACTCGTCCACGTCGATCCACATCGGGTTGTAGACGACGCAATCCGGTCGCAGCGCCAGCAGCGCGTCGACGTCGTCGGTGGCCGCGATGCCCAGGGGCTCGATTCCGCACAACTCGCCGACGTCGCGGCCCACCTTGTCCGGCGACCACGCGTAGCAGCCGACGAGTTCGAGCGTGGGATTGGCGGCGATCGCCCGAACCGAACTCTTCCCGACATTGCCGGTGGTCCACTGGACGACTCTCAACGCAGACCTCTTCGGCACCTGCTCAGCATAGAGGTCGTCGCCGCCCTATGGAATAGAAATTCTCGAATAGGAGAATTTCACTCTCCGACGCGAGTGGGAGTGACGATGCCCTGGCTCCGGGCCGTTACGCCCAGCACCGCGGGCGTCGCCACGCCGACACGGACCCACACCCTGTCCTGATAGAAGGCGACATGGCCGCTCAGGCGCGCCACGTGATCGATCGGGTCGTCATAGCTCCAGCACACGGCCTCGTCGCCGTCTCCGTCGAAGCGCCAGTAGGTCGCCTGCCCTTTGAACGGGCATCGGCTGACGCGAGCGTCGTCGCGCCGCAATTCGACGCGCAGGTCCTCGCGGGGGAAATAGAACACCAGACCGTGGTCCTGTTCGTCGACGAGCAACGACCGAGTCGTCTCGGCCAGAAGAAGCTCGCCGAACCGCGCCGTGACGAGATTGCGGCGGCGGTGGATGTCGACGCGATAGTCGGGTCTGGCCGCGAAACCGGAGAGTTCGAGGCCTGCCGACTGTTCACCCATTCGGAGATCCTTCCCGATGGCCCGCGATGTTCACAGCCGTGCGTCCACGGGGATCGCGGCATGCTCCCCTTGCAGCGGGCGGATCATCGCCTCCTGCGTGAACGAGGCGATCAGCCGGCCGTCCTCGGAGTGCACCTGCCCCCGGACATAGGACATGCCCGCCCCCACCTGCGTGCTCTCGTGGGAGTAGAGCAGCCAGCCCTCCCATCCGACCGGCTCGTGGAAACTCACCGTCACGGTGATGACCGCGGTGGAGAGGCTGTGGTGCGCCTGACTGGTGCCGACACCGGCGTGCGCGCGCATGGTCGCCGACACCGACAGGTGACCGGTGAAGTGGGCGATCAAGGCTTTGGCGAGATCCGCGCGGACCGGGATAGGTTCGTAGCGCAGCCATGCGAACAATTCGGGCGGGCCGACCTCCGCGGGATCGTTGACGTCGGTGACATCCACGATCCGCAGTTCGCGGCCCGCCATCGGCATATCGGCCGCGATGGACGCGGCCGGCCCGGCGACCCGCGGACGTGGCGCGTGATGCCGTATGACGTCCGATGCGGGTACGTCGGCGAGAACCGAGACCGAGGCGCAGCGGCGACCGTTCTGCCGCACCGTCACCGCCGCCGCGGCGATCGAGCGCCCCTCGTGGGTCACCTCGACACGGAACTCCACGGGCTCCTCCGGGTCCGCCACGCGGGTGAAGATGGCGTGCGCCGACCGAATCGCCTTGCCCGGCAGCCTTTTCGCGACCGCGACGATGGATTGGGCGAGCAGTTGGGTGCCGTCGACCACCTTGCGTGATCCGCCGTCACCGGCGCCGGTGAAGGTGTCTTCGCCGACGGGAACGACGTCGAAGATCTCGAGCATCCGAGTCAAAGACGATTCGGCGGATACCTTCGGCGCGCTCGCCGCATCGGCACCAGGATGGATCGAATCGTGCTCGGTACGGGTCATCTAGTTCCTTCTTCCCGGCGCCGCCGCCGAGTGGTCGCGTCTGGGCACGGCGACCCGCCGTCACCCGGCGTAGCGCCTGCGCGTACTCCCCCGGGCAGAGAATGAAAGCCCTCCAGCCACCAAGTCGCACACGCTCACCGGGGAACCGGCTCCGCCGCCTGCTACTTGAGCATGCTGCCCGCGTCGATGGGCAGCGGAACTCCGGTGACGAAACGGGATTCATCGGAGGCCAGGTAGAGCACCGCGTTGCTGATGTCGACCGGCTCGACCCACGGGATGGGCAAGGTGTGGAACATCCGGCAGATCGGCTCGAGGTCGGCCGGGCCCGGGTTCTCCAGATCCGGACGGAACAGCTTGTAGGTGCCCTCGTTCATCACCATCGGCGTGTTGACGTGCGTCGGGTGCACCGAGTTTACCCGGATCGAATGCTGACCGAGTTCCACGGCGAAGGTGCGCATCAGACCGACGACGCCGTGCTTGGCGGCGACGTAGTGACCCACGTTCGGGTACGCCTTGAGCCCGCCCACCGAACTGGTGAGCACGATCGAGCCACCGCGGCCACCCGCGATCAGATGAGGCGCACCGGCTTTCACCGTTTTCCACACCCCGCCGAGGTTGACGTCGATCATGTCGTCCCACAGGTTCTCCTCGAGGTCGAGCAGTTGCCCGCCCTCGTTTCCGATGCCCGCGTTCGCGACGATGACGTCCAGCCGCCCGAGCTGCTCGACCCCGGAGTCCACGGCGGTCTTCAGCGCGGCGTAGTCGCGCACGTCCACTTCGGCGGTGAACACGCGCCTGCCTTCGGCCTTGACCAGATCGGCCGTGGTCGCGAGGTCTTCGGGGGTGGACATCGGGAACGGCACGTTGTCCAGTTGCTTGCAGACGTCGACGGCGATGATGTCGGCGCCTTCCTGCGCCAGCCGCACCGCGTGGCTGCGGCCCTGGCCGCGTGCCGCACCGGTGATGAACGCGACCTTTCCTTCGACCCGTCCGGTCATGATTACCTCTATTCGTCGTGCCGCCGAGACAGCTGGTTCGTGAAACCGCGGTGAGCGAGAGCTTTACGCTCGCGGTCAGGGATTGGGCGTGAAGGTGATGTGCAGATCGGTGAGCCCGCGCAGGATGTAGGTCGGCTCGTAGTTGTAACGGCGTTCCCCGGCCGGACCGTGGCGTTCCTCGTCGATGGCGATGTCGAGCATCCGGTCCAGGATCCGTTCGATGGACACGCGGCCCTCGACGCGGGCCAGCGGGCCGCCGGGGCAGGAATGCACGCCCCGTCCGAACGCCATGTGCTCGCGAAAATTGCTACGGTCCAACCGGAACTCGTGCGGCTTCTCGAAGCGCCGCGGGTCGCGATTGGCGGCGCCGGGACAGACCATCACCGTCGACCCCACCGGGATGTCGACGTCACCGACGATCGTCGCGCGCTTCGCCAAGCGGAAACCGCTCTTCACCGGCGAATCCAGGCGCAGCGCCTCCTCGATGAACACCGGGATCAGGCTGCGGTCGGCGCGCAGTTGCTCCTGCACTTCGGGATGGTCGCCCAGAATCCGCAACGACGCGCCCAGCATTTTCGCCGTGGTCTCCTGTCCCGCGCCGAACAGGAATGTCGCGGATCGCACCACGTCGATGACCTCGGGTGTGGAGCCGTCGGGGTACTTCGCCAGCGCCAGCGATGTCAGGACGTCGTCGCGCGGTTCGCGCCTGCGGTCGCTGATGTAGGCGCTGAACTTCTCGTCCAGCCACTCCAGCGGATTGCTCGCCACGATTTCCTTGTCCAGCGCGCCGACCCGCGTTCCTGGCCGCTCCGCGCCCAGGACGACGCGGAACTGCTCGTGATCCTCCTCGGGCACGCCCAGCATGTCGGCCACGACAAGCAACGAGAACGGCTTGGCGTATTCAGCGAGGAATTCGCACCGTCCGCGCTCGAGGAACTCGTCGAGCTGGCGGTCGGCCAGCCGCCACATGAAGTCCTCGTTCTCCTTCAACCGCGCCGGGGTCAGCAAGCGGTTCAGCAGCGAGCGCGCGTAGGTGTGCTGCGGCGGATCCATCGTCACCATGTGCTCGAACATCGGCAACCGGCTGCGGTGCCGCTCGATCAGCTCGGTGATGTCGTCGCCCTCGACTTCGAACGGCAACGGCGGGAACGGACCGCCCACGGCGATCGCCGAGGAGAAGACGTCGGCGTTCTTCAGCACTTGCGTCGACTCCTCGTAACCGGTGACGGCGTAGACCCCGTAGCGCGACTCCTGCGTCACCGGGCATTTGGCCCGCAGGTGGTCGAAATACGGATGCGGATCCGGAACCACGGCCGGATCGGTGAAGTAGTCGACCGAGTCGAAGTCAGTCATGGGGAGCACTCCTGGAGTGATAGCTGCCGGAACAAATGATAACATTATTCTCTCGCTGGGAGAATATTATTCTCTCTGGTGCGCAGGGCATCCCGGGACGCATGGCGAGGGTGATCAGGGCAGGTAGACGCGGCTGGCCAGCCAGCGGCCGTCGACCAGTTCCATGGTCATCTCGACCCTGCTGCGGTCGACCCGCGGATCGGCCGAGGCGGTGTTGGTCACCGTCTGGTCGATGAACAGCAGGACTTCGACCTCGGTCTCGGAGGCCGACTTCACCGCGGCGTCGAGCACCGTTCCCTTGCCGGTCGCCTTGTTGTCCAGCAGCAGTTGCCGCAACTGGCCGCTGGAGCGGGTGTACATATCGCGGAACTCGCCCGTGGACCCGTCGAGTACGGCGGCGAAATCGCGGTCCAGCGTGCCGGAGTCGACGCTGGTCAGCGTCACCGCGTACGACCGTGCCGCGGCGAGCCCGGCTTCCGCCGCGGCGTCGACGTCGCGTTCCTTCTTCAGCTGCCAGCCCAGCACGACCGCCGCAACGATCGCCGCGACCGCGACCACCGCCGCGAGGGGCGGTAGTCCCCGCCGGATCAGCGGGACGACCCGCGACAGCCGATTCGGCCGCGGCTCGGCCACCGAGCCGGCCGCGGCGGGCTCGGTGGCATCGTCCGGGACGGCCGTCTCCGCGACCTCGTCCCGGTCGGTCGGCGGCTTCTCCTTCGTCGCTACCGATGTCTCGGTATCGCTGTGGCTCATGATGTTTCCTCGGGTGTGGGTTTCGACTGACGGTCGGTCATCGCCGCGGAGCGGGTGGTGCGGGCGGCAACGGCGGTCCCGCGAATGTGAGGGGAAGCGACAGCGGCCCGATAGGCGTCGGGGTGGCCTGCTGGTCGGCCCGCACGCCCGGCGGCGGGCCGTCCGGAATCTGCTCCCCCGGCGGGCGCGGCGCGTTGCGCGCGCCGCGGATCAGTACGGAGGGATCGTGGTTCGGGCACGACGTGTACAGGTACGGCTCGGGAAAGTCCGGCAAGGAGGGCGGGCGCCGCGGCAGATCGTAGTCGCATGTGTAGCGCGGGTACAGATTCACCAATCCCCATACGCCGCCGTCGTGGAACGCCACGGCTATCCCGTCCAGCGTCGAGCCTGCGCGTTCGGTCGGGAAGAAGAACTCGTGGAAAGCGGGCACTCGCTTCGAGGTGACGTCGGCCACCACCGCCAGGTTCTCCAGCAGCGCGGAGCCTGTGGCCGAGTTCTGCGCGAGCACGGCGTCCAGCGCCCGCAAGGTTCCCGGTGTGGCGCCGAGCAATTCGGCGTAGCCACCCGACTTCTGCTCGACGCCGCTCAGCAGCGCGTTCGCGTTGCCCGCGAATCTGCCGAGTCCGGGACCGAAGTCGCTGATCGTCGCCAGCACCGAACGGCTGTCGCGCAGCAGGCTCACCGTCTGCGGAAGCACCGAATCCAACGTGGATATCAGGAACATGCCGCCGTCGATGATGCCGGCCAGCTTGCCCGGCCCCTCCTGGCTCACGCCGAGTTCGTCCACGACGGCCGCCAGTTCGGCCGGGTCGACCTGGGCCAGCGTCGAATCCAGCGCGGTGAGCGTCTTCCACAGCGGAGTGGGTGTGCTGGTGCGGTCGACCGCGACCTCGGCGCCGTCGACGAGATACGGTCCCCCGTCGCGGGTGGGACGGAAGTCCAGGTACTGCTCGCCCGCCATCGAGAGGCTCGCCACGCGGACCTCCCCGTCGGCGGGCACCGGGGTGTCCGCGTCGACGGCGGCGACCGCGACCAAGCCGGTGCTGGTCAGCTCTACCGACTCGACCCGTCCGATCGGCACCCCGCGCAGCGTGACCTGGCGGCCGGCCAGCAGACCGCCGGAGTCGGCGAGATGCACCCGCACCGTGATGGTGGCGGCCGTCGGATCGACGCCGAGCGCGCCGAACACCAGATAACCCACGCCCGTCACGAGGGTGAGCACGAGCGCGCCCGCGGCGAGGGCCGAGCGCTCGGCACGTCCCGCGCGCACGGTCGTCACCAGCACGCGCGCGGCCGCTTCCCATGCCGTCGCGCCCGCCGCGCGCCACCGGATGCTCATCGTCCGCCCCCGGTCACCCGTTGCTGCAGCTTCAGCAGCGTGTAGGTGAGGCTGCCGGCGAACGCTTCCCAGTCCCGGGCGTCCGGCACGCGACTGTGCGGGTCGCCGGGGTGGTTCGGGTCGGGGAATACGCCGAGCGCGAGATCGCGCATGTCGGCGTCGACGCTTGCCGAGGTGCTGCTCGTGACGGCGATGACCGGTCCGAGCAGCGCGTTCATCGCCGCCACGCTCGCGTTCGGATCGGTCGCCGCGGCGTCGAGCCCGGCCGCGATCCGGTTGATGTCGGCGACCATGCCGGTGGTGGCCGCGCCGTTCAAGCCGGGGAACTTCTCGAGCTGCCTGCTGATCTGATCCACCCGGCGGACCAGGGCCAGCGCTCGGCTCGCGTTGTCCTGGAGGGTGGTCAGCGCGGGCCCGGCCGCGGAGATCACCTCGTCGATCGTTCCGCGCTGGACGTGCAACCGCTGGGTGAGCTGGTCGATCTGGACCAGGGTGGTGCGAATGTCCTCCGAGCGGGCGGCCAGGGCCTGCACCACGCGGGTGGACTGCGCGATCAGGGCGCCCACCCGGTCGCCGCGGTCGCCGACCGCCTGCCCCAGACCGTTGACGAGGGCGGTGAGATCGCGGATCGCACCGCCGTTCACCAGCAGTGCGGCCGTGGTCAGCAGTTCCTCGATGGTGGCGGCGGCCGCGGTGGCATCCCGGGCGATGCTGTCACCGTCGCGCAGGGCCGGGGTCGCCGGTGTGGCGTCGACCGGTGCGGTGAGCGAGACGAAGACATCGCCCAGCGGGGTGGCGGTACGCAATTCCGCGCGCGTCCCGAGCGGCAGGACCACGCCTTGCTCGATGCTCATGGTCACCACCGCGGTGTAATCGCGCACCGCCATGCCGGTCACTTCACCGACATCCGCTCCGGCGAGCCGAACCTTCGCCTTGGCGGGGAGATTCAGCGCGTTGGCGAAGTCGGCGTGGATGGTGTAACCGTTGCCGCCGACGCCGGGTGCGGGCAGCGGAAGGTCCTCCAGGCCGACCGAACACGCCGTGCTCGCCGCCAGCGCCACCGCGGTGAGCGCGACGGCGCGAAGGCCTCGCTCGCGGGCGCTCATCGCGGCAACCTCGACATCGCGTCGAGCATGTCGGTGATCCCGAAATCCGGCCCGAAGTCCCGCAAAGTGCCCGTCGCGCAGCCGAGTTGGCGCAGGCCGAGGATGTTGCACACCTCTTTGACGAGCTGGCTGTCGAAGAACACCTTGTCCAGCAGCGCGTGCACGCGCACGCCGCGATACTCGAAATCGACCGCTCGGTAGGCGTTGTTCAGCAGCAGCGGGGTCAGGTCGATGAACTCGGCGAGCTCGCGCCGGTAGTCGGCGAGCGCACGGGTCACCGTGTTCGCGTCGGTCAGCGTGGACCGGATGCTTTCCGCGTTGTGCGTGAGCAGATCGTCCGCCTGCACCAGGATCTGGTTGATCTGCGCGCCGGTATCCCCCGCCCCGATGTTCAGATCGGCCAGCAGGTCACTCAACTGCCCGGTGGCGGTGCCGAAATCGCGGATCACTCCCTCGTTGTCGGCGACGGCGCGCACCAGCACGGCCAGCTGGTCCATGATCCGGGTGACGTCGTCGCGCACCGCGGCGCCGTCGTCGTCTCCCACGCGCAGCGCGGTGGCCAGTGCGTCCATGGTCTGGCGCAGCTGCGGACCGCTGCCGGTGATGATCGCCGCGGAGACACCGAGCAGTTCGGCGATCGGTCCCTCGCCCGGCTGTTCGCCTTTCAGTTCCCCCGCCATCCGGTCGGCGGCGCCGAGCAGGCGGTCGAACTCGACCGGCGTCCTCGTCCGATCGAGGCCGATCCGGGCGCCGTCGGCCAGCGTGGGGCCGCCGCGGTAGGGCGGGGTGAACTCGACGTGCCGGTCGGTGAGCACCGAGGTCGACAGGGTGACGGCTTTCGCGTCCGCGGGGATGTCGACGCCGGCCTCTATTCGCATCGTCACCTCGACGTGTGAGCCGCGCGGTCGCACCGCGGTGACCTCGCCGACCGGCATGCCGAGCACGGCCACCGCGTTGCCCACGTAGAGCCCGGCCCCGTTGTCGAACGAGGCGATCACCGTCTTGTCCGCGTCCCGCAGGGCCACCGCGTCACCGGCGCATCCGGCCACTGCGCCGACGACCAGCACCGCGACCAGACGGATCAGAACGCTTGTCGCTCTCATTTGCAGTCCTCGAAGTAGGGCGGCAGATCGATCTGCTGGGCACGGCTGCCGATGGCGCACATCCAGGAGTCGACCAGCGGCCCGGCCGGGGCGGTGAAGTCGACCTCGTTCCCGGTGCCGGAGGCGTTGGCGAAATTGCGCACCGGGACGGGCAGGATCTCCAAGGTGTTGCGCAGCAGTTGGTCGTTGCGGGCGAGACTGCCGAGCAGGCCGTTCAAACCGGTGATCAGCTCGTCGAGCTTCGGCCGGTCCTCGACCACGAGCACGCGGAGCTGGTCGGCCAGACGCCGGGTACCGTCCATCAGCCGTTCGATCGCGGCGCGGCGGGCGACGATCTCGGTGAGCAGATCACGGCCCTGCGCTGTGATGGCGGCCAGGTCGGCCCGCTGTTCGGTCACCACCGTGGTCAACCGCCGGATGCCGGCCGGCAACGCGCCCAGCTCACCGCGACGGTCGCCGATGATCGCCGACAGCGCCCGCATGTTCTCCAGCAGTCCCGGCAGCACCGTGGGCACGCCACGCAACTGTCCGGCCAGACTGTCCAGCGACTTGCGGATCTGCTCGGTGTCGATCTGCTCGAAGGTGACCGTCGCGTTCTCCAGCGCCTGTTGCAGGTCGTAAGGGACGGCAGTGCGGCGCGACGCGATCCGGCGGCCGGGCAGCGAACCGGGCCCGGCCGGTCGCAATTCGACATACCGGGCGCCGAGCAAGGTGGTCAGCTTGACGGCCGCGCCGGTCTCCGACCCGAGCGCCACGTTCTCGTCGACGTCCACGGTGACCACCACGTGATCACCGGCCAGCCGTTGCGCTTGGACCCGCCCGACCGGCACCCCGGCGATGGTCACCGAGTCGCCCGGCCGGAGGCCTGCGGCCTGGGCGAATTCGATCTCGTAGGCCACTTTGCCGACGCCGATGGCGTTGACGCCGAGCGCGGCGGCGAGCACTGTCAGCAATACCGCCAGCGCCCCCACGCCCAGCACGCTGCGCCGATGCGACTCGATCGGCTGCCGAAGCGTCCGGACAGCCTGTCTGGCAATCTTTTTCAGTCTCATACTTTCACCCGCAGATCGGTGATTGCTGGGGCTTCCCGGTCGCCGACGCCAGCCCCACGATCGTGGGCACCAGCGTCGTGAGGCTGGGAAACAGGTCGACGCCGAAGTTGCACAGGTAGGTGTTGAGATAGGCCCCTTCCTGACTCACCCTGGCCAGGCCCTTCATCAGGGCCGGAAGGTTGAACCCGAGGTAGGCGAAGTTCGCCTTGTTCTCTTGGAAATGCCTGGTGAAACCGGGTTCGCGCGACAGCATTTCGTCGAGCTGGGGCTGCACGCCTTCGACCACGCCCGCCATGCGGTCGGTGACCGTCGCCGCGGTGCTCAGCGTGCCGAGCAACTCGTCGCGGTGCAGTGTGAGCCCGTCGATGATCGCGCGCGCCCGCGTGATGAGCGAGCCGACTTCCCCGCTGTGCACCGCCAGGTCACCCACCACCTGGTTCAGACCGGTGATGACCGCGCCGAGCACCTGATCGGGTCCGGCGAGCGACCGAGCCAGCGAGGAGACCTGTTCGATCAGCAGCACCACCGAGGTGTTGTCGCCTTGCAGCGCCTTGATCAGGGCGCCGGTCACGTTGTCGACCTGTTTCGGGTCGAGTCCACCGAACAGCGGCTCGAATCCGTTGAGCAGCGCGGAGATGTCGAACGACGGCTCGGTGCGCGCGAGCGGGATCTCCCCGCCGGGACGCAGCGGCGCCGGATCACCGAAATCGGCCGGGAACAGACCGAGATATCGCTGGCCGATCACGTTCTGGTAGGTGATCGATGCCTTGGTGTCGCCGGTCAGCCGCTGCGCGGCCTCGACCCGGAACCGCACCCTTGCCCGCGTGCCGTCCAGTTCGATCTTGTCGACCCGGCCGACCCGGACACCGGCCATGCGCACGTCGTCACCCGCCCGCAATCCGCTCACGTCGCTGAACACCGCCGAATACGGGTGCGTCCCGCCGTCGATCCCGCGATGCAGGGTCACGAAGGTGACCCAGAGCAGCGCGACGGCGACGGTGACGAACAAGCTCACGCCGATCAGGGATCGCCGGTAACTCATCGGGCACCTCCCGTGGGGAACGGACCGTCACCCAGCAACGGTGCGAGGATCGATTCGGCGCCATTGGCTTCTCCGGTGAGCACCCGGCGGATCAGCTCCTGAAGATCCGCGGGCAGGGCCGGAGGCGGCGGGTAGGTCCGCGGGTCCATCGCGGGTGGCAACTCCTCGATGGGTACGGAGGCCGGCGCGGTGCTGCAACTGGGACCGGCCAGTTCGCCGTAGCGCGGGCAATCCGCCCGGGTGTACGGAGTATGCGGGGTGAACCGGAACTGGAACTTGCCCCGTCCGCGGGGGCTGTCCTCGTTCCAGAACTCGGTGAACCACAGGTCGGACAGTTTCTTGATCCGGACCACGATGGGCGCGAAAGCCGGCGCCCCTTCGCCGAAGATGTGCAGGACCGGCCCCATCTGATCCGCCACGGTGACGATCTGATCGGTGCGCCGGTCCAGCGCGTCGCCGACCGTGGACAGGGTCGTTTCTCCAGCCGACAGGAGGCCGACGAGCTGCTGGTTCCGCTCGGCGAAGGTGCGCATGGGCGTGACGGCGTGGTGCAGCGCGTCGAGCAGATCGGGTGCGGAGGCGTTCAGTTCGCGCACGGCGTCGGCCAGCAGGGTCAGTGTCGGTGGCCCGCCGTCGGGGGTGAGCAGCGCGTCGAATTCCTTGGTGATGCGCTCGAGCCGGGCTCCGGCCGTGACCAGGTCGGCACCACGCCGGTCGGTCGCCGTCGCGACCGCGGCGAGCACGCCCACGGTGTTGCTCGCGCCGATCCGCGCTGTACCGGCGATGATCTCGCGCAGTTTGGTGAGCGCGGTCTGCAATTGCACTGTCGAGAGGCTGTGGTCCTGACGGATTTCGGCATGCGGAGGCAAGGCGGGCCCGGGGCCGTTGTCCACCAATTGGATCGAGGACACGGCGAAGACATTGCTCGGGACGACCCGCGCGGTCACCGTGCGCGGAATCCGCTGCGCGGCAGCCGGATCGAGCAGCAACCGCACGCGGTTGGGACCGGTGGATGGCGCGACCTCGGCCACACGGCCGACCAGCATTCCGCGGAACTTCACGTCCGATCGGGCGGGCAACCCGTCGCCGAGTTGTTCCAGCAGCGCGGTGACCTCCACCTTGTCGTCGAAGCGGCCGGTGGACTTCAGCAACAGCGCCGATACCACCGCCACCGTGAGCACGACGAGCACCAGTCCGCGCACGAACAGCGCGAGCGCCGAGGGGCCACGCCCGTCTTTCTCGAACAGGATCGACACGGTCAGCCTCCGAGCCTGGCACTGGCGCCGATGCCCCACAGCGCCACGGTGAGCAGCAGATTGACGATGATCATCAGCGAGATCGCCGCGCGCATCGCCCGTCCGGCGGCGATGCCGACGCCTTGCGGGCCGCCGGCGGCGTAGAAGCCGTAGTAGCACTGGACCGTCGAGGTGAGCACGACGAAGACCACCGCCTTGAGCAGCGAGTAGACGATGTCCGGCCCGTTGAGCACCAGTTGGAAGTAGTGCTCGTAGGTGCCCGCGGACAGCCCGCCGGACAGGCCGACCACCACGCGCACCGCCAGGTAGTTCACCGCCAGGCACACCACGTACAGCGGGATCATCGCCAGTACCGAGGCCAGTATCCGGGTACTGACCAGGTAAGGGATGGAGCGGATACCCATCGATTCCATCGCCTCGATCTCCTCGGCGATGCCCATGGCGCCCAATTGCGCGGTGAAACGGCAGCCCGCCTGGGCCGCGAACGCCAGCGAGGCCATGATCGGAGCCAGCTCACGGGTGGACGCGGTGGAGGCGATCAGCCCGACGGTCGGCTCCATGCCGAGCAGATGCAAGGCGTTGTAGCCTTCCAGGCCCACGATCGCCCCGCCCGCGGCGCCGAGCACGATGATGACGCCCGCGGTCCCGCCACCGACGACGATCGAACCGTTGCCCCACGTGACATCGGACAGGATGCGCACGAACTCGGTTCGATAGTGGCGCACCATGACCGGGATCGAGAACGACGCGCGCAGGAAGAACGTCATCATGTGCCCGAGGCGCATGACCGCCGTGGCCAGCTGGGTGAATCCGCGCAGCGCCAGGCGCGTCCCCGGTGGGCGGTAGGGCGCGGCCATCACAGTCCCTGCCGCGGCAGCAGGAGCAGCGACAGCTGCGTGACGGCGACGTTCACCGTCATCAGCAGCAGGATCGACGCCACGACGGTCGAGTTGACCGAGTTGGCGACCCCCGCGGGGCCGCCCTTGGTGGACAAGCCCTTCTCACACGCGACCACGGCCACGATGGCGCCGTACACCACGGCCTTGAACAGCGTGAGCACCAGATCGCTCACCGTCGCGAACGACGCGAAGGTGGTCACGAAACTACCGGGGGCACCGCTCTGCACGAAGACGTTGAACAGGTATCCGGCCAGGAAGCCGACGAAGCACACGACGCCGGTCAGCGACACGCCCACCACCACCGCGGCGGCCAGGCGCGGCACGACCAGCCGCCGCACCACCGAGACGCCCATCACCTCCATCGCGTCCAGTTCGTCCCTGATCTTGCGGGAGCCGAGGTCTGCGCAGATCGCCGAGCCGACCGCCGCGGCCATGAGCAGCGCGGCCACCATCGGCGCGCCTTGGCGGATGACCGCCAAACCGCTCGCGGCGCCCGCCAGCGAGGTCGCGCCGACCTGCCCGGCCAGCAGGCCGAATTGGATCGACAGCGTCACCCCGATCGGCAGCGACACGAAGATGGTCGGCAGCACGGCCGCCGAGGCCATGAACGCCGCCTGCCGGACGAACTCCGCGAACGCGAACCGTCCGGTGACCACGTCCACGCACAGGTACTGCACCGCGCGCACACCCAGAACGAACTGGCCGCCGACGGTTTCCAGGGCCGTGATCGGATGCCGGCGCAGATAGCCGCGCCACCACGCGGTGATCTCCCGGGTGGCCCACCGCTGCGACGACGCGCCGCCGCCCGCGACGACGCGCGCGTTCTCCCGCGCGTGGCCTGCTCGGTGAATCATCGTCGATCTCGAAACTCTACGGGTCCGGCAATCCATCGGCCGCCGCGGCGGAACAATCTGGAATAATTGCGTTCCGCACGAATTGCGCGTGTCGGAGGAATGGCCGAACAGTGAAACGGTTCAGTGACTGCCGCGCTTCCGAAGGATCGGATATGCGCCCCGAGACGTCGGCCCGCCTACCCGACTCGAATCTCGCCCCGAGTGCCCGCTCCGGCAACGAAGCGTCACATCGCTATTGTGCGCGCCGCCACATCACGAGTCAATAGCGGAGGAAAAGCATTGACACAACGCCGGGAGCGGGCGAAAGGACAGCACAAATGGAGCGGCAGGACATTTCCCGCCACTCGAATCTTCGACGTTGCGGCGCGTTCCCGAATCGCTACCCGGGAACACGCGTTCTCGATTGTGCGATCAGCCCGCTGCGTGGAATTCCACGCTCGCAACGGAATACGCCAAGCATTACCGCGACCCTTCGCGGAATCGTGACCACCTGTCGTGCTCGTCGCGGCATCTCTCCACCAATACTGGCCTGAACAGCGCCGATACCACATGCCGAGCGGGCGCTCAGCAAGATGCTGTGCACATGCATAGCATGCGCAAGGAGCACGCGTCAACAGCGATAACCCCCCGTACTACGATAATGCGTGGATCCCATGACCAATTTCCCGAAGGAGGCCGGCGGATGCCATCGCCGCGCAGGATCGGAGCACCCGACGCCAGGAATCGCGGCGTCTTGATCGACGCCGCCGAGCAGCTTCTGCTGGAGGAGGGATGGGCCGCGGTGACCTCCCGCAGGGTGGCCGATCGCGCCGGACTCAAGCCGCAACTGGTGCACTATTACTTCCGGTCCATGGACGAACTGCTGCTGGAGATATTCACCCGCCGCGCCGAGCAGGGACTCGAGCTCCAGGCGGAGATGATGAAAACGGACAAGCCGCTGCGCGCGCTGTGGGATTTCAGCACCGATCCGGCCGCGGTGCGTTTCACCATGGAATTCGTCGGCCTGTCCAATCACCGGCCCGCGATACGGGAGGCGGTGGCGGACTACGCCGAGCGGTTCCGCGCCATTCAAACGGACGTCCTGCGACGAATTCTGAACGACTACGAATTCGACACCGCGCGCTTTCCGCCCGCGGCCATGGCGGTGCTGATGACCAGCGTCTCCCGAGTCGTCGTGCTGGAGCGGGAGCTGGGCATGTCCGGTGGGCACGCCGAAGCGTTCGCCTTGGTCGAGCGGGAGATCGATCGGCTAGAAGGCGAGCGCGGCGAGGCCGCAGCGGGCACCGCCTGACCGGTGGCCGCCGGTCAGGCCGGAACCAGGTCCACCTCGCACCGGTAGGTCGACGGTCGCAGTCCGCCGGTCCGGAACGCCTCCCTCGCTCCGCCCACCTCGGCGGGCAGACCCGCCGCGGTGAGCGCGCAGGACTTGAAAGCCCTTGCGGCTGAACTCATCCGATGATGCGCCGGGAACACCCGATGATCGAGCTCGGCCGGCAGATCCGCTCCCCACAGCGCGACCTCGGTGAGCCCGCGGTCGAGGCAGTCGAGCACCCCGCCGCGCACGCGAGCGTCGCCGCGGTAGATCTCCGCGGCGACGGCCACGGCCGTCGGCCAGGTGTCGTGCACCGGCGCGGTCAGCGACTGCTCCAGATCGAGCACGGTGGCCCCGAGGATCCGCAGCGGGCGCACATCGGCATGGTCGGCGACCAGCACCGTCACCTCCCACCCCGCGGTCGTCCGGTCGAACAGCCACCCACCGGCGTGGCGGATCACTTCGACCGCGCTGGGTGCCACGATCGCCAGCCGGTAGCGCAGCGGATGCCGTCGCGCGTGGGCCCGCCAGCGCGTGACGGATTGAAATTCCCGAACACCTCGGTCAACGGAATCGACGGATCGTCTGGCCATGGTCACTCATCCCGCTATCGAACGTGCAGAAAGGCAGGCCCGACCCGATTTCGGCACACGGGCACCTGCCACCCGCGCGACACCGGGATCGCCGAGGCCGTCGGCTCGACGGCGGCCGCGCGCCGAGCCGAGAGGGTCGATCCGGGGAGCCCGCGGTATGTCAGGGCCTGCGACGAAGGACCGCACCGGTCCGCCGGAAACCTACCGATCACACCGTAAGTTGGTTCTCGCATCTGCGATACCTAGCTTACGAATCTCGCCTATGTGATCTACATCACATAAAGATCTCACGGACGCCCGCCTCACACCCCCGACCCACCTGGCTACCTCCCGAATCACTTGGCGCGGTTCATCACTCGGTCGGCGGCTCGCCAGTGCTCATCGGTCACCCAGAGCCGCGCGAACGCGGCGATGGCCTCTTCCGGCTCGACACCGCCGACCACGCGCTTGATCGCCCCCGCGGGCGCGGACGCCAGCGACCGGGCGACGGCGCGCCAGCCCTTGTCGAATTCGCCGCGGGGGAAGACCTTGTCCACCAGCCCGATCCGCTCGGCGGACGGCGCGTCGATGACCGTCCCCGCGCCCGCGAGCATCAGCGCCCGCCCCGGCCCGACCAGCCGGGCGAGCCGCTCGGCGCCGCCCCACGCGGGCATGATCGCCAGCGACACCTGATTGAACCCGATCCTGATGTCCTCGGCCGCGATCCGGATATCCGCGGCCACCGCGACCTCGGCCCCGCCGCCGAGGGCGTGCCCGTTGAGCGCGGCGATCACCGGACCGGGGAACGCGGCGAGACGGTCGCAGATGCCGCGCATCCGCCGGGCCATCTCCGCCGCCTGTTCCTCGGTGCGCAGGGCGGCCAGCTCCTCGAGGTCTCCGCCGGAGACGAAAGCGCGATCCCCCGCCCCGGTGACGACCAGCGCCCGCGCCTCGGCGGCGGCATCGATCGCTTTCTCCAGTTGGTCCATCGTGGCGGGCGCGATGGCATTGCGGGCATGGGGGCGATTGATGGTTACGACCGCCAATCCCGCGTCCATCTCCAGGTCGACCATGACTTGTTCTCCCGTTAGAAAATGTGATTCTCTTACGATGAGAACACTATACGTACGCGGTGCGAGATGGGAGTTCGACCATGCGCAAGGTCCCCCTCGACCTGGTTCGTCGCTACCGGGAGGAGGGCTGGTGGACCTCCGAGACGATCGGTGAGCTGTTGGCCGCCGGGCTGGCCGATGCGTCCGGCACCGCGTTCCGCGTCCACTCCACCACGCGCCCCTGGACGGGCACGGTCGGCGAGGTCGAGCACGTCGCGCGCAGATTGGCCGCCGGGTTGCGCCGCCGCGGCGTCGGTCCCGGCGACGTGATCGCCTTCCAGTTGCCGAATTGGATGGAGGCGGCCGCGGCGTTCTGGGCATCGGCCTTCCTCGGGGCGACGGTCGTGCCGATCGTGCATTTCTACGGGCACAAGGAAGTGGGATACATCCTCACCGAGATCCGGCCGAAGGTCTTCGTGACCACCGACCGTTTCGGCGGCAACGACTACGCCCCCGGCCTGCGTGCGGCCGTGCCGATCGTCGGCGTGGTCGGCGACGATTTCGAGGAACTGCTCGACGCGCGGCCCATGCCGGGCACCCTGCCTGCCGATCCCGCCGGCCCCGCGCTGATCGCGTTCACCTCCGGCACCACCCGCGCGCCGAAAGGCGTGGTGCACAGCCATCAGACGCTCGGTCACGAGACTCGGCAACTGGCCGGCATATACCCTGCCGACCGCGGCGACCAGCTCACCGGAGCGCCGGTCGGCCACTTCATCGGCATGGTGAACGCCTTCTTGATCCCGGTGCTCGACCGGAGGCCGATCGATCTCGTCGACGTCTGGGATCCGGGCCGGGTGCTCGCGTTGACGCTCGCCGAGGACCTCACCGTCGGCGGCGGCGTGCCGTACTACGTCACCAGCCTGCTCGACCACCCGGATTACACGCCGGAGCATCTGCCCCATCTGCGCTATGCCGGGCTGGGCGGTGCGGCGGTGCCCGCGGCGGTCACCACGCGGTTGGCCGAGGCCGGGATCACCGTGTACCGGTCCTACGGCAGTACCGAGCACCCTTCGATCACCGGATCGCACCACACCGCGCCGGAGGCCAAGCGGCTGTTCACCGACGGCGCCGCGCTGCCCGGCGTGGAACTGCGCCTCGCCGAGGACGGCGAGATCCTCAGCCGCGGACCGGATCTGTGCCTCGGTTACACCGATCCGGAGCTGACCGCGGCCGCCTTCGACGATGACGGCTGGTACCGCACCGGCGACATCGGCGTCCTGGACGCGGACGGCTACCTCACGATCACCGACCGCAAGTCGGACATGATCATCCGCGGCGGCGAGAACATCAGCGCGCTCGAGGTCGAAGAAGTGCTGCTGAGCCTGCCCGGCGTGAGCGAGGCGGTGGCGGTCGCCGTGCCCGACGCCCGCCTGGGCGAGCACACCGCCGCGGTGCTGCGGCTGCGGCCGGGCCGTGCCGCGCCTGACCTGGACGAGGTGCGCGCGCACTTCCGCGCCGCAGGACTGGCCAAGCAGAAGTGGCCGGAGGAAGTGCACGCCGTCGACGACTTTCCCAGAACCGCGAGCGGCAAGATCCAAAAATTCCTGGTCCGCGGCTCGCTGGCGGCCTCACGCGCGGACGGCATTGCGGTACAACCGTAAAGAGAATAGCATTCTCATAATTGGACAAGGAGGATTCCATGAGCAAAGTCGACCTGCCTTACCAGCTTTTCGACGCCGACAACCACCTCTACGAGACGAAGGAAGCCCTCACCCGGCACCTGCCGAAGGAATACGAGGGGGCGATCCAGTACGTCGAGATCAACGGCCGCACCAAGATCGCGGTGCTCGGCCAGATCAGCGAGTACATCCCGAACCCCACCTTCGAGGTCGTCGCCCGTCCCGGCGCGATGGAGGAGTATTTCAAGCACGGCAACCCC
Organism: Nocardia sp. NPDC019323; assembly: GCF_044389845.1. Classification (NCBI taxonomy): domain Bacteria; kingdom Bacillati; phylum Actinomycetota; class Actinomycetes; order Mycobacteriales; family Nocardiaceae; genus Nocardia; species Nocardia sp. NPDC019323. The sequence continues at coordinate 126,150 of NZ_JBIRYN010000001.1, forward strand.
GAGGGCAAGAGCCGACGGGAGATCTTCGGCAAGTCGATGAAGGCGATCGAGGCCTTCCGCAATCCCGAGGCGCGGCTGAAGGTCATGGACGACCTGCAACTGCAGCGCGCGCTCATGTTCCCGACCCTGGCCAGCCTGGTCGAGGAGCGCATGCGGCACCATCCCGAGCTGATCCACGCGGTGATCGAGTCGCTGAACCGCTGGATGCTCGACGACTGGGGTCAGGACGGCGGTTTCGTGCACTCCGGCCGCATCTTCACTGTTCCGGTGATCACCCTGCCGATCGTGGAACGTGCCATCGCCGAGCTGAACTGGGCCGTCGTGGAACACGGCGCCAAAGCCATCCTGGTGCGCCCGGCGCCGGTGCCAGGCTTCAAGGGGATGCGGTCGTTCGCTCTGCCCGAGTTCGATCCGTTCTGGAAGCGTGTCGTCGAACTCGACGTGCTGGTCACCATGCATTCCTCCGACAGCGGCTACTCGCGCTTCGACGCCGAGTGGGACGGCAACAGCCTGGAGATGCTGCCGTTCCAGACCAACACCTTCGCCATGACCAACCAGTGGCGGCCGGTCACCGACGCGGTGGCGTCGTGGGTGTGCCACGGCGCCTTGAACCGCTTCCCCGAGTTGAAGATCGCCGTCATCGAGAACGGCTCCGCCTGGCTGGAACCGTTGCTGCAGCAGCTGTCCGACGTGTACAAGAAGGCGCCGGAGGGCTTCGGCTTCCGCGACCCGATCGAGGCCATCAAGCAGAGTCTCTACGTCAGCCCGTTCTGGGAGGAGGATCTGCAGCGGCTGTCGGAGGTGATGGGCGCCGATCACGTGCTGTTCGGCTCCGACTGGCCGCATCCGGAGGGCCTGGCCGAGCCCGCGCGCTACATCCACGAGATCAAGGACATGCCGCTGGAGAACCAGGCGAAGATCATGGGCGGCAACCTGGCGCGGTTGCTGAAGGTATGAGCTGGGCGACCATCCCGCAGCTGGTCGCGAGCGCGGCGGACCGCTTCGGCGACGCCGAAGCGGTCGTCGACGGGGACCTGCGGTGGAGCTTCACCGAACTCGCCGACCGGGTGCGCCGGGCCGCGGGGGCGTTCGCCGCGGCGGGGATCGAGCCGGGCGACCGGGCGGCGCTCTGGGCGCCGAACTCGGCGGAGTGGATCGTCGCCGCCTTCGGCCTGCTCACCGCCGGTGGCGTGCTCGTGCCGGTGAACACCCGCTTCAAGGCCGATGAGGCACGCGACGTCATCCGCCGCAGCGGCGCGAAAGCGGTGCTCGTCCAGCGGGGATTCCTCGGCGCGGACTACCGTGGCGCCGCCGATGTGCCGGTGATCGATCTGAAGTCGGACTTCCTGAACAGCGGCGCGCCGTTCGAGCGCGACGTGGCCAGCACCGACATCGCCGATATCGTCTACACCTCCGGCACCACCGGGCGGCCCAAAGGCGTGATGATGAATCACGGGCAGACGCTGCGGCTCTACGCGGAGTGGTGCGATCTCGCGGATCTCCGGGAAGGCGACCGCTATCTGATCGTCAACCCGTTCTTCCACACGTTCGGCTACAAAGCGGGTCTGATCGCGTCGCTCATCCGGGGCGCCACGATCCTGCCGGTCCCGGTGTTCGACGTCGGCCGGGTGCTGCAGATCGTCGCGCGGGAACGGATCACGATGCTGCCCGGCCCGCCGACGCTCTACCACTCGCTGCTGGCGGCCGCGGGCGAGCACGATCTGTCCTCGCTGCGGGCCGCGGTGACCGGGGCGGCCGATATCCCGGTCGAGCTCATCCGCCGGGTGCGCGAGGAACTTCCGTTCCGATCGATCATGACCGGATACGGACTGACCGAGGCGGGCACCGCCACCGCGTCCCGGCCCGGGGACACTTTCGAGCAGATCGCGACGACCGTCGGAACACCCTGCGACGGCGTCGAGGTGCGGATCGCCGATGACGGCGAGGTCCTGATTCGCGGCTACAGCGTGATGCAGGGCTATCTGGACGATCCGCGAGCCACGGCCGAGGCGATCGACGCCGAGGGGTGGCTGCGCACCGGCGACCTCGGCAGCCTCGACCCGGAAGGCAGATTGCGCATCGTCGGCCGCAAGAAGGACATGTTCATCGTCGGCGGGTTCAACGCCTATCCCGCCGAGATCGAGGGATTCCTCCTGGAGCATCCCGCGGTCGCGCAGGCCGCGGTCATCGGTGTGCCGGACGAACGGCTCGGGCAGGTCGGCCGGGCCTTCGTGGTGACCGAGCGCCCCGTCACCGAAGACGAGCTGATCGCGTGGAGCCGGGACCGGATGGCAGGATACAAGGTTCCGCGCTCGGTGCGTTTCCTGCGCGCCTTGCCGCTCAACGCGACCGGCAAGGTGATGAAGGACCAACTGCGGTAGCGCGTTCGCGCGCGGGCTATCGTGCACACGTCGCCCGCAGGAAGGATTGCGCCATGACCGAGTTCCGTGATTTCGACGCCCTGCGCGCCGCGGTGGGCACGGTGCTCGGGCCCGGTGAGTGGCTCGAGATCGATCAGCGGCGCATCGACCTGTTCGCCGAGGCGACCGGCGATCACCAGTGGATCCACGTGGACGCCGAGCGCGCAGCGGACGGCCCGTACGGCGCCACCATCGCGCACGGGTTCCTCACCCTCGCCCTGCTCGCCCCGATCAGCCAGCAGCTGACCTCTGTGACCTCGGCCAGGATGGCGATCAACTACGGCTTGAACAAGGTTCGCTTCATCAGCCCGGTGCGGGTCGGCAGCCGGGTGCGCGGCACCGTCACGATCACCGCGGTCACCGATGTGCCCGGCGGGGTGCAGGTCGAGCGCACCGTGACGATCACCGCCGAAGGCGCGGACAAGCCGGCCTGCGTCGCCGAGCACGTGGTCCGGTACCTGGCCTGACGGGCATATGCTGATCCGCAACGCCGCGGTGGCAGGCAGCCCGCACACCGACGTGCGCTGGCGCGGCGGGCGGATCACCGAGTGCGGCACGGGATTGCGCCCGTTGCCCGGGGAGGACGATCTGGACGCGCGCGGCGGCTGGTTGCTACCCGGACTGCACGATCATCACATCCATCTGCGGTCACTCGCCGCGCAGGCCGCGTCCGTGCCGCTCGGGCCGCCCCACGTGCGGGACTTCGCCGCGTTCGCCGCGGCACTGCGCCGGGCGGATGCCGAACTGCCTGCCGGACAATGGCTTCGCGGCATCGGCTACCACGACAGCGTCGCCGGTCCGCTGGACCGCATGGCGCTCGATCGCCTGATCCGGGACCGGCCGGTGCGGGTCCAGCACCGGTCCGGCGCGCTGTGGATCCTGAATTCCCGCGCCTGCCAGGAGATCCTGTCGAACGACTGCATGGTGCCGGGGGTGGAGCGCGACCCGCACGGCGAGGCGAACGGACGCCTGTGGCGGCTGGACTCCTGGCTCGGCACACGGGTGCCGCCGGCTGCGGCCGACCCGGCGCCGATCAGCGCCCTGGCAGCGGCCGCGGGCGTCACCGGTTACACCGACGCCACCCCCGGGCTGGCGCAGAACGAGATCGAGGCCATGGCCCGAGCGGTGGCCGACGGGACGATCCGGCAGCGCGTGCACTGCATGGCCCCGCCCGGGGTGACCGATCCAGGGCAGCCACGATTTACTCTGGGTCCCACCAAAATTCTGCTCGACGACACCGTGCTCCCCGCGTTGCCCGAGTTCGTCGCCCGAATCCGGGCGACACACGCGGCGGACCGGCCCGTAGCGGTGCACTGCGTGACCCACGTCCAGCTGATCCTGACCACGGCCGCCCTCGACGAAGCGGGGATACTCGCAGGCGACCGGATCGAGCACGGCGCCATGGTGGCGGACGACCTCATGGAGTGGTTGCGCCGCAGCCGGGTTCCGGTGGTGACCCAACCCCATTTCCCGGTCGAGCGGGCCGAGCAGTACGCCCGCGAGGTGGCGGCCGAAGAGCACCGCGATCTGTGGCGGCTCGGCTCACTGCTGGCCGCCGGGGTCGATGTCGCGGCGGGAACCGACGCCCCGTTCGGCTCCGCCGACCCGTGGCGGGTGATCCGCGCGGCCGTCGAGCGCGAAAGCCTGCGGGAACGGATATCGCTGCCCGCCGCTGTCGCCCTGTTCACCGGGCGTGCCGACCGGCCGACCGTGCCACGCGCCATCGCCCCGGGTGAACCCGCCGATCTCACCCTGCTCCACGTATCGCCGCGCGACGTCACCGTTCCGGACCGGGAGCTGGTGGCGGCCACGGTGGTGGACGGCACACCGGTGCATGTGGCGATCGGCTGATTCTTCCGGTCCAACGGGACCGTAGGCCCCTCGCCGATTCCACGGATCCGCTGCTTCGACTGGGGTTTCGGCATGCCCCCGCAGCCGCAGCGAGCACCGCAGCGCCCGGCTGCGCCGAGGCGGTGAGACGGCCGACCACACCGCCCATCGCGGACGCGGCAGTATCGACCCCTGCCCCGCCCCGGTGTATCGTCTAATGCAGCGACGAGAGTGACATTCTCTTCTAAGAAGATTCATCGTCTCGATTGCTGGTAGGAACCCCGGCGCAGCGCAGGAACAGCGAGGAGCGACGTGAACATCGACGACATGATCCTGGTGAGCATCGACGACCATGTGGTCGAGCCGCTCGACATGTTCGACGGCCACGTTCCGAAGAAATGGGCCGATCTCGCCCCGAAGGTCGTCGTCGACGAGAACGGCGTCGATCGGTGGGTGTACCGGGACCGGCCCACCGGCGTCGCTGGTCTCAACGCCGTCGTCACCTGGCCCGCCGAGGAATGGGGCAGGGACCCGGCCGGATACGCCGAGATGCGGCCCGCCGTCTACGACGTGCACGACCGCGTCCGCGACATGGACGCCAACGGCGTGCTCGCCTCCATGTGCTTCCCGACGTTCACCGGCTTCAGCGCGGGCCACCTCAGCCGCGGCGGCCAGGACGAGATCACCGTCGCGATGATCTCGGCGTACAACGACTGGCACATCGAGGACTGGGCGGGCGCCTATCCGGGCCGGTTCATCCCGATCGGGATCCTGCCGATGTGGGATCCGGCGCTGGCGGTCGCCGAGATCGAGCGGCTGGCCGAAAAGGGCTGCCATTCGGTCACCATGCCGGAGTTGCCGCACATCGACGGCCTGCCCAGCTACCACGATCTCGATTACTGGGCGCCGGTGTTCCAGGCCCTCTCGGACCACGAGACGGTGATGAACCTGCACATCGGCCAAGGCTTCGGCGTGCTGCGCCTGGCACAGGACGCCCCCATCGACAACCTGATGGTGCTGGCGCCGAGCATCTCGCTGATCGCAGCCCAGGATCTGTTGTGGGGTCCGGCGTTGCGCACCTACCCGAAGCTGAAGGTCGCGCTGTCCGAAGGCGGCGTCGGCTGGATTCCGTTCTTCCTGGACCGCTCCGACCGGCACTACACCAACCAGCGCTGGCTGCGCCGCGACTTCGGCGGCAAGCTGCCCAGCGAGGTGTTCCGCGAGCACGTGCTCGCCTGCTACGTCACCGACAAGACCGCGCTGAAGTTCCGCCACGAGATCGGCATCGACAACATCGCGTGGGAGTGCGACTACCCGCACTCGGACTCGATCTGGCCCGACGCCCCCGAGTTCGTGCTGGGCGAGCTACAGGCCGCCGGCGCCGACGACACGGACATCCACAAGATCACCTGGCAGAACGCCACCCGCCACTTCGACTGGGATCCGTTCGCGCACATCCCGAAGGAACAGGCGACCGTAGGGGCGCTGCGCGCGAAAGCGACCGACGTCGATACTTCGACCAGGTCGCGCAAGGAGTACGCCGCCGCCTACGCCGCCCGCGCGAGCTGAGGCCCGCGTCGTGCGCCTGCTGGTCTTCTCCACGCCGCGAGAGGGAATGGACGCCGAATACAACGAGTGGTACACCGGGACGCACATCCCCGAGATGCTCGCCGTCCCCGGCGTGCTGTCGTGTACCCGCCACCGATTGGTCCGTGGCGGCGACGGTGAGGCGCGCTACCTCGCCGTCTACGACATCGACGACGCGCACACCGTGCTGAGAGAACTCGGTGAGCGAGCGGCCGACGGACGCATGGCGGTCACCGCGGCCGCCGATCCGGCCCGGACCAGGATCACCGTCTGGGAACAGATCTGAACGGCGACAGCCCCGGCGCCGACGGTTGCAGACCGTCAGGCGCCGGGGCTGTCCGCTGCGACGCGCCTCAGCGCGGCCCTTCCAGAATCGTCACCGCCGACACCGCGGTCGGCCCGCCGAGGTTGTGCGCCATACCGATTCGCGCACCGTCCACCTGGTTCACCGCGGTGCCGCGCAGCTGCTCGAACAGCTCCACGCACTGCGCGACGCCGGTGGCGCCGGGCGGATGCCCCTTCGTCTTCAGCCCGCCGCTCGGATTGACCGGCAGCACACCGCCGACGGCCGTTGCGCCCGCTTCCACCAGCTTGTGCGCCTCGAAGCGCTCGGCGAAACCGAGGTCCTCGTAACTGATCAGCTCGATGCCGGTGAAGAAGTCGTGCACCTCGGCGACGTCGACGTCGGCCGGGCCGAGACCGGCCATCGCGTACGCCGCGCGCGCCGCCCGCACCGTCGCCGGAAACGTCGTCATGTCCCGCTTGTGCTGGTGCATCACCGAGTCCAGGCCGAGACCGACGCCGCGAATCCACACCGGGCTGTCGGTGTATCGGCTCACCACGTCCTCGGCGGCGAGCACCAAGGCCGCGGCGCCGTCGCTCTGCGGGACGCAGTCGTACACACCGAACGGGTCGGCCACGATCGGCGCGGCCAGCGCCTGCTCCACGGTGATCTCGAAGCGCAGGCGCGCCTTGGGGTTGCGCGCGCCGTGCCGATGGTTCTTCACCGCGACCATCGCCAGGTGTTCCCGCGTCGCCGAGGACTCGTAGAGGTAGCGGTTGACATGCAACGCGAAACCGGCGGGGGCGAACAGGCCGAGCTGATAATCCCAGGCGTTGTCCCTGGTCAGCGACTCCCACTCGCGAAGAAGGTCCTTCTGCGCCGTCTCGCGCAGTTTGTCCGCGCCGATCACGAGCGCGACGTCGACGGCCCCGGAGGCGATGGCGAACAGCGCGTTGCGGACCGCGTCGTTGCCGGTGGCGCAGGAGTTGTCGATGTGGGTGACGGGCAGGTCCGGCAGATCCAGCGCGTCGGCCAGCACACCGGCCGGGAATCCGCCGGTGGCGCCGACCGCGCCGAACCACGCGGCTCGCAGGTCGGTCGTGCGCAGTCCTTTGTCGACCGAGGCCGCGCATTCGGCGAACGCCATGAGCAGCAGGTCTTGGATGCCGAGGGCGAAGTGCTCGGCGAAGGGCGTCATTCCCGCGCCGACGATGGCCACGTTCCTCATGCCGCCTCCGGTTCCGGTTCGAACGCGTATCCGTAGTCCGGCACGCCGGAGCGCACCGCCACCCGGCGCAGGACCATGCGCCCGCGGTCGCCGATGGACACCGTGCCCGGGTCGGCGCCGGTGACCTTGGCCAGCGCACGGACGCCGACGTCGTCGAGTTCCACGATCACCAGCGAGTACGGGCTCTTCAGGCCCGGCACGGGAATGCGGACGGTCGTCTCCGCGTAGACGCTGCCGGTCCTCGGCAGCGGCACCAAGGTGTAGCCGGTGCTGAGCGTGCCGTCCCGGCCCACCCGGTAGCGGGGCGGGAAGTCCAGCTCCGCGCCGTCGCCGTGCCTGCCCGCTTCCCAGCGGACCTTGGCCTCGAACGCGCGCTCGTAGGCCGCCAGTGAGATCGGCAGGTCCGCGCCGGGCAGCGAAACGACCTCGGGCACCGCCCGCGCGGGCGGTTCGGTACGCCGCACCCGAACCGCGCCGGGCACGACCATGATCCCGGACAGATTGGCCTGTTCCACGCCGACCAGCAGTCCCGCCGCCGCCCAGTCGGCCATCGCCGCGAGCGCGAACAGCCCGGCGCTCGCGCCCAGCGTCGGCAGCCGCGGCGGGCTGCCGAGGCACAGCGCCGCCGCCTGCTTGTGCTCGACGCCCGCCACCGCGACCGGGGTGTCCAGCCACGCCGCCGACAGCGAGGCGACCAGCCCCCGTTCGTGCAGCAAGCGGGGATCGCCGTAGTCGTGCACCGCGCCGAGAGCGTTGCGGGTGCGCACCGGCAGGCTGCGGGTGACCCGCGCCGCGGTGCGCACCTGCAGGCCGTCGCGGTCGGACACCCAGGCCGCCGCCGCGCCCGCCGGTTCCAGGTCGGCGCCGATGACCAGGGTGCGCGGGCGCGCCGAGCTCAGCGCGTCCAGCGCGGCAGGGGCGCCGCCGAGCCGTTCGATGACCTCCAACTCGGGGTCGAGTCCGAGACCGGCCAGCAACACCGCGGCATTGCTGCTCTCCACCAGCGGCAGATCACGGCTGACCAGCACCACGCGTTCCACCGGTTCGCCGGCGACGGCGCAGCGGCCCGCCTCCACCGCCAAGGTGACGGCGTCTTCGTCGTCGCCGGGAACCCGGCTGCGCTGGCTACCCCAGCAGGGCAGATACGTGCCCAGCGATGCGATGTAGGGCATCGGTCCCTCTCTTCGGCGGCTAAGCGACCGCGCCCGCGGTCTTCAGCGCGATGATGCGATCCCAATCCAGGCCGAGTTCGAGCAGGATCTCCTCGGTCTGGGCGGCGAATCCGGGACCAGGCCGCAGTTCCGGTGCACCGACGTCGAACTGAACCGGACTGGAGACCAGCTCCAATTCGCCTGCGGGAAGCAGGTATTCGTTCGACCTGATCTGCGCGTCCTGGGTCACCTGCCAGGAGTCCTGCACCGGAGCCCACGGCCCGGCCAGGGTGGCGAAGCGCTCGCTCCATTCGGCCAAGGTGCGTCCCTTGATCACCTCGCGCAGGATCCGCACCGCCTCGGCGGTGTGCGCGGCGATCTGCGCGGCGTCGGCGAAGCGCGGGTCCTCGGCCAGTTCCGGGCGGTCGATGTGGCGGCAGACGTCGGCCCAGAATTTGGCCGGCTGCAGCATCACGAACGACAGATAGCGGTCGTCGGCGGTCGCGTAGAGCCCCGAAAGCGGATTGGTCGGCGCGCCGTGGGCGCCGGGCACCGGCGCCACCAGCGGTCTGGCCTGGCTGGCCGACAGCGCGACGGTGTGGCCCATAGCCCACAATCCGCTACCCAGCAGTGAGACGTCGACCACCGAAGTCTCCCCCGTCCGTTCGCGTTTCAGCAGCGCGGCGGCGATGCCTCCGGCGAGATTGGTCCCGGAGATGGTGTCGCCGAACGCCGGGCCGGGCGGCTGGATCATGCCCTCGGTGCCGGGCGGGGTGATGGTGGCCGCGATGCCGCCGCGGCACCAGAACGCCGTCATGTCGTAACCGCCCCGATCGGATTCGACGCCGCGCGGTCCCAGCGCGCTGCCGCGGGCGTAGACGATGTCCGGGTTCACCGCGCGGATGTCGTCCACATCGATGCCGAACTTCGTCCGCGCCTGCGGCAGGAAACTGGTCAGGAACACGTCCGCGCGGCGGGCCAGGTCGTAGATCACCTCGCGGCCCTCGGCCACGGACATGTCGACGCCGATGCTGCGCTTGCCCCGATTGGCGTGTTCCACATTGGGATTCGGGTCGCCTTCGACCTCGAACACCCCCACCTGCCGCAGCCCGCGCTGCGGATCGCCGGTGACGGCGTGCTCGACCTTGACGACGTCGGCGCCCCAATCGGCGAGCACGGCGCCGGCCGAAGGCACGAATCCGTACATCGCGACCTCGAGCACCCGGATGCCCTCCAGCGGCTTGCTCACGGCCGCACCTCCCGCTCGCTCGACGTCCTCCGGCCCGATCGCGCGGCCCGTCCTCGGTCGGCTGGTCCGCACTCGATCACGCGACCACCTCCGCCAGGGTCTTGCGCTCCAGGAACTCCTCCAGGCCGACGCGGCCCATCTCTCGGCCGATGCCCGACTGCTTGTAGCCGCCGAATGGCGCGTCGGGGTGGAAGTAGTTGCCGCCGTTGATGCTCAGCGTGCCGGTGCGCACGCGCCGCGCCACCGCTTTCGCCCGCTCCGAGTCGGCGCTGAACACCGCACCGGACAGGCCGTAGATGGAGTTGTTCGCGATGCGCACGGCGTCGTCCTCGTCGGTGTAGGGAATGAGCGCCAGCACCGGCCCGAACACCTCCTCCTGCGCGATCTCGCTGTCCGGGTCGACGTTCGCCAGCAGGGTGGGCTTGTAGAAGTAACCCGGCCCCACCTTCTCGCCGCCGGTGACGAGCGTGGCGCCCGCCTCGACCGCCCGCCGCACCAAACCGTGCACCTTGTCGCGCTGGCGCTCGCTGATCAGCGGCCCCATATAGGTTTGCGGGTCGCCCGGATCGCCCCACTTGACGTGGGCGAAATTCCCCGCGATCAGTTCGGCCACCTTGTCGTGGTCCTGTCGCGGCACGAGCACGCGGGTGGTCAGCGCGCAGCCCTGCCCGGCGTGGGTGACCACGCTGAACGCCGCGAACACGGCGGCTTTGGTGTAGTCGGCGTCATCGAGCAGGATCATCGCCGACTTGCCGCCCAGCTCCAGGAAGACCCGCTTCAGCGTGCCGCTGGCGGCGGCCATGATCTGGCGGCCCACCGGCGTGGACCCGGTGAAGGTGACCACGTCGACGTCCGGGTGGGTGCTCATCCGCTTGCCCACCTCGACATCGGAGGAGGCCAGCACGTTCACGACCCCCGGAGGGATGTCGGTGTGCCGGGCGACGATCTCTCCCAGCGCCAAAGTGGCCAGCGGGGTGTCCGGAGCGCCCTTGAGCACCACGGTGCACCCGGCGGCGAGCGAGGGCGCCAGCTTGGCCAGCGCCAACTGGTGCGGGTAGTTGTAGGCGGCGATGGCGGCCACCACACCCGCGGCCTCCAACTCCACCCAGCGCCGGTGCCGCTGACCGCGGATCTCGACCACGCCGAGGTCTTCGCTCCACGCGTAGTCCGCCAGCAGTCCGGCGTAGTAGCGCACGATGTCGAACGGCGCCTCGAGCTGGTTGCCATGGGTGAGCGTGCGTGTGGCGCCGACCTCGGCGATGGTCAGCTCGCGCAGCTCCTCCACGTTGGCACGCAGCGCCTGGTAGAGCTGGTTCAGACAGTGCGCCCGGAACTGGTGGTTCGTCGCCCAGTCGGTGGTGTCGAAGGCCCGCCGCGCCGCCGCGACCGCCGTATCCACCTCGGCCACACCGGCTTCGGGCGCGTAGCCGTACACCGCACCGGTGGCGGGATCGAGCGATACGAGCGTGCGCCCGGTCTCGACCAGCTGCCCGTCGATCAGCAGCCGCCGCGCCACCGCTCTCGCTTGTTCCTGCGTTGACATCCTGTCTCCTCGCCGGATATGGAAATACGATTCTCTATAACGGAGAATTTAACACTCGCATTGACGGAGCGCGGCGACAATCGCCAACCCGGCACGGCGCCGGGCATCATCGCGGGCGCCACCGACCCGGTCCGACGACACCCCAGCGCGACTCTTGCGCATCCCATGGTTGCGAGAGTACGGTTCTCACATTCGGAAGGGAGATTCTTGTGGTTCACACAACAGGCATCCCGGGCGCGATGGAGCCGTCCGAGTACCGGTCGCAGGCCGCCCCGGATTCCGGAGAGGGGTCGCGCGCGTGAAGACGGCAGTGGTCACCGGAGGTGCGTCCGGAATCGGGCTGGGGATCGCACGGCGGTTGCGCAGCGATGGGTTCCATGTCGCGTCCCTGGATCTCAACCCACCCGCCGACGACGACTTCGCCTACCGGGCCGACGTCACCGAACCGGAGCAGATCACCGAGGCGCTCACCGCCGTCCGCGCCAAGCTCGGCCCGGTCACCGTGCTGGTGAACGCCGCGGGGGTCGACGGATTCAAGCGTTTCCAGAACATCTCCTTCGCCGAGTGGCAGCGGGTGATCGACGTCAACCTCAACGGTGTCTTCCACTGTGTCCAGGCGGTGCTGCCGGACATGCTGGCGGCGGGCTGGGGGCGCATCGTCAACATCTCCTCCTCGAGCACGCATTCGGGCCAGCCGTTCATGACGCACTACGTCTCGGCCAAGTCGGCGGTCAACGGCCTGACCAAAGCGCTGGCGCTGGAACTGGGCCCGTCGGGCATCACCGTGAACGCGGTGCCCCCCGGGTTCATCGACACCCCGATGCTGCGCAAGAACGAGGAGGCACGCCGGCTCGGCGGCAGCGTCGAGGACCACATCCAGCGGACGCCGGTCCGCCGGGTCGGCACACCCGAGGACATCGCCGCCGCCTGCGCGTTCCTCATCTCCGAGGAAGCCGGATACATCACCGGCCAGATCATCGGCGTCAACGGCGGACGCAACACCTGAGACCCGCTGTGCCGCTGAGCAGTACGACAGAGCAAGAGTGAAAGGAAGGCCCGTGGGACGCGTAGAGGGCAAGGTCGCCTTCGTCACCGGAGCCGCTCGTGGCCAAGGCCGCAGCCATGCGGTACGGCTGGCGGAAGAAGGTTCCGACATCATCGCGGTGGACATCTGCCACGACATCGACACGATCGGCTATCCGCTGTCGCGCCGGGAAGACCTGGACGAAACCGCGCGACTGGTCGAGAAGACCGGTCGCCGCATCGTCGCCGAACAGGCCGACGTGCGTGAGGCCGGACAGGTGCGCGCCGCACTCGACCGCGGCCTCGCGGAATTCGGGCGGCTGGACATCGTCATCGCCCAGGCCGGGATCGCGGGCATGAAGGGCACGCCGCAGTGGCAGGCCTGGTCGGATGTCATCGACACCAATCTCGTCGGCGTCATCAACACCATCCAGGCCGCGCTGCCGCATCTGCGCGCGGGCGCCTCGATCATCGCCACCGGCTCGGTGGCCGCTCTGATGGACGTCTCCAAGGTGGACCAGCCCGGCAAGGACCCCGGCGGCATCGCCTACGTGGTCGCCAAACGCGGCCTCGCGCAGTATGTGCACGCGCTCGCCCTGCACATCGCGCCGCAGAACATCCGCGCCAACGTCATCCACCCCACCAACTGCAACACGCCGATGCTGCAGAGCGAACCGATGTACCGATCCTTCCGCCCGGACCTGGAACATCCCACCCGCGCGGACGCCGAGCCCGCCTTCCATGTGCAGCAGGCCATGCCGATCCCCTACGTCGAGCCGCAGGACATCAGCGACGCGGTGCTGTTCCTGGCCTCCGACGAGGCGCGCTACATCACCGGAACGCAGTTGCGCGTCGACGCGGGCGGCTACCTGAAGTGGTACGACTACCACGTCTGAGAGGAAGAGACACCGTGAAGGTCCGAGTCGATCAGCAGCGCTGCCAAGGGCACACGCTGTGCGCGATGATCGCCCCGCAATCGTTCGAACTCAGCGAGATCGACGGCCATTCCTCCCCGGTCGGCGAATCCGTTCCCGCCGACCAGCAGGATCAGGTCCGCGAGGCCGTGCACTCCTGCCCGGAACGCGCGATCTCGATCGCCGAGTGAGGCCGCCGCATGACCGTGGACAACGGCGCCGACGCCGAGCGCAAGCAACCGCGATTCCATTTCGACCGCTACGCACCGGAGTACCGGGAGAACTTCCAAGCGATCACCGCGACGATGCAGAGCGAGTGCCCGCTCGCTTGGACCGACACCTACGACGGTCACTGGGTGGCCGCGGGCAACAAGGAGGTGTTCGAACTCGCGCGCTGCCCGCACCTGTCGAATGATCACGATCCACAGGGAGTCCGCAAGGGGTACCGCGGCATCTCCATTCCCCCGGCTCCGCGCGCCCGCGGCATCCGTGGCGGCATCCTGGAGATGGACGAGCCCGAGCACCGGGAACTGCGTTCGGCGCTCAACCCGTACCTGTCCCCCGCCGCCGTCGAACGCTGGATTCCGTTCGTGGACGAGGTGGTGCGCGCGGCCATCGACGAGAAGATCGACAGCGGCCGCATCGACTTCGTCGACGACCTGGCGAACGTCGTGCCGGCCGTGCTGACGCTCGGCATGCTCGGTATCCCGTTGCGCAAGTGGACCATCTACAACGAACCGGTGCACGCCGCGGTGTACACGCCGCCGGACTCGCCGGACTACCCGCGCGTCGCGGAGATGCACCGCACCATGGGCCTGGACCTGCTGACCAATCTCGCCGAGATCAGGGACAACCCCCGCCCCGGGCTCATCCACGCGGTCGCTGCGGCGCGGGTCAGCGGGGAGCCGCTGCCGGACCTGGAGATCCTGGGCATGCTCAGCCTGCTCATCGGCGGCGGGTTCGACACCACCACCGCGCTCACCGCCCATGCGCTCGAATGGCTGTCCCAGCATCCCGACGAGCGCGAAACCCTGAGCCGGGAACGGGATCTGCTGCTCGACTCGGCCACCGAGGAGTTCCTGCGCTACTACACCCCCGCTCCGGGCGACGCGCGCACCATCGCGCAGGACTGCGAGGTGGCGGGGGCCTCCTTCAAAGAGGGCGACCGGGTCTGGCTGTCGTGGGCGATGGCCAACCGGGACCCGGCGGTGTTCGAGGATCCGGAAACGCTGATCCTGGACCGGAAAGGCAACCGGCACTACAGCTTCGGGCTAGGCATCCACCGCTGCATCGGCTCCAACGTCGCCCGCACGGTGTTCAAGCGAATGCTGATGGCGGTGCTGGACCGGATGCCGGACTTCCGGTGCATCCCGGAGGAGACCGCGCACTACGACACGATCGCGGTCATCCAGGGCATGCGCCACCTGCCCGCCGAGTTCACCCCCGGTCCCCGGCTCGGCGCGGGTCTCGACGAGACCTTGGCGAAGCTGCAGCGGGTCTGCGACGATCAGCGGCTCGCCGAGCCGGTGACCGTGCGCAGAGGCGCGGCGCAGATCTGAGAACACCTCAGCCGCGTGTGGCCGCCGCAGGCCGCACGCGGCTACCGGCTGCGACGACAAGGAGGCGCTGTGGCAGACGCGAAGCAGACCCCGGCGACGACGGCCGAGCCGTCGGGACGGCCGCTGCCGCTGCTGGGCCTGGACACCGAGTTCTTCTGGACCTCCGGCGCCGACGGCAAGCTGCGCGTCCAGCAGTGCCGGTCCTGCGCGGCGCTCATCCACCCGCCGCAGCCGGTGTGCAGGTACTGCCGCGGCCACGACCTGGGGATTCGGGAGGTCTCCGGCGCGGCCATCTTGGCGAGCTTCACGGTGAA
The DNA here is from genome assembly GCF_044389845.1 of Nocardia sp. NPDC019323. Lineage (NCBI taxonomy): Bacteria > Bacillati > Actinomycetota > Actinomycetes > Mycobacteriales > Nocardiaceae > Nocardia > Nocardia sp. NPDC019323. The sequence continues at coordinate 141,251 of NZ_JBIRYN010000001.1, forward strand.
CCATCGCTTCGCCGTGCCCGGCCTGCCGCCGCCGTACGTGGTGGCGCAGGTGGCGCTGGTGGAAGATCCGCGGGTCCGCTTGACCACCAACATCATCGAGGCCGATCCGGGCGATCTGGTGCTCGGCATGCGGGTGGAGGTGACCTTCCAGCAGGATGCCGACGTCTGGCTGCCGCTGTTCCGGCCCGCCGCCGAGCAACCCCGTCCCGCCCCGCTGCCGGTGGACGACATCGAGCCGCACCGGTTCGCCGAGCACGTGCGGCCGATGCTGCGGCAGGACAAGTTCGAGGACAAGGTTGCGCTCACCGGGATCGGGATGTCCCGGATCGGGCGCAGGCTCATGGTGCCACCGCTGGAGCTGACGATCGAGGCGTGCGAGCGCGCGGTCGCCGACGCGGGCCTGACTCTCGACGACATCGACGGTCTTTCCTCCTACCCGGGCGGCGGCAATCTCGGCGGCTTCGGCGAAGGCGGGGTGACCGCGCTGGAAGCGGCGCTGGGCTTGCGCCCCAGCTGGCACAACGGCGGTATCGAGACCTTCGGGCCGGGCGGTTCGGTGGTCGCGGCGATGACCGCGGTGGCCGCCGGACTGGCCCGGCACGTGCTGTGCTTCCGCACCGTGTGGGAGTCGACCTTCAACGAACTGGTGAAGGCGGGCCGCATCCCGCCGTCCGGCGGCCGCACCACGAGCTGGATGACGCCGTTCGGCGCGATCTCCGCCGCCCACACCCTGGCGCAGAACGCTCAGCGGCACTTCCATCGTTACGGCACCACGCGCGAGACGCTGGGCTGGATCGCGCTCAACCAGCGCGCCAACGCCGAACTCGAGCCGACCGCGGTCTACCGCGACCCGATGACCATGGACGACTACCTGTCGGCCCGGCCGATCACCACCCCGTTCGGGCTCTACGACTGCGACGTGCCCTGCGACGGCGCGGTGGCGGTGATCGTCTCGGCGATCGAGGCCGCCCGCGATCTGACCGTCCCGCCGGTGCTGGTGGAGGCGGTCGGCACGCAGATCGTCGAACGCGTCGAGTGGGACCAGAGCACGCTCACCCACGAACCGCAGGTGCTCGGCCCGGCCGCGCACCTGTGGACGCGCACCACCCTGCGGCCGCGGGACGTGGACGTCGCCGAGCTGTACGACGGGTTCACCTTCAACTGTCTGTCCTGGATCGAGGCGCTCGGTTTCTGCGGCATCGGCGAGGCCAAGGACTTCCTCGACGGCGGCAAGAGCATCGCCCGCGACGGCACGATCCCGGTCAACACGCACGGCGGCCAGCTCTCTCACGGCCGCACGCACGGCATGGGCCTGTTGCGCGAGGCCGTGGTGCAGCTGCGCGGCGCGGGCGGGGATCGGCAGGTCACCGGCGCACGGGTCGCGGTCGTCTCCAGCGGCGGGCTCACCCCCGGCGGGGCGATGCTGCTGCGCTCCGATTCCTGACGGCGCGACATCGACGGGCATGCGATGACACTCACCGAATCCGATCTCACCCCGCTGGCGGACGCGGCGCCGCCACGGGTGGTGGCCGATGTCGACGGCATCTCGGTGTCGGGACTGCTGGCCGAGGCGCCCGCGCCCCGCGCGGTGCTCGTCGCCCTGCACGGCGGCGCCACCACTTCCGCGTACTTCGATTGCCCAGGGCATCCTGAGCTCTCGCTGCTCCGGATCGCGCAGCGCCTGGGTTACACCGTCCTGGCGCTGGACCGGCCAGGCTATGGCGCTTCCGGGCCGTTCGGCGACCAGCTCACGGCGCCGCGGCGGCGCGTCGATCTCATGTACGGCGCGGTCGAGGCCCACCTCGCGGGCCGTCCGCGCGGCGCGGGCGTCTTCCTGCTGGCGCACTCGGCGGGATGTGAACTCGCGATGCGCATGGCCGGTGACGAACGCGGCGGTGAACTGCTCGGCGTGGAGCTGGCCGGCACCGGCCGGATTCACCATCCCGAAGCGCAGGAAGTGCTGTGGGGTCCGCGTCCGGAGGGCACCCGGCCCGCTCTCGGCGGACTGCTGTGGCGACCGTCGCGGTTGTATCCACCCGAACTCGTGGGTGGTGCGGCGATCGCGGTACCGGGTCCGCGGGTGGAGGCCGCCGTCGTCACCGACTGGGCCGGCGAGGAATTCCCGCGCATGGCCGCTCGCGTGCGGATTCCGGTGCGGTTCACCGCGGGCGATCACGAATCGGTGTGGCGCAACGACATCGAGGAGCTGACGGCCATCGGCGCGCTGTTCCGGTCGGCGCCGCGGGTGGTGCTGAACCTGCAACCCAACACCGGGCACAACGTCAGCCTGGGCTACACCGCGGCGGCGTACCACCTGCAGGTCCTCGCCTTCGCAGAAGAGTGCGTCGTCGCGGCCGCCACCGGTGAGTTCAGCGGTCCGGCAATCCAAGTGGACGGCGGCGCGCACGCGCGGCCAGGAAGGTGAGGCCATGGAGGTCACCGATGTCGCGCTGTTGCTGTTGCGCCTGGTCGTGGGGGTCACCATGATCGCGCACGGCGTCAATCATTGGCTCGGCGGCGGCAAGATCGCCGGGACGGCACGGTGGTTCAGCGGGCTGGGGCTGCGCAACGGAGTGCTGCAGGCCTGGCTGAGCGTGGTCACCGAGATCGGTGCGGGGGCATTGCTGGTGCTCGGCCTGCTCACCCCCTTCGCCGCCGCGGCGGTCGTCTCGGTCATGCTGGTCGCCGGATTGCTTGCGCACCGCGCGAACGGCTTCTTCGTCTTCGAGGAGGGCTACGAATACGTGCTCGTGCTGGCCGTGGTCGCGCTCGCGCTGGGCCTGCTCGGGCCGGGGTGGCTGTCGCTGGATCATGCCGCGGGCATCGCGATCACCGGTTGGGCCGGTGGCGGCATCGTGCTCGGCCTGGCCGTGGCCGCTACGGCCGGACTGCTGGCAGTCTTCTATCGGCCCGCCCCGGCCCCGGGCGCCACGCCGGAACCGACCGACGAGGAGGTGCACTGATGCGCGTCGGGTTCATCGGGTTGGGCAGTCAGGGCGCGCCGATGGCGCGCCGCATCGTCGAGGGCGGCTACCCGACCACTCTGTGGGCGCGGCGGCCCGCCTCGCTCGAGCCGTTCGCCGACACCGCGGCCGCGACGGCCGGATCACCCGCCGAGCTGGCCGCGCGCAGCGACCTGGTGTGCCTGTGCGTGGTCGGTGACGCCGACGTGCGCGAGGTCGTGACCGGGGACCGTGGCGTATTGGCCGGTCTCGCAGTGGGTTCGATCATCGCCGTGCACTCCACCGTGCATCCGGACACCTGCCGGGAGCTGGCGGAACTCGCCGCGGCGCGACAGGTCACGGTGATCGACGCTCCGGTCAGCGGAGGTGGCCCCGCCGCCGCCGCGGGCAGGCTGCTGGTGATGGCCGGCGGCGACACCGAGGCCGTCGAACGCAGCCGCCCGGTGTTCGCGACCTACGCGGATCCGATCGTCCATCTCGGCGGCGTCGGCTCAGGACAGGCCGCCAAACTGCTGAACAACCTGTTGTTCACCGCGAATATCGCCACGGCGGCAGGGACTCTCGCCCTCGGCCAGGGTCTCGGCATCAGCCCGGACCGCCTGGGCGAAGTGATCACCCACGGCACCGCGAACAGTTTCGCGCTGGGGCGGATCGTCTCCGCGGGCGGCACTGTGGACCGGCTGGCCGAGCACGCCGGTGATCTGCTCCGCAAAGACGTCGGCTTGGTGGCGAGATTGGCCGAGGCGGCCGGGATCGCTCCCGGGGTCGTGCTCGGCGCGGCCGACGCGACGCTCGCCTTGATGAATCGGCAGCGCTGAAAGGACCGGGCTTGCGCATCGGATTCGTGGGCGCGGGGCGGATGGGCCGCCCGATGATCCAGCGCTTGGTGCGGGCGGGTCACACCGTCCGCGCGGTGGGGCGCTCGGCGGCGGCGCGGGCGGCGATCGCCGAGACCGGAGCGCGAGCCGTCGAAACCGTCACCGCGGCCGCCCATGACGCGGAAGCCGTCGTGGTCTGCGTGCTCACCGATGACCAGGTGCGCGAAGTGTGCCTCGGCGGCCCGCTGCTGCGCGCCGTGCGCCGCGGGGCCGTGCTGATCGTGCACACCACCGGGAGTCCCGCGACGGTGGCCGCTATCGCGGCGGCGTCCCCTGATGTCGGGGTGGTGGACGCGCCGGTGAGCGGCGGACCGCACGACATCGCCGCGGGCCGGCTCACCGTCCTCCTCGGCGGCGCCGACGAGGCGGCCGAGCGCGCACAAGTCGTCTTACGGGCATATGCCGATCCCGTCCTGCACGTAGGGCCACTCGGCGCGGGCCAGCGGGTGAAACTCGTCAACAACGCCCTGTTCGCCGCGCAGATCGGATTGGTCGCCGACGCGGTGCGGCTGGGAAACCAACTCGGAGTGGACGAGGCCACCTTGCTGGCGGCCCTGCCGCACGCCAGCAGCAGCGGTCGCGCCGTCACCAGCGTGGCCGGGAAGGGAGCGGTCGAGGTCTTCCGCGCTTCGGTGAGCGAATTCCTCCGCAAGGACGTGACGGTGGCCCGCGCGCTGGTCGCCGAACTGGGCGCTGATCTGGGGATCCTGGACGCCGCCATCGATGCGGGCATTCATCCGGCCGAGCGGAGTTGACCGTCCGATACGCGGCGCGTAAAGCCCGTCCAGCGCGGTCAGTCCATTGCGGCCCGCGCCTGGTGCGCGCCCGACTTCCCGGCTCGAATAGTCGCGCGTTCGAGCGGTAGCCGCTCGCCGAGCGCCCAGACCGTCAAGGCGCACGACGCGAATCCGGCTCCGAGCAGACAGGAGCCGACCCAGCCGTCGGCAGTGCAGACGGCGGTGGTCGCGGCCGCGCCGACGGCGGAGCCGAGCGAGTAGAAGACCATGTAGCCGCCGACAACGCCGCTGACGCGGTCGGGCTGCGCTGCGGTGAGCAGGTTCTGGTTGCTGACGTGCACGGCTTGGACCGCGAAGTCGAGAACCACGATGCCGATGGCGAGCAGCCACAGTGACCTCGGCAGCTGCGCGATCGCCGACCACGACAGGATGAGCAGGGTGAGCGCGAGCCCGGTGACCGGGGCCGCATGCCCGGCGTCGGCCCACCGTCCAGCCCGGGCTGCGCCTAGCGCGCCGGCGAGTCCGGCGAGTCCGAACAGCCCGATCCGGCTTTCGCTCAGCTGCCACGGCGCGCCCGCCAGCGCGAGCGACAGCCCGTTCCACAGGGTCGCGAACGAGGCGAACAGGAAGAACGCGATGAGCCCGCGCGTCAGGAAGTGGCGCTGCCCGAACAGGCCGCCGAGTGCGACGAGGGCCCGCCGATACCCCGACGGCCGGCCGGGTCGTTGCTCCGGCGGCAGGACGAGCAGGACCAAGGCCGCGAGCCCGAGCGCCAGGCCCGCGCAGGCCGCATACACACTCCGCCAGCCCCCGATCTGCGCGACCATGCCGGTGACGATCCGCGCGCCCAGGATGCCGATCATGACGCCCGAGGTCACAACTCCGATGCTCCGTCCGCGTTCGGCGGGCGGGGACACCGATGCGGCGTAGGCCACCGTGGTCTGCACCACCACCGCGAACAATCCGGTCGCCGCGAGCCCGGCGAACGCCACCCAGGTGGCCTGCGCCGAGGCCGTCAGGATCATGCCCACCGCGGTGAGCGCCAGGTGCGCTGCGATGAGCCGGCGCCTGTCGGAGACCACATCGCCGAGCGGCACCAGCAGAACCAGGCCCACCAGATAGCCGACCTGAGCGGTGGCGACGATCCACCCCGCGCGTTCGGCCGTCACACCGAGATCACGTCCCATCGGCTCCAGAATCGGCTGTGCCGCATAGATGGTCGCCACCGCGACACCGCACACCACCGCCAGCAGCAACCGCCGCCACCCGTTCATCACGCTCCCAATCAGTAGCAGATTGCAACCAATTGGACGGTACGACATAATGGTTTCAATCTGCAACTGATTGGGAGGTGTCATGCCGCGCACCGCGAACCCCGACTGGACCGACCCGGACTGCCCCGTCGCCCGCACCCTCGACCTGGTCGGCGACCGGTGGAGTTTTCTCGTCATCCGCGACGCGATGGACGGGGCACGATCGTTCACCGAGTTCCAGCGACGCACCGGCATCGCGCGCAATATCCTCACCGACCGGCTGCGCAAGCTCACCGCTCACGGGGTCCTCACTCAGCGCACCGCACCGTCGGGCCGCCGCCAGGAGTACGTGCTCACCGATGCGGGCCGCGACCTCTTCCCCGTCGTCCTCACGCTGCGGCAGTGGGGAGAGCGCCACGCCTTCGACCCCGGCGAGGCGCATTCCATCCTCGTGGACGAACACGGCATCCCCGTGCCGGAAATCGCCCCGACCGGTTCCGACGGCACCGCCCTCGGCACCGGCAACACCCGCGTGCAGAAGATTCGCGCATCCTAGGTGGAGCGGTCGCGGCACCAGGACGTCCGATTCGACCCGCTCGCGGCGGTGATCCCGGTGCCCGCCCTGTCGCTCACTCGATGACGATCGCGCTCTCGGGGCAGGACTGCACCGCCTCGCGCACCTGCGCCTCGAGGTGACCGGGCACCTCGGTGACGACGGCTTCGGCGTAGCCGTCGTCGGTCAAGGAGAACACTTCGGGGCACAGGCCGAGACAGACGCCGTGGCCCCGGCAACGATCCGCGTCGACGCCGACCTTCATCGCGCCCCACCCTCGGCCACGTCGAACTCCAAGTGCAGGGCGGTGAGTCCGCGCAGGATGAACGTGGGCAGGTAGCGGTAGTCGCGCGCGCCCTCGGGGCCGTGCACGCTCTCGTCTATCCGGAATCCGGTGGTGCGCTCGAGCAGCCGCTCGATGGCCACCCTGGCTTCGGCCCGCGCGAGCGGCGCGCCGGGGCAGGTGTGCACCCCGCGCCCGAATGCCAAGTGCGAGCGCGCGTTCGAGCGTCCCACCGCGAACGTGGTCGGATCCTCGAACCGGCGCGGGTCGCGATTCGCCGCGCCGTTGACCACCATAAGGACGGCGCCCGCGGGCACCTGGGTGCCGCCGACCTCGGTGGCGACCTTGGCCAGCCGGAAGTCGCCCTTGACCGGGCTCTCCATCCGCAGGCACTCCTCGATGAAGTGCTGGACGCGGCCGCGGTCCTCGCGCAGATCCCGCTGGATGTCCTGGCGCTCGGCCAGGATCTTCAGCGCCGAACTGAGCAGCCGGACGGTCGTCTCCTGGCCCGCCGAGAAGAGGTTCGCCGCCACCCGGACCACATCGAGGACCTCGGGTTCGCGCCCGTCGGGGAAGGTCGCGGTCGCCATGCTGGTCAGCACGTCACCGCGCGGGTTCTTCCTGCGGTCCTCGACGTACTCGGAGAATTTGGCGTAGAGGAATTCGATGGGGTTGTGCGACATGCCCTCCCCGTCGGTGCTGCCGACACTCGCGCCCTCGCGGTGCGGATCGCGTTGCAAGGCGTGCAGAAACTCCTCTTGATCGTCGTCGGGGACTCCGAGCAGGTCGGCGATCACGTACAGCGTGAAGGGGCCGGCGAATTCCCGCATGCAGTCGCCCTTGCCCTTGGCCAGGTACCGGTCCAGCATCCGGTCGGCGATGGCCCACATCGCCTCCTCGTTCTCCTTGAGGCGTTTCGGCGTGATCAACCGCATGAGCAGTGCGCGGTGATCGGTGTGCACCGGAGGGTCGAGCGTGGGCAGCTGGTCGCTCATCGGCAGCTTGTCCCGGTGCTCGGCGATGAGGGCGTCGACATCCTCCGCCCCGGCCAGGGGCACCGGGAAGCCGGGGAACGGGCCGGTGACGGAGATGCAGGAGGAGAACCGTTCGACGTCGTTGTAGACCTCGAGCGCCTCGTCGTAGCCGGTCACCATCATCACGTCGTGGTGCTTCTCGCGCGTCACCGGACACTGCTCGCGCAGCGCGTCGAAGTACGGATACGGATCGGCGACGAGTTCCTGCCCGAGGAAGAAGTCCAGCTCCTGGAAGTTTTTCACCACTCGAGGGTCCCTTCGACACCCCGGCGGAGGCCGCTCATAGGCCGAGTTCGCCGGGTGACTTCCGTGATTGAGAATATGCCTCTCATCTGTGAGTATGAGATTTCCACAAACAGGGCGGCGCGTCAACCGAAGGACAGGCATCATGACCAACGACCCCACCGCGGATCAGCGGTTGTTCCAGTCGACCACCCGCGAATTCCTGGCGGACACCGTCCCGGTGAGCACCGTGCGCGCGCTCGGCGAAGCGGGGACGGGATTCGATCGGACCTGGTGGCGGCGCGCGGCGGAATTGGGCTGGACGGCCATGCTGGTTCCCGAAAGCCTCGGCGGCGGAACCGTTTCCGGAAGGTCGATGACCGAACTCGCCGCGGTGGCCGAAGAGCTGGGCCGCGCCTGCGCGCCCGGTCCGTTCATCACGACGAATGCCGTCCTGGCGGGACTGGCCTCGGACGCACGCCCTCTCGGCGAGGTCGTCACCGCCGTCGCCGCTGGCGAAACGATCGTGACGTGGGCGGTCTACGAACCCGGCCGGGACTTCACCGTCCTGTCCCCCGGACAGGCCCTCAGGACCAGCGCCGAACCCCAGGGCGACGGATACCGGCTCAACGGTGTCAAGGACCGCGTGGAAGCGGGCGACCAGGCGGATCTGTTCCTGGTGACCGCCCAGAGCGCCGACGGCCCGGTGCAGCTGCTGGTGCGCGCCGACGCCCCCGGCGTGACCGTCACCCCGGCCTGGACCCTGGACCTGGTCCGCCGCACCGCGCACGTGACGTTCGAGAATGTCGCGGTATCGGCGGACGCCGTGGCGCACACCGGCGGCGCCGCCGTGGCCGCGCTGCGAGCGCAGGCGCGCACCGCGGCCGTGCTGACCGCCGCCGAGCTGGTCGGCGCCGCCGACGCCGCGCTCGCCGCGACCTTGTCCTGGTTGTTCGATCGCTACACCTTCGGCAGGCAGCTGGCCTCCTACCAGGCGCTCAAGCACCGGATGGCCGACAACAAGACCTGGCTGGAAGCGTGCCGAGCCACCGCGACCGCCGCCGCGGCGGCGTGGGACGACGACCCGGCCGGCGCGGGCGAGGCGATCAGCATCGCGAAATCGTATGTGGGAGCGAAAGCCCCGGTGATCGCCCAGGACTGCGTACAGCTGCACGGCGGCATCGGCGTCACCTGGGAGCACGACCTGCATCTGTACCTACGCCGGATCACCCTCGGCCGCGCCATGTACGGCACGCCAGAGGAGCACCGGCGCCACATCACCGATCTGCTCGACACGGCAGCCGCGTGAACCGGATCGAGCCCGCCAGGAAGGACCGCGTTATGACCACGGATCTGGAGCCCGTCGAGGACTTCCGCGCCCGCGCGCGGACCTGGTTGCGGGGCAACCTGCCCCCGGCCCCCGCCGCGGACCACAAGTCCGACACCGAGGAGGCGTGGGACCGCGCCCGGCAGCTGCAACGGATGCTGCACGAGGGCGGCTTCGCCGGAATCTGCTTCCCGGCCGACTACGGCGGACTCGGCCTCACCCCGGCCCACCAGCGGGCGTTCACCGAGGAATCGCTGCCCTACGAGATGCCACTGCTGCTGAACGTGCCGACGCTGGCCATCTGCGCGGCGAGCCTGCTCGATCTCGGCACCGAGCAGCAGAAGCGCGCGCACCTGCCCGCCGTGCTGCGCGGCGAAGAGATCCTGGCGCAGTTCCTGTCCGAGCCGCGCGGCGGGTCGGATCTGGCCGGACTCACCACCCGCGCCGAGCGCGACGGCGACCGGTGGATCCTCAACGGATCGAAGATCTGGAGCTCCGGCGCCTACGCCGCCGACTACGGGCTGTGCCTGGCCCGCACCAACTGGGAGGTCGCCAAGCACCGCGGGCTCACGATGTTCCTGGTGCCGGTGCGCGCCGAAGGCGTCACCGTGCGGCGGATCAAACAGGTGACCGGCTCGACCGAGTTCTGCCAGGAATTCTTCGACGACGTCGCGCTGCCCGAGGAGGCGGTGCTCGGCCGGGTGGACGGCGGCTGGGACGCCGCGTCCCTGCTGCTGCACCACGAGCGCGCCGCGCTGGGCGGCACGTCGCCGTACACCAGCGGCGCGCGCCCGCACCTGGGCGGCGAGGCCGACCGGCTGCTCGAACTGGCTCGCGCCACCGGGCGCTGCGCCGACCCGTGCACCAGGGAGGACATCGGCGAGGCGCGGGCCATGAACGTGGTGCGCGACCAGCTCATCGCGCACGTCTCGCTGGCCATCGCGAGCGGTGACCTGCCGCCCTCCGCCGGAGCCATCACCCGGTTGTTCACCGCGGAGAACGCCTGGCTGCAAACGGATATGGCGGTACGCATCGCCGGGTCCACCGCGGCCACCCACAGCCCGGGCGACGCCGCCGACACGACCAGGGTGGGCCTCGATTACCTGTTCCGGTCGGCGTGGAGCCTGGCCGGCGGCAGCACCGAGATGGCGCGCAACGTCATCAGTGAGCGCGTGCTCGGCATGCCCAGGGAGTTCGCCGCCGATCGCGACGTCCCGTTCAACCAGGTCGAGAACGGCCGATAACCGGCGGCCCGCAGCCGCAGGGGACCGCGATCCGCTGGAAGCGGGCCCGCTGCCCGAGATCGCCGCGGCCGAACGCCATGGATGCAGGCGAGCACGTAACCGCCGGCCACGTCCTCGTCGGCAACCGGGTTCGCATCACCGGCCCGTCCAGCGCGGGGCTGCTCCGGTTCCCCGGCGTCAAGGTCGCGCGCACCGTCGGCGTGCCGCACGAGACGCTCGGCGAAGCCGTGGTCTCGTGCGTGGCGCCGCGGCCGGGCGCGACGGTGGATGGCGCGGAACTGCGCTTTCCTGCGCGAGCGGCTGGCCGGCTACAAGGCGCCGCGGCACGTGCTGCTGCGCACCGAAGAGGACATCGCGCTCACCGGCAGCGCCGAGATCGAGTCGAGCGAGCCGCGGCAGCTGGCCGTACGGCGGCTCGCCCCCTAGCGGAGCTCGCGCGGGCCGCGGGCTTCACACCGCCGGAGCGAGCTGCTATACATTAGGGGAGGCTTACCTCGTTAGTCGAGGCTAACCTCAGCGATAAGGTGACCTGGCTGTGAGGCTTCATGTACGTCTGTATTTGTAACGCGGTGTCCGAAGGTGACGTGCATACCTGCGTTTCGGCGGGCGCCGACAGCATCCGCCAGGTGAAGAACGCCTGCGGATGGAAGCCGGGTTGCGGCAGCTGCACGACGCGACTGGCCGAGGTGATCGGCCGCGCACGGGCCTCCGCGGGAGCGCAGCCATCGGCCGCCTGAGCCGACACACCAGGCGGTCTGCCCGCCGCTGCGCGCTTTTTGTGCCACGATCGCTGCTATGGACGGCGACAAGGACATCGTTGCGCTGCTCAACGAGCAGCTGACGGCCGAACTCACGGCGATCAATCAGTACTTCCTGCACGCCAAGATGCAGGAGAACTGGGGCTTTACCAAGCTGGCCCGGCACACTCGGCACGAGTCAATCGACGAGATGAAACATGCCGAGCTGCTCACCGACCGGATCCTCTTCCTGGAGGGCCTGCCGAACTATCAGAAGCTCAACCCCCTGCGCATCGGGCAGAGCGTGCCCGAGCAACTGCGGGCCGATCTGCAGATCGAGCTGGAAGCGGTCGAACGGCTGCGCCGTGGCATCGAGCTGATGCGTTCGCGCGGCGACGTGACCTCCGCTCGCATCTTCGAGCACATCCTCGAGGACGAAGAGCAGCACGTCGACTACCTGGAAACCGAACTCGATCTGGTGGAGAAACTGGGCGAGCCGCTGTATCTGCAGCGCTTCACCGAGACTCCGGACGACTGACCGCTTGTTCCCGGTCGGCTCCAAGCCGCCGACCGGCGATCCGCCCCGCGCTCGCTATGCCGGGGCGAATCGCCGGGCCAGTCGTCTCCGGTGTTCGGCGGGCGTGCCGAACATGACCCCGATCGAGCGTGGCTCGCTTGCGATAGGCGTCGATCCCGCTCTCCCACACGTAACCATGCGGCCGTGCAACTGCATGGCCTTCCCCGCCACCCGCACCGCCGTCTCGGGGGTGAACGCCTTGGCCCTCGATGCCGCGCCGCCCGCGTCCGGACCGGACGCGACCTCGGCTCGCACCGCGGCCGCCACCAACTGCCCGGCCACCGCAATCCGCACCAGCAGGTCCGCGCAGGCGCGCTTGACGGCCTGGCAGGAGCCGATCGGACGGACGAACTGTTCGCGCACCCCGGCGTAGCCGACGGTGGCCGCCGGCATGGCCCTGCTGAGCCCCAGACTGTCGCAGGCCGTCGCGATCGCGGGCCGGTCGCACTGCCGCCGAGTGCGCGCCCGCCGTCGCCGTGGAAACGCCACAACGCCACCGGCCCCGACCCGCCCGAGATCGCGCGTCGCGTCGACCACCGGCCGCGCGGTGACGGTCGCCCCGGGAACGCCGGGTTCGACCGCCACGATGACGACCTCGCCGCTGGGAGCACGAGCGGGCACCAGCAGCCGATCAGCGCGGGGAGCGTCGAGCACGAATCGGCGCAGCCGTGCGGACGCAGGGGCTCGGCGCTCACCACGAGCCGGAACGGCGCTTCGCGACAAGGTCGCCGAGGGCTTCGGCTGCTACGGCGAATACGTCGAGCGCGACGAGGACATCGCTCGAGGGAGTACGGCGGTGAGCGGTCAGCCGTTCGGCCAGACGTCCTTCAGTCGCGACGCCGCCTCGGCCGCCTGGCGCACGCCCGCCGCATGGGCGGGAGCCAGCGCCGCGGAGTCGAACACGTCGAGTCCGATCACGGCGACGGCCTCGTCGTCGGGGACAATGGAAACCTCTGTGGCCGAGCCGAGTTCGCGATCGCTCGGAACACGCGGGAACATGTGCGCCAGCGGTTCGAGGATCACCACGACGTCCGCGCCCGCGGCCAGGTCCGCGTTGACCGGCGAGCGCAAGCCGCCGTCGATGTAGTGGCTGCCGTCGATCGGAATCGGCGGGAAGACTCCCGGCACCGCCGTGCTCGACGCCAGCGCCGCGGGCAACGACGCCGCGCCGTCCCTGGTCCATGCCCGCAATTCGCCGGTGGTGATGTCGATCGCGGTGACGACGAGATCGCGCGGGGGCCATCGCGTTACACCGGCCAGCCCACCGATGCGCGCGATGTGCTCGTCCGGAGCACCGACCTGCGCGGCCAAGGCCAACTCCCCGGCCCGGCGGCGCGCCTGGGCCGGGTCCTGTCCCGGAGCGCGCAGTACGGCGAAGATCTCCGCCATGCGCGCCGGATCCGCCCGCACCGGCGCCGCCGACGTGGACGGCGGCCGCAGCAATCGCGCCGGATCACTGCCATCGGCCAGGACCGCGCCGACCACCGCCCCCGCCGAGGTCCCCACGAATCGGTCGGCCCGGGCCAAGTCGATGCCGTTGTCCCGCAGTCCGGTCGCCAGTCCGGCCAACCACGACAGGCCGACCGGACCACCTCCCCCCAGCACGAGCGCTACCGACAAACCGCTGGAAACCACCGAGTCCGACATGCCGCCAGCCTATCCGCACCGGCCCCGGCCGACGCCGTGGCAGCCTCCTGCCGGGCACAACTCGCGGCCCGCTGTCGCGTGCCGGGCGGTGGCGTGTATTCGGTCATCGGCTGGGTGGAGGTCCCGGACAGCTGACACCGGCCTTCGTGCGGTGAACGTGGCGATGCGAAGCCGGGGACCGTCAAGGCTTACTGCGACGGTTCACCGGCGCGGATCACCTCGACCGACAACTGTCGCCACGACGACGTCAGCCGGACCAACTCGTCCACCGTCGGCTCGGCCGCCGCGTGCGAGCCGTGGCCCGGCCGGAAGTGGACCGTCGTACCGGTCGTGCCGTCCGCGGCGACCGGCAGCAGATCGGTGACCGGGACGCCGTTCTCATAGCGTTGCGTCCAAGCTCCGTGCCGCCTGCGATTGGTATGCACGAGCCATCGGCTCAGCGCCGCGACGACGGACATGCCACGGCGCGGATGACCGTCGGGCAGGCGTTCCGCGTCAGGGAAGTCGAAGAACCGCAGATCTTTCGTCGCCATGATCGGCTTCTTGACGTGGCGTCCGCTGGCGTCGATGCGGGTGTCGGTGCCTCTTCCATCGTCGGAGACCGACACCGAACCATCGGTGTGCAAGACCACGACGCACCGTCCGCCGTTCCCACATGCGGCTTCGTCCGCCGCGTACGCGACGACTTCGAGGATCAGGTGACGGATACCGCCGGGAGCCATCGCTTCCGGCTCGCGGCGAATCCGTTCCAGATGAGCGAGGTCCACGGTGCTCGCCCAGTCGTGCGTCGTATTCTCCCAAGGGCTTCCAGTGCCGTCCATGGCATCAGTAGAGCGCACGTCAGCGGTAGATCGCCCATCGTTTCCGGGCCGCCCGCTCGACGGCACGAATCCTGTCGGGATGCCGGCCAAGGGTGCGCCGACCAGCGAAAACCCTGTGGGATAACCGGATCCGTTATCCTGGGGTCGAGTCAGGGAGGCTGCTCATGCCAATCAGATACCGTCAGCGCAAATCGTTCGGGCCGCTGAAACTCAACTTCACCCAGTCGGGGCTGTCGTCGTGGAGCATCAAAATCGGCCCCTGGTCGTGGAACTCCCGAACCAAGAAGAACAGTGTGGACCTGCCGGGTCCGCTGGGCTGGCGTCAGCGCTGAACCGCGCCGGACTTCGTCCGGCGGAGCGATTCAGGCCCAGATCCGCGACAGCGCCGAACGGGAGTACGTCTGCTGGGGCGTCACGGTGATCAGGTCGCAGACCTCGACGAGTCCCGCCGGTACCGCGTTGCCGAAGTGGTGCAGCCCGGGCGCGATCACCGCGTCGACGCCGAAGGTGCGGACGACGTCGACGAGGCGATCCACCGGTGCGTCGGTACCGGCGCCGAAGGTCACCGTCTTACACAGCTCGTAACCCAGTCGCTTGGCCAAACTCCGCATCTGCGCTTCGTCCCAATCCTGGGACACACCCGAGACGTCCTTGCGGAGATATCCCAGCGCGGGTGGTTTGGCCCTCATCGGTACTCCCTTGCCGCGATCGTTGCCAACGTGGTCGAAGCGCCTGCACTCCCACAAGCTCGCGCGGTCACGGCGCGGATTGCGGGCTGAGCAAGTTATTGACATCATATGTTGTCAACAGCAGTCGATGTCAACATCTTCGGCGTCCGGCAACCAGCTTTTCGGCGTCGCCCGAACCGAGCGTACCGTCGGCGACCCGGCGGCACCCGGCGGAGCTGGTCGTCTCCGAGAACCTTTGACGTGCAGCAACTTTCGGTAGCCAGCACTCGGATGGGCCCCGATGTGGCGCGTCGGCTACTCCAGGATTCCGGTCTGCCTGCCCGCTCCCGGCGCCTGGGTCACGGGCCGCCGCGCCAAGACCACACCGAGGGCGATCATGCCCGCGCCGAGTACGAAGTGCAGCCAATTGTCAGCCGTATCGAGCGGCACGAAGTTGGCGTCGCTGTCGGGGTTCACGACCAGTCCGTACAGCCACAACACGAGATACAGCACACCGCCGCCGAGCAGGAACGCACGCGCCGACGCAGCGGTGCGCGCGGCCAGCACCCCGGCGATGCCGAAAGCCAGGTGAACCACGTTGTGCAGCACCGAAACGCCGAACAGACCGAGCAACTGGGCCTGGGAGTGATGACCCGCCCACTCGAGTTCGCCGTAGTCGGTCGTGATCCCTGGAATGAACCCCAGGATGCCGACCAGCAGGAACGTCGCCCCGACCGCCATGGCGGCGATCTGGAGCGGAGACCGCCGATCCGTTGTCGCGCCGGATGTGGAATTGGACATCGCCGAACCAGCCCTTTCGCTGTGGGTTGACCTCCGTCCCCACCGTGCTACCCGGGCGCAAACGAGACAAACAGCGCGGCGCGGCCCAGCCGACCGCCGCGCGCGACGAAGCAACGGCAGTCGGCCGGACTGAGACGGCATCCACACCCGTACGGCCGCGGCGTGACCGTGATCCCCGTCTCCTCCGATTGCAGCACCGGAACCCCTTTCACCGGAGCCGGCGGTGTTCGCGCTGGTACACCGGCCGCGACAGCATCGGTAGCGGGTTTCGGACAAGACCGGGATGCCCGGCCCCGCGCCGAGGACTCGCGCCCGCCTTCCGGTCGGTGGATACTGTCGGCGACTCGAAAACAACTGTCCGCCTTGGTAAGCCGACGCAGTCTGTCAACCGGATGGTTTTGCCAGGGAGGCAAGGACCATGTTGGTCTGGTGTGTTGTGACCATGATCGTGATCGTTCTGCTGGGCGCGGCCGCGTCGGCGATGGCATGGGATCCGCGGGGACGCCGCCGCGCGGCCGGCGTGCCGCCGGTTCCGCCGGCGGCGACCTCGGAGTCCACCGCGGCGAACCCGAATGACTGGCCGCGCACACAGGACACCCGGCGTCCGGCCCGCTCACTGGAAACGAGTTCACCTGCGCGGTAGCGCCCATCGCGGTCGCCCCAGGCGTTCGCGGCCGTAGTGCCGCCGTGTACCGATCACACTGATCGAGTCCATCGCTGCGGGACGCGTTCCAAGGTCCCCTTTTTAGAGCGTGCAGGCGGTTGGAATCGTGGTGGCGACGGGAACAACCCGGCCATCTCGGTGTCCGGGGTCATGAGCTACGGAAAGGGCGCACTGCTCGCCGCGGCCGCGGACAGCGAGGCCGGGCAGGACCCCCGCACCCTGTGCAGCGGGCTGGCGATCATGCTGCGCGGGTGCGGGCGGGCGCCGGGCCGCCGCGGTCGCCTCCGGCCTGGTGAACGCCTGCTGCATGGCGCTCGCCGCGAAAGCCGTGGATGGAGTACGGAGCACATGGTGGTCGCGAGCTTCGCCGAGGGCCGCTTCCCCGCGGCCGGAGCGGCCTTCGTGCTGGCGGTCTCGCTGCTGCGCATCGTGACGATCATCTTGCGCGGCGTTGCGACGCGGGCACCGACGCACGGATGCAGCACGCCTTGGCCCGCCTCACCCGCGGCCGCACCACCCCGACGATCGCGCATCGGATACACACGGCCGAGACCGCCGATCGGGTGCTGCTGTTCCACGAGGGCCGGATCGTCGAGGACGGCAGCCATGCCGAGCCGCTGCGGCGCGGCGGGCGCTACGCCCGGCCGCACGCGGCGTGGGCACGCGACACCGTGTCGGCATCGGAACGGATCCCCACCGACGTCGGCGGGTGAAACGGCAGGGCGGGCGAGGCGAGCACGGAAACGGCCGAGGCGGTCGCGCACCACACCGACGAAACTCGTGCGATGGGTGACGCGACGCCTCGGCCGCGATCGCTACGGTCGGCTCAGCTGACCGAGACGCTGCCGCCCTTGGGCAGGTAGCCGATCTTCTCCACGGGCAGCTCGCCGACCACCGAACCGGTGCAGTCCCTTCCGGAGTACAGCGTGACGGCACGATCGGTGCTGTTGACGACGGTGATCTGGAACGTGGTGTAGAAGGTACCGTCGGTGTTCAGGCAGCCCACCGGATCCGCGTGCAGTTCGCCGTTGATCGACAGCGTGCCGACCGCGGCCTGCGCCGTCCCCGCCGACAGCATGGCCGCGGCCCCCGCCAGGGCGAGCGCACCGACAAACCCAGCAGTACGAATCATTCGTGCCTCCAGTTCTTTTCGATGTCGACCAACCCCGAAGCCGACGTCTGGTGAAAATGCGCCTGTGATTCTGTCACGAGTTCCAGCCGGAGGGAACCGTGCTGGTCAGGCGATCTCCCTGCGCACACCGAACGCCACGATGATCTCCATGATGCCGACGATGATCAGCCACACCCCGGCCAAGACGGCCAACGTGGCCACCGACCGCACCGGCCAGACGATCAGCACGACACCGGCGACCGCGGTGACGAGGCCGAAGAGCACCTGCCACCAGCGCCCCGGCAGTTCCGGTTCGGAGATCGCGGCCACCAGCAACGCGATCCCGCGGAACAGCCAGCCGATGCCGATCCACAACCCCAGCAGCAGCAACGAGGCGAGTTCGTCGCGGAAGCAGAAGACGCCGACCACGATGGACAGCACGCCGATGATGAACGACAGCACGCGCAGGCCGGTGCCGACCGGCGCGCCGAAGGCCGCGAGCAGCTGCAGGAAGCCGGTGACCACCAGGTAGACCCCGAAGATGATGCCCGCCACCGCCAGCGTGATGTCGGGCCAGGCCAGGATCAGGATGCCGAGGATCACCGCGAGTACGCCGGTGAGCAGGATCGTTTGCCACGCACGGCGGGCAAGAGACTTCAGTGGACCCTCTACCACGCTGTTGGTCGTCATTCCCTGATGTTATAGCTGCAATGCATATGTTCCCTGCATATTTGCTGGACAGCGTGCGCCCAGGGTTTCCTTCGACGTCACGACGTTGTCCCACGTTCACGTTTCGCCATCCGAACGGCCGGGTAGTTATTCGTTAGTGACTCTTCGTCGGCGCCCCTGGGCTGAACGGGTGGGTCGGGGTTCGGTGAGACTCGGGTGGCTAGGAGAAGAGGGTGGCGGTTCTGCTCGTGTTGCAGGCGCGTGGGCTGGGTGATCTACTCACCGCGATCCCGGCTCTTCGTGCGCTGCGCCGAGCCAAACCCCACGATCGCATCGTCTTGGCGGCGCCGCTGCGACTCAAGCCGATCGTCGATCTGATCGCCTCGGTCGACACTCTGCTGCCCACTCCCGATCCGGGCAGCCTCCGTTGGGACGCGCCCGCGCCCGAGTTGGCGGTCAACCTGCACGGCGCAGGCGCCGAGAGCATCGTCGCCCTGTCCAAGACCGGGGCCGAGCGCATACTCACTTTCCGCAACCCCGCGTTTCCCGAGTTGTCCGGCCCGGCGTGGGAGCCGGACACCCACCAGGTGGACCGCTGGTGTCATCTGCTGGAGTACGACGGCATCGGCGCGGATCGCCGCAACCTGGGACTGGTTCCGCCGGTGTCGACGACCAGCCGCCGCGACTGCGTGGTCGTGCACGTCGGCGCGGGCGCACCGGCGCGCCGCTGGCCGCCCGACCGGTTCGCCGCCGTCATCCGGCACCTGCTCGCCCTGGGGCGCGAGGTGGTGCTCACCGGCGACGAGTACGAACGCCAACTCGCGCTCGGCGTCGCCGCACGAGCGGGCCTGCCCGCCGGCCGGGTGCTTGCCGGACAGCAGACCCTCATCGATCTGTCCGCCACCGTCGCCGAGGCCGCCCTCGTGATCTGCGGAGACACCGGCGTGGCCCACTTGGCCACGGCGTTCGGCACCCGGACCGTCCTGCTGTTCGGCCCGACGCCGCCGCAGTTGGCCGGTCCGCCCGCACACCTGCTCGGCCGGCATGCCGTGCTGTGGGCCGGCCATGTCGGCGACGCCGACGCCGCCGCCCCCGACCCCGGCCTGTTGCAGATCGACGTCGCCGAGGTGATCACCGCCGTCGACAAGCAGCTGAGCAAGCGCAATTGGCCCAGCACGGGTACCGACCGTCCCAAGACGGCCTATCGCCGGGTGGGATGACCGCCACCGACCGCCGCCGAAGACGGACGCGGGCACACCGCCGCGGTCACGCGTTCGCTGTCGCGGCGGTCTGCAACGCCGCGGAATAGGCGGCGATCGCGCTCGGCCAGAACTGTTCGAGGTAGTCGCGGGCGTCGGCGAGGCCGCGTGGGTCCAGGGAATACAACCTGCGATTGCCCTCCGGCCGCATCATCACCAAGCGCGCCTCGCGCAGCACACGCAGATGCTGCGAGACCGCCGAACTGGTCACACCGAGTTCCTCCGCCAAGTCGCCGACCGAGCGAGCGGCCTGCGGCAGGGCCTCGAAGATCGCGCGACGGGTCGGGTCCGCCAGCGCCGTGAGGGCACGAACTCCATTAGTCGCCACTCACACAGTGTGCGCATCCAGCACTCCCCGGGTCAACCGCCGCCAAGTCTTCGTCGTCCCAGCTCGCATAGGAATCGCGCAGGATTCTTCACCTCTTCGCAAATGATCGAGCTGGGCTTTTGCACCCGGTGATGGTTGCCACAGGATTGCGGACGCCTGCGGCGGCTGCCGTACGTTCGACGCATGCCCGTGACCTTTCCGTTACCGATCCGTCGCGCCGCGACACGGTTGCGCCGCGACGGCGTCACCGCCCGCGTCGTCGTCGCCTCCGCGGTCGTCACCGCGTCCTTCGGCGTGCTCGCCGCGGCGCAGCAGGACGAGGACACCGACTCCGCCCGCCTCGTGGCGGGGAAGATCGCCTCGGGTGAAATCCGCCCCGCCGAGGGCATGGCTCGATTCGCCGTCTTCACCCCACCGCAGAGCCCGGCTCCGCAGGCCGCCCCGGCGCCTGTGCCCTGGGACCTCAACCGCATCGCGCAGGACTTCGCCCGCCCGAAGACCGTCCGGCCCGCCGCCGGCGTACTGACCTCGAATTTCGGCACGCGCTGGGGCGCGATGCACGCCGGCCTGGATTTCGGCGATCCGCTCGGGGCGCCGATCGCCGCCGTCACCGACGGCGTCGTGATCGAGGCCGGTCCCGCCTCGGGCTTCGGCCTGTGGGTGCGGGTCCAGCAGGACGACGGCACCGTCGGCGTCTACGGCCACGTGAACGACATCCTCGCCACCGTGGGCCAGCCGGTCCGCGCGGGCGACGTCATCGCGACGGTGGGCAACCGCGGCTATTCCACCGGGCCGCACCTGCACTACGAAGTCCATCTGGCCGACGGCACCCCGATCGATCCGCACCCCTGGCTGGCCGGACGCGGCATCGACGTCGGGTACGCCCCGGAGGACTGACCCCGATCCGGCTCGCGGGACACGAGGGCTCGCGGACGAACCCGGCGACAGCGCCGTCGCCCGCTACGGGCCGCGAACGCAACGACGCGTTCGCGGCCCGCTTCATCTGCCCGATCGGCGCAACGGGATCGAGCGCGACGCCCGCGATCCCGCCGCGGGATCCAATCCCTATGAGGCCTCCGCCGGACCAGCTTCGTGGCGCGCCAAGGCACAGCCGTAAGCGAGGACATGTGGGTCCGCGGTACCGCCCGCGGGTGGCCCCCCGGTACCGGGGTACTAGACGCGAATAGCGCCCCGGCGGGACGTCCACCGGGGTCCGCGATTCCTACGTTCGCTCCATGTCCACAACACATTTCGTCGCCGCACCCGCAGGCGGGTCGCGGTCGCGTGCGAGCACGCGGACGGCGACGCGCGGGCGGCTGCATCGACCACTGCTCGGCACGGTCGCCGCGATGACCGCGCTCGTCCTGTTCTCCCTCCCGGCGATGCTGCTCGACGACCGCACGCTGCTCGGCGAATCCGTCTGGCTCAAGCCGATGAAATTCGGCCTGGCGTTCACTGTCTACAGCCTCACCCTGGCGTGGCTGTTGTCGTTGCCGCACAAGGGAAGCCGGGTCACCTGGTGGCTGGGCACGGTGTTCGCGGTGACCGGATTCGTCGATGTGGGATTCATCGTGCTGCAAGCCGCGCGCGGCACGTTCAGCCACTTCAACACCGAGACCGACCCGGTGAACTCGATCGGGCAGGTGGTCTTCGCCTCCGGCGTGCCCGGCCTGTTCCTGGCCAACCTGCTCATCGTGCTGATCCTGTCCTGGCAGCGATTGGCGGACCGCCCGACCGCACGCGCCGTCCATGCCGGTCTGGCGCTGGCCGTGGTGGGTATGGCGCTGGGCTACCTGATGGGATTCACCGGCAAGCAGCTCGTCCGCGACAGCGCCGGACGAGTCGTCGAATTGGCCGCCGGGCACACGGTCGCGCCCGACTCCGGCGATCTCGCTCCGCGCGACGCCATGGGCGGCATGCCGATCACGCACTGGAGCACCATCGGCGGCGACCTGCGCGTGCCGCACTTCGTCGGGCTGCACGGCATCCAGGTCCTGCTGCTGGCGGCCATCGCACTCGCCCGGCTCGCGCCGCGGTACCGCTGGCTGCGCCCGCAACGCGCTCGCGCGGCCGTCGTCGCTGTGCTGGCGGCGGGCTACGCCGGCCTGCTGGCGCTGGTCTTCTGGCAGGCGATGCGCGGCCAGTCGCTGGTCCATCCCGACCCGGCCACCTGGTACGCCGCCTCCGGACTTGTGGCGACCGTCGTCGTGCTGCTCGGCGCGGTGTATCTACGCCACCGCGGCGCAACACCCGAGACCACGCCGGAGCCGGTCAGCGCAGACGTTCCGCGTCACGGGTGAGCGCGACCAGCGTCTTGCCGAGCGCCGCCAGCTCATCGGGCGTGGCCCCCTCCGCGATCGCGGTGGCGACGTCCTCGGCGGCGCAGCGGGCGGCGAACCAGCGATCGGCCAGGTCGGCGGCCTCGTGGGCGCTGAGCACGACCGCGTCGTCGGGAATTCCCGTCCCCTTCAAGCTGTTGCGGTGTTCGTAGGCGCGTTGGCGACAGGACTGGCGGCAGTACCGGCGACGGCGGCCGGCCTCCGATTCCACGATCTCCCGCCCACACCACTGGCAGGACAAGCGGCGCGACATGACGCAGAACACTAATCGCTCGCCACTCCTGATCCGCTCAGCGCCCCCGGCGAATCACCCGCCGTCGGGTGCGACGGGGCCGATGCGACGCTGGCACTACAATGGAACGGTTCACCGCGGCCGCGTCGGGAACTATCGGCGCAGGCCCGATCGTTGTACATCAGGTCCGGCGGGTGCTGCGCGCACTCGCGCGGACACGGTCGCAGCGCACGAAGACTCGAGCACACAGGGAGAGGCACACCATGGCAGATCGCGTACTCCGAGGCAGTCGGCTCGGAGCGGTGAGCTACGAGACCGATCGCGACCACGACCTGGCTCCGCGTCGGATCGCCCGGTACCGGACCGACAACGGCGAGGAATTCGACGTCCCCTTCGCCGACGACGCCGAGATCCCGCCGACCTGGCTGTGCCGCAACGGCCAGGAGGGGGTGCTGGTCGAAGGCACCACCCAGGAGACCAAGAAGGTCAAGCCGCCGCGCACGCACTGGGACATGCTGTTGGAACGCCGCAGCAAGGAGGAGCTCGAGGAGCTGCTCAAGGAGCGCTTGGAGCTGCTCAAGACCCGCCGCCGCGCCTGACGGTTCGCGAATACCGAAACGGCCGCCGCATCGTCCGGATGCGGCGGCCGTTCGCTGTGCGCGTGGGCGCGCGGGTCAGTGACTGGCCACCTTCCGGTAGCGCAGCAGCGCCAGCGGCACGGCCACCACGAGGATCGCCACCGAGCAAGCCGCCGCGTATTCGACGCAGTGATCGGCGGCCCATCCGCTGGGCGGGACGAAGGTGGGCGGCGAGTCGTTGTCGAACAATTTGCGTCCCGCCGCCGACACCGCGGTGATCGGATTCCACTCCGCGATGGTGCGCAGCGGGCCGGGCAGAGTCTCGGCGGAGATGAACGCCGAGGAGATGAACGTCAGCGGGAAAAGCCAGATCAACCCGGCGCTCTGCGCCACCTCGACGGTCGGCGACATCAGGCCGGTCAGCGCGCCCACCCAGGACATCGCGAACGCGAACAGCAGGATCACCGCGAACGCCAGCACGGCGTCGGAGACGCTGCCGTGGATGCGCCAGCCCACGATGTACCCGCACCCGACCATCACCGCCAGGCTGAGGATGTTGACCACCAGGTCCGACAGCGTGCGGCCCATCAGCACGGCCAGCCGCGACATCGGCAGCGCCCGCATCCGGTCGATGATGCCCTTCTGCAGATCCCCTGCCAGGCCGACCGTGGTGAACGCGGCGTTGAACGCCACCGTCTGGGTGAAGATGCCCGCGAGCAGGAATTCCCGGTACTGGCCGCCGCCCAGCGACGCGCCGAAGATGTAGGCGAACAGGAACACGAACATCAGCGGTTGGATCGTGGCCGTCACCAGCAGCGTCGGCACGCGCAGGATGGTGAGCAGATTGCGGTGCGCGACGATGGCGCTGTCCCGGAACAACCGCAGCCGTGGAGCGGTATCCCGATGCGCCGCGGCCTTTTCCGGCTTCGGCTCCGCCTTCGGGGCGGCCTCCCCGGCGATTGCCGTGCTCACGACATGATCTCCTCTTGTACGTCGTCGGTCTCCGGTTCCGTGACGTGCGCGCCGCCCGGCTTGCCGGTGAGGGAAAGGAATACATCGTCGAGGCTCGGCCGGTGCACGTTCGCGTCGACCACGCAGACGCCCGCGTCGTCGAGCCTGCGCAGCGCCTCCACCATCGTGCGCGAACCGTCGCCGACCACCACCGACACCTCGTCGGTGCCCGCCTCGTGGACGGGCTCGCCGACGCCCACCTGTGCCAGCACGGCCAGCGCCGGCGCGGCGGCTTGTCCGGCGGCGAGGGTGACGGTGAGCCGGTCGCCGCCGATCGAGGTCTTCAGTTCGTCGGCCGAGCCGCGCGCGATGACCCGCCCATGATCGATGACGGTGATGCGGTCGGCCAGCAGGTCGGCCTCTTCCAGATACTGCGTGGTGAGCAGGACGGTGGTTCCGTCGTCGACGAGGTCGCCGATCACCCGCCACATGTCCAGCCTGCCGCGCGGGTCCAAGCCGGTGGTCGGCTCGTCCAGCACGACCACGGCGGGCCGGGCGACCAGCGCCCCCGCGAGATCCAGCCGCCGGGCCATGCCGCCGGAGTAGGTTCCCGCTCTGCGATGCGCGGCGTGGTCGAGCCCGAGGGCGCCGAGCAGTTCGGTGGCGCGCGCGGTCGCCTGGCGCTGGGACATCCCGTACAACCGGGCCACCATGCGCAGGTTCTCGTACCCGGACAGGTTCGCGTCGACGGCAGCGTACTGGCCGGACAGGCCGATCCGTTTGCGCGCCGCCGCGGGATCGCGCAGCACGTCGACGCCCGCCACCCGCACCGACCCGGCGGACGGCTTCAGCAGCGTGGTGACGATCCGCACGGTCGTCGTCTTGCCCGCGCCGTTCGGGCCGAGCAGCCCCATCACGGTGCCGGCGGGAATCCGTAGATCGACATCGTCCAGCACGCGGACCCGGCCGTAGCTCTTGACCAGGCCGGTCACTTCCACCGCGAAGCTCACCTGTGCGTCTCCTTCGTCTCCAGCCACCTCCGCAGCACCGGCCCGATCACCGCCAGCGCCTCCGGGGTGGTCATCGCGGAGTGCGCGCAGCGCAACTCGTGGTCGTGAACGGCGCCGGTGACGTACGGCTCCCACGCGTCGGCGCTGCGGTCGGGATCGGCCCGGTTGACCGGATCGTCGCCCGCGCTGAAGAACAGCAGGTCACCGTCGAACGGGCGGGGCCGGAAGGTGTGCGCGAGCACGGTGCCGTTCTCGTAGCCCGCGTAGAGGCGCTCCAGATGCTCGACGGTCAGCGCCGCGAACGGTCCGGACCGGGCGCGCAGCAGTTCGGCCGCCTCCCGCAGGCTCATGCCGGGATCGATCTGCGCGGCGAGTTCGGCGCTGCCGAACTCGCCGACGATCTCCGCGACGCTCGGTGTCGCCTGGTCGAGCAGGTCGTCCGACAGCCGGTAGCTGTCCATCATCGACAGCAGGGCGACCTCATCGCCCGCCTCTTGCAGCTGCACCGCCATCTCCTGCGCGATGAGTCCGCCGAGCGACCAGCCGAGCAAGTGGTAGGGACCTTCCGGCTGAATCTCCTTGATCTCGGCCACATAGCGGCTCGCGGCCTCGTCGATCGACGTGTAGCTTTCCTGCACCGCCACGTGCGGCGCCTGCAACCCGTACACCGGACGATCCGCCGGAAGGTGCGCGAGCAACCCGGAGTAGCACCACGCCAGACCGATCGCCGGATGCACGCAGAACAGCGGCGCCCGGCCGGCAGCGGCGCCCGGCCGGATCGGCAGCACCGGCGCCAGCATCGCGGCCACCGCCGCGCCCGAGGTCGCGCCCGAGCCGTCCAGGCGCGCCGCGATGGCAGCGGGCGTCGCGTCGCCGAACATCAACTGCACCGGCAGGTCGATGCCTTTCTCCCGTACGTGCGCGACGACCTTCGTGGCCAGCAGCGAGTTTCCGCCGAGTTCGAAGAAGCCGTCGTCCACGCCGACCGACTCCACGCCGAGCACCTCGGCGAAGGCCGCGCACAGCGCCTCCTCCGTCGGGGTGGACGGAGCCCGATAACCCTCGCCCGCGGTGAACACCGGTTCCGGCAGCTTCGCCCGGTCCAGCTTGCCCACCGGGCTCAGCGGGACCTCGTCGAGCAGCATGATCGATTGCGGCACCATGTAATTCGGCACCAGCCCGGCCACGTGCCCGGTCAGCTCGGCCGCGGTGAGCGACACTCCGTCCCGCGCCTTCACATACGACACCAACGCCGTCGCGCCGGCCGGGGTGCGATGCCCGATAGTGAGGGAGAACGCCACCCCGCCGTGGCGGGCGAGCGCGGCGTCGATCTCACCGAGTTCGATACGGAAACCGCGGATCTTGACCTGATGGTCGGTGCGGCCGACGTATTGGATTTCCGGCGCGGCGTCCACCGGCGAACCCTGCTCCCGCGAACCGGACCACCAGCGCACCAGATCGCCGGTGCGGTACATCCGCTCCCCCGGTTTGCCGAACGGGTTGGCGACGAACCGCTGAGCGGTCAGGCCGGGACGGTTCAGGTAACCGCGGGCCAGCGCGTCACCGGACAGGTGCAGTTCGCCGGTCACCCCCAGCGGAGCCGGATGCAGCCGCGCGTCGAGGATCGCCGCGTTGACGCCGCGGATTGGTCCGCCGATGGTGATCGGCTCGCCGGGCGACATCGGCTGCGAGATCACCGTGACGATGGTGGTCTCGGTCGGACCGTAGACGTTGTACAGATTGCGGCCGGGCGCCCACCGGGTCACCAGGTCAGGCGGCAACGCCTCACCGCCGACCAGCACGTGCTGCAGCTCGGGCAGGCCCTTGGGGTCGACCGTGCCGAGCGCGGAGGTGGTGATGAACGCGTGGGTGATTCCCTCCGCGGCGAAGACCTGCCGCAGTTCGTCGCCGCCGACCACGCCGCTCGGCGTGATCACCAGAGTCGCCGCGCCGCCGAGGGACAGCAGCAGATCGAGCATCGCGGCGTCGAAGCTCGGCGTGGCGAAATGCAGCACCCGGCAGCCGGGCTGGACGTCGAACCGGTGGGCGGTCTCGGCGGCGAAGTTCGACAATCCGCCGTGGGTGACCATCACGCCCTTCGGCGTGCCGGTGGAGCCGGAGGTGTAGATCACGTACGCGGGGTTGTCGATCCGCAGCGGAGCGAGACGCTCCGCGTCGGCGATCGGCACGTCCGGCGCGTCGAGCACCAGACCGCGGAACTCCGGGTCGTCCAGCACGATCCACTCCGTGTCCTCGGGCAGCTCGCCGCGGTAGTCCGCCAGCGTGATGCCCAGTGCCGCACCGGAATCCGACAGCATGTGCGCGATGCGCTGCCGCGGGTACAGCGGGTCGACCGGCACGAACGCCGCTCCGGCCTTGGCCACCGCGAGTACCGTCGCCACCGACTCGATCGATCGCGGGATGCCGAGCGCCACCAGCGTTTCCGGGCCGACGCCACGGGCGATGAGCACGCGCGCCAGCCGGTTGGTCCAGCGATCGAGGGCATCGTAGGTGACCTCGGTGCCGTCGGCGACCAGGGCGACGCCGGCCCGGTCGACGCTCGCCGCCTGCTCGAACACTTCCGGGAAGGTGATCGGCCGATCCGGTTTGCCTCCGCGCACCGGAGCCAGCCCCGACCATTCGGCGGGATCGAGCAGTTCCAGATCGCCCACGGCGGTGGTGGGGTTCGCGGCGATCGCGGCGAGCAAGCGGGTCAGGCGCTTGCCGAGCCGCTGCGCGGTCGGCTCGTCGAACAGGTCCATCGCGTAGTTCACCGCCACCGTGATGCCGGCCGGATGCCGTTGCGGCGTCTGCGTTTCGGTCAGGGTGAACTGGAGATCGAACTTGGCGATCCCGGCGTCGATGTCGGCCGCCTCGATGTGCAGGCCGGGCAGGTCCAGGCCGCCGACCGGTTCGTTGCGGACCGAGAGCATCACCTGGAACATCGGATGGTGCGACTGCGACCTGGCCGGGTTGAGCACCTCCACCAGGCGTTCGAACGGCAGGTCGGCGTTGGCGAAGGCGTCCAGGTCGGTTTCGCGCACCGCGTGCAGCAGGTCGGTGAACCTGGCGCCGGGGTCGATCCGCGTGCGCAGCACGAGCGTGTTGACGAACATGCCGACCAGACGGTCCAGCGCGGGATGGCCGCGGCCCGCGATCGGGGTGCCGACGGTGATGTCGTCGGTGGCGGTCATCCGGTGCAGCAGCACCGCCAGCGCGGCGTGCAGGACCATGAACAGGCTGACGTTGTTGCTGCCCGCGATCATCTGCAGCTCGCGGTGGGTGACCGGGTCCACCGCGCATTCCACGGTGCCGCCCCGGTAGGACGGAGCCGGCGGACGCGGCCGGTCGGCGGGCACGGTCAGCAACTCGGGGATGCCGTCGAGGGTGTGCCGCCAGTACTCCAGCTGCCTGCTCACCGCCGAGTCCGGATCGTCCTCGCTGCCGAGCACCTCCTGCTGCCACAGGGTGTAGTCGGCGTATTGGACCTCGAGCTCCGCCCACTGCGCCGGGCCGCCGCCGCAGGCCGCGCGATAGGCGACGGCGACGTCCGCGGCCATCGGCTCGAGCGACCAGCCGTCCATCGCGATGTGATGCACCACGACGACGAGCACATGCTCCGGGGTCTGTGCGTCCGGCACCGAGATCAGCGCCGCGCGGATCGGCACGGTGGTGGCCAGATCGAACCCCGGTGCGGCGAAACGTCGTACGGCGGACTCGACCTCGTGCGGGCGCGCCGTCATCCGCGACAGCGAGACGGCCGCCTCGGCCGGGTCGAGCACGACCTGCGCCGGCGCGCCGTCGGTCTCGGGGAACACCGTGCGCAGGGTCTCGTGCCTGGCCTGTACCGCGTGCAGGGCGGAGACGAGCGCTTCGACGTCGAGGCGGCCGGACATGCGCAGCACGAGCGGGACGTTGTAGGCGCCCGCCGACTGTCCGTCGCCGGATCCGGCGTTGAACCGGTTGAGGAACCACAGCCGCCGCTGGGCGGCCGACAGCGGGATCCGCTCCGGACGCTGCCTGCGCACCAGCGCGGGGCGGTCGGCGTCGGAGGCCGCGCCCGCCTCCAGCAGCTCGGCCAGCTCGGCGACGGTCGGCGTGGCGAACACGGTGCGCACGGCGAGGCGCACGTTCGTCGCCGCGGCCAGCCGCGCGACGAGCTGGGTTGCCAGCAGCGAGTTGCCGCCGATGTCGAAGAAACTGTCGTCGGCGCGGACGCCGTCGGCCCCGATCAGCTCACCGATCACCGACGCCACCAAGCGCTCCGCGTCGGTCCGCGGCGCACGGCCGCCCTGCTCGGCGTGCAGCCGCGGTTCGGGCAGCGCGGCGACGTCCAGTTTGCCGACCGGGGTCAGCGGGATGGTGTCCAGCACGGTGATGCCGGAGGGCACCATGTGCGCGGGCAGCCTGCGGGCGACGAAGGCGCGCACCGCATCGGTGTCCACTCCGGCCGTCCGGTCGGCGGGCTGCACGAACGCGACGATCCGGTCGGCGCCCGCGATGCGGCGCACCTCGGTGTGCGCGAAGCGCACCGACGGATGTTCGCCGAGCACGCCGGTGATCTCGCCGAGCTCGACCCGGAAACCGCGCAGCTTCACCTGGTGGTCGGTGCGCCCGAGGTAGACCAGCTCGCCGGATGCGTTCCAGCGCACCACGTCACCGGTCCGGTACATCCTGGCGCCGGCCGGGCCACACGGATCGGCCACGAAGCGGGTCGCGGTGAGCCCGAACCGGTCGAAGTACCCGCGCGCCAAGCCGTGGCCGGCGAGATACAGCTCGCCGGGAACGCCGACCGGCACCGGGCGCAACCGCTCGTCGAGCACCAACGCCCTGGCCCCGCGCACCAGGCTGCCGATGGTGATCGGCGCACCGGCGCGCATCGGACCGGAGATCGTGATGACCACCGTGGTCTCGGTGGGCCCGTACACGTCGCACAGCACCCGTCCCGGCGCCCAGCGCGCCACCAGATCCGGCGCGACCGCCTCGCCGCCGACCATGAGCGCGCGCATGTGCGGCAGCGGCCAGCGTTCGTGGTCGATCGTGGCCAGCGCGGCCGGGGTCATGAAGCCGTGCGAGACCCGCTCGCGTTCCAGCAGCGCGGCCAGCTCGTCGCCGCCGTAGATGTCGGTCGGGCAGATCACCATCGCCGCGCCCGCGCCCAGCGCGATGAGCAGATCCAGGATCGCCGCGTCGAAACTCGGCGTCGCGAAATGCAATGTGCGGGAATGCTCGTCGACGCCGATGCGGTCGCGGACCTCGTCGGCCAGATTGGACAGGCCGCTGTGGGTCACCGCGACGCCCTTGGGCGTTCCGGTCGATCCGGAGGTGTAGACCAGGTAGGCCAGGTCCGCCACCTGGATGGCGCGCGTGCGCTCGCGGTCGTGGATCGGCGCGTCGTCGTGGCCGTCGAGTTCGGCGGCGAATTCGGGCCGGTCCAGCAGCAGCCACTCGATGTCACGGTCGGCCGGAGCGCCCGTGCGCAGCTGCTCGATGTGCGCGGTGACCGTGACGCCGGTCGCGCAACCGGAGTCGGCGAGCATGTGGCGGATGCGCTCGGCCGGGTACTTCGGGTCGACCGGGACGAACGTCGCGCCGGATTTCGCGGCCGCCAGCAGCGCCACCACCGAATCGATCGAGCGGGTGAGCCCGAGCGCCACCCGGGTTCCCGGGCCGAGTCCGCGCGCGATGAGCGCGCGGGCCAAGCGGTTGGAACGCCGGTCGAGTTCGGCGTAGGTCAGTGCGGTCGTCCCCGCGCACAGCGCCGTGTTGTGCGGGAACCGTCGGCTGGTGGCGGTGAAGTACGCGGCCAGCGTGCGCGGCTCGGCCGCATGCCGCCCGCGCGCCGGGGCGAGTGTGCGGCGCTCGTGGTCGGTACGCACGTCGATGTCGCGGATGAGCACGCGCGGGTCCGCGGTGACGGCGGAGAGCACGCGCAGGAACCGGTCCGCCAGCGTCTCGATGGTCGTAGCGTCGAAAAGCTCTGCCGCGTAGACGAATTCGTAGACGCTGTCCGCGCCGGCGTCAGGTCCCGGGGCAGCGGTGTCGTCGGCGACCCGCAACTCCAGATCGAACTTCGCCAGCGCGATGTCCAACGGCTCCGCGCGCAACGCGAGGCCGGGCAGCTCCAGGGCGGGCACCGGGCCGTCCTGCAGGCTCAGCGCCACCTGGAACAGCGGATGACGGCCGGTGGAGCGGGCCTCGGCGCCCAGTTCGTCCACGATGCGCTCGAACGGGATGTCGGCGTGCGCCAGCGCGGCCAGCTCGGTGTCCCGGTCGGCGCGCAGCAGGTCGGTGAAGCCGCGGTCCGGGTCGACGTCGGAGCGCAGCACCAGCGTGTTCACGAACATGCCAACCAGTTCGTCGAGCTTGGTGTCGGTACGCCCGGCCACCGGGGTGCCGATCACGATGTCGCGTCCGCCGGTGACGCAGCGCAACAGCACCGCGAACGCCGAACGCAGCACCATGAACTTGCTGACGCCGCGCTCGCGGGCCAGCGCGTCGAGCCCGCGGCGCACCTGCTCCGGCACGGTGAAACGCACCGTCCCGGCCTGCTGTGTCGGTTCGTCGGGCCGCGGCCGGTCGTAGGGCAGCGGCAACTGGTCGGGGATGTCGGCCAGCGCGGTGCGCCAGTACTCCAGTTGGGTCGCCGCCGCGCTGTCGGGATCGTTCTCCGAGCCGAGGCAGGCACGCTGCCAGAGCCCGAAATCGGCGTACTGCACCGGAAGCGGCGTCCAGGACGGCGCCGCGCCCTCGTGCCTCGCCGCATACGCGGCGGCCAAGTCCCTGGTCAGCGGACCGAGCGACCAGCCGTCGGCGGCGATGTGGTGCAGCACGACCCCGAGCAGGTAGCGCTCGGGCGCGGTGCGTAGCAGCGACAGCCGCAGGGGCGGTTGCCTGGTCAGATCGAAACCGCTGTGCGCCAACGCGTCCAGCGCGGCCTTCGCGCCGGAGTCGTCGATGTCGGTGACCGCCACCTCCGGCACCGCCCGCTCGACCGGAAGCACCACCTGCTGTGCGCCTTCGGCGTCCTCCGGGAAGACGGTGCGCAGCACTTCGTGCCGCCGCACCACGTCGGTGATCGCCTCGCGCAGCGCCGGGACGTCCAGATCGCCTGCCACCCGGATCACGAAAGCGATGTTGTATGCGCTCGATTCGGGCGCGAATCGGTTGATGAACCACAAACGCTGCTGCGGCAGCGACAATGGAATACGTCCCGGACGCGGCGTCCGCACCGCCAGCGCAGGCCGTTGCGTCCGGGGCGTTCGATCCAGTTGTTCGGCGACCGCGGCGACCGTCGGCGCCTCGAAGATCGATCGCACCGGCAGCTCCACCCCGAACTCCGCGTGCAGCGCGGCGGCGAGGCGGGTGGCCAGCAGCGAGTTGCCGCCGAGATCGAAGAAGCTGTCCTCGGCTCCGGTCACCGGGCGGCCGAGCACCCCGCCGAACACACCCGCCACGCCGAGTTCCCGCGGGGTGCTCGGCGGGCGCGATGTCCCCGCGGCTGCGAATACCGGCTCCGGCAACGCCTTTCGATCCAGCTTGCCCGCGGGCGTCACCGGCAGCTCGTCGAGCACCGCCACCGATGCGGGCACCATGTAGC
Organism: Nocardia sp. NPDC019323; assembly: GCF_044389845.1. Taxonomy (NCBI): domain Bacteria; kingdom Bacillati; phylum Actinomycetota; class Actinomycetes; order Mycobacteriales; family Nocardiaceae; genus Nocardia; species Nocardia sp. NPDC019323. Next base: position 173,737 of record NZ_JBIRYN010000001.1, read on the forward strand.
CGGGCAGCCGCTGGCGCGCGGTCTCCAGCACGGCCCGCGCCTCGACCGGACGGTCCGCCGTCACGTACGACGCCAGCCGCACCTGGCCCTGTTCGTCGGTGTGCACCACGGTGAGGGCGAAGCGGACGCCGGGATGCGAGCGCAGCACGTTGTCGATCTCGCGCAGTTCGATCCGGAAGCCGCGGATCTTGATCTGATCGTCCGCGCGCCCGAGGAACCGCAGCTGTCCGGTTCGCTCCATGACGACCAAGTCGCCGGTGCGGTACATCCGCTCGCCGCGCCTGCCGTGCGGGTTGGGCACGAACCGTGCCGCGGTCAGGCCGAACCGGCCGTGGTAGCCGCGGGCGACGCCGGGACCGGAGACATACAACTCGCCCGGCGTGCCCGGCGGCACCGGATGCAGGCGGTTGTCCAGCACGAACAGCCGCATGCCGCGCACCGGCGAGCCGAGCGGCACCGGACCGCCCGGCCGCATCGGCCCGCTGGCGGTCGCCGCGACGGTGGCCTCGGACGGGCCGTACATATTGTGCATGCGGTGCCCGGCGGTCCAGGTCTCGACGAGTTCCTCCGAGCAGGCGTCGCCGCCGACGATGACCGTCTCCAGCTCGTCGAGCCCCTCGTTCGGTACGGTCGCCAGCGCCGCCGGTGTCACGAAGGCGTGGGTGACCCGCTCCTCGCGCAGCAGCGCCGCCAGCTCGGCCCCGCCGTACATGCCCGGCGGAGCGATCACCATCGTGGCGCCAGCGGCGAAGCCGAGCAGCAGCTCGAGCACCGACGCGTCGAAGCTGGGCGAGGAGAAGTGCAGCGTGCGCGTCGCGTCCGAGATACCGAACAGGTAGTTCTGCTCACTGGCCAGGGAGGCGATGCCGGCATGGGTCACCACGACCGCCTTCGGCGTGCCGGTGGACCCGGAGGTGTAGATGAGGTACGCCGGGTGGCTCACCCGCATCGGGTGGTGCCGCTCGTCGTCGGTGATCGGGTCCGTCGACCGGCCTGCCAGTTCCGCGGTGAGTTCGCCCGAGCCGATGACCAGCCAGTCGACCTGGGTCTTGCGGTGCTTGCCCCGCGTCGCGGGCACAGCGGGCATGGCGGCGAGGGATTCGGGATCGGTGAGGCCGAGTATCGCGCCGGAGTCCCCGATCATGTGCGCGATCCGCTCCGCCGGGTAGTTCGGATCGATCGGCACGTAGGCCGCGCCGGTCTTGGCGACCGACCACACCGCGGTGATCGCGTCCAGCCCGCGCGGCAGCGCGATCGCGACGACCGTCTCGGGACCGGCGCCGTGCTCGATGAGGACGCGCGCCAGCGCGTTCGATCGCTCGTCGAGTTCACGGTAGGTGGTGGCGGCGCCGAGGTAGCGGACCGCAACCGCGTCCGGCAGCCTGCGCGCGGTGCCGGACAGCAAGCCGGCCAGGGTGGTCGACGGCTCGGCGGGCGCGCCCGCGATGGGCACCAGTTTCTCGGTCTCCCTGCGGTCCAGGATCGGCAGGTCGCCGACCGGCAGTTCGGGCGCGGCCACGCCGCCCGCGAGCACCGCGACGAACCTGCGGGCGAACGATTGCACCGTGGTCTGATCGAAAACATCTGTGGTGTAGCCGAATTCGGCCGACAGCGGTCCGTCGCCCGAGTCGTCGTGGACGACCAACTGCAGGTCGAACTTGGCGACGTCGGACGCGATCGGCAGCACCGTGGCGCGGACGCCGGGAAGCTCGATCCGCAGATCCGGCGCGTGGTCGTAGGACAGCATCACCTGGAACAGCGGGTGCCGCGACGGAGAACGCTCCGGGTTGACCACCTCGACCAGCCGCTCGAAGGGAACGTCGGCGTTGGCGAAGGCGTTCAGGTCGGTCTCGCGCACCACATCGAGCATCCGGTCGAACCCGGCCGCCGGGTCGACCGCGGTGCGCAGGACGAGGGTGTTGACGAACATGCCGACCAGATCGTCGAGCGCCGGATCGGAACGGCCCGCGATCGGGGTGCCGATGGCGATGTCACCGCTCGCGCACAGCCGCGACAGCAGGGTCGCCAGCGCCGCGTGCAACACCATGAACATGCTCACGCCACGGCTGGCCGCCAGTTCGATGGCCGAGCGGCGGATCTCGGCCGGAATGGTGAACTCGACCCGGCCGCCGACGGTCGACCTGCGCAGCGGGCGCGGGCGGTCCAGCGGCAGATCGAGTTGCTCGGGGAGCCCGGCCAGCGCCGCGCGCCAGTGGGTGAGCTGGCGGCTGAGCGCGCTGGACGGATCGGACTCGTCGCCGAGCAGTTCGCGCTGCCACAGGGCGAAGTCGGCGTATTGCACCGGCAGTTGCGTCCACTGCGGCTCCACGCCGTTCGCGCGCGCGGCCACCGCCGTCATCAGGTCCTTGGCCAGCGGCGTGATGGACCAGCCGTCACCGCAGATGTGATGCAGCACGACGAGGAAGACGTGCCGCTGCGGGCCGGTGCGGTAGAGCGCCACCCGGATCGGGGCCTGGCTGCGCAGATCGAAGCCGTATCCGGCGTATTCGGTCGCCAGTTCCGCCACGTCGGCGGCGGTGACATCGATCGGGTCGAGCGCCAGCGGGATCGCGTCGGCCGGATGGATCAGCTGGTAGGGCCCCTCCGGCGACTCCGGGAAGGTGGTGCGCAGGCTTTCGTGCCGTTCGATGACGTCCACCAGCCCCGCCCGCAACGCGGCCACGTCCAGCGGGCCCTCCACCTCCACCGCGAGCGGCATGTTGTACGCGGCGGCGTGTTCGGAGAACCGGTTCAGGATCCACAGCCGCTGCTGCGCCTGCGACAACGGGATGCGCTCCGGTCGTTCGGCCGGCGTCAGCCGCGGTGAGGAGACATCGGTGGGCTGCGTGGCGAACCGGCGGGTGAGCGCCTCGATCGTCGCGGACTCGAACAGATCCCGGATGGTCAGCGCGGTGCCGAGCGCGGCGTTGATCCTGGACACCGCCCGTGCGGCGATGAGCGAGTTGCCGCCGAGGTCGAAGAAGTTGTCCTCGATGCCGACCTCGGTGTCGAGCACCTCGGCGAAGATGCCGGCGAGTACTCGCTCGACTTCGGTGCGCGGTTCGGCGATCGGCCCGATCGGTCGCGTGCCGGGGGTGGGCGCGGGCAGCGCCTTGCGATCGATCTTGCCGTTGGCGCTCAGCGGCAGCTCGTCGAGTTCCATCAGCGCGGAGGGCACCATGTACCCGGGCAGGGTGCGGCGCAGTCCGGTCAGCAGCGCGGCCGTGTCCAGCGGGGCATCGTCGTCGTCGTGCTTCGCCGCGACCACATAGGCGACCAGTTCGTCGCCGGTGCGTCCGGTGTGCGCGACGCACACCGCGCGGGCCACCCGCGAGTCCTCGAGCAAGGCGGCCTCGATCTCGCCGAGCTCGATGCGCAAGCCACGGATCTTGACCTGGAAATCGCTGCGGCCGAGGTACTCCAGCACGCCGGGCTCGGCGCCGGAGCGGCCGATCTGCCAGCGTGCCAGGTCGCCGGTGCGGTACATCCGCGCGCCGGCAGCGAAGGGGTCGGCGACGAACCGGTCCGCGGTCAGCCGCGGCTGTCTCAGGTAGCCGCGGGCCAGCTGGACCCCGGCGAGGTAGAGTTCGCCGACCACGCCGGGCGGGACGGGTTGCAACCGGTCGTCCAGCACGTAGGTTCGGGTGTTCCACACCGGCGAGCCGATCGGCACGGCGGTGGCGTCGGGCGGGCATGCCCAGTAGGTGACGTCGACGGCCGCTTCGGTCGGGCCGTACAGGTTGTGCAGTTCGGCGGCGGGCAGGGCCGCGTAGAACTCCCGCACCGCGGCGGCGGGCAGCGCCTCGCCGCTGCAGAAGACCCGGTGCAGGCCCGCGCAGCCGCTCAGATCGGCCTCGGCGACGAAGACCGATAGCATCGACGGCACGAAATGCGCCGTGGTGACGTGCTTCTCGGCGATGATCCGGGCGAGGTACCCCGGGTCGCGGTGCCCGTCGGGGGCGGCGATCACCAAGCGCGCACCGACCTGTAGAGGCCAGAAGAACTCCCACACCGAGACGTCGAAGGTGGCCGGGGTCTTCTGCAGCACCGCGTCGTCGCGGCCGAGCGGATACTCGTGCTGCATCCAGCGCAGCCGGTTGACGATGGCGGCATGGCTGACGCCGACACCCTTGGGCTTTCCGGTCGATCCGGAGGTGAAGATGACGTAGGCGAGGTGGTCAGGGCGCAGTCCGGCCGTGCGGTCGGCGTCGGTGATCGGCGCGTCGTCGAATTCGGCTACCGAGGCGGTGTCGACGTCCAGCCTGGTGACCGACGTGGGCAGTTCCACGTCGTCGCGGCTCGCCGTGAGCACGCACAACGGCTCGGCCTGACGCACGATCTGCGCGATCCGCTCGGCCGGGTGCTCGGTGTCCAGCGGCAGGTACGCCGCGCCCGCCTGCACGATCGCGTACATGCCGACCACCAGGTCGAGGCTGCGGCGCAGGCACAGGCCGACCGTCGTATCGGGCCCGGCGCCGCGCGCGATCAACAGCCTGGCCAGGCGGTTGGCGCGGGCGTCGAGCTCGGCGTAGGTCAGCGACTCCTCGCCGAACTCGAGCGCGATCGCGTCCGGATCGGACGCGGCGCGTTCGGCGAAGAGGCCCGCCAGGGTCCCCTCCTGCCGGGGCGCCACGGTGGCGTTCCACCCGTGCAGCACCTGTTCGCGCTCGGCATGGGTGATCGCGCCGAGCGACTCGGCGGGCGCCGTGGGGTCGGCGGCCAGGAAGCGGCCGAGGAAGTCCAGATAGCGCGCGTGGTGCACGCTCACTTCGGCCTCGCCGTAGAGGCGGGGATTGGCCTCGAAGTCGACGTGCAGGCGGCCGCCTGCGCCGTTGTAGACGTTGACCGAGAGGTCCTCGACGGGGCCGGTGGCCAACACGTGCATCGACCCGACCAGGCTGCCGAAACGCAGCTCGTCGTGGAACAGCATCAGGTTGACCATCGGGCCGAAGAAGCCGCGCGCGTCGCGCGAGTAGCCGCTGTCGCGCCGGATGTCGTCGTGCCGGTAGCGCTGATGCCGCAAGGCGCCGGTGATCTGCAGCTCGGCCGCCTTCACCAGGTCGCCGATCGTGGTCGCCGGATCGATCCGCAGCCGGATCGGCACGACGTTGGAGATCACGCCCGCCGAGCGGCGCAGCGACACCGTGGTGCGCGCCGAGACCGGCAGGCTCAGCACCACGTCGGCGTTGCCCGTCACCGAACGCACGTAGGCAGCCATCGCCGCGACGAACATCGCCGCGTCGGTGGTGTTCCACGCGCTGGTCGCCGCCTCGATCGCGGCGTGGCGCTCGTCGTCGAGCACCGCGGTGGCCAGCCTGCGGCCCGCGTCGTGGGTGGCCGCGCCGAGCCGGGCGCCGCCGAGGCTCACCGGCTCCCCCACGCCCGACAGCTGCCCGAGCCAGTACTCGCGGTCGCTCTGGAAACGGCTGGAATCGTGGTAGCGCGCCTCGTCGGCGTAGATCTCCGCCAGCGGCGTCGCCCGCGAGGCGACCGGCTCGGTCCGGTTCTCCAGCGCGGTGTAGATCTCCGCGGTACGGGTGAGCGCGTTCATAGCACCGTAGCCGTCGATGACGATGTGGTGGGCGAACGAATACCAGATGTAGTGGGAGTCTCCGATCCGCAGCACCGCGTTGGAGGTCAGCGGGTCGCCTTCCAGATCGATCGGCGCACTGGTGTGCTCGTGCATCCAGCGCAGCGCCGCGGCGTACGGGTCTGGCTCGCCGCGCAGATCGATGCGCTCCCACCCGGGCCGGTGCTCCGGGTCCACGATCTGATACGGAGTGCCATCTATTTCCACGAGGCGGACTTGACCCACCTGGGTCTCGGCGCCGAAACGCTCGATCGCGTACAGCAGCCTCCCCTCGTCCAGGTCACCGCGTATCTCGACGTACTGGGAGATCGTGAGCGGTACGTCGGGGCGAATTCGCTGCGCGTACCAGAGAGCTGTCTGCGCGGGTGACAGAGCAAACGGTTGGGCCGAGAATTCGCCGGATGAACATTGGTCGACGCGATCCGTGGCCAATGAACTCATCAATCACTCCGTTCTGCCGCTGTTGACGCAACTCCCCGAGCACCGTCCCAGCAAGCGCACGCGCGCCAGCCGCAGGACGTGATCCACGCCCTATGATTCGGAGCGTCGCATCAGCCGGATTGCCGACGTTTTGGATTTGTTTCACATCCAACGTCCTTGGCAGAAGGCCACTTTGGTTGGTTACATTTCCGCAAACATTGCGACTCAACTAGGTCGAACCGAAGCAAAACGGGTCCTGACCAGACTGTTCGATGATACTCCGCCGATCGCGTCCGTTGTCTGGCGAACAGCGCGCAACTTGATTACGCACCTTCGCTTTCGGGGCGGTAGGGGCAAGAACATACCGCGTGTTCGGTAAAAGCTCGTCCGGCTGGATCTATCGGTCGCCGACGACTTCACCGTCGGGGCGCGCGGATCGGCGCATGCGGACCCCGGCCAGTGCGGCGGCAGCCGTCAGGATAACGAAAATCCGCTCCGGTGCAGGGCCGATTCGTGTTGCGAGTGTGGCGTCGCTGCGCAACGGCAGCTCCGCGACCAGAGCGGCGGGCACGAACAACGCCGATTCCTGCCGCACGCTGCCGTCGGCGGCGATGATGGCGCTGACCCCCGACGTGGCCGCGACGACCAGCGCTCTGCCGTGCTCGACGGCGCGAACGCGGGACATGGCCAGCTGCTGATATGTCATCTCGGTGTCGCCGAAGGTCGCGTTGTTCGTCGGCACCGTCAGCAGTTGAGCGCCCGCGCGCATAGCGTCCTCGAACGATCGGTCGAAGGCCACCTCATAGCACGTCGCGACGCCGATGTCGATACCTGCCGCGTGCACAACTCCGTCACCATTTCCCGGCACGAAATATCCCGCGCGATCGGCGTATTCGGAGAAGAGCCGGAAGAAACTCCGCATCGGGAGATACTCACCGAAGGGCTGGATGATCTTCTTGTCGTGCCGTTCGCCCGGACCCGCCGCGCCGTTCCACACCATCACCGAATTCGTCGTGGTGTGATCCGCGTTGATCAGTACGGCACCGACCAGGATGGGTGCGCCGATCCGCTCGGAGGCCGCGGTGATCAGGGCGGCGGCGTCGGCGTTGCGCAGCGGATCGATGTCGGAGGAGTTCTCCGGCCAGATCACCATATCCGGATGCGGCGCGCGGCCCGCCGCCACCTCGTCGGCCAGTTCTTCGGTGCGCCGGACGTGGTTGTCCAGCACGGCTCGCCGCTGCTCGTTGAAGTCCAACCCGAGGCGAGGAACGCTGCCCTGGATCGCCGCGACCGTGACCGTCCGGTCGCCCGTGTCCGGGTCGGGCAGTGCGGATCGGAGCAGCAAGCCGCCGAGCGGCATGACCAGGACGGTGAAAGCCACAGCGGCGTATCCCAGTCGGGTTGCCGGGGCGGGCCGGCCCACGACGGCCGGCCCGGGCGCGCCGGAGCCGGGGACGGCGGTTTCGCGCCCGTCGGCCGCCGCGCACGCCGACCACAGCAAGGTCACCGCCGCGGCGATGCCGGTTCCGGTGAGCGCGACCGCGAACCCGACCAGCGGGGCGCCGCCGACCGCGGCCAGCGACAGGAACCAGCCGTCGGCCTGGCCGAATGCCAAACGGCCCCAGGGAAAACCACCGAAGGGGAAGCTCGATCTGCCCCACTCGGCCGCGGTCCAGGCAAGTGCCACCCACAGCGGCCAACCCGGCAGCACGCCGACGAGCCGGGCGAGCACACCGAATACGCCCAGGTAGACCGCGCAGGCGGTGGACAGCGCCAGCCACGGCAGCGGCCCGACGTAGATGCCGGTCCACGGCAGCAACGGGACGAAAAACGCCAGCCCCGTCAGCAATCCGTATCCGAAGCCAGCGCGCAGGCGGCCGTCACCGCGAACGACGAGGGTCAGCACCGCCACGCCCAAAGGCGCGAGGAACCACCACGGCCGGGGCGGGAAGCTGCCGAACAGCAACAGGCCCGAGGCCACCGCCGCCACCGATCGCGTCGCCACCGGATAACGGCGTACCACCGCGGACACCTGCCGCACCGACCCGAGCACCTGCTCCCGCACCATCACTCGGCCACTGTCCGCCATCGCACCGGCCACCGCCGGTCTGCCGTCGGCCACCCGACCGCCGATCGGCCCGCCACCGGAGCGCACCGCATCACGAACCACGGCCCAGTCGCAGCCGTGATATTTGTCACATGGAATACGAAGTCCGCCATACTCCGACTACGCACCCGAAACTCGGCGCACCAGCCGACCCGCGCCGACCCTGCGGCGAATCCGCCGCACACGATCGAACGGACGGTGGCGCGGCATGTGCCACCGCGGACCGCCGCACACGAATCGACCGATGTCCACTTGTTCATCGCCGGACGCCACCGGATCGTTAGCCACCGGTCGCCGGATATAGATTTTCCGGTCGCGCCGCGTCGAACGAACCGATCTCTTCCAGCCGTTTCACGCACACCAGCGATCTGCGAACCCGCCGGCCGAACAATCCGCCGCCGACCGGGCCACTGCCGCCGATTCTCGTCGGGCCAGAGATTGCCCGGAAATAGTCCGGCAAACGGAAAAGATCGAAACCTGGCACGCAGTGCCACTGCACACCACCATCGACGGACAGAAAACACTCGATACCGGATGTCTTTCGCCCGGTGTCGGAATGCGAGAAATTCCGACAAATACCCCGCAACCGGCACGCTGCCTATATGGTGTCGAGTCCGGCCATCGGGCGCGCACCCCCCAGCCGTTCTCGATCCACGTCCGAATCGCTCTCGGCGCCGATCACAGACCAGAAACCCGGTTACCGTCCTTCGCTCCGCGGGGACCGCGCCGCGGAACCAGCCGTTGCCGACTGCCGTCCAGAGATGCCCTGTGCCGGGAGCCGATCGATAGTCGATCGTCGACGAGCGATCATCCGACTGCCGTGGGACCCATCTGCGATCGACGTCGCGACACGGACACCCGGCCACAGCAGCCGACGACGGGGACTTCCAGCTGTCCCGGTGCCGCCCATGCGCGAGCGGCCGCCGAGCCGCCGCGAGCCCGGAGGCTACCGATGAACAGCCGGGCGAGGCCTGCCCGGACGAGCGGCGCAGCAGGGGCCGAGCGGAGGACGGCGCATCATCCGAACGTGGTGGCGAAGCTACGCCCGAGGCCCGCCCCGCATCCGCCCGCTCTGTGGACGCACGGCCGGGGCCATGCTGCTCACCAGCCGCATGACGCCACCGACTGCCGGGAACGGGACGGGCGGGAACCGTCGCGGGCTCCATCGACGCCCGCTCATTTCGCATAGATCGTCACTCCCCGGTGCACGGTGCGCAGGCAGGTGGGCAGTGGTGCGCCCGCTGCCAGCGCGGGCAATCCCGGGACGCGCGACCGGGGGTCGGTCGACCAGCGCTGCACCGAGTCGGCGGCCGCGGCGACGACGAGCTCGCCCGCATCCCAGACCGCGTAGGAAGCCGGCGCTCCCGGCACCAGGGTGCCCGCCACACCGTCGCGGACTCCGCCCGCCCGCCAGGCGCCGCGCGTGGCCGCGGCGAACGCGGCTCGCGGAGACAGGCCATGGCCGGGTGTGCGGTGCTCGGCGGCGGCACGCACCGCCGCCCACGGGTCCAGCGCGGTGACCGGCGCGTCGGAACCGATCGCCAGAGCCACGCCCGCGGAGGCCATGGCGGCGAACGGGTTCAGCGCCGCGGCGCGCTCGGCGCCGAGCCGAGCCGCGTACATGCCGGCGGGGCCGCCCCACGCGGCGTCGAAGCCCGGCTGCACGCTGGCGATCACACCCCAGCGAGCCAACCGGGCGATGTGCTCGCCGTCGAGGAGTTCGGCGTGTTCGACGCGATGCCCGAGCGCGGCCACGGCGGGGCCGCCGAGTTCGGCGACCACCCGTTCGATCCCGGCCACCACGGCGTCCATCGCGGCGTCGCCGATCACGTGGAATCCGGCCTGGATACCCGCGACCGTGCAGGCGCGGACGTGGTCCGCGATCGCGTCGGCATCCAGATAGCTTCGGCCGCAACCGGATCCGTCCATGTAGGGCGCGCGCAGCCAGGCGGTGCGCGATCCGAAGGAGCCGTCGACGAACAGGTCGCCGCCGAGTGCGTGCACGCCGAGGTCATCGATCAGGGCACGGGCCTGCTCGGCGCTGCGCACCGCCTCACCCCAATAGGCCCGCACCTGGACGCCGTGCTCGAATTCGAGCAGTTCGCGGACGTCGGCGCGGCCCGCGATCTCGGGGCCCGCGCATTCGTGGACCGCGACGACACCATGCGCGGCGGCGTGGTCCAGCGCCGCGGCGCGCGCTCGATCCCGTTGCGCCCGGGACAGTCCCGCCATCGCGGCCGCGCGCACCACGTGGTGGGCGGCGGCGCGCACGGGCTCGCCGCGGGTGAAGCCGTCGGTCGCCGCCAGCTCGGGCAGCGTGTCCAGCAGCGCCGAGGACGCCACCGCGGAGTGGGCGTCCACGCGCGAGAGGTAGACGTGCCTGCCCGCCCCCGCCGCCGCGTCGATCTCATCGACGGTGGGCGGCCGTCGCTCCGGCCAGGCGGTCTCGTCCCAGCCGTCGCCCAGTACCGCGCCGTCGGGGTGTGCCGCGGCGAACTCGCGCAGCAGCCGCAGGCAGTGCTCCAGCGACCGGGCGGCCGACAGGTCGAGCCCGGTCAGCTTCAAGCCCAGCGCGGTGACGTGCACGTGCGGATCGACGAACGCAGGCGCGACGAAGGCGCCGTCGAGATCGACGATCTCGGCGTCCGGATGCAGCGCGCGGCCTGGTTGCTCGGCGCCCAGCCAGACCACGGTCCCGTCGCTCACCGCCATCGCCGTGGCGTCGGGTGAACTGGCACTGTAGAAACGACCGCCGATCAGCAACTGGGTACTCACGAGGCACCAGTCTGCCCCATGCCTGATCCGGCGGTTCCGGTCAGCCGTTCAGTACGGGATGGTGAGCCGAGTCCTCCGGCTGCGCCAGCACGGCCATCACCTCCGCGTACTCCGGCGGCGCACCACCGGTTGCCCCGGCCGGGGCGGGCAGGCAGCCCGCCTCGACGGCGATCAGCTCCAGCCGCAGCGCCGCGGCCGTGAATCCGGAAATCGACTGTCCCGCAGCGGCCGCCGCTCGTTTCACCGCGGCGGCCAGCTCCTCGCTCACCGTCACGGTGAGTTGCTCGGTGGCCATCGCGTCACGATAGTCCTTCGCGGCCTTGCGCGGAACCGGGTACGCCGGGGTTCGGTTCAGGACGAGGTGAGCGGGCGGCGCGCGTTGCCCTGGCCGTCGTCGTACCACTGCCCCACGACGACACCGTCCACCACGTCGCCGCCGTCGACGACCACCCCGCGGTAGGGCGCGGCCGCCACCAGCCTGCGGAAGCGCCGCGCGGCGAAAGCCGCGAGCACGGGACGCGCCAGCAACCGCGTGGGCGGCAGCAGCAGGAGCAGACCGAACAGCGAGGTGACCAGGCCGGGCACGAACATCAGCACACCGCCCGCCGCGACCATGGCGCCGTCCGCGACGGCGGTGCCCGGCGCGACCTCGCCGCGCGCGGCCCGGCGGAACTGCTCGAACACCCGCCGCCCCTGCGCGCCGACCAGCAGCATGCCCGCGCCCGATCCGGCGATCAGCAGCAGTACGGCGGGCAGCGCGCCGATCAGCTGGCCGACCGCGACCAGCGCGGTGACTTCCACGACGAGGTAGAGCACGAACAACAAGGCGGGCATGGGCGATCCTTTCGGACGATCTACCCGGTCAACGTCCCGCGCCCGGCTTTTTCTCCCCGCCGCACCTGATAGGTCGCTGTGAGCGTCGCCGCCTTCAGCCGCCCGGCCGCACGAGCCCGGTCTCGTACGCCAGCACCACCGCCTGAACGCGATCGCGCAGGCCGAGTTTGGTGAGCACGCGGCCCACGTGCGTCTTGACCGTGGCCTCCGAAAGGTACAACTGCTCGGCGATCTCCGCGTTGGACCGTCCGGCCGCGATCTGCTCGAGCACTTCACGCTCACGGGCGGTGAGCACGTCGAGCACGCCCGGATCGCGGGTGCGCGCCGGGTCCTCCGCGATGAGCCGGTCCAGCAGGCGTTTGGTGACCTTCGGCGACACCACGGCGTCACCGGCGGCGACGCTGCGGATGGCCGAGACGAGATCTTCCGGCGGGGTGTCCTTCAACAGGAATCCGCTCGCCCCCGCCCGCAGCGCGCCGAGCGCGTGCTCGTCGAGATCGAAGGTCGTCATGACGAGCACCCGGCTGCCGTGCCCGGCCTCCACGATGCGGGTGGTGGCGACGACCCCGTCCACCACCGGCATCCGAACGTCCATCAACACCACGTCGGGTCGCAGTTCCGCCGCCGTGGTGACCGCGGCGGCGCCGTTGGCCGCCTCGCCGATCACTTCGATGTCGGGGTGCGCGCCGAGCACCATCTTCAATCCCATCCGCATGAGTTCCTGGTCATCGACGACGAGCACGGTGATCGGCACGTTCCCCAATGTAACGTGGCCGCGCCGGCGCGCCGGGCGGGGCGTCTGCGCGGCGGTCTCGCGCATTCGGTCGATGTGATCCCGAAAACGTTTTGCTACAACGAATTTCGTGTCACTCGCAGCTGACGACCGGCTCAGTCCGCCGGGTCGGACCGCAGCGGGATCCTGGCGTGCACCCGCCACGCTCCGTCGGCGTCACGGCCGGCGTCCAGGCTGCCGCCGAGCACCGCGACGCGTTCGCGCATCCCGACCAGACCGAGCCCGCTGCCCTGGATGCGCGCGCCCGGCTCGAGCGGCGGGACACCACCGGTGTCGGTGACGTCGATCAGCACGTCGGCATCGGTGCGGCGCACCCGCACCCACGCCTTCGGGTGCGGCCCGGCATGCCGCAGCGTGTTGGTCAGCGATTCCTGCACGATGCGGTGCACGCCGAGACTGACCTCCGGCGCGATGTCGTCGAGCTCGCCGGTCAATTCCAGCTCGACGGCCAGACCGGTGCCGCGCATCATCTCCACGACCTTGGCGATGCCCGCGGTGCCGTGCTGGGGCAACTGGTCGGGCGCGTGCTCGGTGCGCAGCAGGGCCACGGTCCGGCGCAGTTCGCGCAGCGCCTCCCGGCCGGTGCTCGCGATGGTGGTGAGCGCCTGCTCGGCCGCGTCCGGGTCGCGGCGCAGCGCGTACTTGGCCCCGTCGGCCTGCACGATGATCACGCTCACCGCGTGGGCCACCACATCGTGCAGTTCCCGCGCGATGCGGGTGCGTTCGGCCGCGACCGCGTCGTGCGCGCGACGCTCCTTGTCGTAATCGGCGACCGCGAGCCGGGCCGCCACCTCGGCGTCGTAGGCGTGCCGCGCGCCGATGAACTCCGCGAGCGTCCAGCACAAGGCGTAGAACATGGCGGTGAACACGCTGTCGGACCCGGCGGGCTTGCCGATCGCGACGATCGAGAGCACGAGATCCACCACCAGGCCGAGCGCGTACCACAGGCCGTCCCGCCTGCCGACGTAGGCGACCAGCGTGTACAGCATGATGCCGTGCGCCAGCTGCCCGATGTGGTCGGCGTCGTCCTGGAAGACGAAGCCCACCAGCGTCTGCGTCAGCGACAACGCCAAGGTGGCCGCAGCCATGGCCCGGGGGTACACCCGCCGCAGCGCCAGCGGTAGCGGCAGCAGCACACCGACGGCCAGATAGGCGAGCTTGTTGTGCGCGTTGCCCACACCGATGATCTCCAGCACCACGAAGATCGCCGCCAGCACCGAATCGGCCACGACGGGCTTGCCCCGGAGCCACAGACTGAAACGACGCACGGGGATCAGGGTAGGTGCGCCCGGTGGACGGGTGACTCTCCCCGTGGGCACCCGGCGCGGTCCGGACCCGGGATCTGGTTGTCTGGCCGGGTGCAGATCGGAGACTGGGCGGTTTTGTTGACGGCGGCGACGGCCGCGGGCTGGGTGGACGCGGTGGTGGGCGGCGGCGGGCTGATCGTGCTGCCGACCCTGTTCGTGGTCGCCCCCGGTATCGCGCCCCAGACCGCGCTGGGGACCAACAAGCTCGCCGCGGTCGCCGGGACGAGCGCCTCGGTGCTCACCTTCGCGCGCAAGGTGCCGATGCGCTGGCGGCTCCTGCTGCCCGCGGCGGTCATCGCGGCGGTGGCGGCGGCGCTCGGCGCGGCCGCGGTCTCGCTGATCGACCGGGAGCTGTTCATTCCGATCGTCATGGTGGTGCTGGTCGGCGTCGCGGTGTTCGTCACGCTGCGTCCCTCGATCGGGGTCACCCTGGCCACGCAGCCACCGAGTAGACGGAAGGTCGTCCTCACGGTGGCGCTGGCGGCGGGGTTGATCGGCTGCTACGACGGCCTGCTCGGGCCCGGTACCGGAACGTTCCTGATCATCACCTTCGCGACCCTGCTCGGCACCGAGTTCGTGCGGGCAGCCGCCATGGCCAAGGTGATCAACTGCGGCTCCAACCTCGGCGCTCTGGTCTTCTTCGGCGCGACCGGGCACATCCTCTTCGCGCTCGGCGCCGCGATGGCCGTCGCGAACGTCTTGGGCGCCGTGGTCGGCGCGCGCATGGCGCTGCGCAAGGGCGCCGAATTCGTCCGCGTCGTGCTGCTGGTGGTGGTGATCGGGATGGTGCTGCGGCTGGGCTGGCAGCAGTTCGGCTGATCAGCCCACCGGTTGCGCGTGATGGGAGGCCAGCCACGGTTGCAGCACCCGCGAGGTGGTCTCGTGGATCTCGCGTTGCAGGCGCTCGCCGTCCTCCGCACCCGCCACCGGCCGCTGGAACAGGACCGTCAGCGCGCCGGACACGGCGCCGACGACCGCGCCGACCAGAGCGGCGGCCCCGACCTCGTCGAGCTCGGCGGGGAACGCCTTGTGCAACTGCCTGGCGATCTCACGCTGGGTGACCAGCTGGGCGTGCGCGGCGCGACCGCTCACCGCGGGCACGGTCCGCGAGACCTGGGCGCGCAGCGCGCCGATCCTGGCGTGGAGATCGTCGACGAGATGCTCGCCGGGATTGTCCCCGGCCGCGCGCAAGGCGCGCAGCATGACCTCCACCGGCCGTTCGCCAGGACGCCTGCTGGCGATCGCCGCCACCGCGGCGCGCACCCGCTCGTCGGATTCCGGGAAGAGCAGCTCTTCCTTGCTGGCGAAGTAGTTGAAGAACGTGCGCGTGCCGACGTCCGCCGCCGCGGCGATGTCGGCCACCGTGGTCTCCTCGTAGCCGTTCGTCTCGAACAGCTCGGCTGCGGCTTCCAGGATGGCTCGGCGGGTACGTTCGCGTTTACGGTCACGGAGGGCGGATGGCGGCACGCGGGCACAGTACGGCATCCGGCGAGCAACACGCGGTAAGGCCGAGTGTCGCGCGCGCCGTTCCCGAGGCGCGACTACGCATTCCGGGCAAATCTGCATGCGATGCGCTTTCGCACGGCGTGTACTCACCGCGCACACGCGGCGGGACCGACTAGGTTGGGGCCGGTGAGCATCGCGACTTCCAGAGACGTGGACGCCGAGTTCCTCGACCTGCCGCTGGCCGCGCTCGCCGACGCCGCATTGGCCTCGGCCACCGCGGCCGGCGCCGAGCACGCCGACCTGCGGGTGCACCGCCTGGTGACGCAATCGATCCGGTTGCGCGACGGGCGGGTCGAGGCCGTCACCGACAGCACCGAACTCGGTTTCGCCGTCCGGGTGATCGTGGACGGCACGTGGGGTTTCGCCTCGCACGCCGCGCTCACTCCCGATACCGCCGCCGAAGTGGCGCGCACCGCCGTCACAGTCGCGACCACGCTGCGGGCGCTCAACCGCGAACGCGTCGAACTGGCCGACGAGCCGCGTTACGCCGGCGCGCGCTGGGTGTCGGCCTACGACATCGACCCGTTCGCCGTGCCGACCGGCGAGAAAGTCGCGCTGCTGCAGGACTACTCGGAGCGCCTGTCGCACGCCGACGGGGTGGATCACGTCACCGCGAACATGTTGCAGGTCAAGGAGCAGACCTTCTACGCCGACACCGCGGGGTCGGCGATCACCCAGCAACGGGTGCGGCTGCACCCGAGCCTGGAGGCGATCACGGTGGACGCTTCCGCCGGGGTGTTCGAGTCCATGCGCACGCTGGCCGCACCGGTCGGCCGCGGCTGGGAGTACGTCACCGGAGCCGACGGGGTGTGGGACTGGGACGGCGAGCTCGCCCGGATTCCGGAGTGGCTGGCCGAGAAGGTGAAAGCGCCCAGCGTGCAGGCCGGGCCGACCGACCTCGTCATCGATCCGACGAACCTGTGGCTGACCATCCACGAATCGATCGGCCACGCCACCGAGTACGACCGGGCCATCGGCTACGAATCCGCCTACGCGGGCACCTCTTTCGCCACGCCGGATCAGCTCGGGTCGCTGCGCTACGGCACGCCGATCATGCACGTGACCGGCGACCGCACCCAGGAGCACGGGTTGGCCACGGTCGGCTACGACGACGAGGGCGTGGCCGGGCAGCGCTGGGATCTGGTCCGCGACGGCGTCCTGGTCGGCTATCAACTGGACCGGGTGTTCGCGCCGCGCCTGGGCCTGCAGCGGTCCAACGGCTGCTCCTACGCCGACTCGGCGCATCACGTGCCGATCCAGCGGATGGCCAACGTGTCGCTGCAACCGGACCCCGACCGCGACACCAGCACCGAGGAGCTCATCTCCCGCGTGGACGACGGTCTCTACATCGTCGGCGACCGGTCGTGGTCGATCGACATGCAGCGCTACAACTTCCAGTTCACCGGCCAGCGATTCTTCCGCATCCGCGGCGGCAAGCTCGACGGCCAGGTGCGCGACGTCGCCTACCAGGCCACCACCACCGATTTCTGGGGCGCGATGGAAGCGGTCGGCGGCCCGTCGACCTGGCAGCTCGGCGGCGCGTTCAACTGCGGGAAAGCGCAGCCGGGCCAGGTCGCCGCGGTCAGCCACGGCTGCCCGTCGATCCTGGTGCGCGGCGTCAACATTCTCAACACCCGGACGGAGGCAGGCCAGTGAGCGGCGATCTGTTCCCCGCCGGGGCCACCGTGGAGCGCGCGCTGGCGCTGTCCCGCGCCGACGAGGCGATGGTGATAGTCCGCGACGAGCACGAGGCCTCGCTGCGCTGGGCGGGCAATTCCATGACCACCAACGGGTCGTCGGTGTCCCGCAACTGGGCGGTGATCTCGGTGTTCCGCGACGGCCCCACCCTGGCCCGCGTCGGCACCATCGCCTCGACCAGCGTCGACCCCGACGACATCGAGGCCGTCGTGCGCGCCAGCGAGGAGGCCGCGCGCGGCGCCGAACCCGCGCGGGACGCGATGCCGCTGCTGGAGCCCGACGCCGTCGACGACGACTGGAGCGCCCCCGCGGATGGCACCGGCATCGAGGTGTTCACCGACCTGGCCGAAGGCTTGTCCGCCGGATTCGACAGCGCCGACCGCCTCTACGGCTTCGCCCACCATCAGATGCACACCACCTGGCTCGGCACGTCGACCGGCATCCGGCGCCGCTTCGTGCAACCCACCGGTTCGGTGGAGATCAACGGCAAACGCGGCGAGGGCGCGGATCTGGCCAGCGCGTGGGTCGGGGTGGGTACCGCGGACTTCACCGACGTCGACGTCTCCGGCCTGCTCGCGGACCTGTCGCGCCGCCTCGACTGGGCCGAACGGAAGATCGAGCTGCCCGCGGGCCGTTACGAGACGCTGCTGCCGCCCTCCGCCGTGGCCGATCTGATGATCTACCTGGCCTGGTCGATGGAGGGCAGGGGCGCGCACGAAGGTCATACCGCGTTCGCGCGTGGCGGCGGGACCCGGGTCGGCGAGCGACTGAGCGAAATCCCCCTCACGCTCTACTCGGATCCGCACGCGCCGGGGCTGGAATACCAGCCCTTCGTCGCGACGACCGCGTCGTCGGAATCGATGTCGGTGTTCGACAACGGCCTGACCGCCGAACGCGTCGACTGGCTGCGCGACGGCGTGATCTCCGCGCTGATCTACCCGCGGGCCACCGCCACCGAATTCGGCGCGCCCGCCACGGTTCCCGGCGACAACCTGCTGCTCACCGGCGGTTCGCAGGCCACCATCGACGACATGATCGCGCGTACCGAGCGCGGCTTGCTGTTGACCACCCTGTGGTACATCCGTGAGGTCGATCCGGCGACGCTGCTGCTCACCGGCCTCACCAGGGACGGGGTGTATCTCGTGGAGAACGGCGAGGTCACCGCCGCGGTGAACAACTTCCGGTTCAACGAGAGCCCGCTGGATCTGCTGCGGCGGGTGAGCGAGGCGGGCGCGACCGAGCTCACGCTGCCGCGGGAATGGAAGGACTGGTTCACCCGGACCGCGATGCCGCCCTTGCGGATTCCGGACTTCCACATGTCCTCGGTCAGCCAGGCGACCTGAGCGCGGCCGGGCTCAGGCGGCGGGGCTGATCTCGATGCCGATGGTCCCCGACTTGCCGCGCCGCAGATTGCTGCCGAGGATGACCAGGGGACCGGTGAGCCAGTATTTGCGCCGCAGCAGCTTGCGCACCCGCTCCGTGCCCTCGGCATCGAGGATCCGGCCGGTTCCCTCGATCACCGCACCGTGCGGCTTGCCGGTCGCGCTGCACGGTTGCACGGTGACCGCCGGATTGCGGCGCAGGCGCTTGACCTTCCAGCTGTCGGTCACGGTCCAGACATACAGTTTGCCGTTTTCGGACACCGCCCACACGGCGGTGCCGACGGGCGTCCCGTCCTTGCGGAAGGTGGTCAGCAGCACGTAGTCGGCCTCGGCGACGGCGTCCAGCGAATTCGTCATGCGGGCAGCGTATCCCGCATCCTCGCGCGGCGAGCGACCCGGGAAAGGCGGCCGATTCGCGCGCCGGGCGCCGGATATTCACTCCGGCATCCGGTACTCCCCCGCTTCCAGGCGCGCCAGCACTCCGTCGGTCCAGTTCGACAGATTCTCGAAGACGCCGCTCCACAGCTCCAGCAAGTCGGTCGCGTGCGGCGCTTCGTACCGCCCGGGGAAGTCCGGGATCATGGCCAGCAGGTCGGCCCGCACCTGCGCGCTGCGGCGGCGCTGCTCACGCAATTTCGCGATGACGTGCGCCCGCGGCAGCGCGTCCATGAAGGCGATGGCAGCGCCCAGCTCCTCCATGTCGACGCTGACCAGCGCCTCGTCCATGAGCAGGCGGAATTCGGCCTCCCCCGCCTCGGTCAGCTCGAACAGCGTACGCCCCGGGCCTCGGTCGCTGGCCTCGGTGGCGAACGCGCTCAATTTGCCTTCCCGCGTGAGCTGCTTGAGGGCGTGATAGATCGAGCCGGGCTTGACGTTCGTCCACGTTTCGGCCCGCCAGGACAGCAGTTCCTGGCGCACCGCGTAGCCGTGCACGGGCTGGCGCAGGCGCATCACCCCCAGCACGAGCAGGCGAACCACCGACACCGCGCACTCCTTTCACTCCGGGATCGCATAGTAGTCAAGTTTGACTTCCAGCGGTGACCGGCCCTACGTTGGTAACTAATCAAATTTGACTACCACGGCGATCGGGAGTTTTTCATGGCCGACACGGCGGTGCCGCAACTGTGGACCGGTGACCTGACCGGCACGCTGGACTTCTACCGGACACTGGGCTACACGGTCACCCACGAACAGACCCGCCCCTACGTCTACGGCGCGGTGGAAGACCACGGCTGCGCCCTGCACTTCGTGCCCGCGCCGAAGGACGCAGACATCCCGGCCGAACGTGCCGGTTGCATCGTGCTGGTCGACGACGTCGCGGGCAGGCATCAGGCCTTCACCGCGGCGCTGCGCAGCCGCTACGGAAAGGTGCCCGCGAAGGGACTGCCGCGCATCACCCGGTTCCGGCCGGGGCAGTCCCGCTTCACCGTCATCGATCCGGCGGGCAACCAGGTGATCTACATCCAGCGCGACGAGCCCCCCGAGGTGGAGTACGGCGGGTCGAAAGAGCTGGACGGACTGGCCAGAGTGCTGGACAACGCCCGCATCCTGCGCGATTTCAAGAACGACGACAAGGCCGCGTTCCGCGTGCTCGAGGTCGGCCTCGGCCGGTTCCGCGCCGAGGCGCCCCGGCTCGACGTGGCGCGCGCCCTGGCGGCACTCGCGGAGCTGGCCGTCGCGACCGGCGACCCGGACGGCCCCGGCCGATTCCGGACACGGTTGCGAGCGATGGGGCTGTCCACTGACGAGCGCGCGTCCATCGCCGACGAGCTGCGCGCCTCCGATGACCTGTCCGCGTGGCTGTCGGAGGCATAGCGGGTCAGGCCGCGGTCAGCACCTGCGGCCCGTCCGGTGTGATCGCGACGGTGTGCTCGGAGTGCGCGGTGCGGGAGCCGTCGGCCGAACGGATGGTCCAGCCGTCGGGATCGGTGACGATGCGGTCGGTCGTGCGCGCGAACCACGGTTCGATCGCGATGGTGAGCCCGGGGCGCAACCGGTAGCCGCGCCCCGGGCGGCCGTCGTTGGGCACATGCGGGTCCTCGTGCATGGTGCGGCCCAGGCCGTGACCGCCGAATTCGGTGTTCACCGGATAGCCGTACGCGCGCGCCACCTCGGCGATGGCGGCGGAGATGTCGCCGATGCGGTTGCCCGGCAGCGCGACCGCGATCGCCGCCGCCAGCGCCTCCTCGGTCGCCCGCACCAGCCGCACGTCCTCCGCCGCGGCCGAGCCGACCACGACCGTGGTCGCCGCGTCCGCGACCCAGCCCTCGACGCCGACCGCGAGGTCCATGCTCAGCACGTCGCCGTCACGCAGCGCGTAGTCGAACGGAAGGCCGTGCAGCACAGCGTCGTTCACCGACAGGCAAACGGTGTTGCGAAACGGTCCGCGCCCGAACGATGGCGCGTAGTCCCAGTAGCAGGACTGGGCGCCGCGCTCGCGGATGCGTTCGCGGACATGGGCTTCCAGGTCGAACAGGTTCACGCCCACCCGCGCCCGCTCGCGCAACTCGGCGAGCACGTCGGCGACGAAGCGCCCCGCCACTCGCATCCGCTCGATCTCGGCGGGGCTTTTCAACTCGACCATCATTCCTCCAGTAAGCCGGTATTTTAATACCACCCTACTGGCGACGGTATTTTTATACCAATCCGTCTTGCGGCATCCGACCGCCGTCCGTAGCCTGAGCGCATGGTCCGCCTCCCGTTGACTCCCGCGCAGATCGAAGCGGGCCGCCGCCTCGGCTCCGCCCTGCGCGCGGCCCGGGCGGACCGCGAGCTCACCGACGTCGCCCGCGCCGCGGGCATCTCACCGGAGACGCTGCGCAAGATCGAGACCGGCCGGTTGCCCTCCCCCGCTTTCGGCACCGTGGTAGCACTGGCGCAGACGCTGTCGCTCCCGCTCGAGGTTCTGGCGGACATCTGGCGCTCGGCGGCACTGGCCGAGTCGGCTTAGGCCGGATCGCCCGCTGCCTTCGGAGCGATCGCGATCCCGACGGAAGCGTCCGCGCCGCGCAGCAGCTTGTGCCCGCGAATGGCGAGCTTGCCGATGATGCCGTACTTGTTCGCGACCACATCGCGCACGCGCTGCGTGCCCGCCGCGTCGAGAATGCGCGCGCTGCCCGCCAGCACCTCCTGCCCCGTCGGCCGTCCGCGCCCATCGCAGATCTGCAGCGCGACGTCCGGATTGCGGCGAATCCGCTTGACCTTGCCTGCCCCCGCATTGGTCCACACGACGATCCGGTCACCATCGGGAGCCACCCAGACGGGCGTGCCGACCGGCGTCCCGTCCTTCCTGAAGGTCGTCAGCCGCACATACTTGCTCTGACTCATCTCGTTCCACGTCATAGGGAAACGGTAGGCCTGCGCAGCAGCGACGACATCCGATCGCGGAACGGTTCGTCATTACGCCTACGGACGTAGACACAAGAGGCAGTCCATCGGCCCGGACGAGCCGGTGCCACGCCGAGATCGATATCGGCAAGCCCACGATCCGATGAACGGCACCATCGGGATGATGAGCACTCACCGCCAGCCGGTGGCGAATTGCAGGGCCAGGCTGGAGGTCGCGAGAACGACGGAGAGGATGCCGCCGAACAACAGGGGGCGGTGGCCTGCGGCGCGGAGGCCCTGCGGCGTGAGGGTGGCGCCGACGGCGGCCAGGGCGGCGGCGATCAGCCAGGCGCTGAGGTGACCGAGGGCGGCCGTCCACGACGACGGGACCACACCGGTGGCGGCGAGGACCGACGCGGCCAGGAACAACACCACGAACAGCGGGATGGTGCGCCACAGCGGCGTGCCGCCGGAGTCGTCCCCGGCTCCGAGCCGCAATCCGACGCACAGCGGGATGATCGCCAGGCTGCGGACCACCTTGACGACGACGGCGAACTGCGCGGCGGCGCAGCCGTAGGCCACTGCGGCGGCGAGCACCGAGGACGTGTCGTTGATGGCGGTGCCCGCCCACAGGCCGAATGCCTCATCGGACATGCCGAGCAGGTGGCCGAGCGGCGGATAAGCCAGCACCGCAAGCACATTGAAGACGAAGATGGTGCCCGTAGCGTAGGCAACGCGATCGCGATCGGGTTTGATGACCACGGTGGCGGCGGCGATCGCGGAGGCGCCGCAGATGGTGGTGCCCACGGCGACCAGGATGGCGGACTCCCGGTCCAGGGCCAGCAGTCTGCCGACGACCAGCGCGGCCAGCCCGCCGACGAGCAGGGTGCCGACCAGCACGACCATCGTGCCGCGGCCGACGCCGAGCACCGCGCCGACCGGCAAACCGAGACCGAGCAGGGCGATGGCGGCGCCGAGCAGTCGCTGCTGAGCCGAGGCCAGCCCCGGAGCGAAGCGCTCGGCGCCGGCGCGGCGCGCGACCAGGCCGAACGCCGCGCCACCGGCCAGTGCGAGCACGGGCACGCCGAGGACGGGCCACACCGTGCCCAGGAAAGTCGCGGCGGTGGCGAGCCCGGCCGCCGCCAGCAGGCCCGGACCGTGCGAGCGAAGATGCGTCATCTCGACAACGATCGCGGCAGACCGTCCATCGAGGTAGCCGTCGATCGGACAGCACCTCATAAGCCGCGCTGATGGGGTGCGGCATGCCGCGCCACCCCCACCGCCCATAATCTGCCCATGACGCTGCCGCCGGGAACACCCGATCTGGAGGTGCTCGACCTGCTCGTCTCCGTCGCGGAGCTGGGCAGTCTCGGCGCGGCCGCGCGCAGGCACGGCATCAGCCAGCCCGCCGCGAGCATGCGCATCAGCGCCCTGGAACGACGGCTCCGGCTGCGGCTGCTCGACCGCGGCCCGACCGGATCGGCGCTCACCGACGCGGGGCGCGCGGTCGTCGGGCACGCGCGACCGGTGCTCGAGGCAGCGCGGGCCTTCGGCGCGGGTGTGGCCGCCCTGCACGCCGCTGCGGTGCCGCGGCTGCGGATCGCCGCGTCGAAGACCATCGCCGACCATCGAATGCCTCGGTGGCTGAACGCTTTACGTGAGCAATACCCCGAGGTGGGGATCTCCCTCGAAGTCGACAACACCCGGCGAGTGGAGGAACTGGTCCGCGACGCCCGGGCGGACATCGGTTTCGTCGAGGGGCCGCACCCGCCGCCAGGCTTGGGCAGCCGGGTGCTCGGCACGGACGAACTCGTCGTCGTGGTGGCGCCGGGCCATCCGTGGGCCCGCCGCCGACGACCGGTCACGTTGCGCGAGCTCGCCACCACTCCCCTACTGTGGCGCGAGCCCGGGTCCGGCACCCGAGACACCGTCTGGGAAATACTGGGGGCGGAGTGTCAGCCCGCCCGCCCCGCGGCGGAACTGGGCTCGGCGGCGGCCATCGTCGCGTCGGCCCGGGCCGGGGCCGCACCCGCGGTGCTGAGCCGGTTGATCGCGGAAGCCGATCTGCACAGTGGCGCCCTGGTGGCGGTGAAGACCGCGGATTCCGTCGTCCTCACCCGCAAGTTCCGCGCCATCTGGCGTCGTCGATCGCCCCCGGCCGGACCGGCGGAACTGCTGGCGCGGTGTGCGGCGAACGACGGCGGTGCGAGCGACTAGTGTCCCACCGTTCGTTCCTGCGGCGTCTCGGCGCCAGGGCCGGCGACCGCGACTCGTATTCGCGCGGGACCGGGCTCATGCCCGCCGGATCCGCATGTCGCGAGCGAGGACCGGTGCGGTCGCTCCGGCGACCGTCCGCCGGCCATGCCGCAGGTCCGTCCGAGGGGCGGACGATAAGCGGGTTGCACTCCTCGCGTGGTTCCGGCGCAGTGCGCAGGTGGGCGTCGGTTACCTGAGGCAGGTGGCGCGGCGTCGTGAACGGCCGAGAATGTATGCCATGAAGGTGCGGCAGACCGAAGGCACACGCGGCGCGGAGGCGCCCCGCATGCGACCGGACGGGCACCGGAACGCATCGCCCCCGCGCACGGATCTGGTCTGGTACGCGGCGTACGGCTCGAATATGAGCCTGGCCAGGCTGCGCACCTATCTTCGCGGTGGCAGGCCCGACGGCGGAACGCTCACCCTGCCCGGCTGCCGCGACCACGCCGATCCGATCCGCTCGACGCCCCTCCTGCTGCGGGGCGTGCTGTATTTCGCGACCGAATCGCTGACCTGGAGCGGCGGCCGCGCGTTCTACGACCCCGGCTGCCCCGGCGAGATCGCTGTGCACGCCCACCTGCTCACCGCCGCGCAGTTCTCCGACATCGTGGCGCAAGAGATGTACCGCGCGCCCGGAACGGAGGTTGACCTCGGCGCGGCGATCGCGCACGGGACGGCGACTCTCGGCCCGGGACGCTACGAAACAGTGGTGTGCGCCGGCGCGCACGCCGGGCACCCGGTGCTCACCTTCACCGCCCCCTGGCGGTATCGCGACGTCCGTGGCAATCCACCCGCCGCCGCGTACCTGCGGTATCTGGCGGCGGGTCTGCGCGCGGCTCACGGCTGGTCGGCCCGGACCACCGCGGAGTATCTCGCCACGCGCCCCGGCGCCGACCGGCACTGGACCCCGGAGACGGTCCACGCCCTGCTCGGCGAGGGCGAGTCGACGCGCCTATGACGAGACCGCGGCCGCCCCTGGCCACGCGCCGACCGGGGGTTCGCCCTCGGAATCCCGGTAGCTGCGCGCGACCAGCGCCGCGCGCAGGTACCACACCCCGGACGCCTGGGCGGGGTCGAAGCCGGTGAGCTGACCGATGCGCTTGAGCCGGTAGTCCACGGTGTTGGTGTGGATGTGCAGCGATCGGGCCGTGCGCTGCCGGTTCAGGTTCGTGCCGATATGGCGTTTGAGGGTCTCGAGCAGTTCGGGGTGCTCGTCGAGTGGATCCAGCAGTGTGCGCAGGGTTTCCAGTCCGGGGCCCGGCCGGGTGAGCTGATACTCCAGCGCGAGGTCGTCGAAGCGGAACAGCCCGCGGGTCCAGCGCAGCCGCTGCACCATGTCCAGCAGCTCGTGCGCGCGGTCGGCGGCCGTCGGGACCTCCACCGGGGTCGCGGCGATCACCGTCGCGACGATCGGCACCTGCGCGGCGCGACCGAGGCTGTCCACCAGTTCGTCCAACGCCTTGTCCTCCGGCGACGCGGACGGCAGCAGGATGGTGCCGCCGTCGACGCTCAGCAGCGACAGCACCGTTTCGCCGCAGCGGGTGGCGAGTTCGGATTGCACCCGGCGCAGCTTCCGGCGCGCGACCACCGCACCGTCGAGATGCGGGTTGCGCTCCTCCGGGTGCGGCGGGATCGCAAGCGCGACAACGGCATAAGAGTCGGCGATCTGGATGCCGCATTCGCGGGCCATGGTGAAGGTCGGGTGCCCGCCGAGCAGGGCCGAGGCGAGGGTGTGCGCGGCCGTGTGGTGCTCGCCGACCACGGCGCGCAACTCGGTCACATAGGCCCGCGAGACGGTCGAGGTGATGGTGTCCAGGATCTCCAGCAGGCGGCGGCTGATCTCCTTGAGACTGTCGAAGTCCGCGGCGGTCGCGTTCGCGACGATGAGGTCGAAGCCGAGTTTGAATCCCTCGTGCACGGCGTGGTGGATGGTGTCGATCGGGATGCCTTCGCGCGCCCAGCCCGCCGCCGCGTTGCGCAGCAGGAGGGTCTTCTCGGGAATGTCGGTGCCGTCGAGCATGCTGACGGCCAGTTCCAGACACAGGCGGGTGATGTTGGTGATGTCGCCGTTGAGCGCCTCACCGGGGAGCGTCCGGCAGTGCGCGACGGTCTCGATGAAATGGCCGACCATCTTGCGCGACAGATTCCGCACGTCCCGTAGTGAAGAACTGGCCGGGCGGCCCGACAGGGTCAGATCCGGGCCTGCCGAATCGGTGATGGACATGTGACTCCTTCCCTCCCCGATCGCGGAAAGTACTCCACGGTAACTTGACCGGGTCGGCCTGCCGAGGTTCGAGCCCCCGGTTGGGGACACCACCCGAACCACGCCGGGCGCGTCTGTGAAGCCTCACAAGTCGTAATCGCGCGGTCGAAATCTTTCGATCCCCGTCGTAACGTCGGTGGCGCCAGGGTCGCCGCGCGGAGGGAGGGCCATGAACATCGGCCCGCACGAAGAAGATCGGGACAGCACCGAAGTGTCCGTGAGATTCCATCGTGGCGCCCATCGCGGCGGTCCCGACGCGTTGCTCAGAATGGGTTTGGAACTGGCCCTCGTCTTGGTCGACGCGGCCGAGGCGGCGGGAAGTCTCGCCCTGGGCCGGTTCGAGCACGCGGCGACCCGATGCGCCGAGGCGGGCATCCCGATCGAAGCGGTGCACGCCGTCCTGCGCGACAGTGTCGACGCGGGCCTCGCCGTACCCGCGACGGATGCCCCCGGCCTGCGCACCGCGCGCGATCGGGTCGAGCCCGGCGTGCTCAGCGAATTCCTGGACGCATTGAACTCGGTGGTCGCGCGCAGCTACGCCAGCTGATCCCGACCGGATCGATGGCGGCTCACAGGGCGGCGACCAGCGCGGCGCTGTCCACCGCGCATCCGTGCCCGATGGTGATGCCGGAGCCGCCGTGGCCGTAGTTGTGGACGACGGGTGTGCCGGGCAGCACCGCCGTGTCCAGTTCCACGCGCACTTCGCGGCGACCCGGGCGCAGGCCGACCACGGTGTCCAAGACCTCGCTGCCCGCGAGGCCGGGAACCAGATCGCGGCAGCGCCGCAGAATCGATCGGGTGAGCTCGGGGTCGGGCGTGGTGTCCCATGCGCCGCTGTCCAGCGAACCGCCCAGAACACAGTCGTTCGCGCGCGGATGGACGTAGGCGCGGCCGAGCGGATGCGCCTCGTCGCGAACCGACACCGACAGTCCGGGATTTCTCACCCGGACGATCTGGCCGCGGATCGGATACACCTGCGGATCGCCGACCAGTTCGGCGGCGCGCAGACCGGCGCAATTGACCACGACATCCGGCGACAGGTCCGCGAGATCGTCGAGCCGTCGCACCGTGCGCAGCACACGGCGCGCGCCCGCCGCGTCCACTCGCGCGCTCAGGTACGGCAGGTAGGCGGGCATCTCCACCAAGGGGACCTCGAAGCGGAAGCCGAATCCGTAACCGGGAGGCAGCTCCGCCGGGTCGGCCTGCCGGAACGCGCGCACCGACCGCGACCACGCCGGAATCGATGGCTGCTCGCGATACAACGCCATGGACGCGCACATCCGCACCCCGGGCGCACCGGCGGCAGCCAGCCCCGCCAAGTGCTCGAAGGTCGTCTCACTCCAGGCCAGGACACGATCGGCCGGGCCCGCGGCGGTCGGAAACCACACCGCGGCGGCGAGGAAGGACGTCGTCGCCGTGATCGGCTCGGCGCTGACCACGACGACCTCGTGCCGGGCCCGCAGCAGTTCGGCCGCGGTGGACAGACCGGAGATGCCCGAGCCGAGGACGACGATCCGCATGGGGCGACATTATCGAGCGGCGCCCCCCGCCGCCGTTCCCGCAGCACCGCCCCTGGGAGGCGCGGATCAGTCGGCATCCTCGAGCGACGTGACACCGGTGGTCACGGCCACCAGCGGCCA
This sequence comes from Nocardia sp. NPDC019323, assembly GCF_044389845.1. NCBI lineage: Bacteria > Bacillati > Actinomycetota > Actinomycetes > Mycobacteriales > Nocardiaceae > Nocardia > Nocardia sp. NPDC019323. The sequence goes on from NZ_JBIRYN010000001.1 coordinate 201,635, forward strand.
CTGCGGCCCGGCGCAGGCCGCGGCCACGGTGCTGCCCTCCGCGAAGCCGCCGCGGGTCTCCCCGGTCCCGGCCACGTCCACCCGGGGACCGGCCTCCTCGGCCGAGCCGACCAGCACGCAGTTCCAGGTCTCCGACGGCGGCCTGCTACCCACCGCGATAGCGCCGTCGTCCCTGGTGTCCGCCGTCAACGTCGGTTCCGCGGCGGCCACCCCCGCCCCGGCGGCGGCGATCAGCGCGGCGAAACCCCCGGTCACGGTGAAATGAGCGGCGATCCGAAACATGTGACAACTCCTTCTCGCGCAGCCCCCTTGTCGTTCGCGTTGCCGTCCTCCGGCCGCTCAAACCGAGCCGACCACGGCCGGCTACCGATGGGCGACCCCTGGCGGTGACTAGCCCGGCCGCCCCTGGGTATTGCGAGAGCATGGACGATGGGCGGCTGACCATCGGAGTGGAAGAGGAATTCCTGCTGGTCGATCCGCGTACCGGCGAACCGCTGGCACGCAATGTCGAGGTGGCCCGCACCGCCGGGGACCTCGGCATCGACCTGCAACTCGAGCTCACCCGCTGTCAGGTGGAGACGAGCACCGCGGTCCACACCGATATCGGCGCACTGCACCGGCAGCTGCGCGAACTGCGCCGCGGCATCGCCGCCTGCGCCGAGCGCAACGACGCCCGTCTGCTCGCGGTCGGCATCCCGCCCACCATCCCGCACGATTTCCCGGTCACCGAGACCCCGCGCTACCAGCGCATCGAGGAGAACTTCGGCATGCTCGCGCACGAGCAGGGGCTGTCCGGCTGTCACGTGCACATCGGCATCCCCGACGTCGAAACCGCGATCCAGGTCAGCAACCACCTGCGGCCGTGGCTGCCGCACCTGCTCGCGATGACCGCGAACTCGGCCATCTACCGTGGCACCGAGACCGGCTTCGCCAGCTGGCGCAGCATCCTGTGGCGCCGCTGGCCCAGCGCAGGGCCACCGCCCTACTTCGAGTCCGCGCGTCACTACGAGGCCATGGTCGCGATGATGCTCAACAGCGGCAGCATCCTCGACAAGCAGATGGTCTATTGGGACGTCCGTCCCTCCGTTACGTTCCCGACCGTCGAGATCCGGGTGAGCGATATTCCGGCCACCGTCGAGGAGACCGCGCTGTTGGCCGCGCTGGTGCGCGCCATCGTCGTGATGGCGGAGCGATCGCTCGCGGCGGGCCGGAGCGCGCCGCAGGTGTCCGCCGAGATGTTGCGGGCGGCGTACTGGAAGGCAGCGCGTTCGGGACTGGCCGGCGACGGCGTCGACGCCCGTGACGGCACGGTAGCGCCCGTGCGCGACCTGCTGGACCGGCTGATCGACCACGCCGCGCCCGCGCTGGACGAAGCGGGCGACCGCCGATTCGTCGAAGAGGCGTTCGCCCGCCTGCTCGCGCGCGGCAACGGGGCGCACCGGCAGATCGCGGCGCTGCGGGCACGCGGGTCGATCGATGACGTCGTCGAGGAAGTGGCGCGCGCGACCCTCGAAGGCTGCGACCAGCCGGGGAACTCGCCCGCGACGCCGGCGACCGGAGCGCCGCTGAACTGAGCACGCCGGTGGCCGCGCGCCGCGGCGGACGCCATTCAGTCCGGGCGGGGGCGACCGCGCCGAAGGGGATCCCGACCGTGGCGAGCCGGTCCGGAACGCGCACGGTCATAGCTCCCCCGACACGGAAGGCCGGTCACCCGGGATCGCGCGTCCGGTCCGCCCACGATCCGGCCGACCGCATCCGGCGCGGGGCACCACGCCGCGATCCGCTCGGCCACCAGCGCGGCACGCGCACGGCCCTGATGGCCACCCGCGCGAGGCGGCGCATGCCGGACATCTCGCTCGGCGCACCGCGACCGCGCCACGGTTGCGGAGCCGAGTCGTCGATCGCCCGCAAGATCTTCGACTCGAGCGTAGGGGGTGGATTCACCGCGGCGGTGACGCTGAGCGCCGCCAGCGTCTCCCGGATCCGCCGCACGACGGCCGCGAAGGCCGCGGCGGTCCCGGAATCGGCCGCGTCGAGCCGGCTTTCGATGCGTCTGCGCTCGATCTCGGCCACCGCGTCCATCGCGTACGGGTACGCCAGATCGACCAGATCCGCACGACAGGACTTCGTGCCGGTCATCGCCGGTCGCCTCGTCCGACCGGCGGCGCCGGGTGCGGTCGCGCCGCGACCCGGATGCGCGCACGGACCGGGGCCTCCGCGGGCGTACGACCGTGCGTGGATCGACCCGCGTCGCGGTCTCGGCGCACCTGCTCTGTGCCAACCCGCATGCCATGACTTCGCGGCGCTCCACCTCGCGGATTGGATTCTCGCCATATTCGACGCGAAGACGGGTACGCTGCTCGTCCGCCGAAGTCGTTCCGATGGTCCCGGCCCGTCCACTTTCCGATGCGGAGGAGACACCGATGCGCACCGAACTCCGTGACGAGCGCGGCGTCCCGCTCGAGCACGTCACCGTGGCGCTCGGCTGGGATCCGGCCGAGCGTTCGCGCTTGTTCCGGCGGCGCGAGGAGATCGATCTCAACGTCGCGGCGTTGCTGTTCGCGGCGGACCGGCTCGTCGACGTCGTGTACCACGAGCAGCTCAGCTCGACGGACGGCGCCGTCCGCCTGCACGGCGACAGCATGACCGGCGAAGGCGCGGGTGACGACGAGATCATCGCCGTCGACCTGTCGCGCATCGCCGCGCAGGTGACGACCGTGCTGTTCCTCGTCACCTGCTACACCGGCCAGACATTCGACCGGATCGCCAACGCGTACTGCCGGGTGATCGACACTGTCGCCGGCACCGAGCTCGCCCGCCACGAGCTGAACGGCGGCGGCCCGCACACCGGCTTGGTGCTCGGCCGCGTGCGCCGCAGCGACGGCGCCTGGCAGTTCCAGGACCTCGGCGCGGGCTTGCGCGCCGAGCACCCGGTCGAGGCGATCCCGCAGATCGGCCCCTACCTCAACTGACCGCGTAACGAATCCGACTGCATCGCAACGGTTTCGGAGCCGTTGCGGGCTCCGATCCTGCGTCGGCCGTTTCACGCGTCGCACCCGACCCACCCCGCCAGACCAAGGCGGCGTCCGATTGGAATCCGGACGCGCGGGTAGTCGCGGGGCAGGAAGTGTGACATGCCGAAGGAGGTCTCATGACCGAGACGACACAGGTTCGCCCACCCGCGAACTCACGGTCGGTCTCCGAGCTGGTCGAGGACGCCACCACCCAGCTGTCCCGGCTCATCCGCGACGAACTGCAGCTCGCCCGCGTCGAGATGCGGGAGAAGGGCAAGCGATTCGGCCTCGGAGCCGGCTTGGCGGGTGTGGCGGCGCTACTGGCGTTCTACGGCGGCGCGGCGTTGGTCGCCGCGGCGGTGCTCGGGCTCACCGAGGTGCTGCCCGGCTGGGCGTCCGCGCTGATCGTCGCGGGCGCGCTGCTGGTGGTCGCTGCGGTGCTCGGACTGGCCGGGAAGAAGAGCGTGGCGGAGGCGAGTCCGCCGATCCCGCGCGAGGCGGTCGATGGCGTGCGCGAGGACATCGAGGTGATCAAGGACAGGAGGCGGGGATGAGTGACAGCCGACCCCGGGCCGGGCAACCCACCGACGACGTCGCGGCGCTGCGGCGCGACCGCGACCAGGCCAGGGCGGATCTCGGCCGGACGGTCGAAGAGCTCGGCCACAAGCTCGACGTGCCCGCGCGCGGCAAGGAGAAGGCACACGAGGCCGTCGAGGCGACGCAGCACGCGGCGTCCGATGCGGCGCTCGCCGTCGCGGACGAGGCCCAGCAGGCCAGGGCGGGCGCGGCGGACCTCGCCCACCGGGTGGCGGCGGCGACACCCGAGCCGGTGGCCGAACGCGGCAGGCAGGCCGGTGGCGCACTGCGCGCCCACCCGATCCCCGCGGCTGTCGGCGCGGCGGTGCTCGCGGCCGTGGTGTGGCAGATCGTACGGAGGCGGCGATGAAGACGCTCTACAAACCACTCGGCCTGCTGATCAGCGTGCTCGGCGGTCTCGCGGCGAATGCCGTGTTCACCAAGGTGTGGAAGCAGATCACCGGCGAGCGGCAAGCTCCGTCGTCGACCGCGCGGGATCATTCCTGGCGCGAGGTGCTGTTCGCCGCGGCATTGCAGGGCGCCGTCTTCGGTCTGGTGAAGGCCGCGATCGACCGCGCGGGCGCCACGGGCTACAAGTCGCTCACCGGGACCTGGCCGGAATAGCGCCACCGCGCGGAAGCGGCGCCTCGCCGCTGTGGGAGAACACTGCCGCCGTGACTCGACGTTGCTCGGGTCACGGCGGTTGCTCTGTGTGTCCGAGCACAGCCGGTTCGTGATGACGCACACCTCCCCCAGCGATCGTCCGGCTCCGAGAGACCGCCGCGATCGCTGTTCCCCGCCCAGCGCGCGGTTCTCGTCCGGCCACGCGATACCGCCTGGTCCGCGGCGGTGTCCGGCGCTCGGTGTGATTACCCGCGGCCGTGATGGGGTAAGTTGGCCGCGGAATGCTCGCTCTCTGCGCCACTACCAGTGCGCACGAGACGCGAACCGGAGCGGAGGTCGACGTGGCGTACTGCCGTGGACGCGTCGCCGGCACGGGAGGTGGATTGTGAGTTCCGAAAGCGCGCCCCGAGCGCTGGAGGTCGAGGTGCGGTCGGCGCAGGACGCGGTGGTCGTCAGCGTGCACGGCGAGATAGACATGGCGTCCGCGCCCCGGTTGCAATCGGCCCTCGACGAGGCGCTGCGCGACGCGCCCGGCGCGGTCGTGGTGGACATGACGAAGGTCGGTTTCCTCGGCTCCGCCGGGCTGAGCGTGCTGCTGGCGGCCTCGGAGGCCACCGGCTCCGGTGGCTTGCGGGTCGTCCCCAGCGACGCCGCGCGCAGGCCCATCGAGGTGACCGCGCTGGATCGGTTGCTCACGGTGTTCGACTCTGTCGAGGCCGCGCTCGCGGTGAACGAGACGCAGGCGCCGAACTGAGCTCTCCCGGCGCCGCATCGGCGCCGCTCGGCCCCCGCCGCGGTTTCGAGCCCGCGTCCCCGGGTATGTGACCGGTCGTCGGCACCGTGTCGACCTGTGCGCACCGGGAGGAGGCCGTATGGCAGAAAACCGCGAACACCGATTGGTGGGCGTGCCCGCGGTGGCGGCGCTGGCGGATCTCGGATTCGCCTCGGTCGCCTCGGGCGTCATCGCGCGTCGCAGGCCGGTGCTGGGCCTGCTGGAGCGCACCGGAGCCGATTCCAGAGCGATCGAGCGGGTGCGGCAACTGCGGCGGGAGTTCGGCGCGGGCCCGGTCGAGCTCGTCGTGCCGGGGCGCAGGATCGTGGTCGTTCTCGATCCGCAGGACGTAGGACGGGTGCTGGCCGACGCGCCGACGCCGTTCAGCCCGGCCAATCGGGAGAAGCGCGCCGCGCTGCGCCAGTTCCAGCCGCACGGCGTGCTGCTCTCGGAGGGACCGATCCGCGATCAGCGCCGCGCGGTGAACGAGGCGGCGCTGGATTCGGCCGAACCGCTGCATCGCCTGGCCGGGCCGTTCGCGGAGGCGATCGCGGAGGAGGCGCGCGAGATCATCCTGTCGGCCCTGCACCGCGGCCACCTGGACGCGCGGCAGTTCACCACGCGCTGGTGGCGGCTGGTGCGGCGGATCGTGCTCGGCGAGCGCGGTCGCGACGACACCGTGCTCACCGACGAACTGTCCCGGCTGCGCTCGGCGGGCAACTGGTCGTTCCTGGCCCCCGCGCACCGTAGGCAGCGCGACCAGTTCACCAATCGGCTGTATCGCCACGTGGAGTCCGCTCCGGCGGACAGTCTCGCCGGGGCGTTGGCCGCGGTGCCCGCGGGCGGGGCCATCGATCCGGTCGGGCAGATACCGCACTGGTTGTTCGCCTTCGACGCGGCGGGCATCGCGCTGAGCCGGGCGCTGGCCGTGCTGAGCACGCATCCCGAGCATCACGCCCGCGCGCTGGCCGACGCCGCCGATCCGGACCGGGTGGACCTGCGCGCTTATCTGCGCGCCTGCGTGCTCGAGTCGGTCCGCCTGTGGCCGACCACCCCCATGCTGCTGCGCGACATCACCGCCGACACCGAGTGGCGCGACGGCGAGGAGCGCTTCACCATCGCGGCGGGCGCCGCGCTGATGATCGCGGTCCCGGCGTTCCACCGGGACGCCGATCTGCTGCCGTTCGCCGACCAGTTCGTCCCGGAGATCTGGCTCGACGGCCGCGCGCAGCGATACCCCCAGCTCGTGCCGTTCAGCGCGGGCCCAGCCGACTGCCCCGGGCGCAACCTGGTGCTGTTCGTCACCAGCACCTTGCTCGCGCACCTGCTGACCTCGGCCGACTTCCGGCTGCGGTCGACGCCGCGCCCCAACCCGGACGCTCCCCTGCCGGTGACGTTGAACAATTTCGGGCTCGACTTCACCGTCGAGCCGTGCATGACGCAGGCGGGTTAGGCGTCGTCATCGAATCGGCCGCGCTCGTCGCCGAGCGCGGCCGATCCCCCGCGATCGGGGTCAGTCCCGCACTACCGGCTCGCGCCCGCGGCGGCGCCGATGAGACCGCCGACCACGCAGCCGGGGAAGACCCCCACGATGAAGAAGACCAGACCGACCAGCGCCCCGATCGCGCAGCCGATCGCCAGCCCGCCCAATGTGGTTGTCGCGTCACCGATGAACTGCGGCGCACCGGGTTCCGGGATGGCGGCTCCGACCGGCGTCAAGGTCAGCGTCGTCCCGGTCGCATCGATGTCGGGAGCCACTTCGACCTGCTGGCCGAAGACGGACTGCACGGTCGTCGGCACGGACGTCACGAGCGACCCGTCCGGCCCGAGCACCGCGATGCTTCCGTCCGGCGTGACCGTGAACGAGCCGGCGGTGAGCGTGATCGCGGCGCTCGACCGGTCCGGCGCGACGGTCGCGGTGTAGCCGATCTCGTTCCCGCCGCTCGCCGCGGCGCCGTCGATGTCGGCTTGCCCGTACGCGGTCGCCGCGGTCACGCCGGTGGCGGCGATGGTCAGCAGCGTGGTCGCAACCAATTTCCTGAACGTCATGAGCCTTCCCATCCTCAGCAGAATCGATCTGTCGTTACCTGGGTACAGCCGTGAAACACTAGCGATTATAGACGTTGCGCATCACCGGTTCGGGCAGTTGATGATGCCCGAAATGTCCTGCGCGCCAGCGTTTTTGGTGACGAATCCGGAAAATGGGACGACCGCGGACGCTACTCCAGCTCCCCCTCGGTCTCCAGATAGACCTGCCGCAGCCGCTCGAGCGTGCCGGATTCGGGGTGTTCCCACAGCTTTCGCTCGGCCGCCTCCAGCAGCCGCTCGGCGATCCCGTGCAGCGCCCAAGGATTGGACTGCTCCATGAACTTTCGGTTCACCTCGTCGAAAACGTAGCTCTCCGTCAGCTTTTCGTACATCCAGTCGGCCACCACGTTGGTGGTGGCGTCGTAGCCGAACAGATAGTCCACGGTCGCGGCCATTTCGAACGCGCCCTTGTAGCCGTGCCTGCGCATCGCTTCGAGCCAGCGTGGGTTCACCACCCTGGCCCGGAACACCCGCGCCGTCTCCTCCGACAGCGTCCGGGTGCGCACCGCGTCCGGGCGCGTGCTGTCGCCGATGTAGGCCTCCGGGTTCTTGCCCGTGAGCGCGCGCACCGTCGCCACCATGCCGCCGTGGAACTGGAAATAGTCGTCGGAGTCGGCGATGTCGTGCTCGCGGGTGTCGGTGTTCTTGGCCGCCACGGCGATCCGGCGATACGCGCCGCGCATGTCCTCCGCGGCGGGCGCGCCGTCCAAGTCGCGCCCGTAGGCGTAGCCGCCCCAGGTGGTGTAGACCTCGGCGAGATCGTCGTCGGTGCGCCAGCTCTTCGCATCGATCAGCTGCAACAGGCCCGCCCCGTAGGTGCCCGGCTTGGAGCCGAAGATACGGGTGGTGGCGCGCCGCTGGTCGCCGTGCTCGGCGAGGTCGGCCCGAGCGTGCGCGCGGACGTAGTTCGACTCGTCCGGCTCGTCCAAATCGGCGACCAGGCGCACCGCGTCGTCCAGCAGGGCCAGCACGTGCGGGAAGGCGTCGCGGAAGAAACCGCTGATGCGCACCGTCACGTCGATGCGGGGACGGCCGAGTTCGGCGAGCGAGATCACGTCCAGCGCGCGGACGCGGCGGCTGGCCTCGTCCCAGACCGGCCGGACGCCGAGCAGCGCGAGCACTTCGGCGATGTCGTCGCCGGAGGTGCGCATCGCCGAAGTGCCCCAGATCGACAGGCCCACCGACCGCGGGAATGCGCCGTGGTCGGCGCGGTAGCGCTCCAGCAGGGATTCCGCCATGGCCTGCCCTGTCTCCCAGGCCAGCCGGGACGGCACCGCCTTGGGATCGACCGAGTAGAAATTGCGTCCGGTCGGCAGGACGTTGATCAGACCGCGCAACGGCGACCCGCTCGGGCCTGCCGGGATGAACCCGCCGTTCAGCGCGTGCAGGACGCGGTCGATCTCCACGCCGGTCTGCCGCAGGCGCGGCACCACCTCCGTGGCCGCGAACCGCAGCACCAGCCGCACCTGCGGGTCGTCGGTGATGCCGTCGACCGCCTCCGGTGACCAGTCCGCCGCCTGCAAGGCCGCGACCAGGGCGCGGGCGCGAGCCTCGACGGCGTCCACACGCTCGCGCGCCTCGCCTCCCGACTCGTCGAGCCCGAGGGCTTCGCGCAGGCCGGGCACGGTGCGCTCGCCGCCCCACAACTGACGCGCGCGGAGCATGGCCAGCACCAGGTCGAGTTCGCTCTCCCCCGCCGGGGCCGTGCCGAGCACGTGCAGACCGTCGCGGATCTGCACGTCCTTGATCTCGCACAGCCAGCCGTCGACGTGCAGCAGCATGTCGTCGAAGGATTCCTCGTCCGGACGTTCGGTCAGGCCGAGGTCGTGGTCCATCTTGGCGGCGCGCATCAGCGTCCAGATCTGCTGGCGGACGGCGGGCAGCTTGGCCGGGTCCAGGGCCGAGATATTGGCGTGCTCGTCGAGCAACTGCTCCAGACGCGAGATGTCGCCGTAGGTTTCGGCGCGCGCCATCGGCGGGATCAGATGATCCACCAGGGTGGCGTGCGCGCGGCGCTTGGCCTGGGTGCCCTCACCGGGGTCGTTCACCAGGAACGGGTAGATCAGCGGCAGATCGCCGAGAGCGGCATCGGTGCCGCAGGAGGCCGACATGCCCAGCGTCTTGCCGGGCAACCACTCCAGGTTCCCGTGCTTGCCCAGGTGCACCATCGCGTCGGCGCCGAAACCCTCGGGCGCGCTGAGCCACCGGTAGGCGGCCAGATAGTGGTGGCTGGGCGGCAGATCCGGGTCGTGATAGATGGCGACGGGGTTCTCGCCGAAACCGCGCGGCGGCTGCACCATGAGCACGACGTTGCCGAAACGCAATGCGGCGATGACGATCTCACCGTCCGGGTCGGCGGAGCGGTCGACATACAGCTCGCCCGGCGGCGGCCCCCACGCTTCCACGACCGCGTCGCGCAGGTCGCCGGGCAGGGTGTCGAACCAAGCGGTGTAGGTCGCCGCGCCGATGCGGATCGGGTTGCCCTCCAGTTGCTCGGCGGTCAGCCAGTCGGGGTCTTGACCTCCGGCGGCGATGAGGGCGTGGATCAGTGCGTCCCCGTCCTGTTCGTCCAGGCCGGGGATCTCGCCGGGCGCGCCGAGATCGTAACCGGCGGCGCGCATTTCGGTGAGCAGGCGAATCGCGCTGGCCGGGGTGTCGAGGCCGACGGCGTTGCCGATACGGGCGTGCTTGGTCGGGTAGGCCGACAGCATGACGGCGACGCGCTTGCGTTCGGCCGGGATGTGACGCAGCCGCGCGTAGCGCGTCGCGATGCCCGCGACCCTGGCGGCGCGCTCGGCGTCGGGGACGTAGGTGGACAGGCCGTCGGCGTCGAACTCCTTGAACGAGAACGGCACCGTGATGATCCGACCGTCGAATTCCGGCACCGCGACCTGGGTGGCGACGTCCAGCGGTGAGAGGCCGTCGTCGTTGGCCTCCCACTGGGCGCGCCCGGTGGTCAGGCACAGCCCTTGCAGGATGGGCACATCCAAGTCGGCCAGCGCGCCGACATCCCATGCCTCGTCCTCGCCACCGGCGGACGCGGTGGCCGGTTTGGTGCCTCCCGCGGCCAGCACCGTCACCACCAGCGCGTCGGCACGGCGCAGGGTCTCCAGCAACTCGGGCTCGGCGGTGCGCAGCGACGCGCAGTACAGCGGCAGCGCCCGCGCGCCCGCCCGTTCGATCGCGGTGCACAGGGCGTCGACGTAAGCGGTGTTGCCCGCCAGATGCTGGGCGCGGTAGTAGATCACCGCCACGGTCGGCCCGTCGGCCGGCTCGGCGGCGACCCGGTCCAACTCGCCCCAGCTGGGCAGCTGAATCGGCGGCTCGAAACCGTGGCCGGTCAGCAGCACGGTGTCGGACAGGAAATTGTGCAGCTGACGCAGGTTCTCCGGGCCACCGGCGGCCAGGTAGTTGTGCGCGTCGGCCGCGACGCCGCCGGGGACGGTGGAGCATTCCATCAGTTCGGCGTCCGGGGCGATCTCGCCGCCGAGCGCGACGAGCGGAATCCCGCTGGCCCGCAGCGCCTCCAGCCCGTCCTCCCAGGCCCGCTTGCCGCCCAGGACGCGCACGATCACCAGGTCGGCGTCGTCGAGCAAGGCGGGCAGGTCGTCGACCAGGAGACGAGCCGGGTTTCCCCACCGGTAGTCGGCGCCGCTGGCGCGGGCACTGAGCAGATCGGTGTCGGACGTGGACAACAGCACAATCACGGGTGACAGCCTTCCTCGGGTGACGCGCCCATCGGGGGTTCGCTGCTCGCCGGGGAGGGTCTGGCTTTCGACAGTGGCGCGACCGCACCGGACTTTCACCGGTTTCCTCGTCGTCCGCCGAGCACGCCGATGCTACCTGCCGCCTGGATCGGCCTCCTGCGCGCGCCCCGCCCGTCCGCCCGCGGGGCGGTCGCTCGCGCGGGCCGCCAAGAAGTCGTCCACCAGCCGGGCGCAGTCGGCCGGAGTGATCGGTTCGAGCCCGACCAGCCTGGCGAAGACGATCGGACCGACGAGCTGGGTCAGCGCGAACGTCACGTCCGGGTCACCCAACTGGGCCCGCACCTCCGGATCGCCGAAGAGCTGGTCGAACGGCTTGCGGTACTGCTCGATGAGCCGACGGCGCAGCGACGTGAAATCCGGACCGGCCCCTGATTCCCCGCGCTCGCCGGTGGCCAGCCACGCCAGCGTGGAGATCTGCAAGGGCGCCTCGTTGACGACCGCGGCCTGCCTGCTGAGCAGTTCGATCAGTCGTCGCCGGAGCGGACCGGCGGGCGGAGCCTCGATCACCGGCGGCAGCAGCCGCTCGAGCGTGGCGGCGCGCAACTGCGTCGCGTTGTCGAAATGCCGGTACAGCGTGGTTCGCGCGACCTTGGACATGGTGGTGACCGCCTCGACGGTGACCGCTTCCAGCCCACCGGTTTTCAGCAGCGCGGTGGCGGCGTCGAGCAGTCTGGCGCGGGAGCGCGCCTTGCGCGGGTCGACGTCGTCGTCGGCAGTGGACTCGCGGGGGGTCGGGTCGGCGGCACCGGTCATGGGTCGAACATTGCTCCTCCGTCGCGCCTATCGCCACCCCGCTCACTTATGCTACTGATAGTAGCGTAGCGATACTGACAGTTTTGTTTCAGCCCGGGAGGCGCCGTGGGGTCCACCACGACACGTTTGTCAGCCGCGCACCGCTGGATGCTGACGATCTCCTGCCTCACCGTGGCCCTGGTCATCGCATCGATGGCGGCGCTGTACACCGCGCTGCCGGAGATCGCCGCCGCGACGGGCGCGAGTCAGCAGCAGCTCACCTGGGTCGTCGATGGGTACACCCTGGCGCTGGCCTGCCTGGTTCTTCCCGCCGGCGCGCTCGGCGACCGCTTCGGCCGGCGCGCGGTGCTGGTCATCGGGCTGTTCGTGTTCGCCGCGGCCTCGGCGGCGCCTGCGCTGCTGCACGCGCCCGGGTGGTTGATCGCGGGCCGTACGGTCGCCGGGGTTGGCGCCGCTCTCGTCATGCCTTCGACGCTGTCGCTGATCACCGCCGGATTCCCGGAGTCACGCCGAGGCAATGCCGTCGGGCTGTGGGCGGGCGTCGCCGGCGCGGGCGCGGTGCTCGGCATCCTCGGCTCGGGGCTGCTGCTGGAGCGGTGGTCGTGGGTGTCGATCTTCCTCGCCATGGCCGCGGCGGGACTGGTTCTGCTGATCGCGGGATGCACACTGCCGGAGTCGGTGGACCGGGATCGTCCCAGGTTGGACGGGTGGGGGGCGATCACCTCGGCCACGGCTGTCGGAACGCTGGTACTGGCCGCGATCACGGCGCCCGAGCGCGGATGGCCGGACCCTCTGGTGCTCGGCGCCGCCGTCGTGGCGGTGCTGGCGGCCGCGGCGTTCGTGGTGCTGCAGAAGCGGGCGGCGCACCCCCTGCTGGATCTGCGCCTGTTCACCGATCGAGGCTTCGGCTCCGGCACCGCGGCGGTGACCCTGCAGTTCCTCGTCTGCTTCGGGACCTTCTTGCTGATGGTGCAGTTCCTGCAGCTGATCCTCGGATACCGGCCGATCGTGTCGGCCCTGGCGATGGCGCCGATGATGGTGCCGATGGTGGCGGTCTCGGCGGTGGCGCCCCGACTCGCCGAACGAGTCGGACTGCGTGTGCCTATCGCGGGCGGGCTGGTGATCATCGGCATCGCGCTCGTCGCGCTCTCCCGCGTCGAGGTCGACACCACCTATGCCGACCTGCTCTGGCCGTTCCTCGTCATGAGCGCGGGCACCGGGCTGTGCACCGCGCCCGCGACGGCCGCGATCATCGCGGGCACCCCGGTGGAGAAGCACAGTGTCGCCGCCGCGGTGAACGACGCGGCGCGCGAAGTGGGCGCGGCGATCGGCATCGCCGTCGCGGGCAGCATCCTGGCCGCCGGGTACAGCCACCGCATCGCGCCCGCCCTGCCGCGGCTGCCGGAACAGGTGCGCGAACCGGTCGGCGACTCGCTGGCGGCGGCGCTGCAGGTCACCGAGCACATCGGCCCGCAAGCCGCACCCTTGGCCGAGCTCGCCGAATCGGCCTTCGTGCACGGTGCCCAGCAGGCCGCGCTCGCACTGGCCGTAGTCACCTTCGTCGCCGCGATCCTCATCGGCGTCTGGGCCCCGGGACGCGCCTCACGCAGGACGGCGAACCCGGCGTCCGGAGCGCGGACGCGATCGACGACGACACCATGACGATCGCTCGCCGGCACACCACGAACACTTCACCACGGCCGCGTCGGCCGGCGCGCCGGATCAGACCAGGTCGGCGTTCCCGTCGATCACCTCGAGGTGGTAGTGGAACCGGTTGACCCGCCAGCCCTGCGCGGTGCGCTCGACACCGAGGGAGTAGCTGCCCACGAAGGTGCGCGTCTTGCCCTCGGTCGCGGCGTTCTTGACGTGCACCGCGATGGCGTCGGCGTGCACGCGCGCCGTGTCACCGTCCAGATCGATGAGATGGTTGCCCGACTGGTGGTGCACCCCGTCGAGGTCGGCGAGCCCGGTGCGCCAGTCCGCGATGATGTCGGCCGCGGCGCGCTCGCCGACCGGCCCGCCGAACCCGCCGTCGAAATCCACGGTCGCGGTGAACACCTCCGCCGACAAGTCCTCCCAGCGCTTCTGATCGGTGTACACGAACATCTTGGTGATCACATCGATGATGGCGAGCCGGTCGGCGAGAGTGGCGATTTCGGACATACGCCGACCCTAGTCGGCGCGCGCGTCCCGCGCCTTGCGGACCACACCGCCGAGCAGCACCAGCGCGGTTTCCGGCAGGTCGTCACCGAGCCACCGCTGCAGGGGAACCACACCGGGCTCGATCATCTCGAATCCTTCGAAGAACGACTCGACCACGGCCGCGGACCGATAGACCACCTGCGCCGAGGATTTCGCGGTATCCGACGACGACTGGTTGATGAAGTCCGGATCGCTGTCGTCTGAGCCGTGCGTGAACGCCAGATAGCTGCCCGCAGCCATGACTTCGCGCAGCCGAGCGACGATCTCGGCGGGACCTTCGTCGTCCATCACGAAATGCAGGACCCCGACGAGCGTGATCGCGACCGGCTCCGCGAAGTCGATCGCACCCCCGCTGATCAGCCGGTCGATGATGTCGTCCGGACGGCGCACGTCCCCCAGCATCGCCGTCACGCCGTCCGCGTGCGCGAGCAGGGCATTGCAGTGCGCGTGGACGACCGGGTCGAAATCGACGTACACCACTCGCGCCGACGCATCGACCTTGTGGGCGACCTCGTGCACATTCGGCGAAGTCGGGATACCCGCGCCCAGATCGATGAACTGCCGGATCCCAGCCTCGGCGGCCGACTGGACCGCCCGCACCAGGAATTGGCGGCTGAACCAGGCCAGGGTCTTGGTATCCGGGGCGATGGACAGCATGCGGTGCGCGACCGCCCGGTCCACCTCGTAGTTGTCTTTGCCACCGAGGAGATAGTCGTATACCCGGGCGGAGTTCGGCAGGTTCGGATCGACGCCCCGCGGTGCTCGCTCCATGCCGGACACCGTACCTCCCGATCGCCCCGATCAGGATCCTGACAAACAGTCGCGCACCATCGCTGCCAATCCCGACCGTGCGATAGCACCAGCGTAGCGAATCTCGTTGTGGGAAGCGCTCTTCGAATCGGCATACGCACCGGCTCACACGGCGGGCGTCCCACCCGCCGCGAGCAGGTGCGCTCGCGCCATGAGCTCGTCCGCCACCGGGCGCGGACGGCGGCCCAAACCGCATGCGCAGGCGACGCCGTCGACCGGGCGGCCCAGCGCCTTCTCGATCACCCGCAATGTCCGCGACTGCTGAGTCTCGGTGGGAACGTCGTGCACGAACCCCGCGTAGAAATTCGTGCCCGGATCGAGGGCCAGTGCCGCCAACGGCGCATAGAACTCGGCCTTCTCCGACGGCGGCACATCGCCCCCCGCGAGCGGACCGTGCACGTATTCCAGCACGCGCCCCCGCGGCCAGTGCCGGACGACCGAATTGGCCAGATCGACCAGCGGCCTGGCATCGCGCAAGCGGCCGCGCGCCTTGTTACGCAGACTGCCCAGGCACAGGTGCACCCCGAACCGGGTGCCCTCGGGAGCGGCCGCGGCCAGCGCGGCGATGCCCTTCCCCAGGCCCAGCGCCCGATCGGCCGGCCGGTGCGCCGGCTGCGCCTTCGCCATCAGCACCAGTTCCGCGGTGGCTTCCAGCTGCACGACGACGTCGTCGCCGGCCAGCTCGCGGATGGCCGTGATGTCACGCACGGTGGCGTCGAGGAAGGCGCGGCGATGCCGCCGCACGCCTGCGGCTCCCATGGCGATGAACGTGAGCGTGAAATCGGTCGGCATGCCGATCTGCAGTGCGAGACCGGGCATCTCGCGCTCGGCGCGCAACGCGCGGAAGATCGGCAGCGCCTCCTCGGCCTCCGCGAGATAGCCCAGACGCATGGTCTCGCCGGGCAATTCGGCGCCGCGCGCGACACGATGAATCGTCCGCTGCCGGCTCGATCCCCAGGTCCCCTGCTTCTTCACCGCAAGAACCCCTTGGTCGACCAGGTCTTCGATGATCGGCTGGATGTAGAACTCGTAGCGCCCGGTCTCCCCGGTGGGCAAGGTACGCAGTCGCGTTCCCGCGCTGTCCAGCATCGCCCGCATCGCGACGTCCGTGCTATCGGCCGGAAAACTTCCGACGAAGTGCACCGTTCGCATACCCGCCCCCTGTCCCGTCGCACCCACGTTCCCGCGCTCCTTGTCCATCGCGTCGTCCCGGACATCCGCCGTCCCGACGCGATATCGGGCGCGGCCGGGTACACGCATGCGGCATCGACTGCGTGATAGCCACGGATCATTGTGCGCGGTATGGCCGTTCGCCGGACAACATCAGTTCCGTCTTGTCCTTCGCGATCGATGACGCTCGCGAAGATCGGCACGTGCGACCGATCTCGACAGCTGCGCCTCGCGCGCCGAAATAGATTGGCGGAAACGGTGTTACGGAGCCCACACGCAGCTGCTGCCTGCGACGAGAGGTATTGCGTCCGGCGAAGTGGACGCATAGCCTGCGTCGCGTGCGAACCTCGCTACGGTCGATCGCCGCGTCCGCGGCCGCGATCCTTCTCTGTCTGGCACCGAGCACCGCCCACGCCGAGGACACCGCGCCAGGACGTTGCGTATCGGTCTCCATCCCCGTACCGCTCGGAGAGATGGCCGGCTCCTTGTGCACTCCCACGGCACACGCCACCGACACCGTCATGGTGCTGATCGCGGGTTCCAACTACAACGCGACCTATTGGGATTTCCCCTACGCTGCGGAGACCTACAGCTTCCGGCGCGCGATGAACGCCGCTGGCATCGCGACGCTGGTGGTCGACCGGCTCGGCAACGGGGCGAGCACCCGCCCGCCGAGCACGCAGGTGACGGCGACGGTCTCCGCCCGTGCCCTGCACGACATCGTCGGGTCCCTGCGCGCCGGGCTGGCGGGCGCGCCCCTGTTCGGCAAGGTCATCACCGGAGGGCATTCGCTCAGCTCGGGCATCGACGTCCTGGAGGCGACCACGTACCAGGACGTCGACGGCGTTCTGCTCACCGGTTTCTCCCATGCGCTCAACGTCTCCGAGGTGCTCGGCGTCATCTCCACCTACCACCAAGCCGCCGAGGATCCGGCATTCGCCGGGCGCGGTTACGACCCGGGTTATCTCGCGACGCGGCCCGGTACCCGCGCCGCCAGTTTCTTCGCACCGGAGACGGCCGACCCCGACGTTCTCGCGGTGGACGAGGCGAACAAGGAAGTGTTCTCGCCGACCGAGTATCCCGACGGCCTGACCTCCACCATTCCGCCGATGACCAATTTCGTCGACGTCCCGGTCCTGGTCGTCAACGGCAGCCTGGACCGGCTGTCCTGCGGCCCCGCGTACGCCGTCTGCGCGGACGCCGAGACACTGCGCGCCACCGAAGCGCCGTTCTTCGGCCCGGCGGCGCGACTGCGCACCTTCGTGCTGCCCGGCAGCGGGCACTCGGTCAATCTGGCCCGCAACACCGCCGAATACCGGGCCGCCGTCGTCGACTGGGTGCGATCGATCGGGCAGTGACCGGCCGTTCCGCCCGGCGGCGGCGTCCGTAGGCTGGAGCCGCTATGACACGAGGTGCTCCTGATTCCTGTCCGGGCGTGCTGCGGCTGCATCAGGCGGCCGATGGGCCGCTGGCCCGCGTCCGCGTGCCCGGCGGCCGACTGGAACCCGCCCAGTTGCAGGCGCTGGCCGAGGCCGCGCGCGACCTGGCGGACGGCACCATCGAGCTCACCTCGCGCGGCAACGTGCAACTGCGCCGGGTGAGCGATGCGGCCGCCATCACCGACCGGCTCGCGGCGGCGGATCTGCTGCCGAGCACCACGCACGAACGGGTGCGCAACATCATCGCCTCACCACTGTCGGGCCGGATCGGCGGCTTGGCGGACGTGCGCCCGCTGGTTCCCGCGCTGGACACCGGCCTGCTCGCGGCGCCGCGGCTGGCCGGCCTGCCCGGCCGGGTGCTGTTCACCCTCGACGACGGACGCGGCGACGTCAGCGGCCTCGGCCCCGACATCGGCGTGCACGCGGTCGGGCAGGACGAGTTCGCGCTGCTGCTGGCAGGCGGCGACAGCGGCCTGCGGCTGTCCGCCGCCGATGCTGTGGACGTCATGCTGGCCGCCGCGCACGAATTCCTGGATCTGCGCGGCGACGACCCCGGCCGGTGGCGGCTGCACGAGATCGAACACGGGGCCGAACGCGTCGTCGATCGTCTGGGCCTGTCCCCTGGTGCGGAAAGACTCGCATTCTCCGCCTCGCCGAGCGTTCCGATCGGCTGGCTACAGCAGGACGACGGATCGGTCTCGCTCGGCCTCGGCGTGCGCCTCGGCTCCCTGCCCGCCCGCACCGCCGAATTCATCGCCGCGGTCCAACGACCGGTCTTCGTCACGCCGTGGCGCAGTCTGGTGATCACCGATCTGGCGGAGTGGACCGCCGAACAGGTGGTGCGCGTGCTCGCGCCGATGGGCTCGATCTTCGACGCCGACTCCCCGTGGCTGCTGGTCAGCGCGTGCGCCGGGCAGCCGGGCTGCGCGAAATCGCACACCGACGTCCGAGCCGACGCGGCGGACGCCGTCGCCACGGGCCGAGTCCTGCCGGGACCGGCCGTTCCGCTCGATCCACCGCCGACGACAGCCGCCGCGGACGTCGCGGTGGCCGGGCGTCAGCACTGGTCCGGATGCGATCGCCGCTGCGGCCGTCCCCGTGGAGAGGTCACCGACATCGTCGCTACCGGCGACGGCTATATCGTCCGGCCGCGCCGCCTCCCGTGATGCCTGCGTCAGGTCATCTGCCGTGGATCTCGAGGGTGCAGCATTTGACGCAGCCACCGGCTTTGAGCAGTTCGGACATCTCGATACCCACCGGATGGTAACCACGGGCGCGCAGGGCCGCGCTCAGGTCGGCGGCCGCGCTGCTGAGAAAGACGTTGGCGCCGTCGCAGACCCCGTTCAGTCCGAGCACCGCCGCGTCCGCGTCGGTCGCCACGATCGCGTCGGGATAGAGGTCGGCCAGCACCGCGCGCGCCGCGGGGCTGAAGGCGGGCGGGTAGTAGGCGATGGTGTCGGCGTCCAGCGGAAGCAGCACCGTGTCCAAGTGGTAGAAGCGCGGATCGACCAGTTCCAGCGACACCACGGGTAATCCGAAGTGGCGCGCCACCTCCTCGTGCGCGGCGCGTGAGCTGCGGAATCCCGTTCCGGCCAGCAACCGGTCGCCGACCAGCAGGAAGTCGCCTTCGCCTTCGTTGCATTCCGCGGCGGCCACCAGGTTCGGCAAGCCGGCACGGGCGAACCAGGCGTGATAGGCCGGGCCTTCCGCGGCGCGCTCGGAATGGGTGAAACGAGCCGACATGGCGCGGTCACCGACGATCAGCCCGCCGTTGGCGGCGAACACCATGTCGGGCAGGCCCGCGACACCGGGCACCACCTCCACGGTGTGCCCGTATTCGGTGTACGTGGCGCGCAACTTCTCCCACTGCGCGATGGCCAGCGCGCGGTCGACGGGCTCGGCGGGATTCATCCAGGGATTGATGGAGTAGGTGACGTCGAAATGGTCGGGACGGCACATCAGGAACCGGCGCGGCGACCAACGGCGGGCGGCGGATTCGAGGGGGAGGGTGGCTACAGACGTCAACGGAACTCCCGGCAGTGAATGGGAACTTGCGGCTGCCACGACGGTAAGTCGCATAGCATTGCGCCAGAAATGACGATTCGTTGCGCATCTCAGCGAAAATTGCGCGGATTATTGTGCGGACGGCGGGAAGGTGTGACGTGGACGACCTCGACCGGCGGATTCTCGAACAACTGCTGAAGAACGCGCGGGCCTCGTTCCAGGAGATCGGCGGCGTGGTCGGATTGTCCGCGCCCGCGGTGAAACGGCGAGTAGACCGGCTCGTCGCGGGCAAGCAGATCACCGGCTTCACCGCGCTGGTCAATCCCGCCGCGCTGGGCTGGAGGACGGAGGCGTACGTCGAGGTGTACTACCGCGACAACATCTCCCCGGCCGAACTCAAACGCAGTCTGGAACCCATCCCGCAGGTGGTCGGCGTGTGGACGATCGCGGGCGAAGCCGACGCGCTGGTGCACGTGATGGCCACCGACATGGCCGAGATCGAGGTGACCGTGGAACGGATCAGGGAGAACGCGCGAGTCGGGCGCACCCGCAGCGCCATCGTCATGTCCCGGATTCTCGAGCGTCCGCGGACCTGATCCGGCGGCGCCGTCGCCGCGCTGTGCTGCCGTCCGGCCCGTGACGCGCAGCGCCCGACCCGGACCGATCTGTCCGGACCCGCACCCATATGGTGGACCGCATGTCCGACGTACGTGCCAGCTACCTGACCGACGGGGCCGAGATCTACCGTCGCTCGTTCGCGACGATCCGCGCCGAGGCCGATCTGAGCGGGTTCCCGCCGGACGTGGCGCAGGTGGCGGTGCGGATGATCCACGGTTGCGGTCAGGTGGATCTCGCCGCGGACATCGCCTTCTCCCCCGGCGTCGTGGCCTCGGCACGGGCGGCGCTGCGCGCGGGCGCGCCGATTCTCTGCGACGCCACCATGGTCGCCTCCGGCGTGACCAGGAAGCGACTGCCCGCCGACAACGAGGTGCTGTGCACCCTCGCCGACCCGCGGGTGCCGGAGTTGGCCGCGGCCAGGGGCACCACCCGCTCCGCGGCCGCGCTCGAACTGTGGCAAGACCGTCTGGACGGCGCCGTCGTCGCGATCGGCAACGCGCCGACCGCGCTGTTCCATCTGCTCGACCTGCTCGACGCGGGTGCGCCACGGCCCGCCGCCGTGCTCGGCATCCCGGTCGGCTTCGTCGGCGCGGCCGAATCGAAGGACGCGCTGATCGAGTTCGGCGGCGTCGAATACCTCACCGTGCGCGGCAGGCGCGGCGGCAGCGCCATCACCGCGTCGGCGCTGAACGCGATTGCGAGCGAACAGGAATGAGCACTCCGGGCAAGCTCTGGGGCGTCGGACTCGGTCCCGGCGATCCCGAGTTGGTGACCGTCAAGGCGGCCAACGTGATCGGCGCCGCCGATGTGATCGCGTTCCACAGCGCGCGCCACGGCCGCAGCATCTCCCGCCGGATCGCGGCGCCGTACATGCGCCCCGGTCAGCTGGAGGAGCATCTGGTCTACCCGGTGACCACCGAGACCACCGACCATCCCGGCGGCTACCAGGGCGCGATCGACGAATTCTACGAACAGGCCGCCCAGCGGCTGGCCGAGCACCTCGCCGCGGGCCGCTCGGTGGCACTGCTCGCCGCGGGCGACCCGCTGTTCTACAGCTCCTACATGCACATGCACCGGCGGCTGGCCGACCGGTTCGAAGCCGAGATCATCCCGGGCATCACCTCGGTGAGCGCGGCGTCGGCGGCGCTGGGCACGCCGCTGGTCGAAGGCGAGCAGGTGCTCACCGTGCTGCCGGGCACCATGCCGGTCGACGAACTCACCCGGCGGCTGCGCACCACCGACGCCGCCGCGATCATGAAGCTGGGACGCACCTATCCCGGTGTGCGCCAGGCACTCGCCGACTCCGGCCGGCTCGCGGGCGCGTATTACGTCGAGCGCGCGAGCAGCACCGAACAGCGCGTGCTGCACGCGGGTGCGGTGGACGACGCGGAGGTGCCCTACTTCGCCATCACCCTCGTGCCGGGGCCCGAGCCGACCACGCCGCTGCCCCGCCTGGACGGAGACATCGTCGGCGATCGCGAGCAGGACACAACCGAGCGGGTCGGTGAGGTCGTGGTGGTGGGGCTGGGTCCCGGCGCGCCCGAGTGGACCACCGACGAAGTGCGCGCGGCGCTGGCCGAGGCCACCGATCTGGTCGGCTACACCACCTACCTGAACCGGGTGCCCGAACGCCCTGGCCAGCGTCGTCATGCCAGCGACAACCGGGTGGAGTCCGAACGCGCGGCCATGGCCTTGGATCTGGCCAAGCGAGGCGCGCGGGTCGCGGTCGTCTCCTCGGGCGATCCGGGGGTCTTCGCGATGGCGGCGGCGGTGCTGGAGGAATCCGCCGACCCGCAGTGGCGCGAGGTGCCGGTGCGGGTGCTGCCCGGTCTCACCGCGGCCAACGCGGTGGCCAGCCGCGCGGGCGCACCGCTCGGGCACGACTACGCGATGATCTCGCTCTCCGATCGGCTCAAGCCGTGGGAGGTTGTGGCGCAGCGCCTTTCCGCCGTCGCGGCGGCCGACATGGCGATCGCGATCTACAATCCGGCGTCCTCGCAACGCACCTGGCAGGTGAGCGCGATGCGGGATCTGCTGCTGGAACATCGCAAGCCGGACACCCCCGTCGTCATCGGCCGCGACGTCGGCGGACCCACCGAATCGGTCCGGGTGGTCGCGCTCGGCGACCTCGACCCCGCGGAGGTGGACATGCGGACACTGCTGATCATCGGCGCGTCCACCACCACGGCGCTGGAAACCCGCGCGGGCACCCGGGTCTACACCTCCCGCCGGTACGGTCGCGCGCGCGACGCGGCCCTCGGCGGCGCGTAGGATCGCCTGACGCACCGAAGATCGGAGGGACCTTGGCCGCGACACTGTCGGAGCTGACGCTGCGCGCCCGAGCCTTGGAGGCCAGGGCCACCGCGAGCGAACAGGCACTCGACGAGCAGGGCGAGGTCCTCAACGAACTCGCGGCGCTGACCAGGAAGGCGCTCGACGGGATCGGCCGCATCGACCGGCGCGCGGAATCCATCGACCAAGCCGTCGGCGAGCTGCGCCGCGACGTCGGAGACCTGCGCGAGAATGTGGGCGAACTCACCCGCAGGGTCACCGTGCTCGAACAGGGGCAGGTCCGCCTGGAACAGGGGCAGGCCGCGCTCGCCCGCGGGCAGCAACAGCTCGAACAAGGACAGGAACGGCTGGAGCAGGGAATGGCGCAGGTGCTCGCCCGGCTCGACGAGTTGACCGGCCGCGCCTGACCCACCCCGTTCAGGTAACATTCCACTATGGAATGTTGAGAGCGAAGGGAGCAGTCGTTGACCGATACCGCGACCAAACGCAAGGCACTCAACTCGACGGCGGCGTCGTTGCTCGGATTTCTGCACGAAGGCGCCATGTCGGGATGGGATCTGGTGACCGAGGCACAGGACCGCATCGGCGATTTCTGGACCATCACGCAGAGCCAGGTCTACCGGGAACTCGCCGCCATGGACGCGGCGGGACTCGTGGAGAAGGGCGAGACCGGAGCCAGGGAGCGCACCCCCTACCACATCACCGACGCGGGCCGGGAAGCGTTCCTGGAATGGATCGCCCGCGACCCCGGCGGGGAAACCATCCGGGTGCCGTTGCTGCTCACGCTCTCCTTCGGCGAGCATCTCGATCGCGATCGGCTCGACGGCATCATCGCCGCCAACCGGGAGATCCATCAGGCCCGGCTCACCAGATATCTCGCCGAGGACCCGGAGGGCAAGTCCGCATTCGCCCGCGCCACTTTGGATTTCGGGATTCGCTACGAACGAACGGTGCTGGACTGGTTCGATCACCTGCCGGAACTTCTCGGCAGCTGATCGCTCCGGCCGACGGCCAGGACCCGTGTCAGCCGCGCCGGTCGCGCAACCAATCCAGTGCCTGGGCAGCGGATTCCACGATCCGCGCGCCCTCCGGCAGTGGCGGGCGGTCGACCACGACGACCGGGATGCCCGCGGCGCGGGCGGCGGCGAGTTTGGCCTCGGTCTGCTCCCCGCCGCTGTCCTTGGTGACGAGCACGTCGATCCGGTGCCGCGCGAGCAGCCGCGCTTCGTCTTCCACCGCGAACGGCCCACGGGCGAGCAGCAGTTCCTGCCGCGGCGGCAGCGCGCCCTCCGGCGGGTCGATGGCACGGATCAGGAACCATTGCCGGGCGAGTCCGGCGAACGCGTCGACGCCTTGCCTGCCGATGGTCAGGAACACGCGCTCGCCGAGCGCGGCGACTTGCGTCGCGGCCGAGGGGAGATCGGGTACGCGCGTCCACCTGTCCCCCTTCTGCTCCACCCACCCGGGCCGGCGCAGGTGCACCAGCGGCACACCCGAAACTCGCGCGGCGTCCGCCGCGTTGGCGCTGATGGCCGCCGCGAACGGATGGGTGGCGTCGACCATCGCGGCCACGTCGTTGGCCGCGAGCCAGGCGCGCAGCCCCTCGGCGCCCCCGAAGCCGCCGATGCGGACCTTGCCCTCGGGCAGCAAGGGCGCGCGCACACGACCGGCGAGCGAGGACACGATCTCCCATCCTCGCTCGCCGGAAGCGATATGGGCCAGCTCCCGCGCTTCCCGGGTGCCGCCCAGAATCAGGATTCTCAGGGCTGGCCGCTGAAGTAGGCGATACCCGCGTTCAGCAGCGACGGCCCGCCCGCGACGGCCAGACCGATCAGCGCGCCGAGCACCGCGCCGGGCAGGATGCCGACGCCGAAGAACACGATGCCGATCGCGGCGCCGATCAGGCCACCGACCAGGGCGCCGAGCGAGGCGCGCTGCAACTCCGCGAAGAACCACTCCTGCGCGCCGATGAACTCGGCGGCGACCGGCGCGTTCGCGGTCGGCGCCACCTGCGGCGTCAGCGTCAGCTGCCTGCCCTCGTCGGCGACGGACGCGGCGATCCGGACCTGTTGGCCCTTGGCCGTGGCGGTGAGCGGAACGGTGGTGACGGTCTCACCCGCGGCGTTCTTCAGGGTGACCGACCGGTTGTCGGTATCGACGCTGAACGCGCCACCGGTAACGCTGGTGACCACCGACTTGCCCGCGTCGGCGAGCTGCAGCGCGTAGCCGACGCCCTGATCGGTGCCCGTCACGGTGGGCGATGCGGCGGCCTGGTCCTGCGCCGCGGGCGGCACCGGAGCGGCGTAGGAGGTGCCTGCGGTGACTCCGGTGGCGGCGACGGCCAGCAATGCGGTAGCGGCGAACTTCTTGTATCTCATCTATCTCCCCAACAGGATTCGGATTTCCGATCAATGATCGGAACTCGGCCCCGACCCTACCGCGTGACCGGTAACGTGTTCACCCCTGCGCGGGGAACGCCCGCGCGGTTTTCACCACCGACCACTGCGTGACCGGAAGCTGCGGACGCCAGGTGGTGAAGGATCCCAGCGGTTCCGCGCGGTAGATCTGGAACTTCCGCAATCCGCCACCCTCGGCGCCCGCCCAGCTGAGCAGCAGCGATTCCGATTCCGCCGTCACCGCGTTCGCGACGAGCCTGCCGCCTTGACGCAACTGCGCCCAGCATGTCTCGAGCACGCCATCCTGGGTCAGGCCACCACCGACGAAAATCGCGTCGGGCGAGACGATTCCGGCGTCGGCGGCGACTTCGGCGCGCAGCTCGCCGCGAACCTGGATGTGCGGCACGCCCAGCGCCTCGGCATTGTCGGCGATCTGGCGCCGCCTGCGTTCGAGCCGCTCGAACGCGACGGCCCGGTTGCCGGGATGCGCCCGGCACCACTCGATGGCGATGCTGCCCGAACCGCCGCCGACATCCCACAGCAGTTCCCCGGGAGCGGGCGCCAGCGCCGCCAGCGTCAGCGCGCGGACCTCGTGCTTGGTGAGTTGGCCGTCTCCGCCGAACAATTCGTCCGGCAGTCCGGGTAAGCGGGTGGCACGCGGCTGGCCGCGGTCCGCCGAGCAGGTGATCGCCACGATGTTCAGCGGATCGCCCGGCGGCAGTTCCCACTGTTTCGCGATTCCGGCGCGGCGCCGTTCGGCGGGGCCGCCCAGTTGCTCGAGCAACGTCAGCTCCGAACCGCCGAAACCGTTGCGCCCCAGCAGTTGCGCCAGATCGCGCGGTGTGTGCTCGTCGGCGCTGAGCACCAGCAGCCGCCTTCCGTCGGCCAGCTCGGGTAGCACCGTCGCCAACGGACGCCCGACCACGCTGACCACCGGTGTCTGCGCCAGCGGCCAGCCCAGCCTGGCGCAGGCGAGAGAAGCCGAAGACGGCTGCGGCAGCACCCGCAGCGCCTGCGGGCCCAGCAACCGGGCCAAGGTGACGCCGATTCCGTAGAACATCGGATCACCGCTGGCCAAGACGCACAACCGTGCCCCGCTGTGCCGTTCCAGCAAATCCGGCAACGCGGGCAGCAAAGGCGAAGGCCACCTCACGCGGCGCGCCGCGACGGCCGGCGGCACGAGCGCCAGCTGACGGGCGGAACCGAACAGGACCTCGGCGCCGCCGACCGCCTCCCGCGCGGCGCGACCGAGGCCGTCCCAGCCATCGGCGCCGATCCCGATGACCGTGATCGGCGCGCCGGCCCACGAGACGGGCGTCGCGTTCATCGGGGCATCCGGCGCCAGATCGCTTGCGGCAGCAGGCGCATCGCGAAGAACACCGGTCGCAGGATGCCGGGCACCCACACCCGGCTCGCGCCACGGCGCAGGGCACGGACCACCGCGTCGGCGACCTCATCCGGCGTGCTGGAGAACGGCGCGGGAGACATCCCCTCGGTCATCCGCCCGATCACGAATCCGGGGCGGACCAGCAGCAACCCGACGCCGCTTCCGTGCAGGGCGTCCGCGAGACCGGAGGCGAAGCCGTCGAGTCCCGCTTTGGCCGAGCCGTAGACGTAGTTCGCGCGCCGGACCCGCACCCCGGCGACCGAGCTGAACACGACGATCCGTCCCGTGCCCTGCGCGCGCAGCAGATTCGCCAGCGTGGTGAGCACACCGGCCTGGGCGACGAAATCGGTGTGCAGGATCGCCGCCGCGTGGGCGGGATCCCGCTCGGCGCGCTGCTGATCACCGAGCACGCCGAAGGCGAGCACCGCGATCGCGATCGGCCCGTGCTCGGCGGCGATCTTCTCCAGCAACACCGGATGACTCGCCATGTCGTCGGCGTCGAATTCGGCGGTGTGCACCTCGCTCGCACCCGCCGCCGCGATCTCCGCGCGCTGCGCGTCCAAGTCGCCGCTGCGCCTGGCCGCGAGCACGACCGCTCGTCCCGGTGCCAGCCGCCGCGCCACCTCGAGCCCGATCTCGCTCCGGCCGCCGAGCAGCAGCACGGTCCCATCGGGCAAACCACGCGTTCCCATGCGCCCAGTCTGTCATTCGCGCCGGCGGGGCTCGTCATCGCGCACCGGCGCGGCCGCATCCCCGGCTCCGGGCTGGTGCGGCGTCGTCGGGCGCCGAAGGCTACGGTCGGGGAATGCCGACGAGTACTGCTGAGCTGTCGCCCGCCGCCCTCGAGTTCGTCGCCGAACGGCACCTCGCCACGCTGACGACGTTGCGCGCGGACGGAACGCCCCATGTGGTGGCGGTGGGTTTCACCTGGGACCAGGAGGCCGGGATCGCGCGCGTCATCACCAACGACGGGTCGGTGAAAGTGCGCAACGTGCGCCGCTCCGGCTATGCGGCGGTCAGCCAGGTCGACGGGATCCGGTGGTTGACGCTGGAGGGCCCGGCCACGGTGCTCGACGCCCCCGACGACGTCGCCGAGGCGGTCGAGCGGTACGCGGGTCGTTATCGCGTGCCGCGGGAGAACCCGACACGCGTGGTGATCGCCATCCAGGTCCGGCGCGTCCTGTCCAGCAGCACGCTGGTCGCACCGGCCGCGGAAGGGAACGGCGCCGGCGCGTAGCGGCTCCCTGCGCCGTCATCGCTCGCCGTCAGCCGTCGATCACAGCACCATCAGGCCGTGCGGCCGCTGGTTCAGCGATTCACCGCCGTCGTCGGTGACGACCACGATGTCCTCGATGCGCGCACCCCACTCGCCGCGGAAGTAGATGCCCGGCTCCACGCTGAATGCCATGCCGGGCCGCAGGACCAGATCGTTCCCCATGACGATGTAGGGCTCCTCGTGCACCGACAGGCCGATGCCGTGCCCGGTGCGATGCACGAAGGCGTGCCCGAGACCGGCTTCGGTCAACGGTTCGCGCGCCGCGGCGTCCACCGAGGCCGCGGTGACGCCGGGGCGGACCGCCGCGACCGCGGCGGCCTGCGCGCGTTCCAGTTCGGCGTATCGGGCGGCCACCTGCGGATCGGGCTCGCCGAGGACGTAGGTGCGAGTGGAGTCGGAGTAGTAGCCGGGCTCGACCGAGCCGCCGATGTCGATGACCACCACGTCGCCGGTCTCGATCCGGCGCTCGGACACGCGGTGATGCGGGTCTCCTCCGTGCGGGCCGCTGCCGACGATGACGAACGCCGCCTCGGTATGCCCCTCGGCCACGATCGCGTCCTCGATGTCGCGGCCGACCTCCGCCTCGGTGCGCCCGGCCCGCAAGAACTCGCCCATGCGCGCGTGCACCCGGTCGATCGCGGCGGCCGCCCGCCGCAGCGCGTCCACCTCGGCCGGATCCTTGATCATGCGCAGTTCGCGCAGGACGGGTGTGGCCGACACCGGAAGACCGGTGAACGACTCGGCCAGCGGCAGCAGATGCAGAGCCGGCATGACGTCGGCAACGGCCACCCGGGAACCGACGTGCAGCGCCGACTTCACCAGCGCGTACGGGTTGTCGGTGCCGTCGACCCACTCCAGCACTTGCAGCCCCAGTTCGCCCGCCGCCGAGGCCTCCAGCGACGCCAGCTCCAGTTTCGGGATCACGACCGACGGCGTCGCTCCGTCCGCCGGGATCACCAGACAGGTCAGCCGCTCGAACGACTCGGCCGCCGAGCCGATCAGGTAGCGCAGGTCCGGGCCGGGGGTGATCAGCATGGCATCCAGGTGGGCGGCCCGGATCAGCTCCACCGCCCGCTCCAGCCGTGCTCCGTAGACGTCCGCCGCGAACCTCGAATCCGTATGCGCGCTCATTCGTCCGACGTTACCCGCCGCGACCGCCCGGCGAACGCCCAACTTCGCCGGGCGGTGTCGGTGCGACCGAGTAGCCTCAGCCCGTGACCTCTGCTTCCGGTGGGCCCCTGCTGCTGTTGGACGGAGCCAGTCTGTGGTTCCGCGCCTTCCACGCCATCCCCGACAAGATCACCGCGCCCGACGGCCGCTCGGTGAACGCGCTGCGTGGTTTCACCGACATGGTGGCGTCGCTGATCACCAGGTTCGCCCCCAGCCGGCTGGTCGTGTGCCTGGATCTGGACTGGCGGCCTGCGTATCGAGTCGAACTGGTCCCGTCCTACAAGGCACACCGGCTGGACACCTCGCCGGAGGCCGCGCCCGGCGCCGAGACCGTTCCCGACACGCTCACCCCGCAGGTCGAGATGATCCTGGAGGTGCTCGACGCCGCCGGGATCGCGACCGGCGGCGCCGAAGGCCTGGAAGCCGACGACGTGCTGGGCACCCTGGCGACCAGGGAGCGCGCCGACGAGGTGGTCGTGGTCAGCGGCGACCGCGACTTGCTGCAACTGGTCCGGGACGAACCCGCACCCCCCGTGCGGGTGTTCTACGCCGGGCGCGGGCTGGCAAAGGCGGAATTGTTCGGCCCGGCCGAGGTGTCGGCGAAGTACGGTGTGCCGCTGCGCAACGCGGGCCCGGCCTACGCCGACATGGCGACGCTGCGCGGTGACGCCTCCGACGGCCTGCCCGGCGTGGCAGGCATCGGCGAGAAGTCCGCCGCCACTCTCATCTCCCGCTTCGGTTCCCTGGACGCCTTGGTCGCCGCCGTCGACGATCCCGGCGCCGACCTGGCGCAAGGCGTGCGCGCCAAGCTGCGCGCCGCCGAGGACTACTTGAAGGCCGCCGCACCGGTCGTGCGGGTGGTCCGCGACGCCGAGGTCACCCTGTCCCGCGACGACGTCCTCCGCACCGAACCGGCCGACCCCGACCGCCTGCGCGCCCTCGCCACCGCCTACAACGCCGAAAGTCCGGTCACACGCCTGATCACGGCACTAGCGGCCCGCACCGCCTGACCCGCAAGCGCGTCGCACGAATCACGCGGGGCGTTGGAAGAGTGCGATACGGCCGGATCCCCAGCGCCGAAGGCGCTGGAAAACCGACCTCCCACCTCAGCTGGGGCGGCCGACCTCGTAGGTGCCGTCGTCCTTGGTGATCTTGATGGTCACCTTCTTGGCCTCGCCGCTGACCTTCACGCTGCACTCGAAGGTGGCGTCCACCTTGACTTCCTGGCCGGACGGGCAGGAGACGTCGCTGATGTCCTGGATGCCGTAGGAGTCCGACAGCACCTTCTTCACGCCGTCCTGCACGGCGGCCTGGTCCAGCTGGTCCTTGGCGGTCAACACGAGCACGAGGGCGACGATGGCGCCGACCACCGCGACACCGAGCACCGACAGCCCGATGATCAGGCCTTTGTTCTTGCCGCCCTGCTGCGGCGGCTGCTGACCGGGAGCACCCCACTGCGGCTGCTGCTGCGGCTGCCCCCACTGCGGCTGCTGACCCTGCTGGCCCCAGTCCTGCTGCTGCGGTTGGCCCCACTGCGGCTGCTGGCCTTGGGCAGGCTGCTGGCCCCACTGCGGTTGCTGGGGCTGCTGCGGCTGCTGACCCCACTGCTGCTGGGGCTGGCCCCACTGCTGCTGGTCACCCCAGTGCTGGGTCGGCTGAGCCGAGGCCGGGGTCTGCGGCTGACCGCCCCACTGCTGCGTGGGACCGGCCCCGCCCGGCGCCTGCTGTCCACCCCACTGCTGGGTGGGATCGTTGCGTCCCTCCCCGGGGTCGTTCGGTCCGTACGGGCCGCTCATCTGCTTGCCTCCACTCGCATCGTTGTACACACGGTAGCCCCCCGCGTGGGCCTCGTCGCATGACACGACTACTCCGCCACGGTCGGTACGCGAAAGAAATCAAATCACAATCGAATCCGCCGTGTTGCTATTGCCGCCCGCCGCGCGCCCGTAGCTCGCGCCGCTCAGGCGGCGTCCACCGCCACGACACCTCGCCGGATCGCCCGCACCGCCTTGGCGGCGGTCGCGGCGACCTCGGGATCGTCGGCGGTGCCGTGGATCTGATCGAGCAGATCGATCACCTGTCTGCACCAGCGCACGAAGTCACCGGCCGACAGCGGCGCGCCCTGATCGCCGCTGGCGAGCAACGACTCGGCCAATCCATCGCCGCGCGCCCATTTGTACACGCCGTCGACGAAGCCGAGATCGGGTTCCCTGGTCGGCGGCAGTTTGTGCCGCGCTTCGTCCGAGCGCAGCTCGGACCACACGCCGATGGTCGCGCCGACCGCGCGACGAATCGGGGCCGTCGGTCCGGACGCGCCGAGATAGCCGCCCTCCTGGCGGGATTCGTACACGAGGATCGAGACCACACCCGCCAGCTCCGCCGGGCCGAGGCCGCGCCACAGTCCCTTCCGGAGGCATTCGGCGACCAGCAGATCGCTTTCGGCGTAGATGCGCGCCAACCGGCGTCCGTCCGCGGTCACCTCGCTCTCGTGCACGAATCCGCGTTCCTCCAGCAGACCGAGAATCCGGTCGAACGTGCGCGCCAGCGAGTTGGTGGTCGCGGCAACCTTCTGGCGCATCGCCTCCGTCTCGCGCAGCAGCCGGTTGTAGCGCTCGCCGATCCGGGCCAGTTGCTCGCGATCGGGCCGGGAGTGCGCCGGATGCGCGCGCAGACTGCGGCGCAACGTGGCAAGTTCGCGGTCGTCGGCCGCGGCGGA
This sequence comes from Nocardia sp. NPDC019323, assembly GCF_044389845.1. NCBI lineage: Bacteria > Bacillati > Actinomycetota > Actinomycetes > Mycobacteriales > Nocardiaceae > Nocardia > Nocardia sp. NPDC019323. The sequence continues at coordinate 232,709 of NZ_JBIRYN010000001.1, forward strand.
GTGCCTGCCGCGGCGTGGCCTGCCCGGCACCGAGATGCCCGTGCTGCGCAGCGCCGAGGCCAGATCGCGGCGGGTGCGCGCGGTACGGTGATCCACCCGGCGCGGCAGCCGCATGTGCCCGAGCGCTTCGGCGGGCACCGGGAAATCGGCGACCGAAACCCGTCCGGCCCACTTGTCCTCGGTGAGCACCAGCGGACGCGGATCGCCCGGCGTCGCGTCCGGCTCCAGGATCACCGCCAGCCCGGCGCGGCGGCCGGACGGAATCGCCACCACGTCACCGCGCCGCAGTGCGCCCAGCGCGTCCACCGCCGCGCCACGCCGGTCGGCACGGCTCTGCTGGGCCAGCTGCCGCTCCCGCTGCTTGATCCGCTCACGCAGCGACAGGTACTCGAGGAATCCGCCTTCGGCGCCGCCGAGCTGGCCGCGCAGCTTGCGCAGGGCCCCCTCGTTGCGTTCGATGCCGCGCACCAGCCCGACCACCGAACGGTCCGCCTGGAACTGGGCGAACGATCGCTCCAGCAGGGCGCGCGACTCGTCGGCGCCCATCCGATCGATGAGGTTGATCGACATGTTGTAGCCCGGCCGGAACGAGCTGCGCAGCGGATAGGTGCGCGTCGAGGCCAGGCCCGCGACCGCGCTGGTGTCCACCTCGGGCTGCCACAGCACCACCGCGTGGCCTTCGACGTCGATGCCGCGCCGCCCCGCACGCCCGGTCAGCTGGGTGTACTCCCCCGGCGTGAGCTCCGCGTGTGACTCCCCGTTGAACTTGACCAGCCGTTCCAGCACCACGGTGCGGGCGGGCATGTTGATGCCGAGCGCCAGCGTCTCGGTGGCGAAGACCGCGCGCACCAGCCCGTTGACGAACAGTTCCTCGACGGTGTGCCGGAACGCGGGCAGCATCCCGGCGTGATGCGCCGCGAGACCGCGGTGCAGCGCCTCGCGCCACTCCCAATAGCCGAGCACCTCCAGATCGGTCTTGGGCAGATCGCCGGTGTGCTTGTCGATGATCGCGTCGACCTCGTCGCGCTCCTCCGGACGGCTCAGGTCCAGCCGCGAGCGCACGCACTGCGCGAGCGCGCCGTCGCAACCCGCCCGGCTGAAGATGAACGTGATCGCGGGCAGCAGGCCCTCTTCGTCCAGCTTGGCGAGCACCTCCGGCCGCGGCAACGGGCGGAAATCCCGGCGCGGGCCGCCGCGACCGTTGCGCGGGGAGCCCCAGCTGTTCATCCGGTCGGCCGCCTCGCGGTGGCGGATGAACCGCACCAGGTCTTCGTCGACGAGGACCTTCTGCTCGGTGGATTTGGTGTCGAACAGGTCGAACATCCGCCGTCCCACCATGACGTGCTGCCACAGCGGCACGGGCCTGGTCTCGTCGACCACAACGGCGGTGTCGCCGCGCACGGTCTCCATCCAGGCGCCGAACTCCTCGGCGTTGCTCACCGTGGCCGAGAGACTGACCAGCCGCACATCCGGGGACAGGTGCAGGATGACCTCTTCCCACACGGCGCCGCGGAACCGGTCGGCGAGGTAGTGCACCTCGTCCATCACGACGTAGGACAACCCGCGCAGCGCGTCGGAGGAGGCGTAGAGCATGTTGCGCAGCACCTCGGTGGTCATCACGACCACCGGCGCGTCCGGATTGATCGATTGGTCGCCGGTCAGCAGTCCGACCTTGTCGCGGCCGTGGCGCTCGGTGAGGTCGGCGAACTTCTGGTTCGACAGCGCCTTGATCGGCGTGGTGTAGAAGCACTTCCCGCCCGCCGCCAGCGCCAGGTGAACGGCGAACTCGCCGACCACCGTCTTACCCGCGCCCGTGGGAGCGCAGACCAGGACACTGTGGCCTTCTTCGAGCGCCGCACAGGCGTCGCGCTGAAACGGATCCAGCCGGAACTTCAGTTCGGCGGAGAATACGGCCAACTCGCCCGTCTGCGACCGGTCAACTGTCACTCGTCAGAGCGTATCGGAGTAGTCCGACACCGGTCGTGTGGATTTCTCCGCGGGCGTACCGATCGACCCGGCCGGATCGATCGGCTCCGGTGCGCCGAGTTCGGAGGCCTCCTCGTCCGACAGCGCGGCCAGATCCTCGCGCTCCTTGCGCGCCCTGCGCAGGTCGTTGACGCGGGAGAACTGGATCGCCACCTCGAACAACACCGTCAGCGCCAAGGCCAGCGCCAGCATCGAGAACGGATCCTGCGGCGTCACGATCGCCGCGAACACGAACAAGCCGAAGGTGATCCCCCGCCGCCACGCCTTGAGGCGCTCGTAGGTCAGGACGCCCACCAGGTTCAGCCCGACGATCAGCAACGGCGTCTCGAAGCTGACCCCGAAGATGATCAGCAACTGAATGATGAACGAGAAGTACTGCGACCCGCTCAGCGCCGTGATCTGCACGTTGTCGCCGATGGTGAGCAAGAAGCTCAACGCGTGCGCGATCACCACATAGGCCAGCACCGCTCCCGCGGCGAACAACACCGTGCCCGAGGACACGAACCCGATCGCGTACTTGCGTTCCTTCGCGTACAGCCCGGGGGTGATGAACGCCCACAATTGATACAGCCAGATCGGCGCCGCCAGCACCACGCCCGCGGTCAAGCCGACCTTCAATCGCAGCGTGAACTGCTCGAACGGCGCGGTCGCGAGCAGACGGCATTCGCCGTCCGGGGTCAGCGACGCACGGGCCGACGAGGGCAGCGAGCAATACGGCCCGCGCAGGATCTCACCGAGGCTCTCGATCCCCAGGAACCCGTGCGCGTACCACAGGAACCCCAGCACCGTCGTCGCGATCACCGCCGCGATCGACACCAGCAACCGGTACCGCAGCTCCTGCAGATGCTCGACCAACGACATGGTGCCGTCGGGATTGGTCCTGCGCTTACTGCGCCGCGGATCGAACGGGATTCGCATGGTTGGTGATCGCCCCTGGGGTCACGTGCCTCGCACGGCTCGGCAACAGCACTGAGTCCGGAGTGAGCTGTTCCTCACTCCGGCGCGAGCGGCTCCGCTCAGACCGACTTCTGCTCGGTGCGGGACTCGGTGGCCTGCGGCGTCGACTGCTGTGCGGCGGGCAACTGCGGCGCGGGCTGCTGAGCCTGCGCGCCGCCCGCGGGCGCGTTGCTCTCGTTCTGCATCTGACTGACTTCGCTCTTGAAGATGCGCAACGACCGGCCCAAGCTGCGGGCCGCGTCGGGCATCCGCTTCGCGCCGAAGAACATCACGAAGACCACCGCAATGATCAGCCAGTGCCAGATGCTCAGACTGCCCATGATCTACCTCCCAAGACTGTGATGTTTCGATGCTACCGGAGGGTGACGTGCGCGAACGCCGCCGTCACCGCTCGTTCGTCCCGCGTTCGGGCCCGCCGCCCGCCGTGGCGGTCCGCAACTGGCCGAGCAGCTCCCCTCCGCTCCACACGCGCCTGCCGCCAAGCTCGGCCGCGACGATCAATTCGGTCAGCCGCTGATTCACCGGCGTCGGCATCCCGACCATCGCGCCCAGTTCGACGATTTCCCCGCACAGCCAGGAGATTTCGGTCTTACGACCCAGTTCGAGGTCGTCGGCCATGGACGAACGCGCCACCGGATCGATCGCCAGCACCTGGCCGGCTACCCGCCGGAACAAGCCGTCGGGCACAGTCAGCAGCGCCGCCATCACCCGAGGCGGCAGCGGCGTCAGCCGGGCGGGGCGAATTCGCGCCTTGTTCATCACCGCGAGCGCTTCGCGCTGGGTCAGCGCGAGACAGCGGCGGTAGTCCCGGTCGGCGAGTTCCTCCCGCAGCGGGAGCCCCGACAGCGCGTTGATCGGGTTGTTGAGGTTCAGCAGCAGCTTCGCCCACTGCACCGGGCGCAGGTCGGGGTACCGGCGCAAGCCGAGCCGCGCTCGCTCGAACACGTCGAGGAACGGCGCCAGGGCCGGATCGTCCTGTACCGCGAGACCGCCTTCGGTGCCCCGATGGAAATGCCCGCCGGGGTGGTGCACGACGTTGAACATCACCATTCCGGCCAGCACCACGCAGTGCGGCAGGATCTCCCGGATCACCGAGTCGTTGCCGATGCCGTTCTGCAGGCTGAGCACCACGGTGCCGGGCCGGATCTTGCCCGCCAGCTCGCGCACCGCCTCCGCCGTCGCCGCCGATTTCACCGTGACCAGCACCAGGTCCGCCGAGCCGACGTCGTCGGGTTCGGTCGCGCGATGGAATCGGTCCGGCGGCAGCGCCTCGTCACCGCCGTCGAGGTCGGTGAGCCGGAGCCCGGACGCGCCGAGCTCGTCCAGCACCCGCTTGCGGCCGACCAGGGTGACCTCCGCGCCCGCCACGCCGAGCTTGCCGCCGACGAAATTGCCGATGCTGCCCGCGCCCACCACCAGCACACGACTGTTCATGCCGGGAGGGCCTGTGCCTTCCTCATCCGGCCTCCGGATATCCGGCTTCCTCGTAGGCGGCCAGCGCGGCGTTCGACCGCTCGCGCACCGCCGCCACCAGCTCCGGCGGGCCGAGGACGGTGACGCCTGCGCCGAAACCGAGCAGCAGGCGGGCCATCCAGTCCAGCGTGGCGAACCGCATGGTCGCCTCCAGGCTGCCGTCGGGATGCACCGCCAGCCGGTGCATCGGGTACTGATCCAGAACCCACGCGTAGTCGGCGTGAATCCGCAAACGCGCCAGAGGAACCGTTGGATCGTCCTGGAACAGGTCCAGGCCCGCCGTCGCGTCGGTGGCGTGCACGGGCGGCCGGGCCGGCTCCGCCAGTTCGGTCGCGGCCTCGATCCGGTCGAAGCGGAACAGCCGCACTCCCTCGGCCTGTCGGCACCAGGCCTGCAGATAGCTGTTGTCGTCCACGAGGACGATGCGGATCGGATCGACGATGCGTTCGGACACCACGTCACGACTGGCGGAGTAGTACACCAGCCGCAGCGCCCGGCCCAGCGCCAGCGCCGACCGCACGGCGGCCACCGCGGGCGCTTCCTGCGGCGGGGTGCGCGACCTCCCGTTCCCGGCGGATTCCGCGCCGCCCGCGATCGCCGCTTCGATCTTCGCGATGGCCGCGTGGGCCGCGGTCGGGTCGACCATGCCGGGCATGTCGACGATCGAGCGCAACGCCACCAGCAGGGCGGTCGCCTCGGTGGAGGTCAGTCGCAGCGGACGATCGATGCCCGCGGAGAAGGTGACCTCGATGCTCTCCTCGGAAAACGACAAGTCGATCAGGTCACCCGGGCCGTACCCGGGCAGTCCGCACATCCACAGCTGATTGAGATCGCTCATCAACTGCTTGGTGGTCACGCCCAGATCGGCGGCGGCCTCGGCGGCGCTGATGCCCGGGTGGGCGATGAAGTACGGGATCATGTTCAGCAACCGGGACAGCCGGACCGACAGCCGTGAACTCATGCCCGCACCTCCGTGCGGTCGAAGACCGAACGCAGCCGCGCGATGACATCGGCACGCAGCGACTCGGGGGCGAGTACCACGGCGTCCGGGCCCAGCCCGGTGATCAGCCGGGCCACCCAATCCCGGGATCGCACCGGAAGCTCGACCACGGTGCCCGCACGGCCGCCGACGACGCGCTCCCCGGTCACCTGGCCGAGCCTGCGGATCTCCCGTCCGCGCCCTTCGGCCACCCACACCGTTGCCGTGCCGCTGACCGGCGCGGTGCTGGTGACCTGGTCGACGATGGCGCGCAGATCGAGATCCTCCGGCTTGTGGACGGCGTTGCGCGGGCCGTACGGAGTGACATCGTCGCCGATGCGCGACAGCCGGAAGCTGCGCACCGCGTCCCGGTCCCGGTCGTGCCCGACGAGGTACCAGCGGCCGTGATGGGTGACGACGCCCCAGGGTTCGACGTCGCGCATCAGATAGGGGGCGTTGATCGCGCCGCGGTGCTCGAACCGCACCGCCTGGCCCGCGTCGATCGCGGCGAGGAGTTTGCCGAGCACGGGTTCCGAGCCGCGAGCGCGGGCCGGAACCGCGGGCACCGATGCCACGGCGGCGTCGGTTTCCACGTGCACGCCCGCCGCGCGCAGCTTGAGCAGCGCGCCTTCCGCGGCGGCGGCCAATTCCGGCGATTCCCACATCTGCACGGCCACCGCGACGGCGGCGGCCTCCTGGTCGGTCAGGTCGATGTCGGGTAGCTCGTAGGCGTCGCGGTTGATCCGGTAGCCCTCCACCGTCGAGTACCGGCTCACCGGACCGACCTCCAGCGGGATGCCCAGATCACGCAGTTCGTTCTTGTCCCGCTCGAACATGCGGCTGAAGGCCTCGTCGCTGGCGGAGTCCTCGTAGCCGGCCACGCTCTCCCGGATCCGCTCGGCGGTCAGGAACTGCCGGGTCGACAGCAGCGCGATGACCAGATTCATCAGCCGCTCGACCTTGGATATCGCCACCCGATAGAGGGTAATCTGCGCGGCCAGGCTGTGTTGTTTTGGCCGCGACTTCGTCGCGGCGTGTTCGCGGCCCAGGCTCGGTCTCGCTTCGCTCGAAAGGCGTAGTCGAGGTGCGTTGGGCACGCTGGAAGATGCATGTCCCGACCTCGGCGTTTGCCCCTCGGGCAATCGTTTCGGCTGGAATACGACTTCGCGGTGGCGGCCTTGGCCTTGGATTCGCGTCCGAGGAGCGGACCGGGCGCGGCAGCGACAAGGGTCGGTACCGCGCTGCGGAGGTGGACCATCGGCTCGGCTGGAACGCGCGGGTCCTCAGCCTTCGGCCAGGTAGCGCTCCACTTTCTCCACCTTGGCGGTCATCGCGTCCGTCACGCCGGGGCGGATGTCGGCCTTCAGCACCAGGCTGCAGCGCGGCGCGACGGCGAGGATGGCGTCGGTCGCCTGTTTCACCACGGCCATCACCTCGTCCCATTCGCCCTCGATGGTGGTGAACATGGCGTCGGTGCGATTGGGCAGTCCACTGGCACGCACCACGCGGACCGCCTCCGCGACGGCGCGCCCGACGTCGACGCCGGTCCCGAGCGGTGTGACGGAGAAGGCGATGATCATGTCTCGATCATGCACGCAGGCGCAACCTCAGGCACCGAAGCCCCAGCGCACCCCAACGACGACCTTCGAGCGAAGCGAGACCGAGCATCCGCCGTTCCCGGCCCGGCGCCGCGCACACGCGAGCCACAAGAGGGCCGCGAACACCCAGCGCCGCAGGCGCTGGGGATTACATCGACGCGATCAGGCGATCGACGCGCTCGTCGACCGAGCGGAACGGATCCTTGCACAGCACGGTGCGCTGCGCCTGGTCGTTCAGCTTCAGGTGCACCCAGTCGACGGTGAAGTCGCGGCCGGCCTCCTGGGCGGCGGTGATGAAGTCACCGCGCAGCTTCGCCCTGGTGGTCTGCGGCGGGGTGTCGACGGCGGCGTCCACGGCCTCGTCCTCGGTGACGCGCTTGGCCAGGCCCTTGCGCTGCAGCAGGTCGAAGACGCCGCGTCCGCGCTTGATGTCGTGATAGGCCAGATCCAGCTGGGCGATCTTGGGATCGGACAGTTCCATGCCGTAGCGGTCCTGGTAGCGCTGGAACAGCTTGCGCTTGATCACCCAGTCGATCTCGGTGTCGACCTTCGCGAAGTCCTGCGCCTCGACCGCGTCCAAGGTGCGGCCCCACAGGTCCACCACCTGGTCGATCTGCGGATCGCGGTCCCGATTGCGCAGGTGCTCCACGGCGCGGGCGTAGTACTCGCGCTGGATGTCCAGGGCGCTGGCCTGCCGGCCGCCCGCCAGGCGCACCGGACGACGACCGGTCAGGTCGTGGCTGACCTCGCGGATCGCGCGGATCGGATTGTCCAGCGCGAAGTCGCGGAACGAGACGCCCGCCTCGATCATCTCCAGCACCAGGGCGGCCGTGCCGACCTTGAGCATGGTGGTGGTCTCGGACATGTTCGAGTCGCCGACGATCACGTGCAGGCGGCGGTACTTCTCCGCGTCGGCGTGTGGCTCGTCGCGGGTGTTGATGATCGGCCGCGAGCGCGTGGTCGCCGAGGAGACGCCCTCCCAGATGTGCTCGGCACGCTGCGACAGGCAGAAGGTGGCGGCCTTCGGGGTCTGCAGCACCTTGCCCGCGCCGCAGATCAGCTGGCGAGTGACCAGGAACGGCAGCAGCACGTCGGAGATCCGGGAGAACTCCCCCGCCCGCACCACCAGGAAGTTCTCGTGGCAGCCGTAGGAGTTGCCCGCGGAGTCGGTGTTGTTCTTGAACAGGTAGATGTCGCCGCCGATGCCTTCTTCGGCCAGACGCTGCTCGGCGTCGATCAGCAACTCTTCGAGGACCCGCTCGCCCGCACGGTCGTGGGTCACCAATTGCGCCAGGTTGTCGCATTCCGCGGTCGCGTACTCCGGATGCGACCCGACGTCGAGGTAGAGCCGGGCACCGTTGCGGAGGAACACGTTCGAGCTACGGCCCCAGGACACCACCCGGCGGAACAGATACCGGGCCACCTCGTCGGGGGACAGTCGACGGTGACCGTGGAAGGTGCATGTCACACCGAACTCGGTCTCGATCCCCATAATTCGTCGCTGCACACCATCGACATTACAGCCATGTCGGCGTGTTGCGTGGGGCACCGAACAACCCGGATGCATACGTCTTCACAACGATTTGGCCCGCTTTGTCGGAATTCGGCCGGGTGGAACGCCGGTTTCACCGGAGGATGCACGGTTCGGTCCGGCACCGGACATGTCGATACGGCCCGCGAACCTGCCGTGGTTCGCGGGCCGTCGAACTCGTCGCCGCTGGGATCACTCCCGCCGGATCACTCCGCTGACGGAGTCTCCTTCGCCGACGGCTTGTCCTGCTCCGACTCGGAGCCGGACTGGTCCGCAGCGGGCTGCTCGGCGGCTTCCGCCGGGTTCAGCAAACGCTCCAGCGCCGCGTTGGGCACCCGCCGGAACGCCCGGCGTGGACGCGCCTGCTCCAAGGTCGCGACCTCGAGCGAGCTCACACCCAGCACCCGCTTCTCCTTCTCCGCGCCTTCCGGGACGCCCGCTTGCAGCGCGCGCACCGCGACGCCGACCGCCGACGCCAGGTCGAGGCCCGGTTGGTAGGACGACTTCAACGCGGTGACGATCGGCTCGGTCGTGCCGCCCATCACCACGAACTCCCGCTCGTCCACGATCGACCCGTCGAAGGTGATCCGGTACAGCACCGATTGCGCGGCCTGTTCCGGATAACCGACCTCCGCCACACAGATCTCCACCTCGTAGGGCTTGAGCTGATCAGTGAAGATCGTGCCGAGAGTCTGCGCGTAGGCGTTGGCCAACGCGCGGCCGGTGACATCGCGGCGGTCGTACTGATACCCCCGGATGTCGGCCTGCAGGATGCCGCCCCTGCGCAGATTCTCGAACTCGTTGTACTTCCCGACCGCGGCGAACCCGATGCGGTCGTAGAGTTCACTCACCTTGTGCAGCGTCGCGGAGGGGTTCTCGGCGACGAACAGCACACCCTTGTCATACGTCAAGACCACGACGCTGCGCCCCCGAGCGATGCCCTTGCGCGCGAGCTCGGTCTTGTCGCGCATGATCTGCTCGGCCGACGCGTAGTACGGCAACGTCATGATCAGGCGCTCCCTTCTTCGGCGGCCTCGCGGTCGGCGACGATGCCGCGGGTGATCTCCGCCAGCCGCGACTCGGCCACCTCGACCGCACCCTCCTCGTCGATCACGATCGCCGTCGGGAAGATGCCGCGCACCAGATCCGGGCCACCCGTCGCGGTGTCGTCGTCGGCCGCGTCGAACAGCGACTCGACGGCGATGCGCAACGCGCGGTCCTGATCGAGTCCCTTGGCGTACAGCTTCTTCAGCGAAGACTTCGCGAACATCGAGCCGGAACCGACCGCGGCGTACCCGAAACGCTCCTCGCTGCGTCCACCCACCACATCGAACGAAACGATGCGGCCCGCCTTGTCCGGATCGGTGGCGTCCAGGTCGTAGCCGACCAGCATCGGCACCACCGCCAGACCCTGCAGGGCCGCGGGCAGATTCTCGCGCACCATCTTCGACAGCTTGTTGGCCTTGCCGTCGAAGGTCAGCGGCACGCCCTCCAACTTCTCGTAGTGCTCCAGCTCCACCGCGAAGATCCGCACCATCTCCACCGCCATACCCGCGGTGCCTGCGATGCCTGCCGCGGAATAGCTGTCGGTGATGTACACCTTCTCGATATCCCGGCTGGCCAGCAGGTTCCCCTGCGTGGCGCGCCGGTCGCCGGCGATCAGCACACCGCCGCGATAACTCACCGCGACGATGGTGGTGCCGTGCGGAGCGATCTCCTTCGCGGAAGTGCCGCCGGGGATTCCGGCGGCACCCTGGGCGAACCTGTTGCCTGGCAACAGATCCGGTGCATGCATACGGAGATAGTCGGAGAAGGAAGAAAGGGCGTACCCCAGGTGGAGACGCGAGGGGTCACCGACTGTCACTGGCCACCTTTCTGCACGTACGCGCGGACGAAGTCCTCGGCGTTCTCCTCGAGCACGTCATCGATCTCGTCGAGCAGGTCGTCGGTTTCCTCCGCCAGCTTCTCGCGGCGCTCCTGACCGGCGGCGTCTACACCGTCGGGGCCCTCGTCCTCGTCGCCACCCCCGGCGCGCTTGGTCTGCTCTTGTGCCATGGCAGCCGACCTCCTCTGTCCTCATCATGACCGGAACACATGGTGAGCACGATCCCGATCATGAGCATTGTCCGTGCTCGTCCCTCAACACTACCTACCAGCACCGACAGCGTGCCTATTTTGTGTGCGGTGTTGGTTCGGCAGCGCCTTCGGCGCTGTGTCGATTTTGCAGCGACTGCGGCGCCGAGTGTTCGCGGCCCCCTTGTGGCTCGAGCCGCGAACGGACAATGCCCGATCTCGCTTCGCTCGAAACCCGCGGTGGCGCCCGTGTGGTTTACGTCGTCAGCTGCTCCACCAGGTCGGCGGCGGTGGTCACCCCGTCGAGGAGTTTGCCGACGTGGGCCTTGGTGCCGCGGCGCGGTTCCAGGGTGGGGATGCGGACCAGGGAGTCGCCGCCCAGGTCGAAGATCACCGAGTCCCAGCTGGCCGCCGCGATGTCGGCGCCGAAGCGGCGCAGGCACTCGCCGCGGAAGTAGGCGCGGGTGTCGGTGGGCGGATTGGTCATGGCGTCGAGGACCTGCTGCTCGGTGATCAGCCGCTTCATCGAGCCGCGCGCGACCAGGCGGTTGTAGAGACCCTTGTCCAAGCGCACGTCGGAGTACTGCAGGTCCATCAGGTGCAGCTTGGGGGCCGCCCAGCCGAGGCCCTCGCGGCTGCGCATGCCCTCGAGCAGGCGCAGCTTGGCGGGCCAGTCGAGCAGGTTCGCGCACTCCATCGGGTCGCGTTCGAGCAGGTCGAGCACCATGGCCCAGTTCTCGATGATGTCCTGCACGCGCTTGTCGTCGTTGCCGGTGCGGTCGACGAACTTGATCACCCGGTCCAGGTACACACGCTGCAACGCGAGGCCGGTGAGTTCGCGGCCGTCGGCGAGCGCGACGGTCGCCCGCAGCGTGGGGTCGTGGCTGATCGTGTGCACCGCGGTGACCGGGCGCGCCAGCTGCAGATCCGACAGGTCCTCGCCCGCTTCGATCAGGTCGAGGACCAGGGCGGTGGTGCCGACCTTCAGGTAGGTCGACATCTCGGCCAGGTTGGCGTCGCCGATGATGACGTGCAGCCTGCGGTACTTGTCGGCGTCGGCGTGCGGCTCGTCGCGGGTGTTGATGATGCCCCGCTTGAGCGTGGTCTCCAGGCCGACTTCGACCTCGATGTAGTCCGAGCGCTGGGACAGCTGGAAGCCGGCGTGGTCGCCGGACTGGCCGATGCCGACCCGGCCGGACCCGCACACCACCTGGCGGGACACGAAGAACGGCGTGAGCCCGACGATGATCTGGTTGAACGGCGTGTCCCGGCTCATCAGGTAGTTCTCGTGGGTGCCGTAGGAGGCGCCCTTGCCGTCCACGTTGTTCTTGTACAGCTGCAGCCGCGGGGCCCCCGGCACGCTGGAGGCGTGCCGCGCGGCGGCCTCCATCACCCGCTCGCCCGCCTTGTCCCAGATCACCGCGTCCAGCGGGTCGGTGACCTCGGGCGCGGAGTACTCCGGGTGGGCGTGGTCGACGTAGAGCCGGGCGCCGTTGGTGAGGATCATGTTCGCCGCGCCCACCTCGTCGGCGTCGATCACCGGCGCGGGCCCGTTCATCCGGCTCAGGTCGAATCCGCGCGCGTCGCGCAGCGGCGACTCCACCTCGTAGTCCCATCGGGTGCGCTTGGCGCGCGGCACGCCCTCGGCCGCGGCGTAGGCCAGGACCGCCTGGGTCGAGGTGAGGATCGGGTTGGCCGACGGCTCGGTCGGGGTCGAGATGCCGTATTCGACCTCTATTCCGATGATGCGCTGCATGGCATCGAGCCTAGGTCACGCAACCGGCCGGACCCGCCGCGACCGGCGGAGTCCAATGTCATACCGCAGGTGGTACTTCCGGAGGACTCGTCGCGGCGCAGGTCGGCGCGATAGTCGGGACATGTCCGAGTCGACCGCAGCCCGCCCCGTCGAGACCACCGAGCAGCGCCGTCCGGCGCTCGAGCCGCCGCAGGAACCCGCCCGGCTCGTCGCGTTGGACGTGCTGCGCGGGATCGCGATCCTCGGCACGCTCGCCACCAACATCTGGATCGTCACCAACCCGGAGGGGCTGATCGGCTATCTGCACGATCTGGGTGCGCCGGCCGGTGGATGGACCTGGACCGAGCGCGTGCTCCAGCAGGTGGCGCAGGGCAAGTTCCTCGGGCTGCTCACCATCATGTTCGGCGTCGGCCTCGCCATCCAGCAACGCTCGGCCGGCAAGGCAGGGCGCCGCTGGCCGGGGAAGTATCCCTGGCGCGCGGGACTGCTGTTTCTGGACGGTCTGGTCAATTTCGTCTTCGTCGCCGAGTTCGACGTCCTGATGGGTTACGCGGTGACCGGGCTCGTGGTCGCGTTCGTGCTCGCCACCGGTGAGCGGGCGCGGCGGCGCTGGCTGGTCGGCGCGGCGGCCGTGCACGTGGCGCTGCTGACGCTGATCGCGCTCGCTCTGGCGTTCGCGCCGCGACAGGGTGCTGCGGCGCGTCGTGCGCTGGACCCGAATCCCTATGCCGACGGCTCGTTCTGGGAGCTGGCGCTGTTCCGCCTCGGCAACGCCGGGCTGTTCCGGGCGGAGACGATCTTCGTCTTCGCGATGTCGGTCGCGCTGTTCCTGACCGGCGCGCGGCTGTTCCGGGCGGGTGTGTTCGCCCCGGATGGCGCGCGGCTGCGCAAGCGGCTGATGGTCCTCGGCTTCGGGATAGCCGCGCCGATCGACCTCGGCGTCGGGATCCTGGGCGGTGGCGACCTCATCCTGTTCACCCGGTACGGCAGCGCCCCGTTCGTCGCGCTCGGCATTCTGGCCGCGGTCGCCGAGTGGTACCTGCGACGCCCCCGCCCCGGTTTCGCCGGGCGGCGTTTCGCCGAGATCGGCCGCACCGCGCTCAGCTGCTACATCCTGCAGAACCTGGTGGCATCGATGCTCTGCTACGGCTGGGGTTTCGGACTCGCCGCGCGCGTCTCGGCCGACGACCGCGTCCCGTTCACCATCGGTGTCTACGTGCTGGTGGCGCTGATCATCGCGTCCGGAGCGCACCTGTGGCTGCGACGCTTCGAGCGGGGACCGGTGGAGTGGTTCTGGAACGTGAGTTACCGGGCGCTGGCCAGGGAACGCTGAACACCGGGATGCGGACAGGCCGATTCCATTGCGGCCCTGCACTAGTCGCAGCCGCGGCGATCCGGCGGACACGTCGCTCGGCGACCGCTACCGTCGTGCTGTGACGCTCGCCGATCGCTACCCCTTGCTGCACACACCGGCCCACTGGGCGTGGGGCGACCTGGATGTGCGGTTCTCCACCACGCTCCCGTCCGACGGACTGGTCACCAATATCCACGTCGTCTGTTTCGTCGGCGACGAGATCGTGCTGTGCCGTGACGACCGCGATGTCTGGCTGATCCCTGGCGGCACCAGGGAACGCGGCGAGTCGATCGACGCGTGCGTGCGCCGCGAACTGCGGGAGGAGGCGGGAGCACGCCCGGTGGGCCCGATCCGATGGATCGGCGCGCATCACGCGACGAGCAACAGGTGCGCACCGCATCGCGAGTGGCAGCCGCATCCGCACAAGGCGTGGCTGTGGTGCACCGCGGATGTGGTGCTCGACTCCGACCCGACCAATCCGGACGACGCCGAGCAGATCCTCGAGGTGCGTACCTTCCCCTTGGCCGAAGCGACGCGGCGGGCCGGATCGGACGGCGCGTACCTGAGCGAACTCGTGGCATTGGCCGTCGAACTCCACCGGCCCGGCCATCGCGAGTGATCTCGGCCTCCGGCCGCACCTGCTCGGCCACCGCCCACCGGTAGGACCGGGGCAGAATCGAAGTATGGCAACGGCAACTTGGCACGGCCGCGTCCTCGCGACCAGCAATGACACCATCATCGTCGAGGGCAATCACTACTTCCCGCCGGACTCGATCCGGCCCGAGTTCTTCCAGCCCTCCGACACGCACAGCTACTGCCCGTGGAAGGGCACCGCCAGCTACTACACCGTGGTGGTCGACGGAGACAGCAACCCCGACGCCGCCTGGTACTACCCGGAGCCGAAGACCAAGGCGGCACAGATCAAGGATTACGTCGCGTTCTGGCGCGGCGTCGAGGTCACCGAGAGCTGACCGGCGGTAATCGGAGGAATCGGGAATACCACCCGGCTCAAACCGATACGCTCATCCCAGGATTCAGCGCGAGTGTCTCAGCCGGGAGCATCCCATGATGAAGGCTCTGGTCACCAACGGCTTCTCGACGGCGCCGGGGAGCGCGGCGGACGAACCGGCGCGGGCGGGTCTCGCGCTGCTGCGGCCGGGGGTGCTGGCCTTCGCCGGATCGATCGGTCCCACGGAGTTGCACGCGCATCACGCGGTGCAGATCGTCGCCGCGAGCACGCCGATCGTGGTGGTGGACGGTAGCGGTGTCCGCAGGCAGGGCACCCACGTCATCGTGCCGACCGACGCGCCGCACCGGATCGACGTGGGCGCCGCGCACGGCACGGCCGTCTACCTCGACCCCGAGACGGCCGCGGGCGCGGCGGCCGATCGCAGGGCCCACCTCAACGGCTGGGTCGACGACGCCGACAACCTGGGCATCACCGCCGGTGGCGGGGATCTGACCGCGCAGGTCACCGCGGTCGTCGACGATCTGCTGCCCCAGGACGGCGCCGCGGGCCCGGGCGAGCGGCACGCGGTGATCACGGCGGCCCTGCAACTGCTGCCCGCTCTGGTGCGCACGGGGTCGGTGCGCGGCGCGGATGTCGCACGGCAGTTGGGCATTCCCGCGCCCCGGCTGTCCCACCTGTTCACCGAGCAGATGGGAATTCCGTTGCGTCGCTACATCCTGTGGCTGCGGCTGCACATCGCGCGCACCCGCGCGCTGGCCGGAGACGATCTCACGACGGCCGCGCACGCGGCGGGCTTCTCCGACGGCGCTGACCTCACCCGCACCTGCCGCCGGACGTTCGGGTTGTCTCCCGCGGTGCTGAGCCACACCGGCGAATAGACGCACCCGCGCGATGGGAGCGCGGTGCGGCGATGACGCTGTTGCCGGTGCACGGCGGACAAGCGGGGACGGGATCAGTCCGCCGGACGGGCCTCGACGTAGTAGTCCGCCGAGATCGTCTTCAGCACCTGGCGCACACCGAGCGGCGCCCACGCGGCGGACGGGTCATGCCGCACGACCGGGTCGGTCAGCTCGACGACATGGCCGCGGGTTTCCAGGGCGAAACCGCCCGCGGCGCGGATGTTCTTGACCCAGTCGACATCCCGGCCGTAGGTCAGCGCGATCCGGTAGGCGCCGTCCTGCTCGAAGACCATGACCGGGGTGCGGTAGGCCCGTCCCGACTTCCTGCCCTTGTGCAGCACGATGCCGAAGCCGGGCGCGCGTCCCGCGACCAGGCCCGCGGTGGGGTTGGTGACATGCCGGTTGAAATTCGCCAGTGCGTGCGGAAGCACCATGGGCGGCGATCCTCTCTCCCTGTGGCGTGCGGTGTTCACGTTACTCTCGACCCATGTCCGCTCCGCCGTGTCATCGCGAGCCGCCCCACGCCGGAGATCCGGGCGGCGAAACGATCGCGGTCTACGATGCGGCGGGCAACCCGGTGGGCGCCGCCGAGCGGTCAACGGTCTACCGCGACGGATTGTGGCACGCCAGCGCGGGCGTGCTCCTGCGGTCCGGTGACGGCGAGCGCGTCTACGTGCACCGCCGCACCGAGTCCAAGCTCGTTTTCGCGGGCATGCACGACTGCCTCGCCGGTGGTGTGGTCGCGCCGGGCGAAGCGCCACGCCGGACGGCCGTGCGCGAACTGGCCGAGGAACTGGGCGTCACGCCCGACCTCGCCGCCGTCTCCCCCCAACCCCTGGCGACGGTCTCCTGGGACGGTGAGTGGGCCGGGCGGCCGATGCGCTGTCACCTGTTCGCGTACGAGGCGCGCTACGACGGGCCGATCCGCCACCAACCCGACGAAATCGCCGCGGGATGGTGGTGGACCGACGCCGAGCTGCTGGCGCGTCTGGCCGATCCGGACTGGCCGTTCGTCCCGGACACTCGCCTGCTCATCACCGACCTGCTGAGCTGCGCCCGGCCACCGGAGGACGCCGGGACGCGACCCTGATCAGCTGGACGACGCGACGGACGCCGCCCAGGCGGCGAACGCACCGGGGTTGCGCGTCTGCAACAGCACCCGGCCGGGACCGGTGAAATCGAAGACGAAGCCCTCGCCGGATTTCAACGATTGGATCGATCGACCCGACACCGCTCGCCGGATGCTGAAATTCATCGCCAGGTCGTAGGCGACCACGTGCCCGGTGTCGATCGTGATCGGCTCGCCCGGTTGCAGATCGATCACGTCGATCGCGCCGAACACGCCGACCACGATCTCGCCCTCGCCGTGCGCGCGCAGACCGAACCCGCCCTCGCCGCCGAACAGATTGGCGAAACCGCCCCACTTGCTCTCCACCTGCACGCCGTGCGAGTTGGCGATCCAGCCCCCTCGGCTGATGAAGAACGGCCGGTCCGGCGTGATCTGCAAATTGAGCATGTCGCCGGGAAGCGCGGGCGCCACGTCGACCCATCCGCCCTGCGGCGGCGCGGTGAACGTCGAGACGAAGAACGATTCCCCCGCCAGCACCGACCGCTTGAGTCCGGCCAGGATGCCGCCCTCGGCCTTGGCCTGCAACGTGACTCCCGCCGAGTGCGCCACCATGGCGCCGCTCTCGACCCGCATCGGCTCGCCCCCGGCGAGGAAGCACCGCGCGACGGCGGCGGCGGGACTGTGGCGCAGTTGTACCTTCATGTCCGCCGACCCTACCGCCGGGTTCCGTACGGCGGGAACGCGACTCAGAGCAGATCGCGCAGTGCGGCGTCGTCGCGGGCCAGCACCGCGCCGCCGTCGGCGGTGAGCACGATCGGCCGTTGGATCAGCGCTGGATGTTCGACCAGCGCGTCGATCCAGCGGTCCCGGTCCGCGGCGGTCCGCGGCCAGCTCGCCATGCCGAGATCCTTGGCGACCTGCTCGCCGGTGCGGGTGATCTCCCACGGTTCGGCGTCCAGCCGGCGCAACACCTCACGCAGTTCGGCGGCCGTCGGCGGCTGGTCCAGATACTTGCGCACGGTGTAGTCGACACCGGCCTCGTTCAGGAACGCGGTGGCGTTGCGGCTCTTGCTGCACCGCGGGTTGTGCCAGATTTCGGTCTGCCCGGAAGTCATGCACGCAGGGTACCGAGGGCGCGCGTCCTCGTCCGCCGCGCGTCCACTGGCGGATCTCGGACTTCGTAGCGCCGAGCGCGGCGCGTGCTCCGATACTGGAAGCCATGACTGAGCACGCGTCGCCCGAAAACCCTTACGGCACACCGACCACCTCCGGTCCCGAACGCATTCCCGCGTATCAGGGCGTGATGAATCGGGTCGTGCGCACGCTGCTGCGCGTGCCCGGCCTGTCGGGCATCGTCGGCAAGCGGCTGATGATCCTGCACGTCGTCGGGCGCAAGTCGGGGAAGGTCTACGACGTGCCGGTGGCCTACACCCGGCACGGTGACAGTCTGCTGATCGGCACCGCCCTGCGTCCGTGGGTCAAGAACCTGAAGGCGGGCGATCCGGTGCGGGCCTCCTTCGGCGGCGAGCCGCGCACCTTCGACCCGGTGGTGCACACAGGCGAGGCAGAGGTGCTGCGGCTCTACGAGATCGTCGCGCGGGACAACAAGCAGAACGCCAAGTACAACGGCATCGGCTTCACCGCCGACGGTTCGCCCTCCAAGGCCGATATCTACCAGACCTGGCAGCAGGGCGGCGTGGTGGTGGAACTGACGCCGCACCGAGCGGCTCAGCTGCCGAGGTAGCCGTCGGCGACGTCGAGCACTTCGTCGACGATCTCCAGGCCGGTGCGCAGTTCGTCGGCCGTCGTGGTCAGCGGCGGCGCGATCTGGAAGCGGTTGCCCGCGTT
Organism: Nocardia sp. NPDC019323; assembly: GCF_044389845.1. Classification (NCBI taxonomy): domain Bacteria; kingdom Bacillati; phylum Actinomycetota; class Actinomycetes; order Mycobacteriales; family Nocardiaceae; genus Nocardia; species Nocardia sp. NPDC019323. The sequence continues at coordinate 251,202 of NZ_JBIRYN010000001.1, forward strand.
GAACGGCCACAGCCCGCGCGCCTTCGCCGCCGCGGTGACCGCGGTCATCGGTTCGGCGTCCGCGCCCGTCGCCGCGTATGGGATCAGCGGCTGCCTGTCGCGCTGGTCCCGGACCAGTTCCAGCGCCCAGAAGAAGCCCAGCCCGCGCACCTCGCCGACGCTCGGATGACGACCGGCCAGTTCGCGCAGGCCTTTGCCGAGCACATCGGCGCCCACCGCCCGCACGTGATCGAGGATGCCCTCCCGCTCGAACACCGCGATCGAGGCGACGCCCGCCGCGCAGGCCAGCGGGTGGCCCGCGTAGGTGAGTCCGCCCGGATACGCCACATGGTCGTAGCGCTGCGCGATCCGCTCGGCCATGAGCACGCCGCCGAGCGGGACGTAGCCGGAGTTCACCCCCTTGGCGAAGGTGATGATGTCCGGCTCGACGCCGAACGCCTGCACCGCGAACCATTCGCCGACCCGGCCGAACCCGACCATCACCTCGTCGGCGATGTAGACGATGCCGAACTCGTCGCACAGCGCCCGCACGCCGGCGAGGTAACCGGGCGGCGGGACGAGCACACCGTTGGTGCCGACCACCGTCTCCAGGATCAGTCCCGCGATGTGCTGCGGCCCCTCCAGTTCGATGACCTGCCGCAGGTGCCGCAGCGCGGCGGCCGTCTCCTCCTCGGGAGTCGCCGTGCCCCACGGTGACCGGTACGGGTAGGGCCCGAAGAACCGCACCACGTCGACATTGGTCGGTTCCGCGCCCCAGCGGCGCGGTTCCCCGGTCAGGCCGATCGCGACGCCCGTACCGCCGTGGTAGGAGCGGTAGGCGGCGAGCATCTTCGTTCGGCCGGTGTAGCTGCGCGCCAGACGCACCGCGTGCTCGACGGCCTCGGCGCCGCCGGTGGTGAACAAGATCCGGTTCAGGTCGCCGGGAGCCCGCTCGACGATCAGCCGGGCCAGTTCGCTGCGCACGTCGTTGCCGACCGTCGGCGAGATCGTCGCCAACCGCTGCGCCTGCGCGACGATCGCCGCGACGATGTCCGGATGCTGGTGGCCGATGTTCACATTGACCAGCTGGGAGGAGAAATCCAGGTAGCGCTTGCCGGTGTCGTCCCAGAAGTAGGAACCGAACGCCCCGGTGATCGGAGCCGGGTCCAACTCGGCCTGCGCGCTCCAGGGATAGAAGACGTGATCGGCCACGCTAGTCGCTCCCTTCGTTCGATCGGGTCGCGGTGACGAGGGAGGCGAGACTTGGCAGCACCGATTCACCGTACGCCGCCAACGTCGCGTTCTTCGCGTCGTGCTGGAGATACACGGCGAATTGGTGCACGCCGAGCCCCTCCAGCTCGCGCAGCCGGGACAGGTGCTCGTCGGGTGTGCCCAGCAGGCAGAAGCGGTCCACGATGGCGTCGGGCACGAATTCGGCGTGCACATTGTCCGCGCGTCCGTGCAGGTTGTAGTCGTAGCCGCGCCTGCCTTCGACGTAGTCGGTGAGGGCGGCCGGGATTTCGCCAGCGGTACCGTATCTCGCCACCATCTCCGCCACGTGGTTGCCGACCATCCCGCCGAACCACCGGCATTGTTGCCGCGCGTGCGCCAGCGCCGCGTCCGTGCCGTCGGTGACGTACGCGGGTGCGGCGACGCAGATCCGGACCGTCGCCGGGTCGCGGCCCGCGCGCTCGGCCGCGGCGCGCACCCTGGCGATGGTCCATGCCGCGATGTCCGGGTCGGCCAGTTGCAGGATGAACCCGTCGGCGACGGCGCCGGTCAGCTCGAGCGCGCGCGGCCCGTAGCCCGCCGCCCACACCTCCAGCCGGGAGCCGGACGCCCACGGCAACCGCACGACGGTGTCGTCCACCCGCGCGCTGCGACCGTTGCCCAGCTCGCGGATCACCTCGATCGCTTGCCGCAGCGTCGCCAGCGTGGCGGGCTTGCCGCCCAGCGTGCGCACGGCCGAGTCGCCGCGGCCGATCCCGCAGACGGTGCGGTTGCCGAACATCTCGTTGAGCGTGGCGAAGGTCGACGCGGTCACCGTCCAATCCCTGGTGGCCGGGTTGGTCACCATCGGACCGACGACGACCTTGCGGGTGGCGGCCAAAATCTGGCTGTAGATGACGTAGGGCTCCTGCCAGAGCAGATGCGAGTCGAAGGTCCAGACGTGGGAGAACCCGTAGGTCTCCGCGAGCCTGGCCAGTTCGATCACGCGCGAGGCGGGGGGCGTGCATTGCAGCACCACACCGATGTCCATGCGGGCACTTCTCCGTTTCGAGGATCGAAGGTCAGATCAGGTTCTGCGCGAGTCCACGCGTGACGAAACGACCGTGCCCGGCGCGTCCGAGGTAGACGCCGTCGTCCACGATCACCCGGCCCCGCGACAGCACCGTGTCGACATGACCATCGATCTCGAATCCCTCATAGGCCGAGTAGTCCATGTTCATGTGATGGGTCTTGCCGAGACCGATGCTGGTGTGGCCGTCCGGGTCGTAGATGACGATGTCGGCGTCCGCACCCGGGCTGATCACCCCTTTGCGCGGGTACATGCCGAACATCCGGGCCGGTGTGGTGCAGCAGACGTCGATCCAGCGTTCCAGCGGGATCCGGCCGGACCGGACGCCCTGGAACATCAGGTCCATCCGATGTTCGACGCCCCCGATGCCGTTGGGGATCTTGCTGAAGTCGCCGAGCCCCATCTCCTTCTGGTCCTTCAGGCAGAACGGGCAGTGATCGGTGCCCACCGCCGTGACGTCGCCGGTGCGCAGGTAGCGCCACAACTCGTCCTGATGCCCTTCGGCCTTCGACCGCAGCGGCGTGGAGCACACCCATTTGGCGCCTTCGAATCCCGGTGCGCCGAGTTGGTCTTCGAGCGACAGATACAAGTACTGGGGGCAGGTCTCGCCGAAGACGTTGCGCCCGGCGTCGCGGGCGGCGGCGATCCGGGCCAGCGCCTGCTTGGCCGACACGTGCACGACGTAGAGCGGCACACCGGTCAGCTCCGCCAGCATGATCGCGCGGTGGGTGGCTTCCTCCTCGAGCTGCCACGGTCTGGTCGTGCCGTGGAAGTACGGCGCGGTGTCGCCTCGCGCGAGCGCCTGCTCGACCAGCACGTCGATGGCGATCCCGTTCTCCGCGTGCATCATCACCAGCGCGCCCAGCTCCGCCGCGGTCTGCATGGCGCGCAGGATCTGGCCGTCGGTGGAGTAGAAGACACCCGGGTAGGCCATGAAGAGTTTGAAGCTGGTGACGCCTTCGGCCATCAGTTCGCTCATGGCCTTCAGGGACTCGTCGTCGACGTCGCCGATGATCTGATGGAAGCCGTAGTCGATGGCGCACTGCCCGGCCGCCTTCTCGTGCCAGGCGGCAAGGGTGTCCTGGACCCGTTCGCCGTGCCGCTGGACGACGAAGTCGATGATGGTGGTGGTGCCGCCCCAGGCGGCCGCGCGGGTGCCGGTCTCGAAGGTGTCGGAGGCTTCCGTCCCGCCGAAGGGCATCTGCATGTGAGTGTGGCCGTCCACGCCGCCCGGGAGGACGTATCTGCCGGTCGCGTCGAGCACGTGATCGGCGGACGCGGCGAGGTCCGCGCCCAGCCCGACGGATCCCGGCCGCAGGACGGCGGCGATGGTCTCGCCGTCGACGAGCACGTCGAGCGGCTGCGCTCCGGTGGCGGAGACCACCGTGCCGCCGTGGATGAAAGTGCGCGCCATGTCGATCTTCCCGGTCTCAGGGGGCCACCAGCGGCCCGTAGGCGTCGGGGCGGCGGTCGCGGTAGAAGGCCCAGCGGTCGCGCACCACCTTGATCAGATCCATGTCCAGATCGCGGACGACCAGCTCCGGGTCGCTGTCGGAGGCGACATCGCCGACGAACTTGCCCTCTGGATCGACGAAATAGCTGGTGCCGTAGAAATCGTCGTCGCCGTACTCCTCGGCGCCCACCCGGTTGATGGCGCCGATGTAGTACTCGTTGGCCACCGCGGCCGCCGGTTGTTCCAGTCGCCAGAGGTAGCCGGACAGGCCCCGCGACGTGGCCGACGGATTGAACACGAGTTCCGCGCCGGCGAGGGCCAGCGCGCGCCACCCCTCCGGGAAGTGCCGGTCGTAGCAGATGTACACGCCGAGCTTGCCCACCGCGGTGTCGAACACCGGCCAGCCGAGATTGCCCGGCCGGAAATAGAACTTCTCCCAGAATCCGCGCACGTGCGGCAGGTGGTGTTTGCGGTACTTGCCGAGATAGCTGCCGTCGGCGTCGATCACCGCCGCGGTGTTGTACAGCAGACCCGGCTGTTCCTGCTCGTACACCGGCAGGATCATGACCAGGCCCAGTTCCCTCGCGAGTGCGGCGAACCGCTCGGTCGTGGGCCCCGGGACGGATTCGGCGTAGTCGTAGAACCGCGCGTCCTGGCGCTGGCAGAAATACGGCGCGTAGAACAGCTCTTGGAAGCAGATCACCGCGGCCCCGTGCGCGGCGGCGCGGCGCGCGTAGTCCTCGTGCGCCGCGAGCATCGACTCCTTGTCGCCGGTCCAGTTCGTCTGGACCAGCGCTGCTCGAACGATTCCCATGCCCCGTTATACGTCAACGGCAACCGGCTACGTGGCTCGAAAAGTGCCGATAAGTGTTTTGTAGCCAATCCGTGGCAACCGATACACCGACGTCCCAGGGGCCGTGCGCGCCCTGCCAATCGAGCGGTACTCCCCTGCGGAGCCGGGCGAGGTGGAATGATTCGCGCTGCATCGTCCGGTGCGCAACCCCGAGTGAAGGAGATTTCCAGCGGTGAGCAGCGAAGTGCAAGCGCGAGAACTCGTCGACGGCCGGCGGGCGGGGCGCCGGAGCCTACCGTGGCGATCGCTGCGGCTGCTCGGGGTCCTCGCCGTCAGCGTGGCGCTGGTGGCGTCCGCGACGGGTGTCGTCTCGGCGACTCCGTCACCGGCTCGGGAGCAGGGCCCGGCGGGCTGTGGCGTGCCTGCGGCGGGGCAGCCGAACGGCAAGCAGTGGCCCGCCGAACCGGGCATGACCATCGATCCCACCGCGCACTACACCGCGACGCTGATCACCACTTGCGGCACCGTGACCGTCGCCCTGGACGCCGCCCGCGCGCCGCGCACGGTCAACTCCTTCGCTTTCCTGGCCGGGGAACGGTATTTCGACCACACGAGGTGCCATCGGATCACCACCGACGGCATCTACGTCCTGCAATGCGGCGACCCCACCGCGACCGGCATGGGCGGGCCCGGCTACCAATTCCCGGACGAGAACCTGGCGGGCGCGACCTACCCGGCGGGCACGATCGCGATGGCCAACGCGGGCCCCGGCACCAACGGCAGCCAGTTCTTCCTGGTCTACCGGGACGCGCCGCTGCCGCCGAGCTACACCCCATTCGGCCGGGTTACCGCGGGCATGGACGTGCTCGACGCCATCGCCGCCGCCGGGGTGAAGGACGGCTCGTCCGACGGCGAGCCGGCCGTCGACGTGGTGCTCGATTCCGTCGCCGTGCGCAACTGAATTCCGGGCGGCCCACGGTGGCGGCGACGATCGCGTGCCGCCACCGTGAGCGTCAGGACACCGCGGCGCGCCGCCGCAGCAGCAGCGCCATCGCCGGTTCGACGAACCGGCTCACGACCGGTCCGAGAACCGCCATCAGCAGCACGTACGTGGTCGCCAGCGCGGCGAATTCGGCGGGGACCGCGCCCGCGGCCACCGCGAGCCCCGCGATGACGATCGAGAACTCGCCGTGGGCGACCAAGGCGGTGCCCGCGCGCGCCCGGCCCAAGCGGCCGGCACCGGCCCGCTTGGCCGCCCACCATCCGGTGGCGATCTTGCTGGCCGTGGTGACCAGCGCCAGCAGGCACGCCCAGCCCAGCACCGGTGGGATGCTCGCCGGGTCGGTGCTCAGGCCGAACAGGACGAAGAACAGCGCGGCGAACAGATCGCGCAGCGGTTCCAGCAGCTTGGTCGCGTTGTGCGCGGTCGAGTCCGAGATCGCGATGCCGAGCAGGAACGCGCCGACCGCAGCGGACACCTGCACCGCCGAGGCCGCGCCCGCAACCAGCAACGCGGAGCCGAGCAGCTTCAACAGGAAGATCTCGCGGTCGGCGCTGTCGACGATCGCGGAGACGTAGCGGCCGTACCGCAGCGCGACGATCAGCACCACGGTGACCGCCGCCAAGGCGATGCCGAGCGTCTTCAGTCCGGCCAGGAAGCCCACGCCGGCCAGCACCGCGGTCAGCACGGGCAGGTATCCGGCCATCACCAGGTCTTCGAACACCAGGATGGACAGGATCACCGGCGTCTCCCGGTTACCCAGCCTGCCCAGATCGTTGAGCACCTTCGCGACGATGCCCGAGGACGAGATGTAGGTGACCCCGGCCATCGCGATGGCGCCGGTGAACCCCCAGCCGAGGACGAGCGCAACGAGGACACCCGGCGTCGCGTTGAGCACGATGTCCACCACGCCGGCGGCCCATGATCGGCGCATGCCGGTGACCAGCTCCGGCGCGCTGTATTCCAGGCCGAGCAGCAGCAACAGCAGGACGACGCCGATTTCGCTGGCGAGATGGATGAAATCGTCGACCTGCCGCAGCTCGACCAAGCCGCCGGTGCCGAACACCAGCCCGCCGATCAGATACAGCGGAATGGGCGACATGCCGATGCGCGCGGCGATCCGGCCGAGCAGGCCCAGGCCGAAGAACACCGCGCCCAGCTGGATCAGCGCGAGCGCGGTCTCGTGTGCCACCATGCGCTCAGCCGTCTAACAGGATCTTGGCGGCGGCCTCGAGGCCATCGACCGTGCCGACGACGACGAGCACGTCCCCGGCGGTGAAGGTGAAGTCCGGCCCCGGCGACGGGATCGGTTGCCCGCTGCGGACCACAGCGACGATGGACGCTTTCGTCCTGGTGCGCATCTGGGTCTCCCCCAGCCTGCGGCCGTCGAAACGGGAGCGGTCCGGGATGGACAGCTGCCGGGTGGTCAATCCGGTGAACGCGCGGTGCTCTTCGCGCAGTTGCTCGACCAGTTGCGGCGCGCCGAGCAGGCTGGCCAGCACGGCCGCCTCCTTGCCCGACAGCGGTACCTGTTCGGTCTCGTCGGGGTTGTCCGGCTTGCTCACGATGAGATCCATCGTGCCGTCGCGATGGTCGATCACCCCTATCCGGCGTCGTGTATTGGTCAGCGGGAAATCCTTGCGTACACCGATACCCGGCAGGGGTGTCACCTCGACATTCACGATCCCACCCTATCGACCGGCCCGCCGCGCATGACGGACAGGTGCCCGAATTGTCCGTATTATCCGCCGTTTCCGCACGCCACTCCGGCCCGGCGAGTTGGACCGCGGTTCACCGCCCGTGGTAAGAGAAATGACGTGTCCCGTACCCGCCTCCGTCGCCGAGCCGTCGCGTTCCGTCGCCGCGACGAACGCGCCGTGCGAGTCCGGTGACCGTCTCGCGAGCGGTGAACCGGTTGCTCCGGCCGGGCGCGGTCGCCACCGCGGCGGCGCCGCGGGCGGGGGCCGCCGAGTACCGGCACGATCTGGACGGGCTGCGCGGCGTGGCGATAGCGCTGGTCGTCGCGTTCCACATCTGGTTCGGCCGGGTGTCGGGCGGGGTGGACGTGTTCCTGGTGCTGTCGGGGTACTTCTTCACGGGCTCGCTGCTGCGCGGCGTGGCGGCCACCGGCACGGTCCGCGTCGTGCGCACGGCGCGCAGGCTGGCACGAAGGTTGCTGCCCGCCCTGGTGACGCTGTTGGCGGCCGTGATCGTGGCGACCGTGCTGCTGCGCCCGTTCACCCAGTGGGGCGAGATGGCGGCGCAGACGCTGGCGTCGCTGCTGTACTACCAGAACTGGTATCTGGCGTTGTCCTGGTCGGACTACCTCGCCGCCGATCCGTCGGTGAGCCCGTTGCAGCACTTGTGGTCGATGGCGGTGCAGACGCAGTTCTACCTGCTCGCGCTCGTCGCCGTGGCGGCGGTCGCACGCCTGTGCCTGCGTTTCGCCCGTCCCGGCGCGGTGCGCCCGGTCCTGGCGATCCTGCTCGGCATCGGCGCGGTGGCCTCGTTCCTCTACGCCGCGCACGGCGCCGCGGCCCATCAGGGCTGGAACTACTACGACAGCTTCGCCCGCGCCTGGGAACTCTTCGCCGGGGCACTGCTGGCCATCGTCGCCCCCTTGCTGTCGCCGCCACGCTCGGCGCGGGTCGCGGCGGCGGTCCTCGGCGCGGTCGCGGTGCTCACCTGCGGTTGGCTGATCGACGGCGCCGATCGGTTCCCCGGTCCGGCCGCGCTGGTACCCGTCGGCGCCACGGTGGCGCTCATCGTCGCGGGCGGCGATCTCGCCGCCGCCCAGCAGCCGCTGCCCAACCGGCTGCTCGGCGCGCCCGCCATGGTGCGTCTCGGCGAGCTGTCCTACGCGCTGTATCTGTGGCATTGGCCGATCCTGATCTTCGTGCTGGCGCGCACCGGAGCCGCGACCGCGGGGCTGGGCGTCGGCCTGGGTGTCATCGGGGCGTCGCTGGTGCTCGCCTATCTGACGAACCGGTTCGTCGAGGAGCCGCTGCGGATGCGGTCGGGCCGTCCGGTCGCGCAGCCGCCCGCCCGCGCCGTCCGCACCGGCCGGTTGGTCGCGGCCCTCGGTGTCGCGGTGCTGGCGGTGGCGGTCGGCGAGCAGGTCGCGACAAGGGCGAATCCGCCGCGGGCGGTGGCCGTGCTCGATCCAGGGCACTATCCCGGCGCGGAAGCGCTGGTCAACGGCGCGAGTACGCCCGAGGCACCGATGCGGCCGAGCGTGTACGAAGCGCCCGCCGACGCCGCCTACCCCTCGCGCGACGGCTGCATCGCGGACTGGGACACCCGCGACGTCGTCACCTGCACCTATGGTGACGCGGACGCGCAGCGCACCATCGCGGTGGTGGGCAGCTCGCACGCCGAGCACTGGGTGCCCGCGCTCGATCTGCTCGCCCGTGAGCACGCCTTCCGGGTCGAGGTGTACCTGAAGATGGGCTGCCCGCTGACGGTGGCGGCGGAACCGATGTACAAGGGTGAGGCGAATCCGGACTGCCGCGACTGGTCCGTCGAGGTGATCGACCGCCTCGGCCTCGAACGCCCGGAGTGGGTCTTCACGACGGCGACCCGGCCTCGCGACGGCGCGGGCGACGAGACCCCGCCCGACTATCCAGAAGTCTGGACGCGGCTGGCCGATCGTGGACTCAATGTGCTCGCCATCCGCGATACGCCGTGGCTGCGCCGCGACGGCGTGCGGTACCGGGCCATCGATTGCCTGGCCCAGCACGGCGACCGGATCAGTTGCGGGATGCCACGCGCGGCCGCGCTGGACGAGGTGAACCCGGCGCTGGAGTTCGCCGCCTCGTTCCCCAACGTTTTTCCGCTGGATCTGTCCGACGCGCTGTGTGAACGCGACGTCTGCGCGGTCAGCGAGGGCAACGTCCTCATCTATCACGACGAGCACCACCTCACGGCCAGCTATTCGCGGTCGCTGGCGCCGGAACTGGGCAGGCACTTGTCGCCGATCCTCGGCTGGTGGTGAGAGCGCGAACGGATCAGTTCAGCCGCAACATGTCCGGCCAGGCGCGCGACCACGGCACGAGCGGTTGCGCGCAGCGCCAGACGGTGACGCCCCGGGTGACTCCCGGATATCCGAGCCGGGCGTCGACCTGCCCGGCCGCGCTCACCTGGGCGCAGTGCGCGCGCACGTCGGTCTCGGCGCCGCCTACCCACAGCACCGTCGTCGCCGTGTCCGGCGGGGTGCCGAAGTAGCCGAAACCGCGATTGGGGCTATAGCTGGCGGGCAGACCATAGGACGCGCGGGCGAGGTCCAAAGCGCTTGCCTGCCAATAGGAATCGGCGATCACCACGGCCGAGGCCCGCTCGTGCTCCGGCAGCGCCGCGTAGGCCGCCGCCGTCCCGGCCGCGAGTTCCGACCAGCCGAACCGCCCGTAGATCGCGATCTCGAATCCCGCCTGAGCCCGGGTGTCGACCGGCTCGATGTCGGACTCCGGACGCAAGGGCAGCGAGAAGACAACCGCGGCAACGGACAACGCGGCCACCGCAGCGGTGAGCAGCAGGCGCGAGCGCCGCCGGTTCTCCATCCACCGCACCGCACCGACCGCGATCAGCGCTCCGTAGCAGCCCGCCGCGTAATACGGCCGTCCGCCGGTCACGATGAAGATCACGGCCAGGACCACCGGCATCAGCCCGAGAAACCGGTAGGGCCGCAGACTTTCGGCGCGCAGCAGCGCCCACACTCCATACACCAGCAGCAGTCCGCCGATCACACCGGCGGAGGCGAGGGCCAGCGGCAGCCAGCTGTAGCGCCCGCCGATCGTGGCTTGTTCCGCGGCGACCACCCCACCCAGACGCAGCTGCGGCCAGTCACGTTCCGCCTGCCACACGAGGCTGGGCGCCGACGTGACGACGACGATCGCGCCGCCCCACCACAGGGCGGGGCGGCGCAGCAGCTCGCGGGGTCCGTAGATCGCCACCCCGATCGCGAGCGCGATCCAGAAGAATGGGATCAGCCACTTCACCTGCATGTCCACGGCGGTGACCAGCGCAGCGGCCAGCAGCAAGCCGTCGCGGCGGGTGCGCACCCAGCGAATCACCAGCCAGCTCACCACCACCCACAACGCCGTGTCGATCGTGTTCGTGGCCAGCAAAGTACCCTGCACCAGCAGGAACGGTGAGGTGGCGTAGGCTGCGGCGGCCAGCACCTGCGCCGGCCGGTCGCCCCCGAACTCCCTGGCGATCTGGGCGGTCAGCACCACCGCGGCCACCGTGACGAGCACGGCCGGAAGACGCAGCGCCACCAGCGAATCCGGGGCGAGCAGATCCATCGCCCGCGCGATCGCGGGCAGCAACGGTCCCTGATCGGCGTAACCGACCGTGAGCCTGCGGCCCGCCGCGACGAAATACAGTTCGTCGCCGAAGAATCCGTACCGCCCGATCGAGGCCAGCAGCGCCACGGCGGCCGATGCCGCCACCGCCGCGACCCCGCCGAAGGCGAACGGGGGCAACGGTTCGGCGTGATCATCCGGGCGCCGCCGGCCGCCCAGTACTTCAGTCATCCTTATCCCTTCCGGGTGGCCGCGTCGAACAGCCTGCACAGGTGCGACGCATACGCGTCCATCGCGAAATCCGGTTCCCGTACCGCCCGCCCGGCCGCGCCGTCGATGGCGTCACGAATGGACTTGGCCATCAACAGCGGGTCGAACTCGCCGAACTCGCCGCCGCGCTGCCCTTCGGCGAGGATGTCGGCCAGGGGCGCGATGATGTCGCGCTCGCCGTCGGCGGAGCTGAACTTGGGGTTGCCGTCCGCGTCCCGCAGATTGGTCACCACCTCGACCAGAGCCGCCACGTACGTGGTGTTGGCGTCGATGAAGCCGAGATTCGATTCGAGATAGGCCAGCAGGCCTGCGCGCGGTCCGGCCGCCGCGGCGACCCGCGGCGCGATGTACTCCGCGGCCGAGACGTACAGCTGCACCACCAACTGCGTCATCAGATCGTCTTTGCCCTCGAAGTGGTAGGAGATGACGCCTTTGGAGATGCCCGCGCGCTCGGCGATCCGCGCCAGTGAAGCATTCGCGTACCCGCCCTCGGAGATCACCTCGACGGCGGCGGCGATGATCTGCCGCCGCCGCGCCTCCTCGATGAACGACCTCCGCTGGCCGCCCGTGCTACTTTCTGGCCGCATGGTCAAAATTTAGCACGGACGGCCAGGCGCGGTACGTCAGCTGGCCGCGGCCCTGGCGGCGTCGAACGGCGCGCGGTCGAAGACGATCCGGATATAGGTGATGCGACCGTCGACCACCGTGTGCCACTCCGCACCCGGCGCGTGTGCGACCGGAACCGTCGTGGTGTCGTACATCAGCAGCGCGGTGCGGTCGTCACCGAACGACGCGAGCAACGTCGCGCCGGTCAGGATCCGGCTGAACGGTTCGAGGAATTCGCGGAAGGCCGCGGCTCCGACGATCCGCCCGGCGGGCGCGTCGCAGACGATCTCCTCGGCGACATAGGTCATCGCCGCGGCGAAGTCGTGCCCGGTCCAGGCGTGGTAGAACGCCAGCGAGGTCCCGAGGGCGGTTCGGTCCGACATGATGTCTCCTTCCAGTAGGCATCGGCGCGTCGCCGTGCTGTAGGTAGTGACACCGCGAACGGCCGCGAGGGAACGCGCCGTGTGGAAGAGCCCGCGAACTGGCAACATCGGCGGCGTGCGGCAGAGCATCCTGGAACGGGCGCGGGCGGGCGACGAGACGGCGTTTCGCGCCCTCACCGACCCGTACCGGCGCGAACTGGAGCTGCATTGCTACCGGCTGCTCGGCTCGCTGACCGACGCGGAGGACATGCTCCAGGAGACCTTGCTGGCGGCCTGGCGCGGCTTGCCCGGGTTCCAGCAGCGGTCCTCGCTACGCTCCTGGCTCTACCGCATCGCCACCAATCGCTGCCTCAACGCGTTGCGCGACGCCCGTCGCCGCCTCCCACCGGAGCCGGTGCCGCCGTTCGCGCCGCCCGAACCCACCCGCAGGGACGGAATCCGCTGGTTGCAGCCGTACCCGCTCGGCGAAGCCGAGCTCGCCGATACCGCGCCCGGCCCGGAAGCCCGCTACGCGGCCGCCGAAGCCGTCGAACTCGCCTTCGTCATGGGGTTGCAGCGGCTGCCGCCCCGGCAAGCCGCGTGCCTCGTGCTGCGCGACGTGCTCGGCTTCCCGGTCGCCGAAGTGGCCGAACTGCTCGGCGTCACGCCCGTCGCGGTCAAGGGGAACCTGCAACGCGCACGAGCATCGCTGGACCGCCATCGCGGGCACCGCGTCCCGCGGCAGGCCACACCCGACGAGCACGACCTCGCCCGCCGCTTCGCCGTGGCCTACCTCGCGGGCGACATCGACGGTGTCGTCGCACTGCTCACCGATGACGCCTGGCTGTCGATGCCCCCAGCGCCGCACGAGTACCAGGGCCGCGCCGCGATCGCGGCGTTCCTGTCGGCCTCCTTCGCCTACCGCGGCGCACGCCGCGCCCACCTGCTGCCGACGCACGCCAACGGGCTGCCCGCGTTCGGCACCTATCTCGACGACTCGTTCCGGCCGGTCGCCACCCCGGCCGGCCTGCTCGTGCTCGCCTCCGCCGGCGACCGCATCAGCGCAATCACCCGCTTCCATCTCGACGCCCTCTATCCCCGGTTCGGGCTTCCCCCGCAGCTGGCGACCGGCCCGTCACCGGCATGACCCGCACCCGGGCAGCGAAAGGGCCGCGCCTCCGGAGAGACGCGGCCCTTCGTGGCCGGCGCGACCTTACAGGTACTGGCCGGTGTTCGACTCGGTGTCGATGGCGCGGCTGGCGCTGGCGTTCTTGCCGGTGACCAGCGTGCGGATGTAGACGATCCGCTCGCCCTTCTTGCCGGAGATGCGTGCCCAGTCGTCCGGATTCGTCGTGTTGGGCAGATCCTCGTTCTCGGAGAACTCGTCCACGATCGAATCGTAGAGATGCTGGATGCGCAGACCGGGGCTGCCCGTGTCGAGCACCGACTTGATCGCGTACTTCTTGGAGCGGTCCACGATGTTCTGGATCATGGCGCCGGAGTTGAAGTCCTTGAAGTACAGGACCTCCTTGTCACCGTTGGCGTAGGTGACCTCCAGGAAGCGGTTGTCCTCGCTCTCGGCGTACATCCGGTCGACGACGCGTTCGATCATGGCGTTGATGCACAAGACCTTGTCGCCGCCGAACTCGGCCAGATCGTCGTCGTGCAGCGGCAGGTCCTCGGTGAGGTACTTCGAGAAGATGTCCTGCGCCGACTCCGCGTCCGGACGCTCGATCTTGATCTTCACATCCAGGCGGCCCGGCCGCAGGATCGCCGGATCGATCATGTCCTCACGGTTGGAGGCGCCGATCACGATGACGTTCTCCAAGCCCTCGACACCGTCGATCTCCGACAGCAGCTGCGGCACCACCGTGGTCTCGACGTCCGAGGAGACGCCGGAGCCGCGGGTGCGGAAGATCGAGTCCATCTCGTCGAAGAACACGATCACCGGCGTGCCCTCGGAGGCCTTCTCCCTGGCCCGCTGGAAGATGATCCTGATGTGGCGCTCGGTCTCGCCCACGAACTTGTTGAGCAGCTCGGGGCCCTTGATGTTCAGGAAGTACGACTTGGCTTCCTTGGCATCCTCACCGCGCGCCTCGGCGATCTTCTTGGCCAGCGAGTTGGCCACCGCCTTGGCGATGAGCGTCTTACCGCAGCCGGGCGGACCGTAGAGCAGCACGCCCTTCGGCGGACGCAGCGCGTACTCGCGGAACAGGTCCTTGTGCAGGAACGGCAGCTCCACCGCGTCGCGGATCTGCTCGATCTGCCTGCCGAGACCGCCGATGTCGCTGTAGTCGACGTCGGGCACCTCTTCCAGCACGAGATCCTCGACCTCGGCCTTGGGGATGCGCTCGAAGGCGAATCCGGCCTTCGTGTCCACCAGCAGCGAGTCGCCCGGCCGCAGCTTGCGGATGGGGGAATCGGGATCGTCCAGATCGTCCATCTCGGCGACCTTCGCCAGCGGGCCCGCCAGCCACACCACGCGCTCCTCGTCGGCATGGCCGACGACCAGGGCGCGACGCCCGTCGTCGAGGATCTCCCGGAGGGTGCCGATCTCGCCGACCGCGTCGTAGTGCCCGGCCTCGACGACCGTGAGCGCCTCGTTGAGGCGGACGGTCTGACCGTATTCGAGCGTCGAGGTCTCGATGTTCGGTGAACACGTCAACCGCATCTTGCGACCCGAAGTGAACACGTCGACCGTCTGATCGTCGTACACACCGATCAGAATGCCGTATCCGCTCGGCGGCTGACCCAGCCGATCGACCTCCTCGCGGAGCGCGACCAGTTGCTGGCGCGCTTCCTTGAGTGTGTCCATCAGCTTCGTGTTGCGAATGGTCAGCGAATCGATGCGGGCTTCCAATTCCCGTGTGCGATCCGGCGAGTCGGCGAGTTGCCTTCGGAGTGCAGCCGCCTCGGCGCGTACCGCCTCGAGCTCTCTCCAGGCCGCCGAATCCGAATTCTCGATGGGGCTCATGTGCTGCTCCTCCCAGTCCCGGTCTATCAACGCTACCGGGCGCGACCCGTTCTCGCTTTCCGACATGGTTTCGTGGTGATCACATCTGGGCCGCGATCGGCGGCCGGACCACCATGTTAGCCTGCCCTAACCCGACCATGGCGAGCGTGCTCGCCGCCGAGCCGAAAGGTTGCCGACCATGCTCCTTCCCGCGAGAACCTTGCGTCTTTCCCTTGTCACCGCCGCGGCGGCGGTGGCCATTTCCGGCGCGGTGGCGGCGTGCGGCTCCGACGACGACTCCACCGGCGCGGCGAGCTCCGCCACCACCAGCGCCGCCGCGTCGGGTACCCACGATCACTCCGCCCATGCGACCGGTGCGCCGACCGCCGAGACCCTGCAGGCCGTGCTGGTGAAGCTCGCCGATCCGACTGTACCCACCGCGGAGAAGACCGAGCTGATCGTCGACGGTGAGAAGCGCACGGCGAACATCGACCAGATGAACAAGGGCCTGCAGGGTTACGCGCTCACCTTCGCCGTCGCCGACATCACCACCCAGGGCAACACCGCGAACGCCCAGGTGACCATCACCTCCCCGCACGGCTCCGCGCCAGCCGTGCCGCTGAGCTGGGAGAACGTCGACGGCACCTGGAAGCTGTCGGACGCAAGCGGCTGTCTGCTGCTCGGCTTCGCGCAGGCGCCCTGCGTCCCGGCCTGAGTCGCGCCGAGCGGCCACGCCCTTTCGCCCGCCCGGCCGCGCTCAGCCCTTCGACGGCCTGCGCTGCGGCTTGGGCGTGACGGTGCCCTCGGCCAGCCTGCGGGCGCTGACCAGGAAGGCGGTGTGGCCCTGCATGCGATGTTCGGGCCGCACCGCGAGGCCGACCACGTGCCACGGCCGCACCAGCGACTCCCAGGAGCGCGGCTCGGTCCAGCACTCCTGCTCGCGCAGCGCTTCGACCACCTTCGACAGCTGGGTGACGGTGGCGACATAGACGATCAGCACGCCGCCCGGCACCAGCGCCTTGGACACCGCCGGTAGCGCGTCCCACGGCGCGAGCATGTCCAGCACGGCGCGATCGACCGGCTCCCCGGTGTAGCCGGCCACGTCGCCCACGGTCAGCGACCAGTTCGCCGGCCGCTCGCCGAAGAACGTCTCGACGTTGCGGATCGCGTGCTCGGCGTGATCGTCGCGGATCTCGTAGGACACCACCTGCCCCTGCGGACCCACTGCCCGCAGCAGCGAGCAGGTCAGCGCACCGGATCCGGCGCCGGCTTCCAGCACGCGCGCGCCGGGGAACATGTCGCCCTCGTGCACGATCTGCGCGGCGTCCTTCGGATAGATGACCGCGGCGCCGCGCGGCATGGACAGCACGTAGTCGATCAGCAGCGGACGCAGCGCGAGGTAGGGCGTGCCGTTGGTGGAATGCACCACGCTGCCCTCGTCGGCGCCGATCAGGCTGTCGTGCTTGATTCCGCCGCGATGGGTGTGGAATTCCTTGCCCGGCTCCAAGACCACCGTGTACAGGCGCCCTTTGGCATCGGTCAGCTGCACCCGGTCACCGATGGTGAATGGCCCGGTCCGTCTGGCCGTCATGAATCTCCGTCCCGCTCGTTGGGTTCCGTGCTGTCCGGCACCGGAGTGTCGGTGCCGCCGGATAGCCTGCCAGGTATGTGCTCGCCCGTGTCCACGCCCCCTGCCGACGACGCGCGGACCTCCCAGCCCGATGCGACGGCCCGCCGCGCCAGGCCCGCGCTGTCGCCCTCCCGGGCAATGGATTTCAAGCAGTGTCCGCTGAAATACCGGTTCCGCGCGATCGATCGGATACCGGAGCGGCCGTCGGTGCACGCGGTGCGCGGCACGGTGGTGCACGCGGTGCTGGAGGATCTCTACGGGCTGCCCGCCGCCGAGCGGGTGCCCGAGCGCGCCGAGGCCCTGGTGCCGTCGTCCTGGGCGCGGGTGCACGCGCAACAGCCGGAGGTGGCGGAACTGATCGCAGCCGGGCAACTCGAGGCGTTCCTCGACGAGGTGCGCGCACTGGTGCGGCGGTACTACCGGCTGGAGGATCCGACCCGGTTCGATCCGGAATCGCGGGAAGCGCGGGTCGAGGTGGAACTGGCCGACGGCGCGCCGCTGCGCGGATTCGTCGACCGGATCGACATCGCGCCGAACGGTGCCCTGCGCGTCGTGGACTACAAGACCGGCCGAGTACCCGGACCGACGCAAGAGACCAAGGCGCTGTTCCAGCTGAAGTTCTACGCGCTGGTGGTGCTGCGCACCCGCGGCCTCGTGCCCGCCCAGCTACGGCTGATCTACCTGGCCGACGAGCAGATCCTCACCTACGCCCCCGATGAGCAGGAGTTGCTGCGCTTCGAACGCACGCTTTCGGCGCTGTGGGCGGCCATCCTCGAGGCGGGGCGCACCGGGGACTTCCAGCCGAACACCGGCTGGTTGTGCTCCTACTGCGACTACAAGCCACTGTGCCCGGCGTTCGGCGGCACGCCACCGCCCTATCCCGGCTGGCCGCGCGAGGGCGTCACCGAATCCCCGGACGAGACCCTCGCCGAAGCCGTCTCGGACTGACGTTCTAGTGGCCCAGAGCGGTCACAGGAAGTCCGATGAGGTCCCGCGCTCGCCGAGCAGGAGAACCGCCACGATCAGGACCGCGACCAGAACCGCGTCACCCGCGACGATCAACAGATCGCGAATGCGCGTCTACGCCGCGCCGTTCCCGGAGGCACCGTCGTCCGCCGGGGCGCTCGCTCGCAGACCCGGCTCCGCCGCGGCCTTCTGGTCGTCGATCCTGTCCGGCACGACCGACAGCCTTCCCGGTGAGCCCGGTGGTTTCGAACCGACCCGCGAAACCGGCCGGTGAACGTTTCTCCAACGGCGGGCCGCCCGCTACCGGAGTCCAGGAGCGAGCGACACCGCGTGCCCAGGTTTCGGTTGCGTATCCACCGCAGCCGGCTTCAGGCGGTGAAATCGCGGAACAGCAGCACCGAGAGCCCGAGCCCCACCGCGAGATTCACGACCGCGGCCGATCCGAACACCACGACCGGCCGCCAGCCCGCTTCCCGCAGCCCGCGCAGCGAGAACTCCAGGCCGATGGAGACGAACGCGAAGATCAGGAACCAGGTGCGCAGATCGTTGACGATCGCGATGTGCGCCGCGCCGGACTTCTTGTCCACCGCCTGCAGGTACAGCGTGCCGATGATCGATGCGGCGACGAAGCCGAGCACGAACTTCGGGAACCGCTCCCAGAACTGGCGCGGCGACGGCCGCACCGCACCGGGCGTGCGCTCGACACGCAACGTGAAGTACGCGGTCAGCGCGATGGCGACCACGCCGATCAGCGCGTTCTGCGTGGTCTTGACGATCGTGGCGATCTGCAGCGCCTTCTCCCCCGCGATCGCGCCCGAGGCCGCGACCGCCGCCGTGGTGTCTATATTGCCGCCGATCCAGGCGCCCGCGACCTCGTCCGAGAGCCCGAGCACCTCCGCCAGCCAGGGCAGCAGGAAGATCGACGGCAGCGCGAAGACGATCACCAGCGAGGCCGCGTAGGCGATCTGCTCGCGCCGCGCCTGCACCGCGCCCGCCGCGGCGATGGCCGCGCTGACACCGCAGATCGACACCGCCGAGGACAGCAGCGCGCGCAGCTTGTCGTCCAGCCCGAGACGTCCGCCCAGCCACCAGGTGAAACCGAACACGGTGGTGATCAGCAGCAGCGCTTGCAGGATCGACGGGCCCGCCGCGGTGACCAGCACCTTCAGGTTGATCGATGCGCCGAGCAGCACCACGCCGGTCTTGATGAAGAACTCGGTGCGGAAGCCCGCCGAAAGCCGGTCCCGCAGTCCGAGTTTGCTCAGTACGAGATTGCCGAGCAGGCCGAGGGCGATGGCGTACACCGGGAATTCGATCGACTTGGCGACCCGCTGGAACGGGGTGTCCACCGACCACCGCGGGACGTGTGTCTCGAAGTAGCGGGTGAGAGCGCCCAGTACCAGCACGACCGCGACACCGGCGGCGATGGCCGCGATGGTCGGCCGGGACGTCGCCTGCACCACCTCGGTCTCCGACGAGGGCAGCCCGGACGGCGCGTCGGCCGCAGATCGGTTGTCGGCCAGCGTTTCCGGTTCCTTCGCCGCTCCGGCTCCGGTCTCGGCCATCACGGCACCAGCCAATCCGGAATCGCGCCGAGCAGGACCAGCGCGATCAAGACCAGCCCGGCGATCGCCGCCAGCCAGTCCTCGTTCCAGGTGAATGTGCTGCCCGACTGCTCATCGGGTGGTGACTGTGACACGGGGGCTCCTTGCGTTTCCTCATCGAGAGGCCGCACGGTAGCAACACCCGGTCACAGCGCACACCGATTGCGCTCAGCCTGAACGGATCAGGCGGATCGGGCGAATCCGGCGTTCAGAATGCCCGGCAGGAGCGGATGTCCGTGGCCAGGATGGCTTTCGCGCCCAGATCTGCCAGCTTGTCCATCAGCTCGTTGCTCTGCTTGCGCGGAACCATCGCGCGCACCGCCACCCATCCGGTGTCGGCCAGCGGCGCCACGGTCGGCGACTCCAGCCCGGGGGTGATCACGACCGCCTCGTCGAGCAGGTTCTTCGGGCAGTCGTAGTCGAGCATGACGTACTGCTGGGCGAACACCACGCCCTGGATCCTGGCGACGAGCTGATTGCGCGCCCGGTCGCCGCGATCGGCGTCCTCGCGCTCGACCAGCACGCCCTCGGAGTCGCACAGCGATTCACCGAACGCGACCAGGTTGTGCTGGCGCAGCGTGCGCCCCGAGCCGACCACGTCGGCGATGGCGTCGGCGACGCCGAGCTGGATGGAGATCTCCACCGCGCCGTCGAGGCGGATCACCTCGGCCTCGATGCCGCGGCGGCGCAGATCAGCGAGCACCAGGTTCGGGTAGGACGTCGCGATGCGCTTGTCACGCAGGTCGTCGACCTTCCATTCGCGTCCGGCCGGGGCCGCGTAACGGAAGGTGGAGCGGCCGAAGCCGAGCGCGAGCCGTTCCTGCACCGGCGCGCCGGAGTCGAGGGCCAGATCACGTCCGGTGATGCCGAGATCCAGTTCGCCGGAACCGACGTAGATCGCGATGTCCTTGGGCCGCAGGAAGAAGAACTCGACCTGATTGGCCGGGTCCAGCACGGTGAGGTCGCGCGAATCGGTGCGCTTGCGGTAGCCCGCCTCCGCGAGGATCGAGACGGCGGATTCGGAGAGGGCGCCTTTGTTGGGGACTGCGACGCGCAGCATGGAGGGAGTCCTTTCGGGAGGTGTAACGGGTGTCGGACGTGCCGTCACAGATGTCGGTACACGTCCTCGAGCTTCAGCCCGCGACCCACCATCAGCACCTGCACCCAATACAGCAGCTGGGAGATCTCCTCGGCGAGCGACTCGTCGCTCTCGTGTTCGGCGGCCAGCCACACCTCGCCGGCCTCTTCGAGCACCTTCTTACCCTGGGTATGCACGCCTGCGTCCAGCGCGGCAACGGTTCCGGACCCCTCGGGGCGGTTGACCGCACGATCCTGCAGCTCGGCGAACAGGGATTCGAAGTTCTTCACGATGAGCCATTGTTTCAGACCCGGATGCGGGCCTGTTGCTCCGGCCCACGAAGGCCGGTGAAGGCAACCGCCCGGTGCGCCCGCCCCTTGCCGTGGCGGGCGCACCGGGCGGAGAACGCTAGTTTCCGGCGAGCAGCGCCTGCAGATCGGCGACGGCCGTGCGGAGGTGGTCGGCGAAGGCGTACATCTGGTCGGCGACCGGTTTCGGGGTGGCGAGGTAGAGATTCCAGCGGTCCGGCAGCAGGACGTAGGCGATGCCGATGCAGCGGGAGCTGGTGGAGCCGAAGCCGAAGTAACGGATGTTGACCGACGGCGCCGAGCTGGTGCTCAGGTAGTCGTCCCGCATGATCGTCCAGCCGGGGCTGTCGTAGAGCGGGATCGGGTCGGTGACGCCCAGTTCCGCGCCGCGGCGACGCTGGATCCACTG
The DNA here is from genome assembly GCF_044389845.1 of Nocardia sp. NPDC019323. Lineage (NCBI taxonomy): Bacteria > Bacillati > Actinomycetota > Actinomycetes > Mycobacteriales > Nocardiaceae > Nocardia > Nocardia sp. NPDC019323. The sequence continues at coordinate 272,212 of NZ_JBIRYN010000001.1, forward strand.
CAACTCCCACAGGTGCTGCTCGGGCGCGTCCCCGGCCTGGCACTGCTTGGCCCGCTCCACGTGCGCGGCCGCGGCGGTGCGCGCCGCGGCGAGCTTCGCCTCGGCGCTCGCGTCCTGGTCCTGCATCGCGTCCACGAAGGCGATCATCTCCGGGGTGATCACCCGCATGGCCTCGGTGCGGCCGTTGCGGTACTGCCTGGTGGCGATGGACTCGTAGGTCGCGCCGGTGAGCCCCTTGCTGCGCCGGTGGGCCAACTGGTAGCTCAGCTGCGCGAACGCGTCCGGCGAGATGCCCAGCTGCTTGGCCTTGGCGGTGCCGAAATCCGGGAACGACACCGTCTGGGTGGCGTTCGCCGCCGCGTACTGGGCGAAGGCCGCGCCCGCCGCGGCGATATCGCTGCGCTGTGCCTCGTCCAGCACGAACTCGACCGCCTCCACCGCGGGCAGCCCCTGCGCCTGCGCGCCGGAGTGGGCGGCGTGTTCCTGCACCGTGGTCTCCAGCAGGGTGTCCACGAACGACAGGATGGTGGTGCCGTCCAGCCCGCAGTGCTCGACGTTGATGCCGGCCTGTCCGTCGGCGAAGACGATGAAGGACACCGACTTGTCGAACCACCGGTTCGCGCTGTCGCCGTGCAGCAGCTCGTCGCAGGCGTGCAGCTCGTCGCGCGGAGCGAAGTCCTCCAGGCAGACGGCGAACAGTGCGGTCTCGATGGTGTCCAGCGCCGCCGCGTTCGCCGGCTCGGCCAGCAGCCGCTGCCTGCTCTGCGCCCATTCCGCGCGAGCCTTGGTGGTGAGGTGCCCCACGGCGGTGTCGGTGTGTGCCGGGCGCGCGCCCGCCTTCAGCACCGCGCGCAGCCCGTCGGCGAGATCCTCCGGCGAGTACGGCGCTCCGTCCGGACCGATCACGTCCATCCGGAACGTGCTGCCGTGGAAGAACACCACGATGTGCCGGGCCTGCGACGGGCCCGGCCATTCCGCGCTGTAGGGCACGCGCACCGTGTCCTGCTCCACGCCGGGGATCCTGGTCTCGGAGAACAGGTACTTGTTCTGCCACATGGACAGTTGCTGCCCGCGCTGGGTCACCGGCGGGATGGCCTCCCGGTCGAGCGCCAGCTTGTAGTCGACGGCGGCGGAGATGATGCCCGCCGCACGGTCCACCTGGGTCGCGGCGGTGGACGTGGCCAGTGGGGTGTCGTCCTGGAACAGGAAGAAGAAGTTCGCGTTCAGGGCGATCCGGTCGCGCCTGCCCAGATACCGCGACGGCCAGAACAGGTCGAGCCAGCTGCCGACGCCGGGCGTCGCGTCGTACTCCGCGAGCGCCGCGTGCAGCGTGCGCCCCGGCCCGTCGGGCCGCAGCAGGTCGTCGACCGCGGCCCGGGTGGCCGCGATCTCGTCGGCGGTCAGCAGCGGCTCGCACCACTGCAGGAACCGGCTACAGCTGTCCTCCAGCGTCGGCAGGGGCACCCGGGGTAGGTGGTCGTCGGCGGCGAAGGTGCGTTCGGTCAATGCGAGTCCTCGGTGTCGGCGTGATGTTTCGGCAGCGGCCTGGAGACATACAGGTTGGCATACAGCCAGCCCTGATCTTCCCGGCCGGTCGTGTCGATCCCGTTGGCGGACAGGGTGTTCAGCACCTGCGCCTGTTCGGCCGCGGAGGCGAACCGGCGTTGCTGGTACAACCCCGGCGCCTGCTCGGTCCGGTAGCCGAGCGCGGCGAGTTCCGCCTCGATCGGTGCGAAGTCGAACATGCGCAGTACGAAGTGTGCCATCCACGGCCGCCTGCGCGGGTGCGCGGTGGCCACTCGGGTCAAAGTCTTCTCGGTGATGTAGCCGACGCAGCCGGTGGAGACGACCAGATCGGCGGTCGCCAGCAGGGCGCGCTGCTCGTCGGTCGGTTCGCCGGACTCCAGGTCGGCGTGTACCGCCTCGTGCAGGAGCCCGGCCTCGCGCGCGTACTCGAGGGCCGGGCGCGCGGCGTCCATCCCGATGAAGCGGACGTCCTCGGCCTCGGCCCGCGCCGCGACGCGGGCTCGATCGCGCCGGATCAGATCGGCGCGGTCGGCGTCCGCGGCGGCGTAGTGCTCGGCCAGCTCGCCGATGGTGGTGTCCAGACGCAGCAGCGCGGCGTTGACGCCGTAGGAGCACCCGAGATCGAGCACGGTCGGCACGCCGACCCGGGCGGAGGCGCGGAACTCCCGGATCTGCTGCTGGAAGAGCGGTTTCGCCAGTTCCGGAATGCGGTAGTCCAGTTCGGACATGCGCGCGTAGTAAGCGCGTGGATCCGGGCGGACGTAGATATCGTCGAAAGACGCTTTCCCGGTGGTGTCTAACGGCACTGGCACTGTCGGTCCTCTCGGGTCGAGCTCGGTCAGTCGAGCCGTTCGGCTCAGTCGAGCAGTCGATCGCCCCGGACGGCGTCGGCCGCGGCGGCTAGGTGGTCGGGTAGCACGCGGCCGAACAACTGCCGGGTGCGTTCCACCGTGCCGACCATCCCGGGACGATCGGTGTAGGCGAAAATGGCCGAATGGCGCTGGCGCGCACCGCCGACGGGTGAGACGCGGTGCAACGAGAAGCGACCCTGGAACAGCTGCAGGTCGCCCGGACGCAGTTCGAGCCGCTGGACGAATCGTTCGCCGGTGCCGGTGAGCACGGCGCGGACGTCGTCGAGATGTTCCGCCTCGGGTGTGCGGATATTGGGGCAGTACTCGAAGACACCACCGTCCTCGGCGGGCTGGGTGAGCATCGAGACGGTGAATTCGTTGGTGTCGAAATGCCAGGGATGCGACATTCCCGGCGCGACGACGTTGAGGCACAGTCCCGCCAGGGGATCGGCGAACTCGTGCAGTTCGGACAGGCCGAAGCAGTCGGCGACGAAGCGCTGGAACAGTTCGTCGGTGTAGAGCCGGTGGATCAGCGCGTCGGCGGGAATGCGGTCGCGGGGGACGAAGGCGTTGCCCCGTTCCAGCACGATCCGGCCGGGGTGGTCCTGCGGCAGGTCGGCGTCCAGGGGAATGTTGTAGGCGTTGACCCGCTCGACCTCGTAGTGCGCGTGCGGGGCCATCAGCTCGCCCTGCGCCCGCAGGGTTTCGGTCAGTTCGGGACGGATGAATCCACGTAGCACCGTGCAACCGGTCTCGGCCAGCTCGGCACGGGCGCGCCGGATCGCTTCCCGCAGCGCGGGTCCTTCCGGGTCCGCCAGGGGATATTGTGCGGTATCAACGATCTCGTCGAGGACGCCCAACGCTGCCATGGCGTCATTTTGGTGGAGCGCTCGCCGACACGCCCGGGATTCGGCGAGATTGCCGGTGATCACGGTCACACCTATCATCTGCGCGCACACCCGTTGCGGCACAGTAACTCTCGACGAACTCAGGGGGCGGCGCGATCACCCTGTCGACTCAACCCCGCACGCGCAGAGCGTGTTCGAGATCCGCGACGGTCAGTCCGATCAGCGAATCCCGGAACACCCGCCGCGGCGCGTCCGGCACGGGGATCTCGCACGGGACGACCAGCACGGCGCAACCCGCCGCCTGCGCCGCACGCGCACCGGTCGGCGAATCCTCCACTGCCACACACTGCCTCGGATCGAGCCCGAGCAGCCCGGCGGCGCGCAGGTAGACGTCCGGCTCCGGCTTGCCGTGCGCCACCTCGTCGCCGCAGACCGAGACGTCGAAGAAGTCACGCCCCAGCGTGTCCAGACCGAACTCCGTGAGCGACCGCTTGGTATTGGTGACGAGCGCGCTGGACAACCCCGCGGCACGCACCATGGCGAGCGCGTCTTTCGCACCCGGCCGCCACGGGATGGGGCCGGTCATCAATTCGGTCACCCGCCGCTCCAGGAACTTCCCCGCCGCACGCAGCGAATCGGGGGTCGGCTCGATGCCGAGACCGGTGAACATGATCCGCAGCGCGTTCGGGCCGGACGCCCCGATCAGCGCGTGCCGGATCGCGTCGGTCATCTCGTGGCCGTGCTCGCGCGCCAGCTCCCGCACCGCGACGTCCCAGAGCTTCTCCGAGTCGAGCAGCGTGCCGTCCATGTCCCAGAGCACTCCAGCCAGTCGCGCTGTCACGTTTCGGTCCTTCTCCTAGATCATGTCCACGGTTACGGGCACGGCTCGGCCCCGGCCGCCGAAGCGGCCGGACGAACGTACCGAACCCGTGCCATCGAAGGTCTGCCACCGGGCACCCGGCCGACCTCTGGACTTCACCCCTAGGTGCCCGATGCGGCGATCTGCAGTTTGGCACTGTCGCCGACGACCTCGATCCAGCGGTTCTCGGAGGTCGTCGTGCCGTTCTTCAGGGTATAGGTCAGCGCGACCACCGCCCGGTTCGCACCGTTCTGCGTGACCGAGCCCACGCGCACCGACCGAATCGTGCCCCAGAAGTTCACGTAGGAGTCGTAACCGGTCTGCGCCTGGTATCCGGGTGCGAGCTGGGTCCACGCGCCGGACACGTTGGCGGGCAGCATGCCGTAGTAGCCCTGGATGAACGAGGCGATCCGGTCGGATGTCGGCGCGGACGGGGTGGTCGTCGCGGTGGCGGTCGGGCCGGTCGTGGTCGGGGCCGGGCTGGAGGTGGTGGGCTGCGGCGTGCTGCTGGGCGGCGGAGTGGTGGTGTTCGGGACAGGGTTCGTCGTCGGCGCCGGCGCGGTGGCTCCCGGGGCCGGCGGAGGCGGTGGGACGCCCACGGACGTGGCCGCGGGCCCCGGCACGGCCCCGGAGGTGGGCGCTGGGGAAGCCGAAGCCTGCGGCGGGGTTTGGGCGGGAGCTTGTGCCGGGGCCTGTCGTGGCTCCGGGCCGGCCGCGCCGGACGGTGCCACCGTGTTCTCGGGCGCCACGGCAGCCGGAGGCGCCACCGAGGACGTCGGCGCGGCGTCACCCTCGCCGTCCGCTCTGGTCAGCGTCGCGATGACGGCGACCAGGATCAGCACCGCGACCACCGCGGCGGCTTCCACGGCGATCAGCCGGCCGCGCTGCCGGACGCGCAGAACGCCCGGCAACGTCGCCACCAGCCCGGCCGCTCGCTTAGGCGCCGGCGGTGGCGTAACGGGTTGCGGCGCGGACCTACCCGGCACGATCGCGGTGACTCCGGTCTCGTCCGGCCGCTCCGGCGAAACCGTGGCGGCTCGGTTCGGCAGGACGGTCGTCGCGGCGGCAGCCGTTCCCGGCGCGGGGATCACCTTCGTCACCGGCGCGGGCACCTGGGGATCCCGTCCCGCCGCAACGGCTTCCAGGGCCTCTTTCGCCTCGCGCATGGTCGGACGGTCGGCGACGGACGGGGCGAGCAGGTACATCAGCACCGGCCCCAGCGCGCCCGCGCCCTCCGGCGCCGGGATCTCGGCCTGCGCGACCGCGTGCAGCAGGGCGAGCGGGTTGTCCCCCTCACCGAAGGGCGGGGTGCCCTGCACCGCCGCGTACAGCGTGGAACCGAGCGCGAAGACGTCCGACGCCGGTTCCGGGTCCTCGCCGCGGGCGACCTCGGGTGAGAGATAGGCCGGTGTCCCGGCGAGGAAGCCGGTGGCCGTGACCGTCACGTCGCCGACCGCCCTGGAGATGCCGAAATCGGTGATCTTGACCGTGCCGTCGTCGGCGACCAGCAGGTTCGCCGGCTTCACGTCCCGGTGCATGATCCCCGCGTCGTGCGCGGCGGCCAAGGCGCTCGCCGCCTGCGCGCCGATCCGCGCGACCTCGAGCGGCGGCAGCGTGCGATCGCCCGACAGTTTGGTCGCCAGGCTCGGCGCGTCCATGTACTCCATGACCAGCCAGGGCTGGCCGTCGTCCTCGGCCACGTCGAACACGGTGATGGCGTTCGGGTGGTGCAGCCGCGCGGCGATCCGCCCTTCCCGCATCGCACGCCGTTTCGCCTCCAGCGCAGCCGATCCGGTGAGTCCTGGACCGAGCAGCACCTGTTTGACCGCGACGGTGCGCTGCAGCCGGACGTCGGTGGCCCGCCAGACCACACCCATGGCGCCGGTGCCGATCGGATCCGTGAGCCGATACCGTCCCGCGATCAGTCGATCCGCCGTCATGGTGGTGTGCCTCTCCTACTTGCGCGCCTAGCCGTTCCGCACTCCACGCGCAAGCCGGGAGGGACTCCGAAAGCGTACGCGCCGAGGTGCTTTGCACCACTGAGCAGTGACGCGAACGCATCCGCCGACTGCCCCGGATGCAGTTACAACGCCTTCGACAATGGCACATCCACCCGACAGACATCCACCTCCCCACGCCGGCACCGGTGATCTCGCAGGTCAGCAGCGCGCGCCCACCCACGATGACGCGCCGACGAGCGCGCCGGGCGGTGCGTGACGCCGCATCCGGCCAGGTAGCGAAGGCCCTTGACGCGAGAGCATTTCGCTATGACCGGCAGGCCAAGGCTTACGCGTTGAAGTACTTCGCCTCCGGATGCAGCAGGACGAAGGCGTCCGTGGACTGCTCCGGATGCAGCTGCAGCTCCTCGGAGAGTTCGACGCCGATGCGACCGGCCTCGAGCAGGTCGACCAGTTTGGCGCGGTCCTCCAACTCCGGGCAGGCGCCGTAGCCGAAGGAGTACCGCGCGCCGCGATAGCCGAGCTTGAAGTACTCCTGCACGTCCGCCGGGTCGGAGTCGGCGACCGCGTGGCCGTCGAGGACGAGTTCCTCACGGATGCGGCGGTGCCAGTACTCGGCGAGCGCCTCGGTGAGCTGGACGCCGATGCCGTGCACCTCGAGGTAGTCGCGGTAGCTGTCGCCCGCGAACAGCTCGTTGGCGAAGTCGGCGATCGGCTGACCCATCGTGACCAGCTGGAACGGCAGCACATCCACCTGGCCGGTCGTTCGGGCGTAGTCCCGCGAACGGATGAAGTCGGCGATGCACAGGAACCGGTCGCGCTGCTGACGCGGGAAGGTGAACCGGTGCCGTTCCGGCGCGTCGGGGTCCGGTTCGGTGAGCACGATGACGTCATCGCCTTCGGACACCGCGGGGAAGTAGCCGTACACCACCGCGGCATGCTGCAACACGCCCTCGGTGCTCAACCGGTCCAGCCAGGCGCGCAGCCGCGGCCTGCCCTCGGTCTCCACCAATTCCTCGTAGCCGGGTCCGTCGCCGCCGCGCTGCCCACGCAGGCCCCACTGCCCCAGGAACAGCGCCCGCTCGTCCAGCAGACCCGAATACTCGTGCACCGCGAGGCCTTTCACCACGCGGGTGCCCCAGAACGGCGGTACCGGCACGGGCAGGTCGGCCGCGACGTCGGATCGCTCCGGCACCACGACGGGCACCTCGGCCGCCCGGCGTTCCGCGGCGATCCGCTTGGAGCGCTCGTGGCGCGCTTTGCGCTCGGCCGCCTTCTCCCGCTCGGCGATGGCCTCGGGGCTGTCCGGGTCGAGGTCGCCGCCGCGCTTACGGGTCATGATGTCGTCCATCAGCCGCAGTCCCTCGAACGCGTCGCGCGCGTAGTGCACGTCGCCCTCGTAGACGTCGGCCAGGTCGTTCTCCACGTAGGAGCGGGTGAGCGCCGCACCGCCGAGCAGCACCGGGAACTGATCGGCCACGCCTTTGGCGTTGAGCTCCTCGAGGTTCTCCTTCATCACCACGGTCGACTTGACCAGCAGCCCGGACATGCCGATGACGTCGGCCTTCTTGTCCACCGCGGCGTCCAGGATGGTGCCGATCGGCTGTTTGATGCCGAGGTTGACCACTTCGTAGCCGTTGTTCGACAGGATGATGTCGACCAGGTTCTTGCCGATGTCGTGCACGTCGCCCTTCACCGTGGCCAGCACGATGCGGCCCTTGCCGCTGTCGTCGGTGGCCTCCATGTGCGGCTCGAGGTAGGCGACGGCGGCCTTCATCACCTCGGCGGACTGCAACACGAACGGCAGCTGCATCTGTCCTGACCCGAACAGCTCGCCGACCGTCTTCATCCCGGCGAGCAGGGTCTCGTTGATGATCTGCAGCGGCGGCACCTCGGTCATCGCCGCGTCCAGGTCGGCTTCCATCCCGGCGCGTTCACCGTCGACGATGCGCCGCTCCAGCCGCTCGAACAGCGGAAGCGCGGCCAGTTCCTCCGCACGCGAGGCCTTCGACGAGGAGGTGGACACGCCTTCGAACAGGGCCATCAGTTTCTGCAGCGGGTCGTAACCCTCCGCGCGGCGGTCGTACACCAGATCCAGCGCGACCTCCCGCTGTTCCTCCGGAATGCGGCTGATCGGCAGGATCTTGGAGGCGTGCACGATCGCGGAATCCAGACCGGCCTGGACGCATTCGTGCATGAAGACCGAATTGAGCACCTGCCGGGCGGCCGGATTGAGGCCGAAGGAGATATTGGACAGGCCCAAAGTGGTCTGCACCCGAGGATGGCGGCGCTTGAGCTCGCGGATGGCCTCGATGGTCTCCAGCCCGTCGCGGCGCGACTCCTCCTGGCCGGTGCCGAGGGTGAAGGTGAGCGTGTCGATGATGATGTCGCTCTCCGCCAACCCCCAGTTGCCGGTGATGTCGGCTATCAGCCGTTCGGCGATCTCCACCTTCTTCGCCGCGGTGCGGGCCTGGCCCTCCTCATCGATGGTCAGCGCGACCACCGCCGCGCCGTGCTCGGCCACCAGGCGCATGGTCTGCTGGAAACGCGAATCGGGACCGGCGCCGTCCTCGTAGTTCACCGAGTTGACCGCGCACCGCCCGCCGAGGTGTTCCAGCCCGGCCCGCAGCACCGGGGTCTCGGTGGAGTCGAGCATGATCGGCAACGTCGAGGCGGTGGCCAGCCTGCTCGCCAGCTCCGCCATGTCGCGGGTGCCGTCGCGGCCGACGTAGTCGACGCACAGGTCGAGCATGTGCGCGCCGTCGCGGGTCTGGTCCTTGGCGATGTCCAGGCACTTCTGCCAGTCCCCGGCGAGCATGGCCTCGCGGAACGCTTTGGAACCGTTCGCGTTCGTCCGCTCGCCGATCATCAGCACCGAGGCGTCCTGCTCGAACGGCACCGCGGTGTACATGCTGGACACGCTCGGCTCGTGCACCGGCGCGCGCCGCTCGGCGATCGGCGGCAGGGTCGGCTCCACCTCGCGCACCGCGGCGGTGACCTGGCGGATGTGCTCGGGCGTGGTCCCGCAGCAGCCGCCGACCAGGGCGAGGCCGAACTCGGTGACGAACCCGCGCAGCGCCACGGCCAGTTCCTCGGGGGTGAGCGGGTAGACCGCCCCGTCGGCGCCGAGCACGGGCAGGCCGGCGTTCGGCATCACCGAGACCGGCACCTGCGCGTGCCGCGACAGGTGGCGCAGGTGCTCGCTCATCTCGTCCGGGCCGGTCGCGCAGTTCAGGCCGATCATGTCGATGCCGAGCGGTTCCAGCGCGGTCAGCGCCGCGCCGATCTCGCTGCCGACCAGCATGGTGCCGGTGGTCTCCACCGTGACGTGCGTGATGATCGGGATCCGGCGGCCCAGCTTCGCCATCGCGCGCTTGCTGCCGGTCACCGCCGCCTTGACCTGCAGCAGGTCCTGGCAGGTCTCGATGAGGATGGCGTCGGCGCCGCCGTCCAGCATGCCGAGGGCGGCCTCGGTGTAGGCGTCGCGCAGCGCGGCGAACGGGGCGTGACCGAGCGTGGGCAGCTTGGTGCCCGGCCCCATCGAGCCGAGCACATAGCGTGGCGTACCGTCGGAGGACGGCCCCATCTCGTCGGCGACCTCGCGGGCCAGCCTGGTGCCACGCTCGGAGAGGTCGCGGATCCGGTCGGCGATGTCGTAGTCGGCGAGGTTGGGCAGGTTGCAGCCGAAGGTGTTGGTCTCGACCGCGTCGGCGCCCGCTTCGAAGTAGGCGCGGTGGATACCGCGCAGCACGTCGGGGCGGGTGTCGTTGAGGATCTCGTTACAGCCCTCCAACCCGCGGAAATCGTCCAGGGTCAGATCGGCCGCTTGCAGCATGGTGCCCATCGCACCGTCGCCGATGACGACACGGCGGCGCAGCGTGTCGAGTAGCGTGGTGTCGAACTCGGCGGGGATGGACGCAGACATGCGCTCCAGCGTAGTGGGCGGGGCCGACGATCCAGGCCACGGCGTCGCGCCTCGGTGTCCTGGACCACACGCGCCGTGCGGCGCCGCCCTGTCCGCGCGCGGAAACACGCCACCCGGTCCGGCCGTCATACGACACGCCATTTCGCCGCACGCCGTAGGCTGACCGAGTGAACGCCAGTGAAACTCCCGATCCGGAACTGCCGACGTTGCGGGATCCGGTACTGGTCGCCGCCTTCGAGGGGTGGAACGACGCCGGTGACGCGGCCAGCGGCGCCGTCGAGCATCTGGAACTGATCTGGGACGCCGAGCCGTTGGCCGAGCTCGACTCCGAGGACTACTACGACTATCAGGTCAACCGGCCGACGGTGCGTCAGGTGGACGGTGTGACCAGGGAAATCCAGTGGCCGTCGACAATGCTGTCGGTCTGCTCGCCGCCCGGCAGCGACCGCGACGTGGTCCTGCTGCGCGGCATCGAACCGAATATGCGCTGGCGCAGCTTCTGCGGCGACCTGCTGGAGTTCATCGAACAGCTCGGGGTGCAGACCGTGGTCATTCTCGGCGCGCTGCTGGCGGACACTCCGCACACCCGCCCGGTGCCGGTGACGGGCTCGGCCTACAGCAAGGAGGCGGCCGAGCGGTTCAACCTGGAACAGACCAGGTACGAGGGTCCGACCGGGATCACCGGCGTGCTGCAGGACCAGTGCGTGAAGGCGGGGGTCCCCGCGGTGTCGTTCTGGGCCGCCGTCCCGCACTATGTCTCCCAGCCGCCCAATCCGAAGGCGACCATCGCGCTGCTGCACCGGGTGGAGGACGTGCTCGACATCGAGGTGCCGCTGGGTGAGCTGCCCAAGCAGGCCGAGGACTGGGAGACCGCGGTGAACGAGATGACCGTGGGCGACGAGGAGATCAGCGAGTACGTGCGCTCGCTGGAGGAGCGCGGCGACGCGGCGGTCGACGTGAACGAGGCGATGGCCAAGATCGACGGCGACGCCATCGCGGCGGAATTCGAGAAGTACCTGCGCAGACGGGGTCCGGGCAGCTTCGGTCTCTGATCGGTTGCGCGGCGGCGCGTTCGGCGCCGCCCGCCGGGTTCACCGGAAGTTCGCCGGGGGGCCACCTCCGGGTCGGAACGACCGCCTCCTACACTTTCGCCGGTGACCGCCCATCCGATCGTCGAGCGTCTGCGCACCTTCGACGAGCGGATCGCCGTCCGGTGCCCCGACCGCGCGGGCGCGAACGGCGGCGACCGGGCCTCGGTCCCCCGGCAGGTGACCTACGCTCGGCTTGCGTCGCTCGTCGAAGCCTTCGCCACCGAACTCGGCTCCGCCCGCCGCCTCGTCGCGCTCGCCGCGCGCAACGATCTCGCCTCGCTCGTCGCCTACCTCGCAGCGCTCGACGCCGGATGCGTCGTCTTGCTGACCGAGCGGATCACTGCGGAGTTGCGGGACGCCTACGACCCGGACGTGCTCATCGAGGACGGACGCACCCGAGTGGTCCGGCAGCACTCGGCGCATCGCCTGCATCCGGATCTCGCGCTGCTGCTGAGCACCTCGGGGTCCACCGGATCGCCCAAGCTGGTCCGGCTGTCGGCGACGAACCTGCGCTCGAACGCGGCGGCCATCGCCGAGTACCTGGCCATCGGACCGGACGACTGCGCGGCCACCACCTTGCCGATGTTCTACTGCTACGGACTGTCGGTGGTGCACAGCCACCTGTGGCGTGGGGCGAGCCTCATGCTCACCGACCAGTCGGTATTGGATACCCAGTTCTGGCACGCCTTCCGGGACTGTCGCGCAACGTCGTTCGCCGCTGTTCCTTACACCATCGATCTGCTCGACCGTATCGGTTTCGCCCGCATGGACCTGCCGCACCTGCGCTATGTCACCCAGGCCGGTGGGCGGCTCGCGCCCGAGCGGGTGCGGGAATACGCCGCGCTCGGCCGGGAACGCGGCTGGGAGTTCGTCGTCATGTACGGCCAGACCGAGGCCACCGCCCGGATGGCCTATCTGCCCGCGCATCTGGCCGACGCGCACCCCGACTGCATCGGAATCCCGATCCCGGGCGGTGAATTCACCCTCGAGCCGGTCGAAGAAGCCGACGACGGGGACGAATCGCGCGAACTGGTCTATCGCGGGGCCAATGTGATGATGGGGTACGCGACGTCCGCCGCCGACCTCGCACTCGGCCGTACGGTCGATGCCCTGCGCACCGGCGACCTGGCCCGGCGCACACCCGATGGCCTGTATCAGGTGGTCGGCAGGCGTAGCCGGTTCGCCAAGATCTTCGGACTGCGCATCGATCTGGAGCGTCTCGAATCCGGGCTCGCGGAGGCCGGTTGCACGGCGTGCTGCACCGACGACGACGCCCACCTCGTCGTCGCCGTGGAGACCTCCCGGTCCGATCCCACCGAACTCGCCGCCCGGCTGTCCGGACTGCCCGCAGCCGCCATCCGGGTCCACTCGGTCGGACGAATCCCTCGGCTACCGAACGGCAAACCCGACTACCCCGCTATCCGCCGCTTGGCCGAAGCCGCGCCGCAGGTGCGCGACATCCGCGCCGTCTACGCCACGACGCTCGGCATAGATCCCGCGCGGATCCACCCGGACAGCACGTTCGTCGACCTCGGCGGGAACTCGCTCACCTACGTGACCACCGCGGCACGCCTGGAGCGGGCGCTCGGCCGCCTGCCCACGGACTGGCCGAACACGTCCGTAGCGGAATTGGAACGGATACCGGCGGGGCGGAGGCGTTTCGGGCGCGCGCTCGACACCGGGACGCTGCTGCGCGCGATCGGCATCGTGCTCATCGTGAGCTCGCACGCCGGAGTGTTCGTGCTCTGGGGCGCGGCGCACGTGCTGCTCGGCGTGGCCGGCTTCAACTTCGCCCGGTTCGGCGTCACCGCCGCGCCGCCCGCCGAGCGATGGCGCCACACCATGCGCGCCGTGGGATACATCGCGGTGCCCACGGCGGTCTGGGTCGCGCTGACCCTGACCCGCACCGACTATTACGGCTGGCAGAATGTCCTGTTACTGAACAAGATCCTCGGCCCGCACGACAGCGCCACCGCCGGGCACCTGTGGTTTCTCGAGGTGCTGGTGTATTTCATGCTGGCGGCCGGGCTGCTCATCCGGATTCCCCTGGTGGACCGGTGGCAGCGGGCCGAGCCGTTCTGGTTCGCGATGGCCCTGGTCGCGCTGAGCCTCGTCTTTCGATACCAGGCGTTCGGTCTGTATTCGGCGAAGGATGTTCCGTTCTCTCCGCTGGCGGTGTGGCTGTTCGCGCTCGGCTGGGCGGCGGCGAAGGCGACGTCGATGTGGCAGCGGATGACGGTCAGCGCCGTCGTACTGATCACGGTGCCCGGCTATTTCGGTGTTCCCGAGCGGGAACGGTTGATCATGGCGGGTCTGCTCGCGCTGGTGTGGTTGTCCGCGGTCCGGGTCCCCGGCGTCGTCGCCGTCTGCGCGGCGGTGCTGGCCGACGGCTCGCTGTTCGTCTATCTGCTGCACTGGCAGGTATACCCGCTGTTCGAACAGCACCGGTTGGCGGGGCTGCTCGCTTCCCTGGCAGCGGGTGTACTCGTCACCGGCGCGGTGACCGGGCTGCGACGCTGGGGGTCGGTGCGGTATCGGGCGTTTCGGTCGCGGCGGTCAGCTCTCCACGGTCCACACCCGCGCCGCCGCCTCCTGAGCCAGTTTGGCGATCAGGATGTCGCGCGGAATCGTCTGACCGGCAAAGTGATCGAGTGAGGGAACCACGACATGGTGCGCGTCCGCGCGCTTGAGTTCCGCCGTGAGCTCGGCGAAAGCCGTCCCGTCACCGCCGGTCGATTCATGGAACGTTGCGGCGAAGCACAGCCCTTCCTCCCGGGCGAGGCTGCTCATCGCGGCCTCGAGCTCCTTGCTGTGGCCGTCGGCCAGATCGTCACGCAAGTATCCATAGATCAACGCTTCCACCCGAACCTCCGTTGGATTGGGATCGCTGTTCTCTTATGTGGATCCACCCGTTTTACGGGGTATTTGCGCTTCGTGCAAGAGCAGATGTACTTGCAACTGCTCTTACAGGAGGGGCTGGCAAACTTCTGGCGCCAGTTCAAGCATGCACAACGCGGGCCGGCGAAAGTAGCTGGCAACACACGGACATCTGCCTGCCCTCTTCGGGCCACCGAACGTTAACTGGTGCGATACTACAGACGTGGCCGCTACCGACGATCGACCCGTCTGGGCAGTCCGAATGCGTTCCGAGCGTGACGCGAGGGGGTGGTCGCAAGCCGACGCTGTTCGCGTGATGCGTGGAAAGTCTTCGCACAACCTGCCGACCGACAGTACTCTCCTACGCAACTGGCGCCGTTGGGAATCGGGCGAATCACGCCCCGACGACTTCTACGCGCCCATCATCGCCGCCACCTTCGACACGGTGACCGCGGCGTTCTTTCCCAAGGCCAGGCCGAACCGGGACGACGAATTGCTCTCGGCGACCGGCATGGACACCCTCGAGTTCATCGGACGCCTCCGTATGTCGGATGTGTCCTCGGTGACCCTGGAGGCCATCCGCATCACCGCCGAACGCCTGTGCTGCGAATACTCCTACGCCGACCCGCACGACCTGCACACCGAGGGCACCGCCTGGCTGCGCAGGATCACCTCGTTGCTGGACGGTCGCCTGACCCTCGCGCAGCATCGCGAGATCCTCGTGCTCGCCGGATGGGTGGCGCTGCTGGTCGGCTGCGTCGACTACGACCTCGGCCGGCGCACCGCCGCGGAGGCGACCCGCCGCGCCGCCCAGTCGCTGGCACAGGAGGCGGAGAACATCGAGATCGCCGCATGGGCAGCGGAAATGACCGCATGGTTCGCGCTGACCCAGGGCAACTACCGCGGCGTCATCGAGACCGTTCTGCCGACGCTGGAAGTAAGCCAGCATCTGCGCGTCGGTGTGCAGCTCGCCGCCCAGCGCGCCAAAGCGTGGGCGCGGCTGGGCAATCCGCGCGAGGTGGAAGCGGCGCTGGACGAGGGCCGAGCTATCTTGCAGCGACTCGATCATCCGGCGAATCTGGACAACCATTTCGTCATCGACGCGAACAAGTTCGACTTCTACGCGATGGACTGCTGCCGGGTCGCGGGCGAGGATCGGCTCGCCGAAACCTACGCGCGGGAAGTGATCCGCAACGCCACCCGCCCGGACGGCAGCGTGCGCAATCCGATGCGGGTCTCCGAAGCGCATCTGACCCTGGCCGTGGTCGCGGTGCGCGACCGTGACCTGGAACTAGCGGTGACCGAGGGCATGCGCGCGTTCGCGGGCAGCAGGCGGTCGGTGCCCTCGCTGATGTGGATCGCGGGGGAAGTCGCGCGCGAGATCATCGAGCGGTTCCCCGGTGACCCGCGCACCCGCGCGTACCTGGATCAGTTGCGTTCGTTGTCCGTCGAGTGAGCCGACCTGCGCCGCGGTCGCGGCGAACGTTGACGAACCGGACGCGGCCACGCCGGACTCCGGAACGTCGTGCGGGTGGCGATCGGCCCGCTACTACCCTGTTCCCGGTGACCGACTCCGATGACGGCTGGGCCGACGCCCACTGGGACGACCGGCTGCGGCTGTTCTCCTTCGCCACCGCCGAGCGCCGCGCCGATTACCTCCGGGTGCTGCGCGCGTTCGACGGCGCGCGGGCGGCCTACGTGGTGCTGTTGCACGCCGACGACGTCGCGGAGTGGATCCAGCGCATCGGGAACACGCCGCACCCGGCCGAGCCGGTCGGCACAAACCAACCGGTCGCGAATACCGGGGTGGATTCGGCGCAGGCGCGTACCCGTCCACCCGAGGGCGAGCCGGAAACCGCTGCGCCGGACCCGTCCCCGGCGGCTGTCGGCCGGACCGCGGCGCCGCTGACCGCCGCGGAGATCGGCCCGCTGCTCGACCAGCTGCACCAGTGGGGCGTGCTGGAGCGCAGTTACGACGGAACCCGCGCCGCGACGCTGGCCGAATACCGCAATCGGCACTACGTGTACCAGTTCTCCCAGGCCGGTTTCCAGGCCTACCAGGCAGTCGCCGGGGTGCTCAGCGCCCGTCTCGACGAAGCATCGCTGTCGCGCTTGGTGCTGCCGGAGCTGCTGGCCGATCTGCACACTTTGGCCGAGGTCAACCGGGCGGGCGACGCCGAGCGCGTCTACCGCACGCTGCGCCGTCTCGACACCGCGCTGTCGGACCTGGCCGCGCGCGCCGCGCACTTCTATCTGGGACTCGGCGACCTGGTCCGCACCACGGAGATCACGCCGGAATCGTTTCTCGCGCACAAGGACGCGCTGCTGGCGCACATGCGGGAATTCAGCCTCGACCTGGCCCGGTTCACCCCCCGGCTGGCCGCGGCGATCGCCGAGATCGAGGAGACCGGCGTCGAGGACCTGATCGTCCGCGCGGCGCGCTGCGACGAGCGGGTGCTGCTGAGCGTCGAGGAACGCCGGTCGGATTGGCAGGCCAGGTGGGACGGACTGCGGACCTGGTTCGTGGCCTCCGGCGGCGGTGACCAGGCGGGGGCGACGGAAGCCGAACGGCTGCGCGAGGCCACCATGAGCGCCATCGCCGCGGTGCTGTCGTTGCTGCGGCGGGTCACCGAGACGCGCCGCGGCGGGGTCAGCCGGGAGTCGGCGCTGCGGCATCTGGCCGGCTGGTTCACCGCGGCGCCCACCGTGGACAGCGCCCACGCGCTGTTCGACGCGGTGTTCGGGCTCGGCAAACCGCGGCACCTGGCGATGGAGCACCCGGACGCCGACGTGATCCCGGCGATTCGATCCTGGTGGGACGCACCGCCGTTGGAGATCTCGCGCACGCTCGCCGAGACCGGGCGCCCGCCCTCGGCCGGGGCGCCCGCCCGTATCCACCGCAACGACGCGGGCATCCGGCGTCTGCGCGAGGCGCAGTTGGACGCGCAGCGGGCCCGCGCCGAGGCCGCCAGGTCGCTGGCCTCCGGCGACGTGCACGAACGTGTGCTCGACGACCGGGAGACCGAAGTGCTGCTGCGGCTGCTGGACGCCGCCTCGACCGCGTGGGTTCCGGTGCGGGGCCGGGTGGCGGGCACCACCGGTTCCGACAGCGGCGTCACCCTGACGGTGTCCGAGCACGACGGTCCGACCGTCGTGCGCACCACCCGCGGGCTGCTGCGATTGAACAACCGCTCGCTGAAGATCGAGCAGACGACCGGGGCACGGTCACGCCCGCACGGGGAGCGGCCCTGATGCACGCACGCACCATCGATGCGCTCACGCTGGACAATTATCAACGCGCCGCCCGGGTGATCCTGGCCAATCACCTGGTGACCCGCACCTATCCGGACCGGATCGCACTGCCGCTGATCCGCCGCTGGGCCACCGAGTTGCGCGAGGACCTGGCCGAATTGTTCGGCTACCGACTGGAAGTCACCGAGACCACCGCGCGGGTCTTCCCGGTCATCGACCGCTTGGACGCGGGCAGGCCCGCACGCACACCTGCCGAGCGAGTCTTCGACCGCCGCCGCTACGCCTACCTCGCCCTCGCGCTCGCCGCGCTGGGGCGCGCCGGGGATCAGATCACGCTGTCGGAGCTGGCCGATCAGGTCGCCGCCTACGCCAACCGGGTGGATGGACTGGAACTGGCCACCGACCGGGCCGCCGACCGCGACGCGTTCGTCGACGCGGTGGGCTGGCTGACCGTCCGCGGCGCGCTCAGCCTGGCCGACGGCGACGCGGGCGGCTGGGCCAGCGATCCGGAGGCGGGCGAGGCGCTCTACGACATCGACCGGCCGGTGGTCTTCGCGCTGTTCCGGCCGCCCCGCGCGCTGCAACATCTGCACGGTGTGCGCGGGTTGCTCACCGAAGAGCCCATGGTCGCCGGAGCTTCCGCGCACGCGACGACCACCGCCGAGATCGCGCGGCGGGTGCGCAGGGCGCTGGTCGAGCAGCCGGTGGTGTACGCCGACGATCTCGCGCCCGAGGAGCGTCCGGTGCTCGCTCAGGAGCGGGTAGTCGCGGAAGTCGAGCTGTTCACCGGGCTGCGCGCCGAACGCCGCGCGGAGGGCGTGGCGCTGATCGACACCTCGGGACGGCTGTCGGACGTCCGCTTTCCGGGGACCGGGACGCTCGCGCAGGTCGCCTTGCTGCTGGCCGGCGAGATCGCCGACCGCGTGCTCGACATCGATCACCCGGTGCCGCGCCGCCGCGCCGTCCCGGAGACGGATGCCGCGCTCGCCGGCCAGCTCGACGAAGCCATCCCCGAATCCACGCTGTTCGCGCCGCTCGCCGAGCCGGATTCGACCCGCTCCGAACCCGACCCGGCGACCGACGCCCCGGAGCAGCCGGATCCGGCTGTCGCATCCGGCTATCCCCTGATCGATCAGGCATGGCTGGACGAGACGGTGCGGGCGCTGGCCGATCGCTACGGCACGACCTTCGCCGCGCAATGGCAGGCCGACGTTGCGCGCCTCACCACCGAGGTGGTGGCGCTGCTGCAACGGCTGCGGCTGGTCCGGGTGGTCGAGGACGGACTGCTCGTGCTGCCCGCACTGGCCCGCTACCGTGGCGCGGTCGTCACCGTCCGCACCAAGCGGGCCGCGGAACTGTTCGTCACCGCGGCCGACACCTACGGGCCCGGCGGCGCCGGGACGGAAGGGAACTGACGAATGTCGCTCATTCACGGCGGAGTGCGGTTCACCCCGACCCGCGCCGGGATCGTCAACCTGTGGGACTACCGCGACCAGGAGTTCTGTTTCGCGGACGGCAGATTGGTGCTGCGCGGGCCGAACGGATCGGGCAAGACCAAGGCTCTGGAGGTGCTGTTCCCGTTCGTCCTGGACGGACGGATCGAGCCGCGCAGGCTGAACCCGTTCGCCGGCGAGGAACGCACGATGAAGTCGAACCTGCTCTACCGCAAGCAGGACTCGGCCTACTCCTATGTCTGGATGGAGTTCGCGCGCGGTCGCTGGGAGGATCCCGAGGCGGTCACCGTCGGCATCGGCATGCGCGCCACCCGATCCTCGGACAAGGTGACCCGCTGGTATTTCGTCGCCGACGGCCGGGTGGGGATCGACTTCTCCCTGATCGGCCCGGACGATCGCCCGTTCACCCGCAAGCAGTTGGCCGAGCAGATCGGCTCCGACTCGATCGTCGACCGGCCGGTGGACTATCGCAACGCGATCGACGCGCGCATGTTCGGCCTCGGAGCGCAACGCTACGACCAGCTGATCAATCTGATCCTCACGCTGCGCCGCCCGCAGCTGGCCAAGAACCTGGACCCGCGCGGCCTGTCGCAGGCGCTCACCGACGGCCTGCGCCCGCTCGACGAGCAATTGATCCTCGACGCCGCCCGCTCGTTCAGCGATATGGAGGAGGTCGGCCGCACCCTGGAGGGTCTCGTGCACGCCGACACGGCGACCAGGGCGTTCGTCGAGGTGTATCGCAAATACCTTGCGGTGCAAGCCAAGACGGACGTCGACCAGGTGCGGGCCCGGCTCGACGCGGTGACCCACGCGAGCACCGCGCTGTTCGCCGCCACAGCGCTGCGCGAGCGCAGGGAGACCGAGCGCGCCGCGGCGGAGGCGAGAGCCGAGGACGCCGACCGAGCCTACGAGCAGGCCATCGCCGATCGGGAGAACCTCCAACGTTCCAGCGCCTACGAGGGCAAACAGCAGCTCGAGGATCTCGCCGACGCGGTGCGACGGCTGGAGACCTCGGCCGGTGTGCACGCCGACAAGGCGCTCAAGTCCCGCCAGACCCTCGACCAGCGGACCCAGGAGGCCGAGCGCGCGCGCACCGCGCTGCGCACCGCCGCCGCCGCGCTCGCCCGCGGCGAGGACGACCTGCGCGCCGCCGCCGAGGAAGCGGGGATCGCGTGGACGCCGCTGCCGGAGTCGGCGCGGGCCGAGCAGCTCACCGCGGCGGTGCGCGGGCACGCCGAGGAGCGCGACGCCGACGTGCGCGCCGTGCGCAAGGCGGTGGGCGCGGTGGACACGGCCGCCGCCGAACGCACCAGGGCCGAGCGGCTGGCCGAGCGCGCGCGGGAACTGCGGGACGCCGCCGCGGCGGAGGTCGCCCACGCCGAAGCGGCGGTCGCCTTGGCCCGCTCCGAGGCGGCGGCCGCGTTGCGGGCTTGGTGGGACGAGCACCGCGCGATCTACACCCCCGTACGCACCGGACTGTTGGAAGCGCTGAATTCGGCGCTGGCCGAGGCCGGTTCGGATGCCCCCACGGTGGCCGAGGTGCTGGCCGAACGCACCGAACCCCTGCTCGAGGAGATCCGCACCCGCCGCCGAGAGGCTCGCGCGGCGGTGGCCGCGGCCACCGCGCGCATCGAGGAACTGACCGCCGAACTCGAGCGAGTCGCGGCCCGGCGGGACGACGCGCCGCCGGCCTTCGCGGGCCGCTGCGGCCGGACCGGTGACCGGCCCGGCGCGGCACTGTGGCGGCTGGTGCGCTTCGCCGAGGAGGTGCCACCCGAGACCGCGGCAGGCATCGAGGCCGCGTTGCAGGCCGCGAATCTGCTGGACGCCTGGGTCTGCCCGGAAGGCGAGCTGCCGCCGGACTACGAATCCGATCAGTTCCTGGTCCCGCTGCCCGAATCGGAACGCCCGACCGGTCGCACGCTCGCCGACGTACTGGTCGTGGAAGACGATTCGGACACGCTGGCGGTGCCACGGCAGGTCGTGGCCGGTGTGCTCGCTTCCATCGCTCTGCACGAGGGCGCGGGCGAGCCCAGCGGTGTGGTGGCGATCGGAGTGAACGGGGCGTTCCGGCAGGGCGTGCAGATCGGCCGCCACCGCAAGACCGACGCCGAGTTCATCGGCGCCACCGCGCGCGCCAGGCGCCGCGAGATCCGCTCGGCCGAGTTGACCGCGGCTGTGGCGGCCGCCGAGCAGGACCGCGCCGCCGCCGAACAGCAGGAGGCCGCCGCCGACGCCGAACTGGCCCGAATCTCCGCCGCCGCCAAGGCGCTCGCGCGCCCGACCGCGGTGACCGCCGCATTGCGCGCGGTGTCGGAGGCCGCGGGCGTGCTGCGATCGCGCGCGGAGGCCGCCACCCAGGCCGAGCGCGATCTCGACCAGGCGGTCGCGGAAGTGTCGGCCGCGGAGAAGAAACTGCGCGCGGCCGCCACCGCACACCGCACACCGCGCACCGCCAGGGAGATCGACGCGCTGGCCGCGGCCATCCGGCATTTCGAGAACACGGGCACGGGATTGCTGCGGCTGCGCGGCGACCACGAACGCGAACGGGAGCGCGAACGCGAGGCCGACGACCGCTTGACCGAGGCCGCCGACCTGGCCGAGGCGTTCGCGGAGGAGGCCGAGGCCGCGCGCACCGGATACGAGGAGCAGCTGCGCAAGCTCGAGACCCTGCGCGAGGCGCTCGGCGCGGGCGCCGCCGACATCGACCGGGAGTTGGAGCAGGCCCGGCAGCGGATCGAGGCGACCAAGGCCGAGCAGAAGGCCGCGCGCAAGGCCGCCAACCAGGCCATCGAGGCGGTCGGCGACGCCGAGGCCGCCTACCGCACCGCGCACGAGTCGCTGGCCACCGCGCTCACCGAGGTGCTGGCCGAGGTGCGAGCCCTCGCGCCGTACGCCCAGCCGGATCTGCTGACGCTGCTCGGCGCCCCCGCCGACGGACGCTGGCCGAGCAGCGACGCCGCGTGGTCGACGCCCGAGCAACTGCTGTACCGGATCGCGACGGCAGGGCCGGAGGCGACACCGGTGGTGCTGCCCGACGAAGTCGCCGCGCTGTTCGGCAACCTCAGCGCGGCCACCGCAGCGGTGCGCGCGAGCGAGGCGACCCGCAAGTCCACGCGCACAGCGGTGACGGCGGCGTTGCAGGAGTTCGACGCGGCGTTGGCCGGGTCGGGCCGCGACTACCGGCTGCAGTGGGACGCCGCCGACGGCTTGACCGTCGTCCAGGTGCACGACGAGCACGGGGTCTCCGCACTGGCCGACTTCGCCGCGCGCATCGACGCCGCGCGCCGCGATCAGGAACTGCTGCTCACCGACGCCGAGCGGCGCATCCTCGAAGACGCCCTGCTCACCGGCCTGGCCCAGCAGATCCACGAACGCACCAGCGACGCACGCGATCTCATCGCCAGGATGGGCGCGGAGATGAAGCAGCGGCGGATGTCGTCGGGCAACACCATCGGCGTGCACTGGGTGCTCGCCGACAGCCTGTCCGACGCGGCGCGGGCGATGTGCAAGCTGCTCGACCGGGATGCCTCGGCGCTGACGGCGGAGGATCTGGCGGCGATCCGTGCGCATTTCGCCGCCGAGATCAGGGCGGCACGGGCCGCGCACCCGGAGCGCTCCTACCCCGAGATCCTTGCCACGACCCTGGACTACCGCACCTGGCGGGTGTTCTCGTTCACCTTGATCTCCGCCGACGGCAGCGAGGACAAGCTCACCGTGGCCAGGCACAGCGCGCTGTCCGGCGGTGAGCAGTCGGTGTCGCTGCACCTGCCGCTGTTCGCCGCGGCGCACGTCATGCTCGATTCGGCCGATCCGCAGGCCCCGCGCCTGCTGGCGCTGGACGAGGCGTTCGCCGGTGTCGACGACAACGGCCGCAGCGAATTGCTCGGCCTGAGCGTGCAATTCGACCTCGACCTGTTCATGACCGGCTACGACCTGTGGATCACCTACCCGCATGTCCCGGCCTGCGCACACTACGACCTGGCGCACTCCGCGGCGGAGAACACCGTCAGCGCGACCCTGCTGGTGTGGGACAGCGGCGACCTGCTCGCCGAACACGACGGCACCGATCTGACCACCGCGCTCGGCTCCCCCGATCGCCGCAGGCTGCCCACCACGATCGAAGGCGCGCTGGAACTCACACCGGTGACCTAGCAGTTGTCTGGGGCGGGTAGCTCACCGGCACACTCCGGCACGTCGCGCCGGGCCGGGCCGTCATGGCGGCCTCATCGCCCCCACGGCTGGCCCAGCGGGAGCAGCGATCGGCGCGCTCGCATCCGCACCGGGCTGCCGATTGCGTTCTTACCGAACCGGCCCGGTCACCGCACGCTGGCGTCGGGCAGCATGGGCGGGCACGCTGTGCCAGGCACGGTTTGCAGTTCGAAGTGCCACCATTCGTTCTCGAACGATCGGCACAGCCCCCAGCGGTAGCCGTTCGCCTCGAGCCAGTTCGCGCCCTGCTGTGGACCGACGTCGATGGCGTCGCCGGACACGTGCGTGGACTCCTCCGGCGGCAGCACCCAGCGACGCGCGTTGTCCGGCCCGTAGGTCGCCACACCGTCCTCCCACAGCGCCTGCTGCTCGGCGGGCGTCCGGTATCCGGACGTGATGGACAGCGGCACTCCCTGCGCGTGCGCCTCGCGTTCGGCCAAGGTGTACGCCAGCGCCAGCGCGGGATCGAGCCCCTCCGTCCCGGTCGCCGAGCCGACCGACTCGCGCCGCTCGATGACGGTCGTATCGGCCCGCGCCTCCCCCGCCGAGATACCAGCCGTGATCAGCGCAGGAAGCGCCGCTACCGATAGTCCCACCGCGATCCGGCTCCGCCCAGCATTCCCAAGCACCATGCGCCGATGCTATCGCCTGCGATCACGTATGCCGGGTATGCCCCGATCCCACATGGGCGGCGGAGGTGTTCCTACGGTGTCGACGCATGACTTCACCGGTGACTCACACTGGTCGCACAAGTCGTCGCCGCACGTGTGCCCGGCTCGGCAACACGGACGCGCGGGACTGTCGAGTGAATGCGGCGATCGTGTCCTTCACGAGTCCGCGGCAGTGCGCGCCGAGGCCCTTCGGTTCGCCTTTGCTCCGATCACTCCCCCGCGTCCGGTGTCGAACGTCACCCCGTTGTCCACGCCCGAATCGGCGAACACCGATGGGCAGCGACGACAACGGGCCATGGCTTGCAGCGGGCGCGACGTCCACACGACAGCCGCTGCACCGATCGGCGCCATGTGGACAACCGCGAGCGAATTCCACAGAAAACTCCACAACTTGGGATAATGCCAATCTGATATGTCCGTTATGCCCTCAATTGCCCTTGGACAGCAAACATTTCGCTCTGCCTGGAACGAATGATGTCCACAATCTGTGCACGTGCTGTGGATCACAGCAACACACGGTCTGTCATCAATCCTGAATCAGCCGTCGATAAGCGGCTTTTGAGCGATTTGCGCCGGATCGAAGCTTGCCGACGCGATGAGATCGAATCGCCGCGAAGAGCTTTCGCGTAGCGATGCGTCCCTTTCGGTCTGTATGTCGTACCTTTCCGGGACTCGGCAAACGGACGCACTGCGCGAATCTCCCCCGCCCGCCGCACGGCGAACGATCCGAAGTCTCAGAACGCACTGCGGGCGGCCGGCGCTCGTGCCGCCAGCCGCCCGCAGGTGGGGTGGATCATCCACAGATGTCGGGAATTTCACATTCGCTCCCCAGTCATGTGAAGACCGGCCGCACCACACGGCACGGTCCTCCGATCACATCCCGGGCGGACCTCCCAGCGCGCTCGGACGCGGCCGAGGCGAGGTCATCGGTACGCCTGCTCGGCGAATCCACTCCGCCGCTTCCCTGTTCCGCGCGATTCGCTCCAGGATTTCCCCGTCGTGCGCCCGGGCGTACGCGAGCGCCACCCTGATCTTGCTCGCGTGCAGATCCGCCTTCGCGCTCAGCACGGCGATGCGGCGCTCCACCGGGCCGTCCAACTCCCGCAGGCGCGCAACGACTTCCCAGACCTCGGGACCGGCCGTCAGCGCGGCCCGCCGGTCGTGCAGCGGACCGCGGAAGACGATTCCGGGGTGGTCGAGCTGGTCGACGCCTTCCTGGATCAGGCGATCGAGCAACGCGGTACAGCTGGTTCCCTCGCGGGCAGCGCGATCGGCCAACCGGGAGGCGGCCGACTCGGTGATACACAACGCCGTCGGTACTGGTCTGGACGTGCTCATAGCTCTCCTCGACCTGCATCGGTGCCGGATCAACGATGTTCTCCGCTAAGCGTGCCCGCTGCGACGGCGCCGCCGCCCCGGTGATCGGGGTGACATCGTCATGTCCTGGCCTGCCGCGGCAGGCCAGGAGGCCGGCTCAGACGCGCTCTTTGGAGCGGGTGCGCACGCGCAGCGCGATCGGCTTCTGCGTTTCGGCAAAGAAGTCGTTGCCCTTGTCGTCGACGACGATGAACGCGGGGAAGTCCTCGACCTCGATCTTCCAGACGGCTTCCATGCCCAGTTCGGGGTACTCGAGCACCTCGACCGACTTGATGCAGTCCAGGGCCAGCCGGGCGGCGGGCCCGCCGATGGAACCGAGGTAGAAGCCGCCGTGCTCCTTGCACGCCTTGGTGACCTGCGCGGAGCGGTTGCCCTTGGCGAGCATGACGAACGAACCGCCCGCCGCCTGGAACTGGTCGACGTAGGAGTCCATCCGGCCCGCGGTGGTCGGCCCGAAGGAACCGGACGCGTAACCCTCCGGCGTCTTGGCCGGGCCCGCGTAGTAGACTGCCATGTCGCGCAGATAGTCCGGCATCGGCTCGCCCGCGTCCAGCCGCTCCTTGATCTTGGCGTGCGCGATGTCACGGGCGACGACCAGCGGACCGGTCAGCGAAAGCCTGGTCTTCACCGGGTATTTGGACAATTCGGCACGGATCTCGTCCATCGGCCGGTTCAGGTCGATGCGCACCACGTCGCCGCCGAGGATGGCGTCGGTCTGCTCGGGCAGGTACTGCGCGGGCTCGCGCTCGAGCTGCTCGAGGAACACGCCTTCGGCGGTGATCTTGGCCAGCGCCTGCCGGTCCGCCGAGCAGGACACGGCGATGGCCACCGGGCAGCTGGCGCCGTGCCGGGGCAGGCGCACGACCCGCACGTCGTGGCAGAAGTACTTGCCGCCGAACTGCGCGCCGATGCCGAAGGACTGGGTCAGCTTGAAGACCTCCTCCTCCAGTTCCAGATCGCGGAAGGCGTGCGCCGACAACGAGCCCTCGGTGGGCAGATTGTCCAGGTAGTGCGCGGAAGCGTATTTCGCCGTCTTCAAGGCGAACTCGGCGCTGGTGCCGCCGATGACGACCGCGAGGTGGTACGGCGGGCAGGCCGCGGTGCCGAGCGAGCGGATCTTCTCGTCCAAGAACTCCAGCATCCGCGTGGGATTCAAGATGGCCTTGGTCTCCTGGTACAGAAACGACTTGTTCGCCGAGCCGCCGCCCTTGGCCATGAACAGGAACTTGTAGGCGGGGTTGGCCGGATCGCCCGCGGTGGAGTACAGCTCGACCTGCGCGGGGAGGTTGGAGCCGGTGTTCTTCTCCTCCCACATGGTGATCGGCGCGAGCTGCGAGTACCGCAGATTCAGCTTGGTGTAGGCGTCGAACACGCCCCTGCTGATCCATTCCGCGTCGTCGGCGCCGGTCAGCACGCCCTCGGACTTCTTGCCCATCACGATCGCGGTGCCGGTGTCCTGGCACATCGGCAGGATGCCGCCCGCGGAGATGTTGACGTTCTTGAGCAGGTCGAGCGCGACGAAGCGGTCGTTGCCGCTGGACTCGGGATCGTCGATGATCTTGCGCAACTGGCCGAGATGCGCAGGACGCAGGAAGTGACTGATGTCGTGCATCGCCGTTTCGGTGAGCAGCCGCAGCGCCTCCGGTTCGACCTGCAGGAAGGTGCGCCCGTTGTGCTCGAACGCGCTGACGCCCTCGGTCGTGAGCAAACGGTAGGGGGTGTCGTCCGCGCCGATGGGCAGCAGGTCTGAATAACGGAACTCCGGCGCGGTCACCAGTCGCACTCCTTCGAACGGGCCCGAACACCGCGAACGGCCGGGCTGGTCACGAGCACAGCGAGCCTAGCCACCGGCGCGAACGCCCTACTGGTTAGGCAACCCTATCTCGGACAGTTGGCCAGCAAAGGTTGCACGTTCAACCCCGGTGATGCTACCTCTCGTCTGGTGAGAAAGCGCCCGGACGTCCGAGTCCGGCCGCGCGCGGACCGTTCCCGCGCCGCACCTCGCGGCGCGTGACGTTCCGGTACAAGTCGGAGTTTGGAGCGCTGTCGTGACCGATCCCCATTGGCTCGACGACGTCGAGATGCGCGCCTGGCTGGGCTTCGTGCGCACCCGCGACCTCATCGCCGCGGCGGTCGGGCGGGATTCCACCAGGGAGTCCAACCTCACCTACGTCGAATACTCGGTGCTGGCCTATCTGGCCGAGTCGCCGGACCACCGGCTGACCTTCGCCGACCTCGCGGCGAAGCTCGAGTGGTCGCAGAGCAGGCTGTCGCACCAGATCACCCGGATGGAGAAACGCGAACTGGTCGTGCGCGAACCCATCCCCGACGACGCCCGCCGCACCGCCGCCAAACTCACCCCGCGCGGCGCCGACGTGCTCACCGACGCCGCGCCCGCGCACGTGCAGAGCGTGCGCAGGCACATGATCGACATCCTCGATCGCCAGCAGCTGGCCGCCTTGGCCGACATCTACGACACCTTGCTGGCGCACCACCGGCGCGCGGCGGCCGAGCACTGAACTCAGGCGTGCGTGGCCGTGTGATCGACGGGATCGCTTGCCGCGGCGGCGTTTTCGGGCAACCCGAGCGCTCGCTCGAAGCCCGGTGGCACCACCACGTCCGAACGGTCCAGGTCGGTGACGCGCGTCTTACGCAGGCCGAGCAGCGCAGAATCTATGCCGCCGCGCAGGATGTCGAGCACGTTCTCCACACCCGCCTGCCCGTTCGCGGCCAGGCCCCACAGATAGGCGCGCCCGATCAGCACCGCGCGCGCACCCAGCGCCACGGCTTTCACCACGTCGCTGCCGCGCCGGATGCCGCCGTCGAGCAACACCTCGACCTGCGAGCCCACCGCGTCCGCCAGCACCGGCAACGCCCGGATCGCGGCCGGCGTGCCGTCGAGATTGTTGCCGCCATGGTTGGACACCGAGATCGCCGCCACGCCCGCGTCCACCGCCCGCAGCGCGTCGTCGACCCGCATCACGCCCTTGAGCAGCACCGGCCCTTCCCACTGCTCGCAGATCCAGCGCACGTCCGCCCAATCCGGCGCCGGCGTGCCCATCCATTCGCCGTAGGCGCCGAAGAAGCCGGGTGCGGGTGCGTCGCCGATGGCCATGTTGGGCGCGGTCAGATCCGGGATGCTGCCCGACCGCACATAGGTCGCCAGCCAGCGGGGACGCGCCAGGGTCTGCGGGGCGAACTTCAGCATCGTGCGCAGATCCAGCTTCTCCGGGATGACCGGGCTGCCCCAGTCCCGCCCGTGCGAGAAGGACCAGTCCAGCGTCAGGATCAGCCCGACCGCGCCCGCCCGCTTCGCCCGGTCCATTCGCCGCAGGATCTCGTCCTTGCCGCCGCACCAGTACAACTGGAAGAACGTCGCCGGGTTGGCCGCGATCACCTCTTCGATCGGCTTGCTGGCGAACGAGCTCAGGCCCATCGCGATGCCCCGCGCCGCGGCCGCGCGGGCGACGGCGACCTCGCCGTCGGGATGCACCGCCTGCACACCCGTCGGCGAGATCAGCACCGGCATCGAAAGCTGCTGTCCCAGTACCGTCGTGGACTGGTCGCGCTCTCCGATCGGACCCGCCACGTGCGGCGCGAAACCCAGTTCGGTGAAGGCCCGCTGATTGTCCTCGATGGTCTGGCCGCGCTCGGAGCCCGCGATCAGCGCGCCGTACACCGACTTCGGCAGGCGCTTCTTCGCCCGCCGCTGCGCTTCGGCGACGGTCTCGAACCACGGATTCATGTTCCGGTCCTTTCCGGGGAGTTCTCCGGCCACCACAGCCGGGTTCGGTCGAGCAGGTCGGCGCTCAGGTGATCGAGCAGGGCGGCGCCCTCGGCGGCGGTCGCGCCGGCCGGGTCGCCGAGCACGCCGTTGGCGCTGACCGCGCGCACCCCGCCGCTGCGCAACAGCGGCAGCAGTTCGGCCAGCGGACGGGTGTCCCCGGCCGCGGCGCGGTCACCGCGCACGCGCTCCGGCGCGAGGGCCAGTTGCAGCGCCGTCTCCGACCGGCCCGCGTGCGGGTCGCCGTCGAAGCGCGGCAGGTACAGGCGCACGTCGCGGGATTCGGCGCGCAGCAGATCCGTCGCCCGCCGCAGCGGTTCGATGTTGCCGCCGTGCCAGTTGACCAGCAGGATCCGTTCGAAGGTCTCGGTCGCCGAGCGGCACAGCTCGACCACCAGCAGTTCCAGCGCCGCCTGCCCGATCGACAGCGTGCCGGGAAAACCCGCGTGCTCGCCGCTGGCGCCGTACGGGATCGCCGGTGCGACGAGCACGTCCGCGCGCGCCGCGGCCAGCCGGGCGCACAACGCCGCGGCCACGTCGGTGTCGGTGGACAGCGGCAGATGCGGGCCGTGCTGCTCGGTCGCGCCGACCGCGACGGCCAGGATCGCACCCGCTTCGGCGCGCGCGCCCGCGTCGGGCCAGGTGAGATCCGTCAACATGCGGCGACATTATCGTCAGTCACTGACAAAATCAAGAGTCGCGGCGGCCGAGCACAATCGAACAATGCTGGAGAACCGGGCCACGCGCGGCCGCCCACGCGGCACGACCAAACGCGAACTCGAACTGATCGCCATGCGACTGTTCAGCGAGCAGGGCTTCGACGAGACCACCGTCGAGCAGATCGCCGCCGCGGCGGGCATCAGCGGACGCACCTTCTTCCGGTACTTCCCCACCAAGGCGGAGGTGCTGTGGGCGCAGTTCGACGACGAGGTCGCCGCGCTGCGCGCCGCGTTCGCGACCGTCCCCGACGACGTTCCGATGATGACCGCGGTGCGCCGAGTCGTGGTGGAGGCCAACAAGTATCGCGCCGAGGACGTGCCGGAATTGCGCACCCGCATGCAGCTGGTGGCGACCGTTCCCGCGCTGGCCGCCACCGCGGGCGCGCACTACGACGCCTGGGAGCGCGCCGTGAGCGCGTTCGCGGCGGGCCGGCTCGGCGAACCGGAGGACGGGCTCATCCCGCTCGCGGTCGGCCGGACCACGCTTGCGGCGGCGCGCGCCGCGTTCGACGCCTGGCTGGCCCGCGCGGACGCGGACCTCACGGTGTATTTGGAGGAGGCGCTCGCAGCGCTGGAACGCGGGTTCGCTACGGTGCCGTGAGGTATTCCCGCACTCGAACTTCAGGCGAACAACCGGCAGGTTTCGGCGGCGAGTCGGGTGGGGTATGACTAGGCTCGGAATCGGCACGCGCCGAACGCACAGATCCCGACTGAACCGTCGAAAGGGGCAGGAGTCCATGTCCGAGGTGTCCATGAGCCTTTCGGCGGATTCCCTGACCGCGGGACCGATCGACCAATTGCTTCCGCAACTCGTCGAGCATCTGCGCCAGAACCGCACCGCGCTGCGTGAGGAGTGGGCGCGCCGCATCGCCGACGCCCAGCTGCTCACCGCGATGACCCCGGAGGAGATCTTCTCCGAGGCCACCTCGATCTACGACGGCTACGTCGACGTGCTCGAGACCGGTAGCGTCGAAGCGCTGCAGGCCTACGCCCGCGACCTGTCCGAACGCATCATCCCGAGAGGCGTCGAGACCGACGAGGTCATCGGCATCGTGCTGTTGCTGCGCGACGTGCTCGCCCGCAGCCTCTTCGAGAAGTATCAGTCGGACTTCGAGCTGCTCAACAAGGTGCTCGACGCCTACGAACCGGCGGCCAACCGCATCGCCAACACCGTGACCGTGTCGTTCGTGCAGGAGCGCGAGCGCGTCATCCGCCAGCAGCAGGAAGCCATCCGCGAGCTGTCCACGCCGGTGCTGCAGGTGCGTGAGCAGCTGTTGATCCTGCCCATCATCGGCGTGCTCGACAGCCAGCGCGCCCGCCAGCTCACCGAGCAGCTGCTGCGCGCCATCCGGGCCAACCGCGCGAAGGTCGTCGTCATCGACATCACCGGTGTGCCGCAGATCGACTCCACCGTGGCCAACCACCTGGTGCAGACCGTCGACGCGTCGGGTCTGATGGGCGCGAACGTGATCATCACCGGTTTGTCCTCGGAGATCGCCCTCACCCTGGTCACCATCGGCTTGGATCTGTCGAAGATGAACGCGGTCGGCGATCTGCAGGGCGGTATCGAGGAAGCGGAACGACTGTTGGGCTACGAGGTTTCCCGCGTCACCGAACGGGTTACCGAACGCGACGGCCGCTGATCAGGCGCGCCCATGCCGGTTCCGATTCTCAAACAAGGGACGTATCTCATCGCCTCGGTGCAGTCCGCGCTGACCGATGCCGACACCGAGCGTCTGCAGGACGACCTGATGAAACAGGTCAGCAAATACCGGGCGCACGGCATCATCGTCGATGTCACCGCGATCGACGTGATGGATTCGTTCGCCGCGAGATCGTTGCGTACCATCGCGCACATGACGCAGCTGCGCGGCGCCGAAACGGTGATCGTCGGTCTGCAACCGGAAGTCGCGTTCGCCATGGTGCAGCTCGGTCTCACCTTCGAGGACATGCACACCGCCCTCGATCTGGAAGAGGGGCTCGCCTGGTTGGACCGCAAGATCCCAGCCCGTCGCCAGCGAGACGGTCGTGACAGTGGCCGCTGAGAACGTGGTGATCGCGGTCAGGGTGTCCGGGGACATCGTGACCGCACGTCAAGCCGGACGCGAACTGGCAGCGAAACTCGGATTCACCCTGACCGACCGCACGATGATCTCCACGGCGATCTCCGAGATCGCCCGCAACATCACCAGTTACGCGGGCAGCGGCGAGATCCGTCTGCTCGTCGACGACCGGGAGGGTCGTCAAGCCCTGGTGGTGCAGGCCGAGGATCAGGGGCCCGGCATCATCGATATCGCCAGGGCACTGGAGGACGGCTACTCCACCGGACGCGGGCTCGGGCTGGGTCTGCCCGGCGCCCGGCGGTTGATGGACCGGCTGACCGTGGATTCTGCGCCGGGTCGCGGCACGCTGGTGGAGATGTGGAAGTGGGTACCGAACGGTGCATGAGGACGGGTTCATCGGCCGGATCGAGTGGGCGGTGGCCGGACGCGCACTGCCCGGTCAACAGGTCTCCGGTGACCGCGGCGTCGTCCTCGACGCCGGTGGCGGCACCGTCCTGTTCGCGGTCCTCGACGGGCTCGGGCACGGCGCCGCCGCGGCGGACGCGGCCGATCGCGCCGCGCGGGTGCTGTCGGAGAACCGCGCCGAACCGCTGGACGTGCTGATGGTGCTGTGCCATCGGGCGATGGCCGACACCCGGGGGGCGGCGATCTCGCTGGCGCTGTTCGACGAAGGCGACACGGTGCGCTGGCTCGGCGTCGGCAATGTCGAATCCCAGGTGCTGACCGCGGGTCCGGCGGGCAGCCTGCGGGTGCACGCCACCGTCCTGCTGACCGCTGGCATCGTCGGTTACCGCCTTCCGGCCAACCTGCAGCCGCAGTCGGTCGCGGTCCGTCCCGGTGATCTGCTGCTGATGTCCACCGACGGCATCGTCACCGAATCGGCTTCCGCCATTGACCTTTCCAAGTCCACCGCCGACATCACCGCCGATATGCTGGCCCGGCACGCCAAGGACACCGACGACGCGCTCGTGCTCGCCGCGCGGCACCGTGGCGCGGGAGGGGCGGCCAGATGAGCGCCCTGCTGGCCGACTTCCTGGACGACTACGCCGATGCGCTACGGCGGCACATGGATTCGCCCACCCAGGCCGGTCTGGCCGAGGGATACGAGCTGGGCAGGCGCGCCCTGGTCGAAGGCATCAGCCTGCTCGACCTCACGGAGAACCACTTCCGCGTGGTCCAGGACGCGGAGGAACGGCAGCAGAAGGAGGCGGCAGCCGAGGGCGGCGAACCCGCGGCACGCCTGCCGGAGACGGCGCTGGAATTCCTGTTGCAGACGCTCGTCCCGCTGGACATCGCCACCCGAGGCTATCTCGACGGCACCCGCCGCTACGAGCAGCAGCGTTCCCGCGCCGACGATCTCGCCGGACGCGACGCGTTCCGCACCGCGCTGGTGGAGTCGCTGCAGGACGGCTTCTTCGTCGCCGACGCGCAGGGCACCATCATCGAGGTCAACACCGCTTTCGGCGCCTTGACCGGCTACGGAGCGGCGGGTGTCCCCTATCCGCTGCCGCATCCGTGGTCGAGTCCGGAGGGTCCGCGCTATCCCGATCTCGGTACCGAGGCACAGCGCTTCGTCATCCCGATCCGCCACCGCGACGGGCGCAACGTGTGGCTCGCGGTGAGCACCAGCGCCCTGATCAAGCCCGAGGGAAACGAGCGGATCTTCGTCGGAACCCTCCGCGACATCACCGCCGAACACGACGCGCAGGCGCGCGACCAGGCGGCCTCCCGGCTCGCCACCGCCGTCGGGGCGGCCACCAGCGTGGTCGAAGTGCTCGCCGTCGGTCTCGACGAGCTGCGCCGCACGGTGGGCGCGGAAACCGCGGTGGTTGCCGTGTGGCCCAGCCGCAACGCGGTGCCGGAGGTGTACGTCTCGGGCACCGGCGCCGACCGCACTTCGCACAACGGCGCCGCGTCGCTGGACGACGCCTCGCGCGCCCTGCTGGAGCGCGCCAGACGCAGGCCGCCGCGCAGCCTGCTGGCGCTTCCCGACGGAGCCGAGAGTTCCGAGGGCATCGTCGCTCCGCTCGGCGAGACCGGCGACGCGGCGGTGTGGTTGCGGTTCGCGGCGCCACGGGCGATCAGCGCCGCGGACTGGACGCTGTTCTCCTTGCTGATCGGTCACCTCAGCCTCGCCGTGCAACGGGCGCGCAACTTCGACCAGGCTCGCGCCACCTCGCTGACCCTGCAGCGCGCCATGCTCGGCCCGATCGATCTGCCGCCGCGTTTCTCGGTGCACTACGAGCCCGCGCTGCCGCCGCTGGAGATCGGCGGCGACTGGTACGACGTGGTGCCGCTGCGCGACGGCACCATCGGCGTGGTGGTCGGCGACTGCGTCGGCCGTGGGTTGTCGGCCGCGGTCGTGATGGGCCAGTTGCGGACCGCGGCCCGTGCGCTGCTGCTGCGCGGCGCGGGCCCGGCGCAGCTGCTCGCCGAACTCGACACCGTCGCCGCGCGCATCCCCGGCGCCATGTGCACCACCGTCTGCGCCGCCGTGCTCGACCCGGTGCGCGGTCTGGTGCGCTACAGCAGCGCCGGGCACATGCCGCCGATCCTGGCCGACGTCGCCAGGACCGGCCGGCTACTGGAAGGCGGGCGCTCGGTGCCGCTGGCGACCTTCGATACGCCGCGCCGACCGGAGGCCACCACGGCGCTGACACCGGGCTCGACCTTGGTGCTGTTCACCGACGGTCTGGTCGAGCAGCGCGGCGTCGACATCGACGACGGGTTCGCCAAGATCGCCGCGGTGCTCGCCGACACCTCGGGGCGGCTGCCGCGCGAAGTGGCCGACGCGGTGCTGTCGCGCCTGCGGCCGTCCGCCGGCTACGACGACGACGTCGCCATGGTGGTCTACCGCCAGCCGCCCGCGCCGCTGCGGCTGGACGTGCCCGCGCGCGCGGACGAACTCGCGGTGCTGCGCCGCACGCTCAAGGGCTGGCTGGCCGCCGCGGCGGTGCCGCACGACCTGGCCGCCGATCTGGTCGCCGCGGCCAACGAGGCGTGCAGCAACAGCATCGAGCACGCCTACCGCAACGACGACAACGGGCGGGTGCGGATGTCCGCCACCTGCGATATCGACACCGTCGTCATCGTGGTCACCGACACCGGCGACTGGAAGCCGCGGGCCTCCGATCCCGGGTATCGCGGCCGCGGTATCGACATGATGCGCGCGCTGACCGAGGAACTCGACATCGACCACTCGGAATCGGGCACGACCGTGCGGATGTCGGTGACCCTGCCCGCGATCACCTTCCCCGTCGCCAATCCGTTGCGCGGAACGAACCGCCGCGTCTGACCACTCGCCCTGCGGTGATCGCAGCGGCGGGCCGGACTCCGTAGATCCGGTACTGCATGCCCCGATAGGGATTCCCCGATTCCGCCCATTCGCTGACGATCATGCAGAACGCGCCGTCGAACCTGCTGTCGGGGTGGACATAACACCCGTACAGGCGCGGCACGATATCCGGACCACCCGGCGCCCAGAACGACCCTTTCACCGGCCGATAGGTCCAGGCTGTGCGCCAGTTGTCGGTGATTCTCGCGGCGACCTTCACGAAAGCTCCGTAGGCCCCGGCATCGAACCCCGACATCACCCAATTGCCCTGGATGCGGCGCAATCCGATCTCGCCGAGCTTCGTGCCGTCGGCCAGGATGCCGAAGCGCGGATCGCCGCCGGGATCGCGGCCCCAGCCCCAGTCCTGCCCGTTCCAGCCCCATCCTTGCCAGGCCGCCGGGTCGACGAGCGCGGCATGGCTCTCGCGTACCCGCCACAGCAGCATGTTCTTGTTCCTGGCCAGCCCGCCGGTGGAGATGACGTAGACGTAGCCGTCGCCACCGCGTTCCCAGGAGATCATCGTGCGTTTTCCGCCGTAGGCGCTGGTCGACCACCGGACGCCGGTGTCGGTCCAGCTGTCGCCGTTGTCGTCGGAATAGCGGATCTCGCACCATCGCTCGTTCGCCAAGCCTTGGGTGACCATCACCCACAGATAGATCCGGCCGCCGATCGTGAGGGCGTCGCAGGGCAGCACCGTGGAGTACTCCGGATTGTCGTGCACGTAGTCCCATAGTTGCCGGGCGTTCCGCGCCGCCGACCGGAATTCGATCGGTGCGGACATGTCGTGGGTGCCGCTGCGCAACAGCATCGGCGCACGCCAGTTGGGCCCGCCCACCGCGGGTTCGGTGCCGGAGAAGGTATCGCCGAGCAGGTATCCGATCTCACCGCTCGGCATGCGGAAGGGAATGAACAGATCCGAGCCGCCGATGTCGGCCATCGGAAGGGGGTTCAGGTTCTTGATCTTGGGCATCGCCGGATCCCGTCGATTCTGGAGCGTCGCTGATAGATCGGCTCGTGAGGATCACCGCGAGGTGTGCACGGGCTACTTCACCAGTATCGGCCGAAGATGGCTGCGACGTTGCTGAATCCGAAGGACGAGGAGATCCGAGAATGCGGAAACCGACTGCGCAGCTTGTGTTTCGGCAGCTCGATTCCGTCCCTGGCCGCAAGACACCGGCATCCGGCGCGGATTTCGCGGGTCGCTTCGGATGTGCAGGGTGTTCGCCGGTGTTGGGAACGCGTGGATCAGCCTTACCGATCGAGCGAGTCGATAGCACCGGGACGCGGCCTCCGACGACGTGCGCACGCACCGACGCCGCCGTCCGAGTCCGCGTCCGAAGCGGCATCTCGGCTCGGCGGCAGGGTAGCCCGCCCCTGGTCCGGGTTTGGGCGGCCGAGCAGCGGGTAAGCCGCGCACTGCCATACCGGACCAGCTCACCCACCGATCGGACCGAACGCATGTCCGAAAGAGACACCGCCGGCGCGCGACAGCCCGCCCGTGATGCCGCGGACGCCGGACACAGCGGCGACATCGCCCAACCCCATGGCACCGACGAAGCCGGTCCGATCATCTCCGCCGAGGCCGAAGCCGCCCGTGCGCGCAGTGCGGAATTCCCCTTGGGCCGACCGGGACGCCCCTTCGATCGGCGCTCGCCGTTCATGGTCGGGATGACCGGAGCCGCCGGCGTCGCGGTGACCTACGCCGCCATTCGCACCGTGCTCGCCGCAGGCCAGACACTGATCCTGATCGTGGTGGCGTTGTTCCTGGCCATCGGCATGGAGCCGCTGGTGTCCCGGCTGGTGCGGCCCCGGTTCCCGCGCTGGGCCGCGGTGACGACCGTCTACCTGGTCGGGCTCGGCCTGTTCGCCGGATTCCTCGCCGCGGCGATACCACCGTTGCTCACGCAGGGTGAAGCGCTCGCGCACAACGCCCCCGACTACGTCACGCATCTCGCCGACCGCTATCCCTACATCGGCAGCCTCGACCAGCGCTTCCACCTGCAAGACCGGCTGCGGCACACGCTCGAATCGGATTCATCCGGGTTGACCACCGGGGTACTGGACGCCGGGCGCGCGGTGTTCTCCATCGTCAGCAGCACGGTCATCGTCGCGGTGCTGACCGCCTACTTCATGGCGAACTTCACCCGGGTGCGCGCTTCGGTCTACCGGCTCTTCCCCCGCTCCCGGCGCCCGCGCGCGATCCTGATCGGCGACGAGATCTTCGCCAAGGTCGGCGGCTACATTCTGGGCAACCTGGTCATCTCGCTGATCACCGCCGTGCTGACCGGCATCTGGCTGCTCTTCTTCGACGTGCCCTACCCGCTGCTGCTGGCCGTGCTGGTGGCCGTCCTCGACCTGATCCCGATCGTCGGTTCGACGCTGGCCGGGGTGATCGTCGCGCTGGTCGCGTTGACCGTCTCCCTGCCGGTCGCGATCGCGACCGTCGTGTTCTTCATCGCGTTGCGCTTGGTCGAGGACTACGTGCTGGTGCCGCGCATCATCGGCCGCGCGGTGCACGTGCCCGCGCTGGTGACCGTGGTGGCGGTGCTGCTCGGTGGCGCGCTGCTGGGAATCATCGGGGCTTTGCTGGCCATTCCCGTCGCCGCGGCCGTTCTGCTGATCCTGCGCGAGACCGTGCTGCCCTCGCTCGACGAGCGGTGATGAGGACCGGTTCGTACCCCGACGCGCAGGTATCACCTTGTCCGGCGAAGCATGCGGATGACCGCGCTGTCGATAACCGCCCGCTCCGCGTCCGGGGATCCGGCCCGGCGCGCGCGGCGCAGCGCCGCGGCGACCGTCGTGCCGTTCTCGAAGGCGGTGACCACCCGCGGATCGACGTAGGACGCCTGGGCCACGGCAGGGGTGTTGCCGAGCGCGGCGGCGACCTCGTCCATGACCTCCCGCACCGCACGCCTGCGCGCCCGGTGGTTCGACGGCCGTTCGATCGCCGCGAACGTGGCCGCGGCGAGGACGGTCGCCTGCCAGGTACGCAGGTCTTTGACGCTGCACTCGCAGGCGGCCAACTCCTGGAAGCGGGCGTTGATGTCGTCGGCGCGCAGTTCGCCGTAGCGGTCGCCGTCCCGGTACACCAAGAGCCGGTCGGAGTCCGCCCTGCTGCGCAGCAGGGATCGAACGGCCTTGGCAAGCAGTGGGTCTCGCACGCTCACTCGTCGCCGGATGCCGCCCTTGGCGACGTAGTCGAAACGCATCTGCTCCCCTGACACCCGGACCTGCTCGCGCAGCAGCGTCGCGACTCCACGGGTGCCGTTCTCCTCCGCGTACTCCTCGCCCCCGACCCGGAACACCCCGCGATCCACCAGATCGATGGCCACCGCCTCCACTCGCCGCCGCGTCAGCCCGCGCAGGGTGAGGTCCTCCCCGACCTGCGCGCGGACCTGCGGCAGACGCGCGGCCAGCGCCAGGACCCGGTCGAACTTCTCCTCGTCGCGCTCCTTGCGCCACTGCTCGTGATAGAGGTACTGGCGCCGACCCGCGGCATCGATGCCGACGGCTTGGATGTGACCGTTCACGTGCGGGCAGATCCACACCTTCCGCCAAGCCGGCGGAATCGCCAACCCGCGAACGCGTTCCAGCGTCGCGTCGTCCACGGGTTCGCCGTCCACCGTGCGATACCCGAATCCGCGTCCGCGCCGGACGC
Source organism: Nocardia sp. NPDC019323 (assembly GCF_044389845.1). NCBI lineage: Bacteria > Bacillati > Actinomycetota > Actinomycetes > Mycobacteriales > Nocardiaceae > Nocardia > Nocardia sp. NPDC019323. Next base: position 310,672 of record NZ_JBIRYN010000001.1, read on the forward strand.
GTTGCAGTCCGCCGTCGTACGGTCGGCTACGGCGCAATCGCATGCTCACATCAGATAGCTGCCCTGTCCTGGGCGGACGAAACAGTGCCAGGCGCCAGGTCCCGGCAGGACGACCTGGCGCGGCACGTGTCGGGTGCCGATCCGTCCGGCCGGAGCCTACGGGGCCGGCGGGACGAAAGGCTGATTGACCGTGGTGAAGTACTGCACCAGGGCGGCGACGGCGATCGGCGCGGTGACGAAGAGCTGACCGGCGAGTGTGCCCAGAGCGCCGACGGCCAGGATGCCGCCCAGACAGCCGACGGCGGCGGCCGGGATGAACGGGCCGAACATGCCGACGATCGTCGCGGCCGCGACGGTCGCGCCCGCGATGCCGCCGAGCACGCAGCCGACCAGGCCGCCGCCGAGACCACCCGCCACGGTGCCGATCGCGGCGCCCGTGGCGATGGTGTCCTTCAGCCGGGTGAACGCCGCGACCTCACGCTCGTACGGGGTCCGCCAGCGCGCCGAGTCCTCGAAGGGAAGGGCGACCGGGCGGTACTGCGCGTGCTCGACGTCGAACAACGGTGTCAGCGTGGCGGTCCGGTCGCCGATGTCGGCCGCGATCGGGAAAACGAAGTCGTCGACGCGGAATTCCAGCGGCGTGCCCGCGAGGACGGTGCCGTCGTCGGCCGCGACCACGAACACCCCGTTCTCGGCCCGCAACGAGCCCGAGTCGATTCGGACGACCACGCTCTCGGCCGAGGTGGTGGCGGTGTAGTTGACCACCTGCCCACCGGCTTCCCCCGGTACGGCGACGGCGTTTCCGGCCGAGCCGCAGGCAAGGGCGACGGTGAGGGTGGATATCGTGGCGATCTTGCGCAGAACCATGTCCGTCAGTCCTGCTTCACCGTGCCCAGTACGGCCCCGCTGTTCGCGTCGACCGTCACCTCGTGCTCGATGCCGTCGGGCGTCCTGAGTTCGACCTCCCACACCGCCGTCGCCCCCTCCGCGTCGAGTTCCGCGGAGACCACGGTGCCGCCGGGCAGGGCTTCGCGCGCCTTGTTCACGGCTTGCTCCCTGCTGATCGTGGGCGCCGCGGTGAGCGCCCACTCGTGGTCGGAGAGGTACGCGGCGACGGCGTGCCGGTCGGGCGAGTGCGAACCGGTGGCGGCGTACAGCGCCACGGGCCCGCCGACGAGCAGCCCGGCGACCACGGCCGCCGTGAGCAGCGCGCGCCGACCGCGGAATGCACGGCCAACAGTGGACTTCATGGTGAAACCTCCTGCCAGAGTGGTGATCTCGAAGACGAAGATCACCTTCGCAGGAGCCGGCTTAAGGCAGCCTGAAGTGACCTGAAAATCATTTCAGGAACGCGTTTCCCTGTCATCGCCGGGCCTGCGGCGTTAAGGTCGGTCACGGGTCGGGGTTTCCGGGGGTTTTCGCATTCGTCTCCGTCGGTGAGTCCCGACGCTGCCCGCGCCGGCTGTGCCCGCTGCTCAGCCGTCGCCGAGGCGCGAGGGTGGGTGCGCTCGATCCCCTCCGAAAGCACCCACCTTCCCGAACCGCCGCGCCGACCGGCCCGGTGCGCTCATTCGGCGACGAATTCCGCCTCGCGTTCCACCGCCTCGGCTCGGTATTGCGCGGTTTCTGCTGGGTGCCCGCGCCAATGCGGTGTCGAATCGGCCGTGGTGCGGCCGACCGAGCCGCCGAAGTCCTCGTAGCCGCGGGCATGGGGTGGAACAGGCATTGGTGCGGTCAAGGCGACGTCGCCCGGGTCACCATTCTTTCGCGCACCGTGCGCCCAACGGATGACCCGGCTCATCTGTTGTTGCTACCTTCGCTGTCGGCTCTGGGCCGCGCCGACCGGCGCACGCGCCTCGGCTGTGCTCCCATGCAACGCGGCGACCAAGTCGGCGACGTCCGCCGCATCCGGTGTGTACCCGGGGAAGTAACAGCACACCTCATCGATTCCCGCGCCGAAGCGGGTCCGGATCTGCGCGGCGCATTCTTCCGGCGTGCCCGCCACCCCGATCGTGCGCACCATCTCGTCGGTGACCGATGCGGGCATCTCGCCGAAACCGCCGGTCTTGGACAGCGCGTTGAGCTTCGGGTGCAGCGCCGCCCATCCCTCGACTTCGAGGACGGGACGATACGCGGGCGTGGACCCGTAGAAGGCGATCAACGAGCCCACCCCGCCCATCGCGGCGGCCAGCCTTTGCTCGGTGCGCCCCATCGCGACCATGACCTGGGCGATCACCGGGAACTCCGCCGCGCTCCGCCCGGCCCGGCGCAGGCCCTCGGCGACGGCGGGCAGCGTGCGCTCGGTGAAGTGACGCTCGCTGTTGAACGGCATCACCAGCAGTCCGTCGGCGACCTGCGCGGCCTTGCGGGTCATCACCGGTCCGAGCGCGCCCATCAGCACCGGCGGCGGCCCGAACGGGTTCGGTCCCGGATCGAAGGTGGGCGGCATCAGGGTGTGCGTGTAGTACTTGCCGCGAAAGTTCAACGGCCCCTGACCCTCCCACGCGGCAAGGATCGCCTTCACCGCCGCCACGCTCTCCGCGGTGCGCTCCGCGGGCTCGCCCCAACTGCTGCCGTAGCGCTTCTCGATATGGGCGCGGATCTGCGAGCCCAGCCCGAGCCGGAAGCGCCCCTCGCTGTAGACCCGCAGATCGTAGGCCGCGTGCGCCAGATGCATCGGGCTGCGCGGCCCGGCGATCGCCACATTCGTCATCAGTTCCATGGACGTCGCACCGGCCGCGACGACGAGCGGGAAGAACACGTCGTGCGGCCCCTCGAAGGTGAACAGGCCGTCGGCCCCCGTCTCCGCCGACGCGCGCGCCTCGGCCGCGACCTGTCGTGGCGCTCCCGTGACCTGCAAATGGACCTTCACTTCGACCTCCGTCGGTCATCGGTGCGCCACGTCCTCCGCGACACGACGACCCCATGGTATGGACAGCACTCCGTGCATGTGTCCAGTCCGCCGGAATCGCCCTCGGCAGCGATGCGCCGCAGGGTGATCGACGGCAGCACCGATGGGCGGCGGAAATCGTCACGGATGACGTCAGGCGCCCGAGCGGGATCTCTCACGCACGGTGACGACGACCACGAGGTCGCCATAGGGAGCCGCGCCCATGGCCAGCCGGTGGCTTAGGTGCGCCAAGCCGAGCCATCGTCCGTATTTGGTCAGCATGCCGGTTCGCACATGGTCCATCAGCGGCCCCGTGCGAACCAGTTCGGCCGTGCCCTGATGCTGCCGAGACCCCAGGGCCGGCTCCCCTCGCCAGTCTCCGGCCTGCACGATGACCCGGTGCTCGCGGGCCAAGTGCCGAGCCTCGCGCGAGTGCGACGAGATCCGAATGGCCAGACGCCCGCGGTCGAGCGGTAACACCAAGTGCGGGACGGTATTCCAGCGCCCCGTCGCCTCCGGCCGCGGGTAGGTCACCCGCACCGTTTTCGCATCCCACCACAGCATCCCCGGATGCCATTCGCTGGGCCGATCCGGCACGTCGAGGACGCGATGCGCCGCCTGGGGTCGGCTGTGCCGCCGCGGGGTGTAGCCGTGGAGTCTTCGACCGAGCGAGGAGCCGCCGTGCACGGGATATGCCATCGCGTGGAACCTCCGGGAAAGGGGTGGATTGCGGGATGTCGATCCGATCTGGCGTACTGCGATCGGCGCCGGGACGCTGTCGCAGATTCCGTGTACCACCAGGCTCGACCCGGTGCAACGACATCGTCGTGTCGTCGCGCGATGGAAAGCGAATCGTCACGCGCCGCGCCGGGCCGCGAAGGCGCCGCGACCGGCGGCGGCGGACCGGCGGGCACGGATCGCGTTCACGACGGCGAACAGCACTCCGATGCCGACGAGGAGGCAACCCCGCAACCACACCTCCCCGTCGATCCGGGTGAACAGGAACAGGCAGGAAATCAGACCGAGCAACGGCACGACGAGCGGCACGCGAAAATGCTCGGCCCCGTCGGGATCGCGCCGCAGGAGCAACACCGAGATGTTGACCGCCGTGAAAACGACCAGCAGCAACAACACCAACGTCTCGGCGAGAGAGGCCACCTCCCCGGTCAGCGCGAGCGCCAGCGACGCCGCCGCTGTCACCGCGATCGCCACCCACGGCGTCCTGCGGCCCGGCAGGATCCGGCCCAGCGCCCGCGGCAGCAGCCCCTCGCGCGCCATGCCATAGGCCAGCCGCGAGGACATGATGCCGGTCAGCAGCGCCCCGTTCGCGACGGCCACCAGGGCGACCACGGCGAACAGCTCGTCCGGAACGCCACCGGCCACGCGCACCACCTCCAGCAGCGGACCGCTGGAATTCGCCAGCCGGTCGGTGGGGACCACCGCACCGGCCGCGAACCCGATCAGCAGGTACACGCCACCGGCGGTGAGCAGCGCCCCGAAGAGCGCACGCGGATAGGACCGGCGCGGGTCGGCGACCTCCTCCGCCAGATTCACCGAGGTCTCGAACCCGACGAAGGAGTAGAAGGCCAGCACCGCGCCCGCGAGGGTCGCGCCGACCACGCCGTGCTCCGCGGTCCCCACCTCGGCGAGCCGGGCCGGTTCGGCGTCGCCCCGGACGACCACCCACGCACCAAGCCCGATCACCAGGACCAGCCCGCCGAGTTCGACCAGGGTCGCGGCCACGTTGGCGCCGAGCGACTCCTTGATGCCGTACACGTTGAGCAACGCCAACGCGCCGAGGAACACCACCACGACCAGCGCGGTCGGCAGCGTCACCAGGGCGCGCAGGTAGTCCGGGGCGAACGCCCTGCTCAGCGCGGCCACCGACACGACGCCGGCCGCCAGCATGCAGAAGCCCACGAGCGATCCAGCGGCCGGCCCGAGCGCGCGGCCCGCGTAGTGCGCCGACCCGCCCGCTCTGGGGTACTTCGTCGCCAGCTCGGCGTAGGAGCCCGCGGTGAGGCAGGCCAGGGTCAGCGCCACCAGCAGCGGCAACCAGATCGCACCGCCGGATTCCCGCGCGATGTTCCCGACCAGCACGTAGACGCCCGCGCCCAGGATGTCACCGAGGATGAAGAAGTACAGCAGGGGCGTGCTGACCGCCCGTCGCAAAGTATCCGCCACAGGGCGGCGGATACCCGCGTCATCGAGGCTGAAGCCCGCGCCGGACACGACCGCGTCACACCCTTGCGAACTCGTCGCCGAGCGAGAGTTCCCGCGGCTGCGACCGCCTCCCTCGCGCGTCGCGCCAGTCTTCGTGAGGCGGTTCACGCCAGGTGGGGGCGCATACCGGCGACACGGCGGGGAATGCAGAACCGAGTGATAGACAACGCTCCATCCGGGGCCGCGCCCACGGTCCCGGTCTCCAAAAGAACGGGAAGTTTCCAGTTCTGGTTCGCCGATCAACGCTGGGAATGGTCGGACGAGGTCGCGGCTTTGCACGGGTACGCGCCGGGCGATGTGACGCCGACTACGGAATTGCTCCTGGCACACAAACATCCGGACGACCGGGCCGAGGTCGCCGACACCTTGGCGATGGCGGTGCGGACCGGCCTGCCGTTCAGCGGCCGCCACCGCATCGTCGATGCCGCGGGCGTCATGCACCATGTGCTGGTCGTCGGCGATCAGATGCGCGACGCCACCGGCGCGGTGGTCGGCACGACGGGGTACTACATCGACGTCACCGACACCGTCGACGAGCAGCGCCAGGAGATCATCGACGCCACGCTGCCGGAAATGGTCGCCGCCCGCGAAGTGATCGAGCAGGCGAAGGGCGCCTTGATGCTGGTGTACGGGATTTCGGCCGATCAGGCGTTCCGAGTGCTCATCTGGCGGTCGCAGGAGACGAACCGGAAACTGCGCGTGCTGGCCGAGGAGCTGGTGGCCGCGCTGCTCGATTTCGGCGGTGCGGATGTGCAGACCCGCACCCGCTTCGACCACTTGCTGCTCACCGCGCACGAGCGCCCCGCCTCGGGCCCCCGATGACCCGAACGCGTCCGATCCGGACGGCTCGGCCGGATCTCGCCGGAAACGAGGCGGCGTATATCGACTGGTTCCTCACCGCGGGAACCTCGAGGCGCGGTGCGCCGGGTGCGGGCACTGCGTCCCACTGGACGCGCCGAAAGAACCGGTGTCGTTGCTCGGCGACTTTCTCGCCGACGACCGCACGGCCGCGTTCCAGCCGGAGTGACGGAAATGGGCACACGAACCAACCGAGCCCCGGACCGGTCTGCATCGGTTCGGGGCTCGCTCGGGGGTATTCGCGCCTATTCACCGATCGCTCGGTAGTTTGACCAGACAAATGTACCGGCTCACCCGCGGTATCACCAAACCCGGGTTCTCATATGAGGTTCTTCTGCTTGCGGATTCGCCGGCGCAGATCGGACATCAGCGCATGCGACCCGCCGTGCCGGACGAAGCGCGGAATGAACCGGTTGACGAAGGAAACGAAAACGAACAGGTTCTCGAAACGCCGCTGGTCGGCGGCGGTCCACTCCACCCGGAGCTGTTCTCGGAAAATCGGCGCCAAGAATCCGATGGTGAGGAATCGCAGCAGGTTCCGGAAAGGCAGCCGCAGATACCAGTGGATCATCCGCAGATTCAGCAGGCTCTCGAGGTAACCGCGGACGTAGTCGTCCAGCACGACCTGCTCGCACGCGGTGTTCCAATACTCGTCGAATTCCGCGCGGGTGGCGGGCCACATATCCTCGGTGACCTGCAAGGTGGTGCCGAGGGTCGAGGACGAGGCGTAGAAGGCTTCGGCCTGCTCGTCGTTCATTCTCCCGTGCAGCAGCTGGTAGGTGTCCTCGAAGCCGATGTAAAGGCAAGCGGCGACCCACAGTTGGAGGTTGCGGTCGAAGGCGTTGTACTTCACGGCGGCTCCTGGCGCCGAATGCACCTGCCGATGGGCCACATTCACCGCTTCGCGATATGCCGCGCGCTCTTCGTCGGTGCCGAGGATGGCGACCGCGAGATATTGCGTCGTCGTGCGCGCCCGTTTCCACGGGTGCTTCATCAGCGATCCGGATTCCACCTTGCTTTCGGCCACGCCGTAGCCGACGCCGGGCCGGGCCATCTGCATGACGACGTTCGCCGCGGCGCCGGCGAAGGACCAGAAATCCAGCGCGTCGGTGAGTTTGATCGGCCGCTTGGTGTACGGCCGATGCGTGACGCTGATACCGATGCGGGTGCGATCCTTCGTCAGCGGCCCACTGTGATCGCGCTCGGAGTGAGGAGCGACTGCGGTCATCGGGATGTCCTTCCATCTGCGTTCACACGTCGCGTGACCAGGCGAGACGGCCGCGCCGACGTCGACACGACGCCGCCGGACACCAGCCAGGCTCGGCGCGTTCCCCTGTCGGCCGTTGCTCCGCGAGAACATCGGCGCGCATCGGACTCTCCGTGTCCGATGCCCTGGAGCGGCCGATCTCCAGTATGTTACTGATCATTCTAGACTCAAATCTAGGAGCGACGCAATGTAAAAGGACTTTACGTGTATGTTTAGCGTCTTATGCACTGATATGTGTCTCCCGATTCCTTACGGACGTCGATCATCGTGCCGGAGCGTTATTTCCGCACACCGGGTGGCTGTATCGCCGTATCGAACAGGGTGACCTGCATCAGTCGCGCCACGGCGTCCTCCGGACAGCCGCGGCTGCCGTCCCCCAGCGCCCTGCCGAGGTCGACGACCAGACCGAAGGCGGCGTGCACGAGAATGCGCGCTTGCGCTTCGGACAGCTCGGGACGGACGGCGACCAGCAATCTGCCCCATTCCGCCACCGACAGACGCTGGATGTTGCGCAACACGACCCGGTCCTCGGCCGGGACATGCGAGAACTCCGTGTAGTAGACGAACGTCAGCTCCCGCTCGGCGAAGGAGCCCGCGACGTAGAGCGTGATCAATTCGGTCAGCGCCTCGAAGGGAGTGGCCGAGGACGCGATGGCTGGGCCGATGGCGTCGGCCACCCGGTCGGCGGCGCGCCGGAAAGCGGCGGTCAACAGGTCGCTCTTGCTGCGGTAGTAGCGGTAGACCGCGGACGCGGCGGTCAGGTCCGCCGCGGCGGCGATGTCCTCGACGCTGACGTTCGGATATCCGCGCTCATGGAACAGTTGCACGGCTTTCACCAGCAACAATTGATGCTTGAAAGGCGTCGGCGGGTCCGTCGGCCGCGGCTCGGTGGAGACCTCGGCGAAGGCGGGCAGCGCGGCATGCACTGCCGTCCAGCAAGCGGAGGCCAGCAGGGCCGAGAGGGATTTCGTGGGAAGGGCGGCGTGGTGATCACCGATGCTGCTGACGATGCTGAGTATCGCCACCGCGCGGACGAATTCGTCACGCTTGCTCAGCCCCGGGCGCACCGCACCGATCAGCCGGCGCAGCGCGGCGATCGAGGTCGCGAACTGATCGGTGAGGGTCTTGCCGTCCTCGTCGTCCAGATAGCGGCCTTCCCAGCGCGCCAGGGTCACCGTGGGACGATTGGTGACGGCCTGGGCGATCAGGGCATCGATGACGTATCGCAATCGAGCCTCGGCACTCCAGCTCTCGGCCTGCGCGGGAAGTATCACCGCGTCCACGGTCACCTGGCCCAAGCGCAACAGCTCCGCGCGGAACAGCGAATACTTGCTGGGATAGTGGCGATACAGCGCCGCGGAGCTGATCCCGACCTTCGCCGCGATCTCCTCCATGCTCACGCCGTGATAGCCGAGGGCGCCGAACGCGGCCGCGGACGTGGCCGCGATCTGCGCCCGCCGGTTGCGCGGGCGCCGGCGCACCACCCGTTCCGGACCGGGCTCGGCCGATCCGGATCTGGCGCTCTTCACGACACCCGCGTCAGGGTTGGGTGGGTAACGCCAACGGCGAGTTGACCTTGTTCACCAGCCACCGGTCCCCCACCTTCTCCAAGCGCATCACCATCGACAACTGACCCGGCGCAGGCTTGCCCTTGGTGCCCAGACTGGTGATGGTCTGGCCGATGACCACGATCGCTTCGGCGGAGTGCTCGTCACCGGCGCGAATCGCGCACTGCACATCGCGGGTGGCCGAGGTGACCTGGCCTTCGCCGAGTACCGTACGCAGTTCCGTGCTGGTGGATTCGAACTGCTTCTTCCAGTCACCGGTGGCGCCGTCGCTGACCGCGGCGAAGTAGGGGTCGAGATTCTTCGAGTCGTAGTTGGCCAGGATGGGCGCGTAGCGGCAGGCCGCTGCGCGGGCGTCCTCCTGCGCGGCCAGCAGATTCTCGCTGTTGCGGCTCTGGACGTACCAGTAACCGGCCGAGGCCACCGACACACCCACGAGGACGGCCGCCGCCGAGCGCACCACGATCGGACCGGGACGCCGGATGGGCAGACGGCGCAACCTGCGCCACCGGCCACCGGAGTCCGCCGCGCCCCGCTCGGCGGGATCCGTGCCGCCGTCCGCGGCCTGCGTCGTGGCACCGACGCCGGCTTTTTCCGGCGCGACGACCTTCTCGTCCAGTTGCGCTGCGGGCGACTCGGTTTCGGCGACGTGGTCGACGTCTTCACTCTTCATCGGAATCTCCTAGTTGCCGGGCACCGGGCGGGACAGTTCGTCGCCACGGACGCCCGGGGGCATGGTGGCCCCGTTGTCCGGAACGGCGGGTCGTGGCGCGTTCGCCGAACCACGCACCTGCAAGGCCGGATCGTTGGTGACGCAGTAGTTGTAGAGCCGGACCCTGGTGTCGGTCATCTTGTCGGTGGGCACCACGGGGATGGTGTCGTATTCGCAGGTGGGGCGCGGCCAGATGTCGACAAGGGTGTAGAAGGCGTTGTCGTGGGCGGGTATGCCCAGCGCCTCCGAACCGACCCGCAACGCGGGGAACAGCGCCGCGATCGCCGGAGCGCGCAGCTTGGCCGCCTTGGTGATCGCGACGAAGTTCGTCACCAGATTCGTGATGGGGTCCTGGGTGCGCGACACGAAGCCGCCGAGGGTGCCGAGCTGGGCGGGCCCCTCGTCCAAGAGGTGGCGCACTTCCAGGTCCGCCGCGGTCAGCTGCTCGAACAGCACGCCGCCCGTGCGCGTGAGTGTCGCGAGGTCCGGCTGCGCATGCGAGGTGGTCTCGGCGATCACCTCGAGGTTCTCGATCAGCTGCCGGGTCTGCGGCAGCAGATCCGACAGCCCCGCCATCGCGCGGCTGATGCCGGACACCATGTTGCGCAACTGGTCGGGGCCACCGGCCAGCGCCTTGTCGAGTTCGTCGATGATGACGTTCAACCGGTCCGGGTTGAGCCCGCCGATGAAACCGCTGAGATTGGTCAGCACCGACTGCACGGTCACCGGGACCGTCGTCTGGGAGCGTTCCACCAGCGCCCCGTCGGTGAGGTACGGGCCGGTGTCGGAATCCGGGCGGAAGTCCAGGTACTGCTCGCCCGCCGCCGACAGCCGGCCGACGGCGACAGTGCCGCCCACCGGAATCTTCGCTGCTGCGTCGATCTCGGCCACGGCCGCGACGCCGCTGCCCGCCACCTTCACCTCGCGGACCTTGCCGACCCTGGTGCCGCGAAAGGTGACGTCGTTGCCCGCCGCCAAGCCTCCGGACGACTGCAACTCCACGGTCACCGTGTAGTCGTCGCGCAGCGGATCCAACCGCAGGACTTCGGCGCCGAGATAGGCCGCGCCGAGAACGAGCACCACGATCAATCCGAAGTTCGCGACCGCGACGCGACGGCGCACCAGCCATCGCCACAAGGGGGGATTCATCGCTCTCCTCCCTGCTGCTGAGGTTGCTGCGGCGGACTGGTGACCCGGCCGATCACCTTCTCGATCACCTGCGCCAAGCTGCCGATGAACGCGGGCACGTCGCCGATCTCGGGCAGCCTGCTGCCGCTGGGATCGGTCAGGGCGCCGACGCTGAGGTAGGACACCGTCGCCGCGACGGCGAGAGCTGGTCCGTCCAGGCTGGCCATCAGCGAGGGATAGATGGTGTGCAGCCCGTCCAGCGTTCCGCCAAGGTCGTCGCCCATCTGGGTGAACCCGGCCATCAACCGCTGGATGCTGTCGAACAGGCTCACCGCCTGCGGACCGGTCGTCTCGGTGAAATCGCCGAGCGCGGTCATCGTGGTCGAGACCTTGTCCAGCAGGTCGACGATGGACTGGTTGTTCTCGGCGAGCATTGCCAGCAGCCCGGGGAAGGTGTCCGCGGCGTCGCCCAACTCGGCCTTGCGCCTGGCCAATTCACCGGTGAGCACGTTGAGCCCGGTCAGGACGCTGTCGATGTCGCCGGTGCGCTGGTTCAGCGCGGCGATGACATTGGTCAGTTCGCTGAGCAGGTGCGCCAGCTGCGGTGCGCGGCCTGCGAACATCGAGTCCATCTCGGAGGTGATCCTGGCGGCCTGATTGATGCCGCCGCCGTTGATGAGCATCGAGACCGACATCATCAGCTGCTCGACGGACGCGGCGGCCGACGTGTGATCGGTGCCGATGACGTCGCCTGCGCGCAGGTTCTCGCCGCCGGAGGTGGTCGCGGGCAAGGTCATCGCCACGAAGATGTCGCCGAGCGGGGTCGCCTGGCGCAGCTCCGCGGTGGTGCCCCTCGGCAACTGGATGTCCTCCCTGATCAGCATTTCCACCTCCGCGATGAAGTTGGTCGTGCTGATCGCGGTGACGACGCCGATATCGGTTCCGCCGATCTTCACGTGCGCGTGATCGGGCAGATTGAGCGCGTCGCGGAAGGCCGCGCGAATGGTGTATCCGGGGGCGCCGATGCCGGGTTTGGGCATCGGCAGGTTCGCCACCGTCACGCCGCAGCCGGTGGCGGTGGCCATCGCCGCGACCAGCGCGGCCGCCACCGCGGTGCGTCGAAGCGGGTTCGTTCCGATCATTTCGAAATCCCCAGTAGTGCCGCGGTGAGGCCGAAGTCGGGTCCGAAGTCCTGGACCTTCCCGGTGCGGCAGCCATCGAGACGCATTTGGATGCGCTCACAGAACTGCGACACCACCTCGTTGTCGAGCAGGACCTTGTCGGTCAGCGCGTGCAGGCGCAGCGCTTGGTGTTCCCGGCTGACCGCGTTGGACAGGTTCTCGAACAGCAACGGCCCGACGTCGACGATCTCGGTGAGGCCGCGGGCGTTGGCCCGCATCTGTTCGGTGATGGTCGTGAACCGCTCCAGCGCACCCGCGAGCTGATCGGAGTTCTCACCCACCAGCGTGGAGGTGTTGGTGACGAACTGGTCCAGTTGCCGCAGCACCGCCTGCAGGCCGGGCGCCTGGTCACCCATCAGCTGCACCAGTTCGGTGAGGCGGCCGCTGAAATCACGCACGGTCTGGTCGTTCTGGGCGATGATCTGCGTGATCTCGTTGAGTTTGATGATCGTGTTCGAGATCTGGTCCTTGTTGGCGAAGGTGACCTCGAACGCCGAGGACAGCGCGTCCAAGGTCGCGCGCAGTCTGTCGCCGTTGCCGTCCAGGAGCGGGAACAGGACGCGGCTTGCCATCGGCCCGTCGCGGTCGTCGCCTTTGAGCGCGGCTCCGAGCTGGTCGAAGTTCTGCAGGATGCGGTCGAGTTCGACCGGTGTCCGCGTCCTGGCCAGCGGGATGTGCGTCCCGTCGGTGAGCAGCGGCCCGTCTCCGCTGTAGGCGGGCGCGAGTTCGACGTGGCGGTTGGTGATCAGCTGCGGCGACACCAGGGCGGCGATGGCGTCGGCCGGAACCTCGGTGCCCTTCTCCAAGCTCATGGTGACCTGGACGTAGCTGCCCTTGGCCGTCACGGTGTCGACCCGGCCGACCGGCACGCCCAGCACCGCGACCTCGTTGCCCGCGTACAGTCCGGCGACGTTCTCGAAATCGGCGCTGATGCGGATGCGCTCGCCGAGATACTCCCTCGGCAGCGAGGTCAGGCTGTCCGGTACGAGCCCGCAGCTCGCGGTCAGCAGCGCGGCCACGATCAGCACGCCGAGCTGTGCGAATCGTCGTGTTCTCATCAATTGCACCCCTGTACGGCTCGAGCGAAGCACAGCCAGTTGTCCGGGAAGAACCACGGCGCCCAGACGTCGCCGTAGGGTCCGTTGCCGACGGCGTTGTTGAACTGCCGCAAGGCGATCGGCATGTTCTCGTAGAGCCGGTCCAGATTCTCGCGGTTCTTGACCAATCCCTCCGACATGGTGTTCAGGTCGTGGATCAGCGGCGCGAGCTGACCGTTGTTCTCCAGACCCATTTCCTGCAGCAACCGCGACAGAGCCGCGACGTTGTCGAGCAACTGTTTCAGCAACTGCTGGCGTTTCTGGACGGCGTTGCCGATCGCCTCGCCGCGGGTCAGCAACAACAGCACGCTGTTCTGGTTGTCGGAGACGAGCTGGGACACCTGATCCATGCTCTTGAGCAGCGCGTCCACTTCGTCGCGGCGGTCGGTGACGACCTTGGCGAGCGCGCCGATGCTGTCGAGCGCCTGCACCGCCAGCTGCGGGGAATCCCCCATCTGCTGATCGACCAGGTCCAGCGCCTGACGGAGTTTCTGCGGATCGAGACGTTCGATGCGTTCGAAGGAGTTCTTGTACTTCGGGTCCTGGATGACCTTGCTCAGGTTGTACGGCACCGACGTGTTCTCGATGCGGATGCGGTTGCCCGGCAGGCCCTTTCCGTCTCCGGGCACCAGATCCACGTGCAGTCGGCCGAGGATCGTCGACATCTTGATGGCCGCACGCGCGTCGGGGCCCAGACGCAGATCGCGGCGCACCTTCAGATCCACCACGACCTTCGCGCCTTCGAGCCGCACCGCGCGCACCGCGCCCACTTCGATGCCGGACACGTCCACTGTCGCGCCGGGACGCAAACCCGCGGCTTGGGCGAATTCGGCGTGGATCGTCTTGTCGCCCAGCCGGGCCTGGGTCAGGACACTCGATCCGATCAGCAGAGCGGCCACCGTCGCGGCGGCGATGAGGCCGAGCCGCAGATACCTGTTGCGCAGGAAGCCCGGCCACGGAACGCGCTTGATCATCGGCACACCTCCGAATGCGAGTTGCCGCCCACCTGCGAGAACAGGCCCGGCGGCAACACCACGCCCCACAGGGACACGTCGAGGCCGCACAGGTAGGCGTTTCCGTAGGCGCCGTTGCTGGTGAAGCGCGCGACGCCGTTGAGCACGGCGGGCAGTTCGACTGCCGCCCGGTCCAGGGACGCGCCGTTGAGCAGCAGCAACGCGACACCGGTGGTGGCGTCGTTCTGCGCCTTCGCCAAGCCCGGCTTGACCTGCATGATGAGCTGGGTCAGCGAGTCGGTCGTGTGCGCGACGGTGTCCACCGAATGCTTGAGGCTCTCGCCTTGGGAGTAGAGCGCCTCGACCAGAGCCCTCGCCTGGGTGAGCAGGGTCTCCAGTTCGCCGCTGCGATTGGCCAGGCCGCTGATCACCGAGCTGAGATTGGTCAGGACCTCCCCGAGGATCTTGTCCCGCTGCCCGAAAGTGCCGGCCAGATCGGCCGCCTGGGTGATGAGGCTGCTGAGCGACACCTGATTGCCCTGCAGGGCCTGGATCAACGTCTCGGACAGGGAATTGACCTGATCGGGTTGCAGCACGCTGAACAGCGGCTCGAACCCGGACAACAGCGCGGACACGTCGAACGACGGCTCGGTGCGCTCCAGCGGGATCCGCGCGCCCGCCGCGACGACGGCGCCCGCTTCCTTGCCCGGCGCCAGGGCGATATACCGCTGTCCGATGAGGTTCTGGTACCGCACCAGCGCCTTCGTCGTGGTGGTGAGATGCTGGCGCGCATCGATGCGGAATTCGACCTCGGCGCGGTAGCCGTCGGTGAAATCGATCTTGTCCACGCGGCCGACCCGCACGCCCGCCATGCGCACGTCGTCGCCGACGCGCAGACCGAGCACATCGGAGAAGACCGCCGAATAGCGCTCGGTGTCCCCCGAGACCGACCGCTGCAACGTGGACCAGATGGTCACGGTGAGCGCGATCGCCACCACCGCGAACAGGCTGAATCCCGCCAGCGCCTTGCCTGACCTCATCAGCGGGGCCCTCCTCGGCCTGCCTCGTGCACGGTGATCGATCCGCCCGCGAGCACCGGGCTCAGCAGCAGATACTGCGCCACGGTCGGGCGCGCTCCGACGATCGCCGCGACGGCGTCGGGTCCGCGCAACGCGATCGGCTGCGCCGTGGCGCCCGGACTCTCGGGTGCCGGCTCGGCGGGCGCCGCGGGGGCGGGCGCCGGCGAAAGACCCGGGATGGACGGCAGACCGGGGATGAACGGGAGACCCGGTATCGCCGGGAGGCCCGGCAGCACCAGCCCCATGGCGCCCAGCGGCGCGGGCGCGACCGGCACGGGTGCGGGTCCCGCGGCGTCGAGCCACTTCGGCATCAGCTGCGGCGGGTAGTTCTGCTCCGGCGCCACCTCCGGCACCGTGGCCCCGCCGCAGCGGGGGCCGTACTGGTCGCCGTAGTGCGGGCAGTCCTTCGCGGTGTACTGCTGGAACGGCGTGAACGAGACATCCATCTTCCACACCATCTGTTTGGAAGGGCCGAAGTGGAACGTGGTCGCCAGCCGTTGCAGCGCCACGTTGAGGTTCGCGGCGGTGTACGGAATGGCCTCGGGATCCTTGGCCAAGCCGCCGAACAGATCGTCCAGGCCGGAGACCAGGAACTTGCCCGCGTCGGGGTTGCGGGCGAACAGCGCGTTGACCGAGTCGACCGTCGCGTTGCCGGTGGCCAGCAGGTCGATGAGCTTCGACCGTCGTTCGGCCAGCGTTCGCGCGGTGGTCACCGACTCCGAGAGCACCCCGACCAGCTCGGGAGCCGACTGGCTCAACGCGATGGATGCCCGTCCGAGATCGCCGAGCAGCGCGTCGATGCCCGGCGTCGCCCGTATCTCGGTCAACCAGTTGTCCAGGCGCTCCACCGTCGAGCCGGGCACGCGCGCCGAGGGATCCAGCGCCGCCGCGAGCGTGGCCAGCACCCGGCCCAGTTTCTCGGGCTGGATCTTCTCGAGCACGTTGCGCAGCACGTTCAACGTCGTCTGCAACGCCACCGTCTCGCTGCTGGTGTCCTCCTGGATGGTGGCACCGGCGCGCAACGTCCTCGTTTCCGGGCCGTTGTCGACGAATTCGATCGCCGTGACGCCGAACAGGTTGTTCGGGATGACCCGGGCGGTCACGTTCACCGGGATCGTCTCGGCGACACCGGGTTTGAGATCCACCCGCGCCTGCTGGCTGGCGCCTCTCGCCACCACGTCCACCGCGGCGACCCGGCCGACGACCATGCCGCGGAATTTGACGTCGGCCCGGCCGGGCAAGCCGTCGCCGGTGCTGGTGAGCACCACGGTCACCGGGACTTTGTCCTCGAAGTAGCCGGTGTAGCGCAGCGCGAGCAGATACAGCAGGACCGCGACCGTCGTCAGCACCGCCAACCCGGCGAGGGTCAACTGCTTCGCGGTCGGTCCGCGACCACTGGGGTCGAGAATCATCGTCGGCCTTACCCCGAGATCCGGAATCCGGGATCGATGCCCCAGATCGTCAACGTGAGAAAGAGATTGGCGAACACCATCACGACGATCACCATCTTGATGGCGCGCCCGGCCGCCACCCCGACGCCTTCCGGGCCACCGGTGGCGACGTAGCCGTAGTAGCACTGGATGAACGTCGACAGCAGCACGAACACCACTACCTTGAGCAGTGAGAAGAAGACGTCCGGGCCGATCAGGAACTGGAAGAAGTAGTGATCGTAGGTGCCTGCCGCCGTGCCGCCCAGGAAGAGCACCGTGATCTTGGTGGCCAGGTACGCGGTGGCCAGACCGATGCTGTAGAGCGGGATGATGGTCAGGGTCGAGGCGATCATGCGGGTGCTGATCAGATACGGCAGCGGGCGGATGGCGATGGATTCCAGCGCGTCGATCTCCTCGGAGATCCGCATGGAGCCCAGCTGCGCGGTGAATCGGCAGCCCGCCTGGATGGCGAACGCCAAGGTCGCCAGGATCGGCGCGAGTTCGCGGGTGGTGGCGAAGCCGGAGATCGCTCCGGTGAGCGGGGACATCGTCAGCAGATTCAGAGCCGTGAACGACTCCATGCCGACGATGATGCCGCCGAACGCGCACAGGATGACGACCACGCCGATCGTGCCGCCGCCCACGATGAGCGAGCCGTTGCCCCAGCCGACGTCGGCCGTCAGCCGCGCGACCTCACGGCGATAGTGCTTCAGCACGAACGGGATGGCGATGAGCGCTTGGAAGAACGTGATGGCCTGGTGGCCCACCCGCTGATTGGCGTGCACGGGCGCCAGCGCGGCTTTCCCGACGGTGTGCAGCGGCCGCAGCGCCGGAGGTGTGTAACTGCTCGCCATGCTCACACCACTTTCGCCGGGAACAGCGTGTTGTACAGCTGAGTGAGGATGATGTTGGTGGCGAACAACATCAGCGCCGAGCTGACCACGGCCGAGTTCACCGCGTTCGCGACGCCGCCCGGGCCGCCGTGCGCGTGCAGGCCGATGTCGCAGGCGATGACCGCGGTGAGCACCCCGAAGATCGCGGCCTTGACCAGGGCGATGATCAGATCGTCGGCCACCGCGAAGGACGCGAACGAGCTGATGAACGAGCCCGGCGTCCCGGATTGGGCGTACACGTTGAACATGTAGGCGGTCGCGAATCCGACGAACACCACGAATCCGCACAGCAGGACGCTCACCAGCACTGCGGCCGCGAGCCGTGGCGCGACCAGGCGGCGCACCGGGTCGACGCCCATCACCATCATCGCGTCGATCTCCTCGCGGATGGTTCGCGAGCCCAGATCGGCACAGATCGCCGAACCCACCGCACCGGCGACCATCAAGGCCGACACCAGCGGCGCGCCCTGGCGGATGATGCCCAATCCCGCGACCGCGCCGATGAACGTCGTGGCGCCGACTTGATTCACGAGCGCGCCGACCTGGATGGAGACCACGACGGCGATCGGGATGGCGACGAACACGGTCGGCGCCGCCGACACGTTGGCCATGAAGGCGCACTGTTTGATGAATTCCCGGTACGGGAACCGCCCCCGCACCAGCGAAACGAACAGCTGGACAACGGCTTCCCTGCCCAGAGTGACCTGCCTGCCCAGGGTCTCCAGCGACCGCTGGGGGTGGCGCCGCCACAAGCCCGAGGCGCTGTCGATCATCTTCCCGAGCTCGCCCGGAGGTCGCTTATCGGCTGGCGTTCGCAGCGAGGCAGTCACCGGTCGCCGTTCCTTTCCGATTTCTCGTCCACCGCGCCCGGCGGCCGCCCCTTCGATGGCGCGGAGCGTGTGAAGTGTTGCACACCTCACAGCGGGCAGACAAGTTACAAGTGATTGACTATTCCACCGAAATCGGTATCCCGAATCAGTGCGCGCAGACGGCGACACAGCCTGGGATACCGCTTTGAACTGCACAGATATGGCACACAAGCACGCATATCATTCCACCGAACGTCGCACCCCGGTGGTAAGTAATCAGCTATTCTTCGCCCCCGTCGAGCGGCGACCCGCAGGCGGGGCCGCTAGGAGAGGGCTTCCAGCCAACGCTGCAACAACACCGCGAGCGCGACGAGCGCCGCGCACCCGGCCAGGAAGGAACTGAGCACGGCCACCCACAGCCCGAAGCGGAGCACGGGATTGACCTTCATCCGCCCACCGAGGATCTTGACCACGATCACGAGAACGTCGATGAGCCACACCAAAGCCATCATCAGGTCATACACACATTCGAGAAGGTCAGCACGGGCCAGCACACGATCGATCCCAGAAACGACATCAGCAGATCGATGCCGTGCATATCGCGCAGATGACCGGTGTGCGTGAGCGTCCAGATCACCCCGGCCAGACCATAGGGAACGCCGATGATGATGAGAGTGCCGAGGAACTCCGAGACCTTCATCTCGTAGCCGAGTATTCGGTCCAGCTTCTTGAGCATGCGTCGATGCATCCTTTCGCTTCGATCCACGTCGCCGCGTGCGAACCGGGACACCACTGGAGGGGAGGTGTCCGACCGCACGGACCTGCGCGACAGGACCCGCGCCGTATGTTAGTCGATATTCTCGCGCATACGGAAGGGTTACCGAGAGATTCGAACAGAATTTTCCCGAATGAGCAGGTTATTGGTCTGTTCGATCGCAGATCAGCACCCATCATGTTGATGCAAATTCTCGATTTTTCGGGAGTAGTGAGTCGCGATGCCATGCTCGACGACAGGTGTCGCGGCGCTGGGTTCGTCCCGCACCGCGAACCCTCCCTCCCACCCCCGCGAGCCGAACCGAGGGCAGGACTCCGCCTGCCGGGCTTGACCTTTCCCCAGGGGCAAGGTTGGACGGTGATCGCATGAACGACAACGCACTGCACATCGTCGAAGCCGCGATCCGCGAGCAGGCCGCCGCCTACTGCGCGTCCAACGGGGTGCCCGGACTCGTCGCCGGCGTCCACCACGCCGGCGCTCAGATCATCGTCGCCCACGGCGTCGCGAACACCGCCACGGGCGCGCCGATGCGTGCGGACACCGGGTTCCTTTTCGGCTCGGTGACGAAGGTGCTGACCACCATGCTGGTCCTCCAGCAGGTCGAGCGGGAACTGCTTGATCTCGACGCTCCGGTGACGCGGTACCTGCCGCGGTTCGCCTTGGCCGCGCCGGGTGCGGCGGACAAGATCCTGGTCCGCACGGCCCCTCCGCAGCGCTGTGTGCCGATCCGGCCGGGCCTTTTCGCGCCCGCCGGATACCCGCTCGAGACGTTCGACGGATACCTGCGGCTGCTGCTGGTCTCCTACCACGACATCCGGGACGGCCGAGCGCGTTTCCGCAACGCGGGTGGCCGCCTGTCCCTGCGGAACTGAACCGTCCGCAGAGCCGTCCGCAGTAGGCTGACGCCGTCGAAGCGCCCGAACGGACTCGGTGCGGCGAGGTCTGCCGCAGCAGTCGGGCGCGGAAGAGCGAGGTGGACAGGATGCGGGTCGGTCGGTGGCGGCGGGTGGTCGCGTCCGTCGTGTGCGGAGTCGGGTTGCTGGCGGGATCGTCGGCCGGCGCAGCGGCGGACCCAGCCGGTGACACCGGTGTCGTGTGGCTGTGCAGGCCGGATCGAGCGGACGATCCGTGCCGGGGCGACGCGGCGACCACGGTGCGGCAGGCGGGGCAACCCGACGCGCGCGATGACCCGGCGCCTTCGGTGGACTCCGGGGTGGACTGCTTCTACGTGTACCCGACCGTGTCCGCGGAGCCGACACCCAACTCCGACACCGCGGTGACCCCGGAGGTACGGGCGGTCGCCGAGCAGCAGGCGGCCCGGTTCTCCCAGGTCTGTCAGGTTTTCGCGCCGGTGTACCGGCAGCGCACCCTCGCCGCGCTGGCGCGGGAGCGGTCCTACTCCCCCGACGAGCGCGCCGCGATGGCGCGCATCGCGTACGAGGATGTTCTGCGGGCGTGGCGGCAGTTCCTCGCGGAGCGCGAAAAGACCAGGCCCATCGTGCTTCTCGGGCATTCGCAGGGGGCGCGCATGCTGCGCCAGTTGCTCCGGGAGGAGATCGAACCCCAGCAGGCGGTGCGCGACCGGATCCTGTCGGCGATCCTGCTGGGCGGCAATGTGGTGGTACCGAAGAACGGTGACGTCGGCGGCGACTTCCGGTACCTGCCGCTGTGCCGCGGCGAGCAGCAGACCCGGTGCGTCCTGGCCTGGCAGACCTTCGGCGCGACGCCGCCCCCGGACAGCCGATTCGGCCGCAACCCCACGACGCCGGAGCCGCTGCCGCGTCCGTACGGCCCGGACTACGAGATCGCCTGCACCAACCCGGCATCGTTGCGCGACAACGATGCCCGCATCGCGTCCACCGTGCTCAGAACCAGCCCCGTACCCAGCCCACTCGGCGCCGAACTCGCGCTTCGCCACGGACCGTCCGCCGTCGCCGCGCCGACGCCGTGGCTGGTCCCCGCCGAGCGGTACCGGCTCCAGTGCGTGCGCGACGGCGAAGCGACAGCGTTGCTGGCGACACCGGAGCCGGGCAGCCCCGAGCTGTACGCCGTCCCGGACGCGACCTGGGGCCTGCATCTCACCGACGTGGAGATCGCACTCGGCGATCTGGTCCGCATCGTCGCGGCCCAGATCAGCGCGGCGCACCGCTGACCGCCGGAGTCGGCGAAGCCGCCGGTCAGGGCTTCCCGCGCGCGGGTGTCTGCCCGGCGACGCCGTGGCGCAGCGGAGTGTTGTCCTCAGGGGACCGGGCGGGGTCTGCCGACGAGCCGCCCTTCTCGCCGGTGACCGGTGGCGCGTTGCTCGGATCACCGCCCGACGGCTGCGCACCCGCCTCGAGTTGGGCGATGCGCGCCGAGAGGATCTCGACGACCCGGGGCCGATGCGCGGTGGCACGCTCGTGTTCGAGCAGTCGCCGCACCTGGTCGAGTTCGAGCGAGCGGACCCGGTGTTCGATCGATCCGGTGGTCAGCTGGTCGTAGTCGGTCAGCGGTAGCGCGTTGCCGGTGCTCATCATGGCCTCCTTCCAGCCACGGTTGTCTCCCCGAAGCCGCTCTACCCGAGGCTGCGCGCCCGAAACCGCGCGGCTCGGCCCTCGGCGCTCGGCTATGCGGGGCCGGTCGTGGTGATCGGTTTCCTGCCTGCGCCGGTGTGCAGGTAGAGGTCGCGCAGCAGGCAGACCTCCGACAGGTGGTGGATCAGCTCGCGGTGGATGTGCAGCACCAGATCGGCCATGGGAGCGTCGGGAAAGGGTTCCTTCGGGCCGAGCGGGACCCGGAGCCCTTCGTCGCCGAGACCACGCACTCCCGTCAGCCAGAGGTCGAGCTGGGCTTCGAGCTGGTCGAGCGCGGTGGCCGCGTCGCCCGCGTATTCCCATGTCTCGTACGAGGCCGCGGGCGCGCCGAAGTGGGCCGCGTTGCGCACGGCGAGCACGCCGACGATGACATGACCGAGCCGCCAGGCGATGGTGGTGAACGGCGCGGGGACCGGGTGAGGGAAGGCATAGTCGATCGTGAAATCCCCCGCGCCGGCCTGCACGGGCGCCGTCGAACTGCCGCGCGGCCGCACGCTCCAAGCGTCCGGTACCGGCGACCAGAAGTACTCCTCGTCGGTGAGGCCGTCGAGCCGGTCGCGGAGTTGCTGGTTCCAGTGCACTTCCCACTGCTCGCGCAACGTGCGGTTCCAATCGAGAGCGTCTGCGTCCATGCCGCAACCCTGACACCCCTAGCGGACAGAATCGGTCCGCTGTTTCTGGCAGGCTGAGCGGCATGGAGGCCGCGAACGGTGCCGAGCGGGGCACGACCGAGCGCGTGCTCACGCTGCTCGGGCTACTGCAGCAACGCCAGGTCTGGACCGGGCCCGAGCTGGCCGAGCGGCTGGGCGTCACGCCGCGCACGGTACGGCGCGATGTCGAGCGGCTGCGCGCGCTGGGCTATCCGGTGCACGCCTGCCACGGAGTCGGCGGCGGCTACCGGCTCGGCCGGGGGCAGGAACTGCCGCCGCTGCTGCTCGACGACGAGGAGGCGATCGTCACCGCGGTCTCGCTGCTGGGCGGCGCGGGCGCCACGGTCGCGGGCGCGGGTGACGCCGCGCTGCGGGCGCTGGCCAAGCTCGACCGGGTGCTGCCCACCCGGTTGCGGCACGAAGTGCACGCGCTCTCCGGCTCGGTGGAGTCCTTCGGCGGCGGCCACGCACCGGTCGAACCCGACGTGCTGATGACCCTGGCCAGAGCCTGCCGCGACGAGGTCGAAGCCGGTTTCGACTACCCCGCAGGGGACCGGGTGCGCCGGCGGCGGGTCGAGCCCTACCGTTTGGTCGCCTCCGACCGGCGCTGGTACCTGCTGGCCTTCGACCTCGATCGCGCGGACTGGCGCAGTTTCCGCGTCGACCGGATGACCGATGTGGCCGCGCGGACCTGGCGCTTCCGCCCGCGCGCGACGCCGGAGGCCGCGGCCTACGTGCAAGAAGGCGTGGCGAGCCGGGTCTACGCGCTACAGGCCCGCTTCCTGGTGCACGCCTGCGCCGACACCGTCCGCGCGCAGATACCGGCGTCGGCGGCAGTCGTGCTACCGCGTGGCAGCGAGTGCTGCGAGGTCCGCAGCGGAGCCGACGACAGCCTCGACCTCGTGCTCGTGCACATGCTGTTGCTGGGGCACGACTTCGAGATACTCGACCCGCCCGAACTCGCCCGACGCAGCCGCGCGCTGGCCGAGAAGCTGCTGTCGGCCGGCGCGAGGGCCGCACCGACGCCCGGCCTCGGGGATCGCTGAGCCCGTCTCGGCTGCTCGGATATCCACGGCTCGGACACTGGCAGCTGTCCGCGCGCGCGTGCTACTGCCGAGCGAACGCGGCGCCGGAGCCTGTCGATGTCCCGGCTCGCACGGACGACGCCGACCGCGGACGGTAGGCCAGACAGGCTGCCGATGCTCCGTCCACGGCGAGGAACACCACCGTGCGGGCGGTGTCGAGCAGGCCGGTTCGCCGTGCGTGGAGGTAGGCGTGCACCGGCCCGGCGGTGTAGGGATCTCCGATGCCTGCGTCGAAGCCGACGACCGACCGCGCCGGGATGGCGAGCGAGCCCGCCAGCCGGGCGCGGAAGTCGGCGGCCTGGTCGGGAGCCAGCAGCAGCGCGTGTCCTGCGGCGAAGTGCTCGCGGCCGAGCCCTTCGCCGTCCAGGCAGGCGCGCACCACCGTGGCCGCCGAGTCCACCCGGTCCTCCGCGCCGGCACGGACGCACATGGCGACGCGGCCGTCGGCGCCGACGTCGTTCAGCGGCACGAAGGCGATCGGGCCCACCGGGCTGGTGGTGTCACGCGTGTGCAGCCGCCCGAATCCGCCCGCGGTGGGCGAGGTTCCGAGCAACAGCGCGGCTCCGCTGGCGCTGTAGGGGAAATCCGCGACGTGGCGCTCGGTCGAGGGATGGGCGTCGCCCGCCACGAGCAACGCGTACCGCACCGTGCCGGTGGCCAGGAACGTGTCGGCGGTCGCGATGGCGTGCAGCAGGCCGCAGGCGCCGTGCATCAGGTCGAAGGACAGCACCGGGACGCGCCCGGCCGCGTAGGTAAGGCCCAGACCGATCCGCTTCTGGATGAGGGCCGACACCGCGGGCTCGGAGATGTTGCTGTCCCGGAAGACGCCCGCGTTGACCAGCATCCCGATCTCGTGCAGGCCGACATCCGAGCGCTGCACGCAGGCCAGCGCCGCGCGGGTGGCCAGGTCGAGGTAGCTGCCGGTGTCGAGGTCGCGGTTCGTCGCGGCCGAGACGATCGTCGTCGCCATGCTCACGCCGCCAAGCGGGAGATCGTCGCGGCGAGATATCCGGAGACGATGCCGGATGCCGCGGGGATCATGAGGATTTTGGATCCCCGCGGGATCTTCTTGCGCGCGAGATGTTCGTGCAAGACCAGGAAGTGGGAGGTCGAAGCGGTGTTGCCGTAGTCGTGCAGCACGTTGAGGGCCTGCGGCATCGGCGTGCCGAAATGTCGTTCGGTCAGATCCGAGATGTACTCGATGGCGGGCGCGCTGAATTGATGATGAATCCAGTAGTCGTATTTCTCGCTTTCCCAGGTGCGTCCGGTCTCGGCGAGGAAGTCGGCCATGCGGTCGATGCCCTGGCGGTAACGGGCTTCGTTCTGCATGGCGCGGTTGTCGGTGTACATCGCGATTCCGCCGGTGCGGTCGCTGGGCATGCCGATGCAGTGCTCGGCGCCGTCGGCGGCGGTCATCAGCTCGACATAGTGCAGTTCGTCGTCATCGTCGCCACGGTCGTCGAGCACCACCGCGACCGCCGCGTCCCCGACCGTCAGCGCCGCGAATTGCGGGTCGTAGGGTTTGCTGATCTCGCGCAGCGCCGTCTCGGCGATCGGCGTGATCTGCTCCCCGCTGACCACCAGCCCGTTGCGCACCGCACCGGCTTTGATCATGCGATCGAGCACCAGCACGCCGGTGATCATCCCGGCGCACGCGTTCGACACATCGAAGTGCCTGGCCGCGTTCGCGCCGATGGCGTTGCCGAGCATGAGCGCGAAGGACGGTGCGTAACAGAAGATTCCCGCGCCGCGGGTACGCGTGATGGAGGCCGAGATGACGACGTCCAGTTCGTCGGCCCGGTAGCCGGAATGCCACAGGCAGTCCTCGATCGCGTGCAACGCCAGCTCGAACGACGATTCGTACCGGTCCGGATCCGAGTCGTAGACACGCCGGTTCTTGATCCCGGTGATGCGCTCCAGATCCAGCGATCGCGGCACGGCCAGCTGGGCGATCAGGTCTTCGGTGGAGCGGACGGTCGCCGGCGTGTACGCGCCGATCGACTCGAAACGAGTACGAAGCATGCTCCCCTGCTTTCCGCTTCAGTCGGCATCGATGGTCGTGGTGCTTCGCGACAACGTGTCGCTGGTCGTGGGTGCCCCTACCCGGTGAGTCCGACCAGGGCCGCGCTGACTTCACACAGCTGTTGCCCGAGCGCGTCGTCCTGCGCCAGACGCGACGGAGCCTTGACGCGGCTGTTCTGGAAGTAGCAGCCGCTGACGGCGGCGACTTCCAGATCGGTGGCCAGGTAGCTCAGCGCTCGTCCGCCCTCGGCGGCGGAGATCATGAACAATCGTTTGGCGAGCGCCACGAAGGGCTGCCCGAACCAGGGCATCGCGTCCCAGATCCCGGTCGCCACCGCACCGGGGTGGAAGGCGTTCACCGTGACGCCGGTTCCCTCCAGGCGCCGCGCCAGCGCCCGGGTGTAGAGGACGTTCGCCAGCTTGGAGCGGCTGTATGCCTTCTCCCCCGAATATCCCTGCCGGAAACCCAGATCCGCGAAATCCATGGTGGCGCCGTATTGCAGGACCGACGAGGTGAACACGATGCGCGACGGGGCGCTGCGCACCATCAGCTCCGTCAGCAGTTCGGTGAGCAGGAAGCCACCGAGATGGTTGACCGCGAACGTGGCCTCGATGCCGTCCACGGTCTCGGTCCGGGTCTTGTGGTAGCCGCCCGCGTTGTTGGCCAGCACGTCCAGCCGGTCGTATCCGGACAGAACCTGCTTCGCCAGCTGCCGCACCGAAGCCTGCGACGCGAAATCGCACTCCAGCGTGTCGACTCCCGCCGCCCCAGCGCCCTGGACCAGCTGCGCGGCGGCAGCGAGCTTCTCCGGATTCCGCCCGACCAAGACGAGCCGATTCCCCCGCGCCGCCAGCTGCTGAGCCGACTCCAGCCCGATACCCGATGTCGCCCCCGTGATCAGGATTGTCCGCACAGCCGACACCATGCCACAGAAGTTTCCTCGAAGATTGCTGACACGAGCCATCCGGACCGAGATTTACTTCGGCGATCCGCTGATCATCGCTGACTCGGAGCGGACACCGGTGCGCGAGATTCGCCACTTGGGGTCTCGGCGGTATCCACGGCAGGTGTCACAGCCGTTCGACGAGGCGGGCGCGGAATTCCCGCAGCGTCAGTGGGTGGTCATTCTCCTTCTGTCGTCGGTACGGTCCGGCCGGTCGTTTCGGCCGGAAGTCGGCGATCGCCTCGTCGGCCCGTGCACGCCATCGAAGCCCCAGCGATGTCGCTGTCGGCACCGTCCCATCGCGCCCCTGCACCGCGGTACAGCGGTCGAGTTCGGCGAACGCGCCCCTCACCTCGGCCGCGATCTCCGGATCGGCGCTGCCCTGCTCGATGGCCGCCATCAGCAGCAGGTCCGAGGCGCCGATCTCTGACGACGTGCGGGTCTGAGACCACGTCCCTCCGATGGTCTTCGCGGCAGGGCGGGCGGCGAGACGGGTATGGTTAGCTCTATGAACACTCAAAGGTTGCGAATCTGCCGCGATTTGTGTGTTGTGATGTTGTGACCAATACTTCCGGAGACGCGTATCCCCTCGCGGACACGATGACCACCACGGTCGCGGCCCGCGACGGCGCGACGGTGCTGACGGTGGCCGGCGAGGTCGATCTGGCGACGGCGCCTGCGCTGGAGAACGCGATCGATGCCATCCTCAGCGGCAAGCCCGCGGCCCTCATCATCGACCTGACCGAGGTCAGCTTCCTCGCCTCGGCGGGTATGGCCACGCTCGTGGCCGCCCACCAGCGCGCGGGCTCGACCACCGCGATCGCCGTCGTCGCCGAGGGGCCCGCCACCAGCAGACAGCTGAAGATGACCAGCCTGGACCAGGTGTTCGCGCTGCATTCGACCCTGGACGCCGCGCTGGCGTCGCTGCGGCAGAGCTGACTCGCACCGCTGCCGCCGTCGCACCCGTCGACGGCGGCAGCGCCCTTTTCAGACCAGTTCGCGCAGCTGTTCGATGAGCTTGACGCGCTCGGCGGCGGTGGCCGCCATCGGGACCACGTTCAGAACCGTGACGCCCGCTTCCTTGAACGCGGCGACCCGCTCCTTGACGTATCCGGCCGGGCCGACCAGCGAGATGTCCCGGACCAGCTGGTCGGGAACCGCCTTGGTCGCGGCCTCCTTCTCCCCCGCCAGGTACAGCTCCTGGATGCGGTCGGCCTCGGCTCCGTAGCCGTACTTGGTGGCCAGGGTGTGGTAGAAGTTCTTGCCCTTGGCGCCCATGCCGCCGATGTAGAGCGCCAGATGCGGCTTCACGAACTCCAGCAGCGGCTCGACGTTGTCCCCGATGGCCAGGGCCGGGCCCGCGTACACGTCCAGCTCGCCCAAGGCCGGGTCGCGCTTGGCCAGACCCGCGGTGAGCGAGTCGGCCCACACATCCTTCGCCTTCTCCGGCAGGAAGAAGATCGGCTGCCAGCCCTCGGCGATCTCGGCGGCCAGTTCCACGTTCTTCGGCCCGAGCGCGGCCAACAGCACCGGGATGCGTTCGCGCACCGGGTGGTTGATCAGCTTGAGCGGCTTGCCCAGGCCGGTGCCCTGTCCCGCGGGCAGCGGGATCTGGTAGTACTTGCCCTGGTATTCCAGGCGCTCACGGCGCCACACCTTCCGGCAGATCTCCACCAGTTCCCTGGTGCGGCCGATCGGCGCGTCGTAGGGCACGCCGTGGAAGCCCTCGATCACCTGCGGACCCGACGCGCCGAGGCCGAGCACGTAGCGTCCGTCGGAGACGAAGTCCAGGCCCGCCGCGGTCATGGCGGTCAGGCTCGGGGTGCGCGTGTAGAGCTGCAGGATGCCGGAGGCCAGCTGCAGGCGCGTGGTCTTGGCGGCCAGGTAGCCGAGCGCGCTCACCGCGTCGAACGAGTACGCCTCGGGCACGAACACGATGTCCAGGCCCGCCCGCTCGAGGTCGGCGACTTCGGCCGCCGCCTCTTTGAAGCCCCCCGAGTAGTTGATGCTCAATCCGATCCGCATGGCACTCAACATAACGGCGGGTACGTCCCGGCCGCGCACCGGCCACGGGGGAAGGCCCGGCAAGGCGTGGTCACCACCGAGCGACCGGCGCCACGGGGTAGCGTCTACCTCGTAGACCATCCTCGCCGTAAACGAAAGGCAACACCCTCGTGTCGCAGACCAGCTCGTCGTCCACGGAAACTGCGTCGTCCTTCGGCGGGGCCGCCCTGGCGCAGTACCTGAGCGATCTGGCCGCCAAGATTCCCGCGCCGGGCGGCGGCGCGGTGGCCGCGCTGCACGCCGCCCAGGCCGCCGCGCTTCTCGCGATGGTCGCGCGCTACACCACGCGCGCCAAGGACGCCGAGAACCGGCCGGTGGTCGACCGGATCATCGAGGCCGCCGACGCTGCCCGCGAGCGCGCGCTCGCGCTGGCCGACGCCGACGCCGCCGCGTTCACCGCCGTCGGCGCCGCCTACAAGCTGCCCAAGGACACCGCGGAGGAGCTCGCCGCCCGCACCGCGGCGATCAACGCCGCGCTGATCGAGGCCGCCCGGGTGCCCGCCGCCGTCGTCGACGAGGCGGACGAGGTGCTGTCGCTGGCGGCGGAGCTGTTGCCGATCGGGAACCCGAACGTCGTCACCGACATCGGCGCGGCCGCCGACGCCTGCCGCGCCGCCGCGACCTCCTCGCAGCTCAATATCGAGATCAACGTGGCATCGCTGCCCGCCGCCGAGGGCGACCGTTTCGCCGCGGTCCTGGTGCGGATCGACGAGCTCACCGCCCGGGCGGATGCCCTGCACGCCGACGTCCTGCACGCCGTGCGCAGCTGACGTCCGCACCGGAATTGTCCCGGGCCCGCGCCGTCAGGCAGGCGGGTCCCAAGCGACCAGCACGATCTTTCCGCGCACCCGCCCCGACTCGCTGAGTTCGTGCGCCTTCGCGGCGTCCGCCAGCGGCAGCACCTGGTCGATGGTCGCGCGCAGATGACCGCGCTCGACCATCGTGGTGATCTCGCGCAGCGACACCCCGGACGGTTCGACATAGAACCGCTCGTAACGCGGGTCGCCCTCCGCGTCCGAGCCCTGGGTGTCGATCAACCTGCCGTCGGGCCGGAGCACCGGCAGCGAGCGGGCGCCGTACGCACCGCCGACCAGGTCGAGCACGATGTCCACCTCGCGCACGGCGGCGGCGAAATCCACCGCGGTGTAGTCGATCACCTCGTCCGCGCCGAGTCCGCGTAGGTACTCGTGGTTGGCCGCGCGCGCGGTGCCGATCACGTACGCGCCGCGGTGGCGGGCTATCTGTACCGCCAGGTGCCCGACGCCGCCCGCCGCCGCGTGCACCAGCAGGCGCTGTCCGGCGCCGAGCGCGGCCAGCGCCTGCCACGCGGTCAGCGCCGCCGTCGGCAGTGCGGCGGCCTGCACCAGGTCGACGT
The DNA here is from genome assembly GCF_044389845.1 of Nocardia sp. NPDC019323. Classification (NCBI taxonomy): domain Bacteria; kingdom Bacillati; phylum Actinomycetota; class Actinomycetes; order Mycobacteriales; family Nocardiaceae; genus Nocardia; species Nocardia sp. NPDC019323. The sequence continues at coordinate 340,245 of NZ_JBIRYN010000001.1, forward strand.
TCCCCGGCTTCGGCGCCAACGTATGCGCCTGCGCCACCACGTATTCCGCGTTCGCGCCGCCGAACACCATGCCGTACACCGGATCACCGATCGCGAACCGGTCCACGCCGGATCCGAGTTCGGCTACGACACCCGACACGTCGAGTCCCAGCGTCAGCGGTGGATCACCGAGCTTCCCGACCAATCCGGCGCGCACTTTCCAGTCGGCGGCGTTCACGCTGGTCGCGGCGACCCGCACCAGTACCTCCCCCGGTCCGGGCCGCGGCCGGTCCACCTCGACCACTTGGAGCACTTCCGGGCCACCGAACGCGTATTGCGTGATTGCGAGCATGCACCGATTCTGGCGACCGATGGTACCTTTCGGAAAGAAGGCACCTTTTCGATACCGAGGTACCCAATGGATACTGTCTGCGACCGGCCCGCGGCCGGCAACCTGGTCGACAACTACCTCCACCACTGCCCCGCGCGGGAAGTGCTGACCGTGCTCGCCGACAAGTGGGTGATGCTGGTGCTCGGCGTGCTGCGTGGCCACGACGGGCCGATCCGCTTCAACGAATTGCGCCGCCGCTTGGAGGGCATCACCCAGAAGATGCTCACCCGAACGCTGCGCGACCTGGAGCGCGAGGGCCTGGTGCGCCGCGCGGTCTACCCCACGGTGCCGCCCCGGGTGGAGTACTCGCTCACCGAGATGGGCGCGAGCATCGGTGCGATCACCCACGCCATGGGCGTGTGGGCCGTCGAGCACCAGGACCGGATCCTCGCCGCCCGAGCGGATTTCGACGCGCGAGCGGCGGCCGTGCCGGAGCCGGTGACATCCGGCGGATCACGCTGACCGGCGCCGGCTCGGAAAAGCACCCGTTTCGACCCGGCTCGGCCGGGTAAGCGGCCAATGGTGGGCGTGCCCCCGATCACAACCGGACCGCGGACCAGTTCCATCCGTGGCCGAGTTGATCATGGGGGCCTAGACTGATCCTTGCCTACCACACCAGCTCGAAGGGGTGGACGCCATGAGGAGCGCCATTCGATACCTGTTCCTCGCGACCGTGATCGTGGCGCTGGCCGCGTTCGGGTCGGGCGCGGCGGCAGCGACGATGATCGGAAAGCCGTCGACGCCCGCGGTGGCGGCGATCGGACCATCGAACGGCCAGGTGGTGGGCGTGGCCCATCCGGTGACCATTCGTTTCGCCGCACCCGTCACGGATCGCGCACGGACGGAACAGTCCATCGACATCGCGACCACCCGGCCGCTGCCGGGCACCTTCACGTGGACCGACGACCGCGAAGTGACGTGGACGCCGACCGGGTTCCTGCCCGCCGAAGCGAGCATCCTCGTCTCGGTCGGCGGCGTGCGCACGGAGTTCCGCACCAACGCAGGCGTTTTCGGTGAGGCGGACATGTCGGCGCACACGTTCACGCTCACCGTCGGCGGCACGGTCGTCCGGACGATGCCCGCCTCGATGGGCAAGCCGGGATACGAAACGCCGACGGGCACTTGGCCGGTGCTGGAGAAGTTCCGGTCCGTCGTGTTCGACTCCCGCACCATCGGCATTCCGCTGAGTTCGCCGGAGGGCTACATCATCAACGGTGAATTCGCCGAACGGCTCACGTGGGGTGGGGTTTTCATCCACTCGGCCCCGTGGTCGGTGGACCAGCAGGGGTACGCGAACGTCAGCCACGGCTGCATCAACCTCGCTCCCGACGACGCGGAATGGGTCTATCACACGATCGGCGTGGGCGACCCCGTCGTCACCCACTGGTGAGCCGTGTCCTCCTCCGGGTAGCGTCGGACGACGTATCCGACGGGAGGGGCACCATTGCGCGAGTTTCCGATTCCACCGCCGCGTGACGCGAAAGAAGCCGAGTTCCAGGATCTCTGGGGCCCTTGGGCGTCCGTCATGCCCGGCGATGTCGGCGAGATCCTCGGCGACATCGCTGCTCCGTGGTGGATCGCGGGCGGCTGGGCGATCGACGCCTGCACCGGCACCCGGCGGCAACACAGCGACATCGACGTGGCGATGTTCCGCGCCGACCTGCCCGCTCTGCGCACCGCCGCACGCGGCCGCCTGCACATCTGGTCCGCGGGCCCGGACGGCATCCGCCCCGTCGACGAGCGCTTCCCCGAGGTGGCCGAGAACGCCGATCAGGTGTGGCTGCGCGCGAACGCCCGGTCGCCGTGGCTGATCGACCTCCTGCTGAATCCGGGACAGGACGGGGCATGGGTCAACCGGCGCGATCGCGCCATGGTCGCACCGCTCGACGAGGTGACCTGGATCGCCGACGACGGCATCCGGTACCTCAACCCGGAACTGGTGCTGATCTTCAAAGCCAAGCAGGGCAGGCCGAAGGACCGCGCGGATCTCGAGCGGACCTGGCCGCACCTGACCTCGGCACAGCGCGCGACGGTGCGTACCTACGTGACCGGCCACTTTCCCGAGCACGAATGGCTGGATCTGCTGGGGTGATGCCCGCAATCCCGCAATGCCCGCCGTGCGACGACGCTCGTACTGCCGGCACGGCGGGCCCGCGTCGGTCGCGGTCGGCGCGATCCCGGGAGCCGGGCCCGATCACGCGGCGCAGGTGCGCCGGATCGGCGTACCGGACGGTACCCTCCGAGGTGCGGGCGGCTCAATTGTGAACGCGGCAGGGCGTTCCCGGCTCGTGACGATGCGGTTAATCTGACGGGGACCTGATGAAGGGCGGGGCGATGGATCGACCGGAGATGAGCGCACGACCCGGTTACGACCGGGGGAATCCCTACGATGCCGAACGGCCGCTGCAGGCGCCGTCCGGCGAGGACTACCGCGGCGAGTGGGCCGCGTGGGTGGATCGGCCGCCCGCGCAGCCGCCCGAACCCAGGGGGCCGCAGGAAGCCGAGCCGGACCTGTACGAGGACCAATTCTCGGGACTGATCGACCGCTCACCCGCGCCGCGTAGCGCGTGGCGATGGGCGCTGCCGCTGCTCGCCACGCTCGGCATCGCCGCGCTGGCCCTCGTGGCCTATCTGCTGGTCGGGACCGGCGGGCCCGATACCCCAGCCGCCGCACCAGCTCCGTCCGCGCCGAACACCGCCCCCGCGGCGCCCGCCGCGCAATGCCCCGCCGAGCGAGTGGGCAACCGGATCCAGGGCAACGGCGTGGGCGGTTTCGACTCCGGTCCCGCGGTGATTTTCGCCTTCCAGCACGCCTATTACGTGGACCGGTCCGGCGAGCAGGTCCGCGCCACCACCACCGCGGACGCCGCCGTCCAAGCAGCCGACGCGATTCAGCGCGGCATCGACAGCATTCCCGCGGGCACCACCCACTGTGTCGCGATCAGTCCCGCCGCTTTCGCGGGCCAGTACATCGTGGTGGTCACCGAGCACCGCCCCGGGCAGCAGCCGGTCACCTACAACCCGCAGATCGTCACCACCACCAAGGACGGCGAGCGCACACTCATCAGCGCCATCGCCCGGGGGTGAGGCGGCTCGGGCCGAGTTCGCCGGGAACGCGGTCGCTCAGTCGGATTCGGCGGCGGTGACCACGTGACGCATGAGCAGGGCCGTGGTGACCGGGCCGACGCCGCCGGGGACGGGGCTGAGCCCCGCGGCCTTGCCGCGCACCGAGTCGGCGTCGACATCGCCGACGATCTTGCCGTCGGGAGCCTCGTTGGTGCCGACGTCGATGACCACCGCGCCCTCCCGGACGTGCTTGCCGGAGATCAGGCCGATGCGGCCCGCCGCGGCGACGACGATGTCGGCGGTGGCGGTGACGGCGGCGAGGTCGGCGGTGCGGGAATGGCACACGGTGACGGTCGCGTCCTTCGCCAGCAGCAGCTGGGCCAGCGGCTTTCCGACGATGTTGGAGCGGCCGACCACCGCGACGTGGCGGCCCGCCAGCGGGATCCGATGGTGTTCGAGCAGTTCCACCACGGCCTCGGAGGTGGCGGGGACGAAGCCGTCCAGCCCCGCCGCCAGCAGGCCGAGCGACAACGGGCTGACGCCGTCGACGTCCTTGGACGCGACGATCGCGGAACTCACGTCGTCGAGGGTGACGCCCTTCGGCAAGGGGGTCTGCAGCATGATCGCGTGGGTCGCCGGATCCGCACTCCGCGCGTCGAGTTCGGCCCGGATCGCGGCCACGTCGGCATCCTGGCCGAGATCGACCGTGTCGCAAGCGATGCCGAGCCGTTCGGCCGCTTTGCGGAGCGAGTTCACATACCAGGCGCTGGCCGGGTCGTCGTTCGCCACGACCAGAGCGAGGCGCGGGGCGGCGCCCCCCTCGGTGCGCGCGGCGGCACGAGCCTTGGTGTCGGCGTTGATGGCGGCGGCGAGTTCCTTGCCGGACAGCGAAACGGTATCCACGTTGACACAGCCTAACGGGCGCGGGCGGACGAATACCGCACCAGTCCACGTCGAGCCGCGCTGACAGGAGGCAATCGCACGCTGAACGGGCGGCGCGGCGAACGCGACCGGACCCGGCATCCCGACGACTCTCGTCCACCGTCCCGGTGGCACCGGCGAGCCCGCCTCGGACTTACGTCCGCCCCGGCGCCCTTCCCGACCGGCTCGCCATGCCGGGCAGAGCGACACGGACGGGAGTTACGGCGGCAGTTCGCCTGGCGCCGCTTCGGAGTTCTTCGCGCTACCGAGCGACAGTGAGTCGGCGACCGGCACCGCTCCGAAAACCACCGACTGCGACTTTCACGACCCGCGATTGCGCCGAGCGCGCGTCGCCGTGACGGCATCGCAGGACCCGTTCGCAATGTGCCGGATGGTCGGGAAGTTCGGCCGTATGGTAATCCGTGCTTGCCCCAGCTAACTGCTAGCACGTGCCATCCCGTCCCAGAGCGGAAAGGTGACGACTGTAGTGATGATCTCGAGGCATTGGAAACTTCTCGTCGCGGCGTCGTTCGCCGCGTTCTCGCTCACCGGGCTCGCCGCGGTCCCCGCGCACGCCGCGCCGGAAACGGACGCGCTGTACAACTCCGCCCAGCGCCACTTCGCCAACGGCGACGACGCCGCGGGCCGCGCCGACCTGCGCAACCTGATCGGCGCCGACCCGGCGGACGCCGAAGCGCTCGCCCTGCAGGCGATCTGGTCGGACTACGCGGGTGACTTGCCCGCGCTGGTGGACGCCATGGCTCGGCTGCACGCGGTCGACCCCGGCTTGGCGCAGGGCACCGACAACGTGCTCGGCGCCATCCGCGCCGCGGTGGGCACCCTGCCGAACCCGCTGCCCGCGCTGGCGGGACCACAGACCGGCATCGTCGTGCTCGGCTACGGCCTGCTCCCGGACGGGGCGCTGCGTCCGGAACTGGTGAACCGGCTCATCGCGGCGTGGTTGCAGTCGGTCGCGGCGCCGCTGTCACCGATCGTCGTCACCGGCGGTAATCCGCAGAACGGCGTCACCGAGGCCGAGGCCATGCGCGACTGGCTGGTGGGCCACGGCGTGCCGCCCACCCGTATCCACGTGGAGAGCCGCGCGGGCTCGACCGTGCAGAACGCCCTGTTCAGCACGAGGCTGCTGCGTGACGTCGGTGCGACGAGCGCGATCGTGGTCACCTCGCCCAACCACATCCGCCGTGCCGTGGCCGATTTCATCGTCGCGGGCACCAGGGTCGTCGGGGCGACGACCTCGCTGGAACAGCTGGTCTCGCAGCTGCCGCCGCCGGGCCGAGCGGGCCAGCGCGGCATCTATCTCGACGCCACCCGCACCTTCCAGCTCGACACGGCACGCTGACGCCGGGCCGATCGCGACCCGCGTCCGCGGCGCCGGTCCCCATCACCGGGGAAATCCGTTGGCGCCATCGCCTGTGCGCGCGGCACGATGGCCCGGTGACGTCAGCGGGAAGTACCGATGTGGTGGCCCGGCTCCGGGCGGCGGGCTGCGTGTTCGCCGAGGACGAGGCGCGGCTGCTCACGGCCGCCGCCGCGGAGACCGGCGCGGATCTCGAATTGCTCGTCACCCAGCGCGTCACCGGCAGCCCGCTCGAGCACGTGCTCGGCTGGGCCGAGTTCCACGGGCTGCGGGTCGCGGTCTCCCCCGGCGTCTTCGTGCCGCGGCAGCGCACCGCGTTCCTCGTCGACCGCGCGGTCGCGTTGCTGCGCGACCGCACGGGTCATCCGGTGGTGGTCGATCTGTGCTGCGGTTCCGGCGCGCTGGGCCTCGCGGTGGCGCGGACCGTCGCCGACGAGGGCCGCCCGATCACCCTGGCCGCCGCAGACATCGATCCGGTCGCGGTCGAGTGCGCCCGCCGCAACCTCACCCCGCTGGGCGCGCCGGTCTACGAAGGGGACCTCTTCGAACCCTTGCCGGAGGAATTGCGCGGCTGCATCGACATCCTGCTCTGCAACACGCCCTACGTTCCCTCGGCGATGATCGCGCGGATGCCGCCGGAGGCTCGTGAGCACGAGCCGCGCACCGCTCTCGACGGCGGTCCGGACGGCTTGGACGTCTTCCGCCGGGTCGCGGCCGAGGCCGCCGCGTGGCTGTCGCCGGGCGGACATCTGCTCGTGGAGACCAGCGAGCAGCAGGCGCCGCCGGCCCTGTCCATCCTGGCGCGGCACGGCCTCGCGGGCCGGGTCGCCGAATCCGAGGAGCACTACGCGACCGTGGTCATCGGCACCCGTCCCCGCTGACGAGGGCGTCGGACCGTCCCGTCATGGCTTGCCGCGCGCTACTTCTCGCGGCCGGTGAACTCGTCCATCGAGTGGTAGACCCCGACCGTGTTCAGGAACAGGTCGCGCAGCTTGATCGGCAGCAGACCGGACAGGGCCTTGTTCAGGCGCGAAGTCCACGGCAGCACGACCAGCGGGGTGCCGTTCTTCATCTCGCGCCACGAGGTGTCGACCACCTTGTCCTGTTCCAGGATCGGCGTGAACAGGAATCCCTTGGCGCCTTCGAACATTCCGGTGTTGATGTAGGTCGGGCAGACCGTGGTGACCTTCACGTGGTCGTGGCCGACCTGTTCCAGCTCGATGCGCACGGAGTCCGACCAGCCGAGCGCCGCCCACTTGGACGCGGCGTAGACGCTCATGCGCGGGTTCGACACCAGGCCCGCCGAGGAGGCGATGGTGAGCACCCGCGCTTCGGTGGACCCGGCGACCATCGCGGGCAGGAACTCGAGCGTGACATACATCGGGCCGAGGGAGTTGATCGCCATCGTCTTGTCGATGTCGGCGCGGTTGCCGGTTTCCCAGAAGTAGCTGTTGCCGCGCACGATGCCCGCGTTGTTGACCAGGATGTCGATGCCGCCGACCTGCGAGCGCACGCTCGCGGCCGCCTCGGCGATCGAGTCGGCCGAGGCCACGTCGACCACGTGGTGGTGCACGGCGCTGCCGCGGCCGGTCAGTTCCGCGGCGGTGTCCTTCAGCGCGGCCTCGTTGATGTCCCACAGCACCACCGCCGCGGCGCCCTCACGCACCGCGCGCTCGGCGAACAGCTTGCCGAGGCCCATCGCGGCCCCCGTGACCAGGACCCTCTTGCCCGCCACCGTGTCCAGTTTCATCCGTACTGCTTCCTGATTCGTAAGTTGTGCGCGTTATTTCTGCCGGAGCGCTTTCATGACGCCGAAGTACAGCGTCATGGTCTTGGCCCAGAGCGCTTCGGACATGCCGGGCAGCGGTGCGATCGGCAGCACCCGCTGCACCGCGATGGTCTGGGTGTCGATGTACTTGAGCAGGCCTTCCGGACCGTGCCTGCGCCCGGTGCCGGAGATGCCGAGCCCGCCGGAGGGGGCGTCGGCGCTGCCCCACGCGGCGATGAAGCCCTCGTTGACGTTCACCGAGCCCGCGTTGATCCGCGCCGCCACCGCGCGGCCGCGTGCGGTGTCCTTGGTCCAGACGCTGGCGTTGAGGCCGTAGGCGGTGTCGTTGGCCTGCGCCACGGCTTCGTCGTCGCTGCTCACCCGGTAGATCGAGACCACGGGACCGAAGGTCTCCTCGCGGTGCACCGTCATGCCGGGCCGCACGCCCGCCAGGACGGTGGGCTCGTAGAAGTACGGCCCCAGGTCCGGCCGCGCGCGGCCGCCCGCCAGCACCGTGGCGCCCTTGGCCACCGCGTCGTTCACGTGCTCCACCACCGTGTCCAGCTGGCGCCGGAAGGTCAGCGACCCCATGTCGCTGTCGTAGTCCAGCCCGCCGCCGAGCCGGATGGCCTCGACGTGCGCGACGAATTCGGTGACGAAGCGGTCGTAGACGCTGTCGTGCACGTAGATCCGTTCCATCGACTCGCACAGCTGTCCGGCCGAGGCGAAGCAGGCGCGGATGGCGATCTTGGCGGCGCGCGAGACGTCCGCGTCGGCGAGCACCAGCAGCGGGTTCTTGCCGCCGAGTTCCAGCGAGTAGCCGATCAGCCGCTCGCCCGCCTGCTGGGCGATGGTCCGTCCGGTCGCGCTGGAGCCGGTGTAGTCGACGTAGTCGGCGCGGGCGATCACCTCGCCGCCGATCACCGAACCCCGGCCGAGCACCGCCTGCCACAGCCCGCGCGGCAGTCCGGCGCGCACGGCGGCGTCGATGGCCCACAGCGCGGTGAGCGCGGTCTGGTTGTCCGGGCGCGCCACCACCGCGTTGCCCGCGACGAGGGCGGGCAGCGCGTCGGAGACGGCCAGGGCCAGCGGGTAGTTCCACGGCGAGATCACCGCGACCACGCCCTTGGGCCGGTGCCGCACGTCGACCTGGGTGAGCACGGGAAGCACCCCGCGCGGTTTGCGGGTGGCCAGCAGCCGTGCGGCCACCGAGGCGTAGTACCTGGCGTTCACCGCCACGTCGCCGACCTCGTCGAAAGCGTGCGCGCGCGCCTTGCCCGTCTCGGTCTGCACGATGTCGAGGATGGTGTCCTGCTCGGCCAGCACGATGTCGTGGAACCGGCGCAGCACCGCCACGCGTTCGCGCACCGGACGCAGCGCCCATTGACGCTGCGCTTCGCGGGCCGTGGCGAACGCGGTCTCGATGTCGGCGGCGGAGGACTGCGGCAGATCGGCGATCTTCGCGCCGGTGGCGGGCGCGAACACTTCGACCGCGGGCGCGCCGCCCGCGACGGCGTGCGCGAGCAACGGCCGCACCAGCGCGGAGGGCAGCGCGTCGGCGGTGGCCGGGTGGGAGGCGGTGGTCATGGTCGGCCCTCTCGCGGACGGTGGGCCGCGCCGCATGCGCGCCCTATTTAATGAACAGTGGTGTTAGATTAATGTCTATGTCACAGCTCGTGTCAAGCTGTTCGTCGTGGCGCACAGATATCCAGGGGGCCGCGTTGTGAGGTGGCACCATGCCTGCTGAGTCGGCGGCCGCCCGCCGCGGCCGGCCGCCGCAGACCCCGGAACAGGCCGAGGAGGTGCGCGCCCGGATCGTGCTGGCGACGGCGGAAGTGTTCACCCGCACGGGTTCTCGCGGGTTGAGCGTCGCGCAGATCATCGAGCAGGCCGGACTGGCCCGGCCGACCTTCTACCGCTACTTCGCCAACGCGAACGAGCCGCTGCTCGCGGTGCTCGACAGTTCCAACGACGGGTTGGTCGGCGGCATTCGCGCGGCGCTGACCGGCACCGACGAGCCGGTCGAGCTCGGCATCCGGCTGATCGACGCCTACCTGGACTGGGCGCGCGGGCACGGCCCCATGCTGCGGCCGCTGTTCGCCGAGCTGCACGATCCGGGCTCCCCGGTGTCGGCCTACCGGGAGCGCGCGCTCGACGACATCCGCGCGTTGGTGCGCGAGACGTTCGCCGGACTCGGCCGCCCGGTGCCGAGCCCGCTGGACCTGGACGCCGCGCTGCACCTGTGCGAGTACGTGGTCTACCGGATCTCCGCGGGCACCGCACCGGGAGCCGAACCGGACGCCGACACCGTGGCGGCGGCACGGCTGACGATGATCCGCGTGCTGCTCACGACGCTCGGCACGCGGGACGACCTGGAGTACGCGCTGACGCTGCCGACGATCTTCCCCGCCGAGCCGTAGCCCGGCCCGCGGTCAGCGCGGCACCGGGGTTACCGGGCGGCTGTCGAGGACGCGCTGTTCGACCCGGTGGATCAGGTCGTGCACGCGCGGGTCCCGGGTCAGCCTGCTGTCCAGCACCACGTTGATCGCGCCGCGGAACAACGCGTAGGGCTCCCATTGCGGCGGCGCGATGGTGCGCGCCGCGCGACGGGCGATGCCGTCGGCGATGGACTCCGCCGCGTCGCGCACGGTGATGCGCAGGTTGAGCGGCCACGGCAGCAACGCGCCCAGATCGGCGCCGAGTTCGTCCTCGTCCAAGGTGCCGTGGGTCATCGCGGTGTCGACGATGCCGAAATACGCCACGCCGGCGGTCGCGCCGACCGCGGCCAGCTCCACCCGCAGCGCCCGCCCGAACTGCTCGACGGCGGCCTTGCTCACCATGTAGGGCGAACCGGCCATGCCGGGCGCGAACGCCGCGGCAGAGGAGACCACCACCACATGTCCTTTCGCGGCCACGATGTCGTCGAGCGCCGGATGCACGGTGTTGAACACCCCGGTCACGTTGATGCCGATGACCCGATCGAAGTCGCCGGGGTTCATCGTCCTGATGGTCGCCGGCTCCGGCACCACTCCGGCGTTGGCCACCACGACATCGATCCGGCCGAACCGCTCGCGCACCTGAGAGATGGCCTCGCGCATGCCGATTCGATCGGAGACGTCCGCGCGCACGACCAGCGCCCGCTCCCCCATCGAGCGGCCGACGGCCGCCGCCGCGGCCTGGTCGATATCGATCAGCGCCACCGAAGCGCCCGAGGCGTAGAGTCTTTCGGCCAGCGCTCGGCCGATGCCGGTGCCCGCCCCGGTGATCACCACCACCCGGTCGCGGACGTCCAGGCGGTGCTCGGCGGGCGGCGACACCAGCTGACGCAGCAAGTCGACGATCACGGCGCTCACCCGGCCCGCAGCAGGTAGGACTCGGGATCGAACCGACTTGTCCGCCTGCGATATTCGAAACTCCAGTTCGGGTACAGGCCCGCGTTGCCGCCCTCGGCGGTCTGGTAGTAGCTGCGGCAGCCGCCGGTCAGCCAGGCGGTGTCGCGGCTGCGCTCGTTCACCTCGTCGAGGAAGGCTCGCTGCACCTCCTCGCGCACCGCGATCCGCTGGATGTTCCGCGCACGCATGGTGGTCACGGCATCGACGATATAGCGCACCTGGGCTTCGATCATATAGATCGCGGACTGATTGCCCGCCGCTCCGAACGGACCGAGTGTGCAGAAGAAGTTCGGGAAGCCCGCCATGGTCGTGCCCAGGTAGCTGCTCGGCCGTTCCCGGTACCGCTGGCCGATGGACCGGCCGTCGATGCCGTGCACCCGATCGAAGACCGCTGGTGGAACGCCGAATCCGGTGCCCCAGATGATCGTGTCCACGGGGCGCCGCACGCCGTCGGCGGTGACGATCGAACCGGCGCGGATCTCCCGGATCCCTTCGGTGACCACCTCGACGTTCGGTCGGGTCAGCGCCGGGTAGTAGGCATCGGAGAAGATCGCCCGCTTGCACCCGATCACGTAATCGGGGGTGAGTTTGCGGCGCAGTTCCGGATCGCGCACCTGCCGCAGCAGCTGGAGCCTGCCCAGCGCCTCGTACGGATGCCGGAATCGCTTGTCCACGAAGCCGACCAGGCCGAATCCTTCGATGCCCGTGTAATACAGGCCGCGCAGCGCTCTGCCGAGCGCGGGCACCCGCCGCAGCAGCGCGCGTTCGGCGGGCAGCGTGCGGCGATCCAGGCGGGAGACGATCCACGGCGCCGAACGCTGGAAAACGGTCAGCTGACCCACCACCGGCTGGATCTCCGGGATGAACTGCACGGCCGACGCGCCCGTGCCGATCACCGCGACCCGCTCGCCGGTGAGATCGTGCTCGTGATCCCAGTGCAGCGAATGGAATTGCTTTCCCGCGAAGGTTTCCGCGCCCGGCAACCGCGGGATCCGCGCCTCGCTGAACGGCCCGACGGCGGAGACCAGGACGTCCGCGGTCAGGTCGCCGCGACCGGTGCGCAGCCGCCAGCGCGTGGCCGCTTCGTCCCAGCGCGCCTCGAGCAATTCGACGCCGAACCGCATGTGCCGCAGCACATCGTGGCGCGTCGCGACCGAGCGCAGGTAGGCGAGAATCTCCGGCTGCGTGCCGTAGGTGCGCGACCACTCGGGGTTGGGCGCGAAAGAGTACGAGTACAGCTGCGAGGGCACGTCACAGGCGCAGCCCGGGTAGGTGTTCGCCCGCCAGGTGCCACCGAGGTCGTCGGCGCGCTCGAGCAACACGAAATCGTCGATGCCCGCCGCGCGCAGCGAGACGGCGAGACCGATCCCGGCTATCCCCGCTCCGATCACCACGAGCGGAACGTGCTCCGGTTGCGCAGCCACTGCCATGTCCTCCTCCCACCGCGGGCGACGTCGCCCGCCGGGCTCACAGATCCAGTTCGAGTTCGCCGCCGCACGCGCGGGAGACGCAGGTCAGCATCGTGTCCGCGCGCTCGGAGTCGAGCAGCGTCCGGTCCCGGTGCTCCACCGCGCCCGCGAGCACCCTGGTCTTGCACGTGCCGCAGAAACCCTGCTGGCAGGAGTAGGCCACGCCGGGCAGCACGCGGCGGATCGCGCTGAGCGCCGACTCGTCGGCGGCGACCTGCACGTCGAACCCACTGCGCCGCAGGCTGATCCGGAACGGCTCGCCGTCGCGCACCGGCAGCGGCGAGAACCGCTCGGTGTGCAGCGATGCCGACGGATCATGCAGCACCAGCACCCCGCGCGCGGCCTCGGCCAGCGGCGGCGGACCGCAGACGTACACCGCGGCGCCTGGCGGCGTCTGCTCGAAGATCATCCGCGCGTCGGGTACGCCGAACTCGTCGTCCGGCCGCACCACCACATCGCCGCCGGTGTAGCGGGCCAGGTCGTACAGGAACGGCATGCGCGTCCTGGACCGGCCCAGGTACATCAACCGCCACGGCACTCCCGCACGCTCGGCCGCGGCGACCATGGGCAGGATCGGCGTGATCCCGATGCCGCCGGCGACGAACAGATAGCACGGGGCCGCGACGAAGGGGAACGCATTGCGGGGGCCGCGCACGCCCAGTCGGTCGCCCACCCGCAGATCGCGGTGGATCTCGGCGGAACCGCCGTCACCGTCGGCGATGAGGCGCACCGCGATGCGGTAGAACCCCCGGTCGGCGGGGTCGTTGGTGAGCGAGTACTGCCGCTGGCGACCGGACGGCAGGAAGACGTCCAAGTGCGCGCCCGGCGTCCACGCGGGCAGCGGGCCGCCGTCGGGATGGCGCAGCCACAAGCTCACCACCCCGTCGGCCTCGGCGCCGATCCGGTCGACGACCACCTCGAATTCGTAGCCGCTGCGGCGCACCGGATCGGGGCGCGACAGCAATCGCGCGGCGTCGCTTTCGACGAACAGTCGTTTGTAGGCGTCGGCCGCCGAGCCGATCAGACGCAGCGCCGGTCCGGGCTGGAACCGCTCGACGGCGGTCACGCGCGCGCCGCCCGTGCCGCGGGCGACTGCGCGAGGTAACGCAGCGCGTTGTCCATCGGGCCCAGCTGCGAGGGATGGAAGCCCGGCCGCAGGTAGCGCGGGATCTCGGTGAAGAACGTCGTGAAGCTCGGCACCACACCGCGCACCGAGGCGCTGGCCAATTGCAGCGGCCAGAACCGGCCTTTGTGCTTCGACGGGTCTTTGTGGAAGAGATAGCCGCCGGAGATGACGAACAAGACGAGCAAGCCCGCGCTGGCGAGCAGCGCCTGCCGCGCCTTGCGGGCGTAGCCACCGTCGACGTGCATGTACGCGTCGTAGACCACGCTGCGGTGCTCGACCTCCTCGGCGCCGTGCCAGCGGATCAGATCCAGCATCGCCGGGTGCATGCCCTTGGCCTCGAGCTTGTCGTTGGTGAGCAGCCATTCCCCGATGACCGCGGTGTAGTGCTCCATGCCCGCGAACAGCGCCAGCCGCTCGCACAGCCACTCCCGCTTGGCCCGGCCGGACAGTCCGTGGTCGCCCAGTATCCGGTCGACCAGCCAGGTGACCCGCTCGACCATCGGGCCGACCTCGAGACCCAGCCGCTCCAGCTGTTCGCGCGCCTTCTCGTGCGAACTGGCATGCATGGATTCCTGGCCGATGAAGCCGCGGACTTCCTCGCGCAACCGCTCGTCGTCGATCAGGGGCAACGCCTCGGCCAGCGCCTGCGCCATCGCGCGCTCGCCTTCGGGGAGCACCAGGTGCATCACGTTGATGATGTGGGTGGCCATCGCCTCGCCGGGGATGTAATGCATCGGGACCGTGGCGAAGTCGAACTCCACGGCCCGCGCGTTGATGGCGTGCGCCTGGTCGGCATATACGGCAGAACCCATCTCGCACCCCTCGTGATCGATCGGTTCTTCGCAATGTATTGGTGACATCACATGCTGTCAACATCACATGATGTCAATTCGGACGCTATGAGAGGATGTCGGCCATGGACGAAGCCGACGGGTCGATTCCCGGCATGCGCCGCTGGCGCGGGCAGTCCCCCGCCGATCGCGTCGCCGCACGCCGGGAACAGCTGATCGAGGCGTGCACGGAGCTGATGGCCACCGTGGGCGCGGCCGAGACGTCCATGCGCGGCGTCTGCAGGCAGGCCGGCCTCACGGAGCGCTACTTCTACGAGAGCTTCCCGAACCTGGACGCGCTGCTGACCACCGTGCTGGACACCGTGGTACTGGGCGCGCGCGACCGGCTGCTGGACGAACTGCCCAACGCGCCCGTCGAACGCGACGCGATGTTCCGCCACATGGTCGCCGTCTTCACCGACTACCTGCTGGAGGACCGCCGCCGCGGCCGGATCATGTTCGTCGAGTCGCAGGCGACGCCCGTGCTCCTGCCGCGCGCCTACGAACTCATCGGCCTTTTCACCGCGCCGATCGCGCTGGTCATCAGCGCGGGCGACTACACAGGACCGATGCCGGACGAGCACGATCACGAGCTCAACGCCAGCGCCATCTTCGGCGCGCTCGCCTACCTCTACCGCCCCTGGCTCGACGGCGAGATCCTGGTCTCCCGCGAGCGTTTCGACGCGCACGCCTCCGACGTGCTGGAACGGATCGCCACCGCGCGCTCCTCGCTGAGCACCGAAGCCTAGCTCCGGACGCCGCGCGCCCGTGCACGCGTCGCGGTCACTCCGGTCGGCGAATCACCCGCGGCTGGCGGTCGAACGGAGTTCGACGCAGCATTCACCCGCCGCGGGCGCCAGGATCGCGGTCACGCTGTCGGCTTCCAGACCGTCCAGAAAGCCGCGCAGATAGGCGTGGTTGATTCCGCACACCAGGTGGGGGGCCTTGGCCGCCAGCGGGTGGAACGGGCAGTTCCGCAGACGCAGGCAGCCGGAACCTTCCCGGCTGGGTTCGAACCCTTGATCGGTGAGCGACGAGCGCAGCAGGGTCAGCGCGCGTTCCGGGCCCAGGCGCCCCGGCCGGAGTTGCCGACGTAGCGCCCGTCCGTCTTCGGCGCCGCGATCACCCGCGACCCGGATCGCCGCCTCGCGCGACGTCTCGCCGGCCGACTCGGCGAGGACGGCGTCGGCGAGTATCTCCGCCAGCACCTGATGGCGCCGTTCGGGGATGCTCACCTGAACGTCGGTGTCGGCCGGCTCGTAGACCTTCGGCGCGCGCCCCACCCGCCGGACGCCCCCGACCTGCTCGTAGCGGGCCCGCAGCAGCCCGGCGTCGACGAGCTTGTCCAGATGGAACGCGGCGAGCTTACGGGATATCCCGACCTGTTCGGCGGCCTCGTCCCTGGTCACCGGACGGCGGGCGCCACGGATGTACCGGTACATCCCGCGCCGCAGTTCGTCATCCAAGGCGGCCACGGCACCGATCGCCGCATCGCTGGTCACCCGATCACAATAACACTCATAGTGCTGGCCGAAGCAGGTCTGGCAACGACTTCACGTGCTGGACTTGACCGGCGATAACTATTTCACCAATAATATTTGTCGTAATGAGCGCTACAGGAGATCGTCGTGACCAGTGACATGCAGCAGGCCGAGCGCTTGGTGGGCGGGATGCTCGCCGACCACACCGTGCGTCCGTTACGAGTCGTCCACGACTCCGGCGCCACCATCGACCTGGCCGCCGCCGAGCGCGCGGCGGGCGAGTTCCTCTCCGCTCTCGGCGTCGGCCTCGACGACGAACACCTCAGGGCCACTCCGGGCCGGATGGCGCGCGCCTATGCCGAACTGTTCACTCCCCGCCCGTTCGACCTGACCACCTTCCCCAACGACGAAGGCTACGACGAGCTCGTGCTGGCCCGCCGCATTCCGTTGCGGTCGGTGTGCGAGCACCACCTGCTGCCGTTCGTCGGAGTCGCCCACGTCGGTTATCTGCCCGGCGACCGCATCCTCGGGCTGTCCAAGCTCGCCCGCATCGTCGAGCACTTCTCCTGCCGCCCCCAGGTGCAGGAACGGCTGACCAAACAGATCGCCGATTGGCTGGCGTCGAATCTGAGCCCCAAAGGCGTCGGGGTCGTCATCGAAGCCGAGCACACCTGCATGACCCTGCGCGGCGTGCAGGCCGTCGGCACGACCACGGTCACCTCCACCATGCTCGGCACGCTGCGTGACGATGCCCGCTCCCGCCAGGAGTTCTTCTCCCTCACCGGCATCGCGCCATAATTACGCCGTCGCGCGCCCGCCCTTGCGCCGGCCGATGGCGCCGATCGCTGTCTGCCACAACGATGTTCGGCGACGATCGGCCCACCGTCCGCACCGGCCGCCGCACCCTCACCCGGCGCGCGCTTCGCAGTGAAGTCACTCACATCCGGCGAGAGAGACAGCCCGCCGAGCACTCATCGATTACCGCCATCCGGCAATAGCCGATCGGTAGCCATTCACGGGGCGACACATTCGCCCGCACCGCGGGCCGCACACGCCTTCGGACACGAAACAGCGCGACAAACCGAAACGGCAACTCACATCGCCATACTGCGAACGCCATAGCCAGCCGGTCACCGGTTGGTGATACCTCACGAAACAGATACTCTCCGCAGTGATTTCCGTCTCAGACGGAACGCTTCAAGGCGATATAGCCATTCGTTGTTACCGTCGGGTAGTGTTCACCGCACCGACGATCAGAGTCGATCCGGAACCGTAATTCCCCACGATTTCAGGAGCGCTCGTGTCTCCCCATTCCCGTTTCGAATCCATCGGCGCCTATCTGCCTTCCAGAGTTGTCACAACGGCTGAACTGCTCTCCGGCCTGAAAGAACCGCCTTCATTCGATCTGGAGAAAATCACCGGCGTCCGCGAACGCCGGGTCCGCGATACCAGGCCGGAAAGTCACGAAGACTCGTTCACGCTCGCCACCAAGGCTGTCGAAGACTGTTTGTCCAGGTCGCAGTATGCGCCGGAGGAGATCGACGTGATCATCTCCGCCTCGATCACGCGCAGCAAGCACGCCACCAGGATGTACATGGAGCCGTCCTTCGCCGGTTCGATAAGCCGCCTTATCGGTGCGAAGAACGCGATCACCTTCGATATCACGAATGCCTGCGCCGGAATGCTCACCGGCACGTACATCCTGGATCGGATGATCCGGTCCGGCGCCGTCCGCAACGGCCTCGTGGTCAGCGGCGAGGCGATTACTCCGATCGCCGAGACCGCGGTCGCCGAGATTTCGCAGAAATACGATCCGCAGTTCGCCTCGCTGTCGGTCGGTGATTCCGGATGCGCGATCGTCCTCGACCAGGCGGTCGACGAAAACGACATCATCCACTACATCGAAATGATGACCGCCGCGGAATACGCGCAGTTGTGCCTCGGCATGCCGAGCGGCAAGACGCAGGGCATCGCGATGTACACCGACAACCGCAGGATGCACAACGAGGATCGTTTCCTGCTCGGCACCAACACGCAGCGGAAATTCCTCGAGGCGCAGGGCAAGACCTTCGCCGACGAGAAATTCGACTATGTCATCCACCATCAGTTCGGCGCCGCCGCCATCCCGTGGATGAACGCGATCGCCGAGCGCGAGTTCGGCAGCCCGATGCCGCCGGACCTGCGGGTCATCGAGAAGTACGGAAACACTTCCACCACTTCGCATTTCATCGTGCTGCACGATCAGCTCAGCGAGCAGAACATTCCCGCGGGCTCGAAGCTGCTGCTGGTGCCCGCGGCTTCCGGCATCGTCACCGGGTTCCTGTCCACCACCATTTCGTCGCTGAAGGTCTGAGGTCCGGTCATGAGCGTGCGTATCAAGTCCACCGCGATCAGCCGGGGCGGGGACACCAACAGCATCGTCGAGCACAACGGGCGCGCGGCCAAGCGGTGCCTCGAACGTGCCGGTATCCGTCCCGACCAGGTCGGCCTGCTGATCAACGCGGGCATCTTCCGCGATTCGAACACCGTCGAGCCCGCGGTGTCGGCGCTGATCCAGAAAGCGGCCGGCATCGGCCTGGAATACGCCAAGGACGACCCGCGGACGTTCTCGTTCGACCTGATGAACGGCGCGGTGAGTGTGCTCAACGCGGTGCAGGTGGCCACCTCGGTCCTGGAGACCGGCAGCGCCGAGCACGTGCTCGTCGTCTCCGGCGACACCCATCCGTCCCTGTTGCGCTCCGTCGGTGACGAACGGTTCCCGTACGCCACCTGCGGCGCGGCCCTGCTGCTCGAGCACACCGACGAGCCGACCGGCTTCGGCCGGGTGCACACCGCCGCGGGCGAGGGCACGCCCGCGATCGAGGCCTACGTCGACGTCACGACCATGGGCAATACGGGGCGCGGCGCCATGACGGTGGAGCGCGAGCCCGGCTTCGAGGAGCGTCTGCTGGACGTGGCGATCGACGTCGCGCGCCGGGCGCTCGCCGAGTCCGACCACGTCTCGCTCGACGAGATCGCGCTGATCGCCTCGACGCCGAGCCCGCAGTTCCCGAAGAGGCTGGCCGCCGCCCTCGGCATCGACGAAAGCTCGGTCCGCACACCGGATCTGCGCGACGGCGACCCGCACACGGCGGCGCTGACCGCGGCCTACGACCAGGCGGTGGCGGACGACACCCTGGCCCCGTACCGCCAGGTGCTGTTCGTCGCCGCGGGCGCGGGTCCTTCGGCAGCGGCGGTGCTCTACCGGCTGCCCGTCCTCGCCGGGGCGCCTGCGTGACAACGGGGACCTACTGGCAGGCCATCGATCGGTTCCGTGCGGTCGTCCGCACCGACCCCACCCGCGTGGCCGTGCGCTACGCGGACGGGGTCGGCCCCGATGGCCTGCCGGCCTACCGGCACCTGACCTATCGCGAGCTGGACGCGTGGTCGGACACGATCGCCCAGCGGCTCGCCGCGTCGGGAGTCGGTACCGGGACGCGCACCATCGTGCTGGTGCTGCCGAGCCCGGAGCTGTACGCGATCATGCTCGGGCTGTTGAAGATCGGCGCGGTGGCCGTGGTGATCGACCCCGGCATGGGTGTGCGGAAGATGTTGCGCTGCTTGCGCGCCGTGGATGCCGAGGCGTTCATCGGTATCCCACCGGCCCATGCGCTGCGCGTGCTGTTCCGGCGCGGCTTCCGCACCGTCCGCACGACGGTGACGGTCGGCCGACGCTGGTTCTGGCGCGGCGACACGCTGCGCGACTGGGGCCGCACGCCCACCGGCTCGTTGCCCACCGCCCGCCCGGCCACCGAGGACGACCCGCTGGTGATCGCGTTCACCACCGGCAGCACCGGCCCCGCGAAGGCCGTGCAGCTGACCCACGGCAACCTTGCCGCGATGGTGGAGCAGGTGCACCTGGCGCGCGGTGAGGTGGCGCCGGAAGCCTCCTTGATCACGCTTCCGCTGGTCGGCGTGCTGGATCTGCTGCTCGGCTCGCGGTGCGTGCTGCCACCGCTGATCCCCAGCAAGGTGGGGGCGACCGACCCGGCGCACGTGGCCGACGCGATCAGGAGGTTCGGGGTGCGCACCATGTTCGCCTCCCCCGCCGTGCTCATCCCGCTGCTGGAATACCTGCGCGCCCACCCGATTCCGCTCGACTCGCTCGAGAGCGTCTATTCCGGTGGCGCGCCGGTGCCGGACTGGTGCATCGCCGGGCTGCGCGCGGTGCTCGGCGCGGACGCGAAGGTCGTCGCGGGATACGGGTCCACCGAGGCGCTGCCGATGTCCACCATCGAGTCGCGGGAACTGCTGGACGGCTTGGTCGAACGGGCGCACCGCGGCGCGGGCACCTGTATCGGCAGGCCCTCCTACCAGGTGCAGGCGCGCGTCGTCGCCATCACCGACGACCCCATACCCACGTGGGACCGGGCCGAAGAACTCGCGGGCGGGCTGGCGGACACGCGCGGCATCGGCGAACTGGTGGTGAGCGGGCCGAACGTCAGCACCAGGTACTACTGGCCGGAGCAGGCGAACGCGCTGGGCAAGATCGCCGACGGCGACCGGATCTGGCACCGCACCGGCGATCTGGCGTGGATCGACGAACAAGGACGGATCTGGTTCTGCGGCCGCAAGAGCCAGCGCGTGGTCACGGCGCGCGGACCGATGTTCACCGTCCAGGTGGAGCAGATCTTCAACACCGTCGCGGGCGTGGCCCGCACGGCGCTGGTCGGGATCGGTCGGCGCGGCGCGCAGCGGCCGGTGCTCTGCGTCGAGCTGGAGCCCGGCGCGGACCCCGCCGTCGTCGAGCCCGCGCTGCGGGCCCACGGGGCGGGATTCGAACCGACCAGGACGATCGCCGACTTCCTGGTTCACCCGTCGTTCCCGGTGGACATCCGGCACAACGCCAAGATCGGGCGCGAACAGCTCACGGTGTGGGCGGCCGAGCGCCTGGGAACGGACACCTGATCATGAAAACGACCGTATTGCGGGCGGTTCCCGTCCTGGGATGGCTGTATCTGGCGGGCGGCGCGCTCGCCGCGGCTACCGGCCGGGTCCCCGGCAGCCGGATCCTGCGCACCGTCTGGTGGATCGACGCGTTCCTCAGCGTCGTCGTGCACGCGGCCCAGATCCCTGCGGCCTTGCGCGCCGCCGACGGCTCCGGCCACGGCAGGCTCCGGACCGCGGTCCTGACGCAGATCTTCGGCCTGACCTGGTGGCGGACCCAGCCCGGCAAGGAGGAAAGGCAATGAGCAAAGTTCTGGTGACCGGCGCGTCCGGTTTTCTGGGCGGCGCGCTGGCGCGCAGGCTGGTGCGCGACGGCGAGCACCACGTGTCGATCCTGGTGCGTCGCACCAGCGATCTGTCCGATCTGGGCCCCGACCTGGACAAGATCCAGCTGGTCTACGGTGACCTGACCGATCCCGCGTCGCTCGAGCGGGCCACCCGCGGTGTCGACATCGTCTTCCACAGCGCGGCCCGGGTGGACGAGCGCGGCACCAGGGAACAGTTCTGGAACGAGAACGTCAGGGCCACCGAGCGGCTGCTGGAGGCCGCCCGGCGCGGCGGAGCCGCACGGTTCGTGTTCATCTCCAGCCCGAGCGCGCTGATGGACTACTACGGCGGCGATCAGCTCGACGTCGACGAATCGGTGCCGTACCCGCGGCGCTACCTGAACCTGTACTCGGAGACCAAGGCCGCGGCCGAGCGGGCGGTGCTCGCCGCCGACACCGACGGGTTCCGCACCTGCGCGTTGCGCCCGCGCGCGATCTGGGGTGCGGGCGACCGGTCGGGCCCCATCGTGCGGATGCTCGGGCGAGCCGGCGCGGGAACGCTGCCGGACCTGTCGTTCGGCCGCACCGTGTACGCCTCGCTGTGCCACGTCGACAACATCGTCGAGGCCTGTGTGCTGGCGGCCGCGTCGGACGAGGTGGGCGGCAAAGCGTATTTCATCGCCGACGCCGAGAAGACCGACGTCTGGGGATTTCTCGGCCAGGTGGCCGCCCAGCTCGGATACCGGCCGCCGACCAGGAAACCCAACCCCGAGGTGATCGGTGCGGCGGTGCGCGTCATCGAGACGATCTGGCGCGTTCCCGCCGTCGCGACCCGCTGGTCGCCGCCGCTGTCGCGCTACGCCGTCGCGCTGCTGACCCGCAGCGCCACCTACGACACCAGCGCCGCGGCACGCGATTTCGGCTACCGGCCGGTCGTCGACCGCGACAGCGGGCTGACCGCCTTCCTCGCCTGGCTGGAAGACCAGGGCGGGGCGGTGGAACTCACCCCCCGTCTGCGCTGAGCACTTCATCGGCACCGGAGACCAGCATGAGCAACGCACCCGTCTTCCGCAGGAAGATCACCCCCACCGAACGCCTCTATTTCTCCACCCGGCAGGTGACTCCGCCGTTCGTGATGCACCTCGCCGTCCACGGCGACGGCAGCCTGGACCCGGCCGCCTTGCAGGCCGCCGTCGACCTGGCGTCGGCGGCCGCCCCCGGCGCGCGCTTGGTGCGCGACGGCCGCGACTGGGTGGACAGCGGTCTGGCCGCCACCGTGCGCGTGGTGCCGGGATGGTCGCTGAACTACGACGCCCTGGAGCACGACGCGGTGCTGAACAGCCCGATCGGTCCCACGCCTGACCGCACCACCGAGGTGCTGCTGCTCACGGGCGCGCAGACCACCGTGCTGTTCCGCGCCTTCCACGGCGTGATGGACGGCATGGGCCTGCGCCTGTGGGTCGACGACGTCTTGCGCGCCTTGCGTGGCCGGCGTCCCGTCGGCGCGCCGCACCCGGTCGCGGACGCCGAACTGGTCGCGCGGACAGGCGCTGCGGGCCGACCGACGCTGGTGCTGCCCACGTTCAAGGCGCCGTCGGGGCGCGGCCGCCAGGATCCGGCGGCCCCGCGCTGGCTGCTGCGCCACCGCACGATCGAGGCGACCGGCAAGGGCATCGTCGCGCGGGTGGCGGCGATCCTGGCCGGGGAGTCGGATGCGAAGTCGCGCTTCATGATCCCGGTCGATCTGCGCAGGCACGATCCGGCCCTGCGCTCCACCGCGAATCTGGCGCTTCCCCTGTTCCTCGACGTGGCGCCCGGCGAAGACTGGGAGACGGTCAGGGAGCGGATGCGCAGCGGGCTGCGGGAGAAACGCGAACTGAACGAATTGGACAACGGCAAGTTGTCGAAGTTTCCGGACGCCGTCATCCGCGCGGTGCTGCGCGGCAGCAACTGGCTGGGCGCTCGGCTGAATCGGAACATGGTGTCGGCCACCGTCTCCCACCTGGGCGCCTTCGATCTCGACGAGATGGCGGTGCCCGGCTGGACACCGACGACCATGCGGGTGCTACCGCAGCACAGCGGCGCGATGCCGCTGCTGTTCGCGATGGTCGAATCGCGCGGGAAGCTGGAGCTGACCGTCTCCTGCCGCAACGGCGCCGGCATCGAGCCCCGCCTGGAGGCGCTGCTCGACACGATCACCGCGCGGCTCGAGGCCGAGCTCGCGCCGCACGATGCGGCCGTGGGATGACCGCCGTCGCCCGGGTGGTCCTCGCCCGGCCACGGATGGTGCTCGCCGTCGTCGCCGGGGTGATGCTGCTGTCCGGCCTGCTCGGCATCGGAGCGTCGGACAAGGTCACGGCTGCCGGGTTCATCGATCCCGGCAGCGAGTCCGCGCACGTGGATCAGCTCGTCAGCGAGCACTTCGGACCGCAGAACCCCGACGTGGTCGTGCGCTACACCGCTCCGGAGGGACAGACGCTCGACGACATCGGCCCCCGGGTTCGGGAGGCGCTCGCGCGGATCGATCCGGCGATGCTGCAACGGCCGATCGAAACCTATTGGAACGCCGGATTCGCGCGCAAACAGTTCCTGCGGTCGGCCGACGACCGGCACGCGCTGGCCGTGGTCTATCTCGCGGGTGACGCCAACCAGCGCGTCGCCGCGTATCCGGACATCGAACCGCTGCTCCGCGTTCCGGGTGTCCCGGCCGATCTGTCCGGCTACAGCGCGGTCTCCACGGAGATCAACGCGCAGTCCCAGCACGATCTGGTCCGGGCCGAAGCGCTCTCGCTGCCGCTGACGCTGCTCATCCTGGTGCTGGTGTTCGGCGGTCTGATCGCCGCGTCCTTCCCGGTGGTGGTCGGCGGCCTGACCGTGCTCGGCGCGAGCGGCGCCATCCGCGTGCTCGCCGAACTCACCGAGGTCAGCACGTTCGCGATGAACATCGCCTCCTTGCTCGGCCTCGGGATGGCGATCGACTACGGACTGTTCCTGGTCACGCGGTTCCGCGAGGAGGTCGCCGACGGGCACGACGCGCGCTCCGCGATCATCCGCACGTACGCGACCGCAGGGCGCACCATCGCGTTCTCGGCGCTGCTGCTGGTCTGCGCGTTCGCGGGGACGTTCGTCTTCCCGCAGGCGGTGCTGCGTTCGCTCGGCATCGGCGCGATCACGGCGGTGGCGCTGGCCGCCGGGCTCTCGCTCACCGTGCTGCCCGCACTGCTGGCCCTGTTCGGCGCGCGCATCGGCACCGCGCGCGCGATCGATCGCACCGACCGGTTCTGGGGTGGCCTGGTCGACCGTGTGCTGCGGCGGCCCGGTCTGGTGACGGTGCTGGTCGGCGCCGTCCTGCTGGTCTTCGCGGCGCCGCTGGCCGGGCTGCGGCTGGGCGACATCGACCATCACGCCTTGCCGCCGGGCAACCCCATGCGCGTCACCATCGAGGAGCTGACCGGGCAATTCCCCGCGGCGGGCAGCGGAGCCACCATCGTGCTGCGCGGCACGGACGGGCCGCCGCAGTCGGCCGCGGTGGACGCGGCCGCGGCGGCACTCGGCACGGTCGACGGTGTGCGGCAGGTCGTCCAGGTGGGCCGCGCCGAGGATTTCGTCGTCTTCCACGCGTTTCTGCGCGACACCGATCGCACCGAGGCGGCGAGCGACTCGGTGCGCTGCATGCGCGGTCTGACGCCCCCGGACGGCACCGTGCTGTGGATCGGCGGCGACACCGCGGCCACCGTGGACAGCGTGCGGTCCATCGTCGCCGCCATGCCGTGGATGATCCTCGTCATGGTCGGCGCGACGGTGGTGCTCTTGTCCACCGCGTTCCGCTCGATCGTGTTGCCGCTCAAGGCGGTCGTCCTCGCCTTCCTCAGCCTCGCCGCGACCTTCGGCGTACTGGCCTGGATCTTCTGCGGCGGGCATCTGGCCGGCGCGTTCGGCGTGAGCACGGGCCCGATCGCGGCGGGCATGCTGGTGCTGATCATCGCCGTGGTCTTCGGCCTGTCCACCGACTACGAGGTGTTTCTGCTGTCGCGCATGGTAGAAGCGCACGACGCGGGCGCCGACACGGCGGCGGCGGTGCGCCTCGGCACGGTCAGGACCGCGCGCGTGATCACCGCCGCGGCAACCCTGCTGGTGATCGTCACCGGGGCGTTCACCCTCTCCCCGCTCACGCCCATGCGCTTCCTCGGCCTCGGCATGATCATCGCGCTCGTCGTGGACGCCACCCTGGTCCGCATGCTGTTGGTGCCCGCGCTGGTCCAACTGATGGGCCCGGCCAACTGGTGGTCGCCGCGCCGCCGCATCATCCCGGCCACCGTCGGCCGCATCCGCGACCGCACGCCGACCGCGCGCTGAGCGCCATCCGCGCGGGCATCATGTCTGCCGTGCGCCGGTCGGCTGCGCGGGCGTCCCCGCCGGCTGGCGCTCGCTCGCCACGGCGTCACGGTTGCATTCCCGGAATACGCGCCGGGTGCCCTACGGAGTGAGTGCCTTACTCGACTCCGCGGCGGTTCTCTGGGTGAATCGTGCACCGAGGCGCGTCGTGGGACAGAGCCGTCCGGCATCTGCGCTGGCGGAGCCGTTGTACAAGAAATCGCGGACGGTCGCGCCGAAGGGGAACCGCCGGTCACCACGATTCGATCAAGGGGACGTCGTGCTCCTGCCGCCGCCATTCCTCGGTGAGGCGGCCGAGTCGGTCCGGGGCGGCGATGCCGCGCACGCCTGCGATCTTGTCGTCGCGGACTTCCAGCACCACCAGGCCCACGACACGGTCGCCGAGCGTGGCGACCATGGCCGGGCAGCCGTTGACCACGGCGGCGTGGATCGCCGGGGTGCCACCGGCGAGCCTGCGCTTGGCCGGCGTCGGTTTGAAGCCGGCTCGCACCGCGCCTGCGATCCGCTCCGGGGTCGCGTACCGGATCAGCTTCCCCGCCAGGCCCAGCCCGGCGCCGTCGGAGATGCCGGTGGCGTCGTCGGTCAGCAGCGCGACCAGCCGTTCGGTCCGGCCCGATGAGGCGGCGTCGACGAACGCCTCGACGATGCGGCGCGCGCAGGCATGGTCGATGTCCGCGCCGTTGCGGGCGGCGGCGATTCGGCGCCGGGCTCGGTGGGTGTGTTGCTGACTCGCGGACTCGCTGATGCCGAGGATCCCGGCGATCTCGGCGTGGCTGTAGTCGAAGGCCTCGCGCAGCACGTAGACGGCCCGTTCGACCGGCGAGAGACGCTCCATCAGCGTCAGCACCGCCAGGGTCACCGATTCGCGCTGTTCGACGGTGTCGGCCGGGCCAAGCATCGGGTCGCCGTCGAGGAGCGGTTCGGGCATCCAGGCGCCGACCGCGCGTTCGCGCCGCAGTCGCGCCGACCGGAGCCGGTCCAGCGCCAAGTTGGTGACGATCTTGGTCAGCCACGCCTCCGGCACTTCGACGTACTCGCGGTCGGCGGCCTGCCACCGCAGGAAGGCGTCCTGCACCGTGTCCTCGGCGTCGGCGGCCGAGCCGAGCAGACGGTAGGCGAGTGCGGCCAGCCGATTCCGGCTGGCCTCGAAACGCGCCAGGGTGGCCGTGTCCATGAGCGTGACTCTATGCGGCGATCGCGTCGAGGGAGCGCTCTCGGGCGGTGGCCGAGCGGTAACGGCGACTCGGCCTTCCGAAGGTCGGGTGGCTCACGCTCCAGGCGGCGGTCCCGACGATCGCCGACTTGACGCGCGCGGCCGCCCGGCCACGCAGCGCCCACGACTTCGATCGCGCCGCACCGTCCACGAACTGGAAGATCCCGTCCTTGCGACCGAGGCTGATGTGGTTGCCGACATACGACAGCGCGGTCGTCGGGATCTCGCGCCCGGTCCGGTCCCCGATGATCGCGGCCGTCGCCTGCATGCTGGTGTATCCCGCCGAAGCGCAGGACATCGGCAACGGGCCACCGTTGTCGCCGATGACGAAGACGCTGTCACCGGCGACGTACACATCCGGGTGGGAGACCGACCGCATCTGACGGTCGACCTCGATCCGGCCGTCGGGGAGCACCTCGAGGCCGCTGGCGGCGGCGATCGGGTGGACGGCGAACCCCGCGGCCCACACGGTCGCGTCGGAGGCGAGGGCAGTGCCGTCGGACGCGACCGCCGCCGCCTGCTCGACGCGCTCGATGGTGGTGTGCTCGTAGACCGTGATACCGAACCGATCGAAGGCGCGCAGCAGGTGGCGGCGGGCCTCGGCGCCCAGCCAGCCGCCCAGTTCGCCGCTGGTGGCGACGGCGACCCGGAGCCCGGGGCGGGCTTCGGCGATCTCGGTGGCGGCTTCGATCGCGGTCAGGTTGCCGCCCACCACCAGCACTTCGCCGTCCCCGCGCAGCTCGTCCAGTCGTGCGCGCAGCCGCAGCGCGGACGGCCGCGCCGCCACGTGGAAGGCGTGTTCGTCGACGCCAGGAACACCGTGATCGGCGACGGTGCTGCCGAGCGCGTAGAGGAGGGTGTCGTAGCCGAGCCGGTCGACGCCATCGCCGTCGGCGACCGTGACAGTCCGGTGCTCGACGTCGACGCCGGTCACCCGCGCCACCCGTAACCGGATGCCGGTGCCTGCGAACACCTCCGCCAGCGGCCGGTGCGGGAGATCATGCCCGGCGGCGAGCTGATGCAGGCGCAGCCGTTCGACGAAATCCGGTTCGGCGTTGACCACGGTGATCTCGAAGTCGTCGGAGTGGAGCCGACGCGCCAGGTAGCCGGCGGAGAAGGCTCCGGCGTAGCCTGCCCCGAGGACGACGATGCGGTGCTTCATGGTTCGCTCCTGTCTGGTTCGCGTGTTCCCTGAACGAGACAGCTGCCGGATTCCTGACAGCGTCAGGCAGTGATGTGGATCACCCCGAGGTTCACTCGGCGGACAAGCCGGTGGGACGGTGCCTCCGCAGCAAACCGATCCCGTCGCCGCGCCTTTTCGGTCCCTCACCGGCACTGCCTGGCTGTTGCGGCGAAAACTCCTGCGGGGCCGCTACGGCACCAACCTGTTCGGATTCACGGTCTACGATCTGGCGATCGACCTGCCGTTCCTGCCCGCCCATCCGACCTTCGGTCTCACCGGCCCGCACGGCCGCGCGGACAGCCCGCCGATCGATGGCACCCTCACCAACGGTGGCGCCAGTTGCACCGGAGGCGGCCGGGGCGCCCTGTTGTGCACCTCGAAGGGCCACAGCTTCAGCTTCGGCTGGTCGGGCACGCAGATCAGCTGACCGAGGAAGCCGCCCGGCCCGCGCGCAGTGCGGGCCGGGCGGCATGTTCATCGCGCCCCGCCGCACCTCCCGCATCGCCCGACATGTGCACCGCCTTCCGGACCCCGCGGTGCTACGCGACCAGTTCCATCAGCCCGCGTGGATCCCACGGCATCGGCCCGGTCGGGAAGCTGAGCCGCGCCAGCCGGTGCGGCGGGTCCGCGTCGAAGTGGGCCACCGCGGGCGGCAGGAATCCGCCGATCACCTTCTCCACCATCGTGTTCAACCCGGACAACCGCGGCCGTAGCCGTACCTGCCAGCTGGTGATGCGCCCGGCCGGTACGTCGACGACGGTGCGCTGCTCCACTTTCGCCCCGAGCGGGACGTGGACAGAGAAGGCCAGCCACAGATCGACGCACTCCTCGGCGCCCTCGGCGAAGTCGAGGCCGCGCAGCAATGTCAGGCCACCGGCGAGCGGCATCACGTTGGCCGGGAAGGGCGCGATACCGCCGCCGAACTGAAGGTGGGTGGTGCCGATGAAGTTGGCTTCCTCCCGGCTGACCACCGTGGCGCCCGAGCGGGTTTCGGCGCGGTAGCGCTCGGCCGACAACCGGTCCCCAGAGCGCTGGAACCGCTGCTCGACGGTCATCGCGAAGTTCGCGTGCCCGAGACCGACCTCGAGCATCGAGCGGTAGCCGTCGCCGTCGTGCGACACCACGCTGATCAGGTCCAGCTTCGGCGGCCGGTCGGCGACGGTGACGGTGTAGACGGATTTCTCTCCGTCGGGGATCCCCGGATCCCGGAATGCCGTGTGCACAGGTCCTCCTCACCGTGTCTTCCCGGCCGCCGCCGCGAACACCGCTCGCAGCGTGGCCACATAGCGCTCGACGGAATCGTGCGCCACCGGCGTGTCCGGGTAGATGACGCTCAGCGTGGTCTCCGACGCGAGCCGGTTGATCCAGATCAGCACCTGCTCGGAGGCGGCCCGATTGGCGTACAACCCGCACGACGCCAGGTCGAAGAACTCGTTGCCGAGCAGTTCTCTGGCGTCGACGTAGGAGATCATCGGCGTGGACCAGCCCGGTTTCAGATCCAGATCGGAGTCGGCGGGCAGCAGTTCCACCACGCGCTGGAACGAGGTGGGGGCCAGGCGAAGGCCATTCTCGTAAGCGTGCTGCGCGAGGGCCGCGGCTCGGCCGAAAGAGGTGGCAGACCCGAGCGGGAAGGCCACCGGAAGCAACGTCACATACCAGCCGACGGACGCTCGTTCGGCCGCGGAGCTACGGGTGCTGACGGGCGTCATGCCGAAGTAGTAGTCGCTGTCGACGAGCTCGCGCTCGGCCAGCGCCGCCGCGGCGAAGATGCCGCCGACGAACTCCGCGCCGTTGTCGCGGCAGACCCGCTCGAACCGCAGCGCGGTGTGCTCGTCGAACAGCGTGACCGTGCGGTGCGCGCTGCGGTTGTAGACATCGGTGCGCCTGCCCAGATCCAAAGGAAAAGAGGGCAGTTCGCCGTCGTTTCCGCGAATCAGCTCCAGCCACTTCTGCACGCCGGGCGAGGCGAGCGTCATCCGGCCGGTGTACTCTCGCTCGGCGGTGCAGTAGTCGAGATAGCTGGCCGCGGGTTGCAGCATGCCGACGTCTTCCCACACCTCGCGCAGGTACAACAGCGCGAGGTCGAACCCGGACAGGTACTGGCCGAATCCGTCGGTGTGCAGATGATCGACCGCCAGGTAGACCGTCGTGGAGTCCTCGCGTTCGATCGCCCCGAAGGTGAAGCAGTCCCAGTCGAAGGGCCCCGGCGTGGTCTTCTGCACATGGTCGCGGATGGCCCTGGCCTCGTCCACGTGCCCGTAGTCGACGGGCACGAAATCGACGTCGCCGGCGGGCACGAGGTGCCGTTCGATCGCACCGGCGGCGTCGACCCGGAACCAGGTCCGGAAGGTGTCGTGGCGCAGCAGGAACGCGTTGACCGCCCGCGTCATCGCGGCACGGTCCAGCCCCCCGGCCGGGATCTCCGCGGTCACCAGGCACAGGCCCGAGTACCGGAAATCCGCGTCGGCGTGCCGATCGGCGAGGCGCAGATACTGCTCCTGCTGGTGCGAGGGCGGGGCCGGGTGCACCGGCGCCCGCCGGGCGCGCGCCACCGACTCCGGTGACGCCACCCAGCTGACCAGCCGGCCCGGCCCCGGCTCCCATTCATCGATCAGCCCGAAACGGACCACGGGAACTCCTCGTTTCGACGACGGCGGCCGGTCACGGCTTGGCCCCGGCCGCCAGCAGCGCCGGAACCGGTTCGGGCGCTGCGCCGTTCGACGCAGACGCCGGGGCCGGATCCGCGACCGGCTGTGCCTGACCGGACTCCGCGGCGAGAATCAGCTCCGCCACCTTCGGACCCGCCTGCTCGAGGCTGAACGACCGGCCCATCTGCAGCGACATCAGGTCGATGCCGAGCGTCTTGGTGACCCGCGCCCCCAATTCCACCGCCATCAGCGAATCCAGCCCGAGTTCGGGCACCGGAACGGTCATGTCGATGGACTCGACCGGCACGCCCATGACGACGGCGAGTTCCTCGGCCATCTTGCGGGCGACGAAGGCTCCGCGCTTGCCCTCTTCGATCGCGGCCACCTCCGCCCGCAGCCGGGCCAGTTCGGAGGTGTCCTTCGCGGAGGCCTGCGCGAGCGCGGTCGTGCGCCCGGTGCGGGTCAGCTGCGGGAAGGTGCCGGTCAGCTTGGCCCAGTCGGTGGGGATGATCGCCGCGCGGGCCACGCCCAAGCGCAGCGTCTGCTCCAGATAGGCGGTGGCGTCGGCCATGTCGATGGGGTCGAAGCCGACCAGATCGAGGTACTTCAGGGCCGTCTCGTCGGCGGCCATGCCTCCCGTCGCGCCGGACAGGTGCCCCCAGCCGACGCACAGCGCACGCTCGCCGGCCCGGGACCATTCCTCGGCCAGCGACTCCACCGCCACGTTGGCCGCGCAGTAGTTGTACTGACCGTAGATGCCGTACATCGAGCCGCCCGAGGAGCACAGCACGAACATGTCCAACCGGATGCCCGCGTCGGCTACGGCCCGATGCAGCACCCTCGCACCGTGCACCTTCGGGCGATACACCCGTGCCAGCTCGTCGAATTGCATGGCGGCCAGCCGATTGTCGGCCACCGCGCCCGCCGCGTGGAACACTCCGCGCAGCGGGTGCTCTGCGCTGTGCGACCGCGCGACGATCGCGGCGACCGCCTCCGGATCGGTGACGTCGGCCCGTTCCTCGACCACCTCCACGCCTACCGTTCGCCACGCCTCCAGCTGACGGCGGGCCTCCTCCGTGCTCGCGCCGCCGCGGCCGAGCAGAACCAGCCGCCGCGCCCCGCGCAGCACCAGCCAGCGCCCGATGGCCATCCCGAACCCACCGAAACCGCCGGTGACGAGATAGGTCGCGGCGCTGTCGATCTCGATCTCCGGCAGGTACGGCCGCACCGCAGGGGTGGGTGAATCCATGCGCAGCGCGATCCTGGCCAAGCCGGTGGAGCGGATGGTCTCCTCGAAGGCCCTGCCCACCTCGTCGGTCTCGAACAGCCTGTAGGGCAGCGGCTGGTAGGTGCCCGCGAGCACCTTCTCGTAGACCCGCTGCAGCAAACGGGCCAGCCGCTGCGCGTCGACGGCGACCAAGCGGTCCAGATCCATCGAGAAGTACGCCAGGTTCTTGTCGAAGTTCGCCATCTCCAACAGGCCGCCGGTGTAGATGTCGGCCTTGCCGACCTCCACGATGCGCCCGAATTCGGCGACGGCGTTGAAGTTCTGGCGCAGGATCTCCCCCGGCGCGCTGCTGAGCACCACCTCGACGCCCTTGCCTCCGGTCAGCTCCAGCACGTCGTCGACGAAGTTGAGCGAGCGCGAGTCGATCGCGTGATCGGCGCCGAGGGCGAGCACGTGGGCGCGGCGCTCGTCGGTGCTGGCGGTGCCGATGATGCGCGCCCCGCGATCCTTGGCCACCTGGATCGCGGCCGTGCCGACACCGCCGGCCGCGCCGTGGATCAGCACCGTCTCGCCCGGTTCCAGCCGGGCCAGATCCAGCAGCGCGTACTCGGCGGTGCCGAAGGCGATGGTGCTGGTGCAGTAGGCCGGATCGGCGTCGGCGGGCAGCGGGATGGCCAGTTGCCGGTCGACGACGACGTAGCGCTGCATCATGCCCTTGGCGGCGACGGCGACCAGATCCCCCACCGTGACGTCGGTGATCGCGGCGCCGACCCGCACCACCTCGCCGACGCCCTCCATTCCGGGCACGGTGCCGAAATAGGTCGGCGCCAGTTCGCGCTCGCCGAGCAGTCCGATGACCTTGAGCGGGTCCTTGTAGTTGAGGCCGATGATCTTCATCCGCACCTCGATCTGGCCCGGTCCCGGTTCGGGCCGCGGGCACTGCCGCCACGCCAACGCCGACAGCAGGCGCGTGCGGGGCATCTCCAGTGCGAAGCTGGCTTCCGGGTCGGTCAGCGGCTCGGCGGTGTCGAGGGCGTCGAGGCGCTCCTGCAACGGCTTGGTCACCATCGGGACCCAGCGCTTGCCCGCGCGCAGCACCACCTCGTCGAGGTTGTCGTTCCAGAAGGCGCCGGGCACCGCCAGCTCCCCGATCAGATCGCCGATCGCGGTGTCGGGTTCGACGTCGATCAACCGCCAGCGCAACGCCGACTGCTCGTTCAGCAGCACCCGGCGCGCACCGGCCAGCGCGGCGTGATTCGAGTTCGGCGGGACCGGGCTGTCCGGCAGGGCGAACGCCTGTTCGGTCACCAGGGTGGCATGGCACCACCCGTCCCCGAAGACGCTCTGCGGCCCCTGTTCGGTGGTCTCCGGGTGCACGAACTCGTCGAGGGCCACCGCGATCCGCTCCAGGGTCCACAGATCGGCCACATCGTCCTCGACCCCGCCCGCGACCACGCAGACGTGCAGCCGGTCGGCGCCCTCCGCCTTGGCGGCCGACAGTGTCGCGGCCAGATCGGCGGCGAGTTCGCGGCCCGCCACGCCTGCCACGTAGAGCCGGGAGCCCGGGAGCGCGGCGGCCAGTTGCCCCGCCCGCGTGCAGCTGCTGCCCAGCGCGATGATCACCGTGGACACCGAATCCTGCGGCAGGGCGGCGGGATCGATGGCATCGCGCGGTTCCAGCGTCTCGGTGTAGTAGAAGTCGACCATCCGGTGCAGCGGATCCTGGCCCGGCGCCAGCGCGCCGATCTGCAGGCCGCTCAAACGCATCACGAGGTTGTGCTCGTCGTCGAGCAGGTCCACGTCGGCGCGCAGCCTGGCCCGTGGGTCGCGCCGCGCGACCACGGTGATCCGCTCGGGCAGCGGCGCGACCAGCCGCACCGCCGCGACACCGACCGGCACCAGCGTGCCCTCGTCGATCCTGGCGTCGGCGAACAGCAGGGCCGCGGACTGCATCGCGGCATCGACCACCGCGGGGTGGGCCAGATGTCCGGAGTCCGCGGCGATGGCGCCGTCGACGGTGGCCACCACCGCGTCCGCGCCGACGCGCACGGAGGTGACGCGGCGGAAAGCCGGTCCGTACTGCAGTCCCGCCGCGGCCAGGCCGCTGTAGAACATGTCCGGGTCGACGTCGAGACCGACGTCCAGGGTGGGCACCGTGACCTTGGTCGGCTTGTGGCTGCCGGTCAGCGTGCGGCCGAACGCGTGCACCGTCCAGGCCGTCCCGGTCGCCGAGCGCGATCGGATCAGGAACCGGCCGCTGGCCTCCTCGACGGTGAGCGCCACCAGCGGCACGTCCGGCGCGCCCATGATCAGCGGGGCCACGAACCGCACCTGTTCCAGCGCGACCCGTTCCACGCCGAGCCGGGACGCCGTCGCGCTCAGCGCGGCATCCAGGTACGCCGCGCCCGGCATGATCTTGACGCCGTTGACGACGTGGTCGGCCAGCCACGGCAGCAGCTCGGTGCCGACCTGCAGCAGCCAGTCCGGACGGCCCTCCACGTCGGGATCGCCGAGCATGGCGTAGGCGCCCGGTGTGCCGAGCCGGGCCTGCTCGAACAGCGGCAGCGCCGCGTGCAGCCGGGTCCGCTGCCACGGATAGCGCGGCAGCGGCACGTGCGGGGTGGCGGGATGCCGCGCCGGGAACAGCTCGTCCAGGTCGAGCACGCCCGCGCCGTAGAGGCCGATGAGGGTGCGGCGGATGCTCACCGAATCCGGCTGCTTGCGATCCAGCGTCGGCACCGTCGTGCCGTTGACGTCCGCGCCGAGCAGCGCTTCGCGGATATTGCCCGAGAGCACCGGGTGCGGGCCGACCTCCAGGAAGACCCGGTGGTCCGCGCCGATCAGCTTCGTGACCGCGTCGGCGAACAGGACGGGCTGGCGCACGTTCGCACACCAGTACTCGGCGTCCCACTCCGGGCCGAGCACCGGTTCGCCGGTGACCGAGGAGTACAGCGGCACGGTCGGCGCCGCAGGCGTCAGCCCGGCCAGCGCCGCGCGCAGCTCGTCCAGGATGGGGTCCATCAACCGGCTGTGGTACGGCACCTCCACGCGCAGCCTGCGCGCGAAAACGCCGTCCTCGGTGAGCTTCTCGGCGAGCGCATCGAGGCGGTCGGCATCACCGGACAAGGTCAGCGAGCTCGCGCTGTTGATCGCGGCGACATCCACCCGCTGGTCGTCGCCGACGAGCTCGCGGGCCCGCTCCGGCGACATCCCGACCGCGAGCATGCCGCCCGAACCGGCGGTCGTCGCCTGCAACCGGGCCCGGTGATAGGCCACCAGCACCGCGTCGCGCAGCGACAGCATGCCGCTCACGTAGGCCGCCGACACCTCGCCGACGCTGTGCCCGACCACGGCCGCGGGCCGGATGCCGTACTCGGCCAGCTCCCGCACCAGCGCCACCTGCACGAGGAAGTTGGCCGGCTGCGCCACCTCGGTGCTGGTGACCCGTGACTCCTGCTCGGGCCGCAGCAGCTCCTCGATGATCGACCACCCGGCGACCGAACGGAACTCCGCGTCGACCGCCTTCGCGGTGTCGGCGAAAACACCCTCGCCGCTCAGCGATTCGCGCGCCATCCCCCACCACTGCGGGCCCATGCCAGAGAACACGAACACCGGTTCGGCCGTCCGCGCCACGATCGTGCGCGCGGCGTCGCGGCCCTCGCCCGCGGCGAACGAGCGCAGATCGCGCACCAGCTCGGCGGTGTCGCCGAGGAGCACGCCCGTGCGGTACTGGTGGTGCGCCATGCGGGTCCAGGCGGCCTCCGCCAGCCGTTCCGGATCGGCGCCCGCGGCGATCAGATCCCCGAACCGGCCGGCCAGCGCACGCGCCGCGCCGGTGCTGCGCGCCGAGATCGGCAGGACGCCGAAATGCCTCGCCGGCGCGACAGGCGGGGTGGAGCCCTGCCGGAACTCCTGCAGGATGGCGTGGGCGTTGGTGCCACCGTAGCCGAAACCGTTGACCGCGACGGTCATCGGCTCGGCGTCGTCCGGCAGCGCCTCCGCCTCGAGCTGCACGTGCAAGCCCAACTCGTCGAACGGGATGTCGGGGTTCGGTGTGTCCAGCCAACCCTGTGGCGGGATGGTGCGATGCCGGATGGCCAGCGCCGCCTTGATCACGCTCGCGATACCCGCCGCGGCCTCGGTGTGCCCGAGGGTCGACTTCACGGAGCCGACGCCCAGCGAACGGGTGCGCCCTGCCGGCGCGCCGAACACCCGGCCGAGCGCGCGCAACTCGACCGGATCCCCGACCAGCGTGCCGGTGCCGTGCGCCTCGACATAGGTGATCGCCTCCGGCGCGAGCCCGGCACGGTTGCACACCGAACGGGCCAGCGCCTCCTGGGAATCGGCGTTGGGGACGGTGATCGCGGTGGTGCGGCCGTCCTGATTGGAACCGGTCGCCTTCACCACCGCGTAGATCCGGTCGCCGTCGCGGACGGCGTCGTCGAGCTTCTTCAGCGCCACCATGCCCGCGCCCTCGCCGCGCCCGTAGCCGTCGGCCGAGGCGTCGAAGGACTTGCAGCGGCCGTCCGCGGCCAGGAAGCCGCCCTTGCACATCAGGACGAAGGTCTCCGGTTGCAGCATCACGTTCACCCCGCCCGCGAGCGCCACCTCGCAGTCGCCGTTCTCCAGCGCCTGACAGGCCAGATGAAACGCGACCAGCGACGACGAGCACGCGGTGTCGACCGTGAGCGCGGGGCCGACGAGGTTGAGCGCGTAGGCGATCCGGTTGGACAGCATGGTGTAGGACGCGCTCGCCGGAGTGTGCATGTCGGTGTGGAACAGGGCCGGGCCGACCACGCCGATCACCGACTGGTCCACCACGAACCCGCCGACGTAGACGCCGATCGATCCGCCCGCCGCGCGCCGCGCGATCCCGGCGTCGTCGAGCGCCTCCCAGGTCACCTCGAGCATCAGGCGCTGCTGCGGATCCAGCACGGTCGCCTCGCGGGCGGAGATGCCGAAGAAGTCCGGGTCGAATTCCCACGGGTCGATCGTCATGAACGCCGCGCGCTTGGTGTAGCTGCGCCCCGGCGTCCTCGGTTCCGGATCGTAGTAACGGCGGTAGTCCCAGCGATCGGCCGGCATATCGACCACGCCGTCCCGTTTGTCCAGGACGAATTCCCAAAAGGTGTCGGGCGAGTCGATTCCCCCCGCAAACCTGCAGCCGATGCCGACAATTGCAATATCCGACATGCACATCCTCCGGGTCGGATCCAGTTCGACCGCCATTCTTTTCCGGCGATCGGCGAATTAGATTGTGCGCAGCTGGCGTCCGGCCCAGCGTAACGGCCGCCACACCGGCAGGCGCGGGCTCAGGGAGACTTCACAACCGGCCGGTGAATCGAGTTGTGGCATCTCGAAATTCTGGATCGCAAGCCGGTGAAATGCGTTCATATTGCTAGGTTTCACCTGTTCCCGGCCCTCGCCGAAATACGATGTCATCGGTTAGGAGGCGGCATTGTTCGCCGAGTTCACGCACTGGACCGATATGCTCGTCCGGCGGCGATTCACCGTCATCGGGGTCGTCGTCGCCGCACTGCTCGCGCTCGGCGGGTACGGCCTCGGGCTGGACGAACATCTCAGCGTCAGCGGGTGGAACGATCCGACCTCGGAATCGGCGCGGGCGGCCCGGCTCAAAGACGAGGCGTTCGGCCACGATCACATCGCCGATGTGCTGTTGCTGTATCGCGCCCCGGCAGGCAGGACGATCGACGATCCCGCCTTCGCCGCCACCGTCGTGGGCCACTTGAACAGCCTGCCGCAACGCTTCCCTGACCGGATCACCAAGATCAACGCGACCTACTGGCCCACCGACACCGGGCTGCACCTGCCGGATGTCTTCGGTTCCCAGGACCGCGAGTACGCGTTCGCCTCCGTCGCCATACGCGGCAGCGATGACACCGAGATCATGCGCAACTATCGAAAGGTCGCCGATCAGTTCCGGATACCTGGCATCGAGATGGAGGTCGCGGGCGGGCAACCGGTCGCGGCCGCCCTCAACGACACCATGGCCCACGACCAGCGCCGCATGGAGCTGTTCGCCGTGCCCGCCGTGGCGGTGCTGCTGTTCTTCCTGTTCGGCGGCGTCGTGGCGGCCGCGCTGCCGCTGATCGTCGGCGGGCTCACCGTGCTGGGGGCGTGGGGAGTCATTCGCGCCATGACCACCGTCATGGAGGTGAACTCCTTCGTCTCGCCGGTGGTCTCGATGGTCGGCCTCGGCTTGGCCATCGACTACGGCCTGTTCATCGTGAGCCGGTTCCGTGAGGAGCTGGCCGACGGGCGCGAGCTGCCGCAGGCGGTGCGGCGCACGGTCGCGACCGCCGGGCGCACCGTGGTGTTCTCCGCGACCATCGTGGTGGTCGCCGCAGGCGCCATTCTGCTGTTCCCACAAGGTTTTCTGCGCTCGTTCGCCCTCGGCGCGATGGTAACGGTGGCGCTCGCGGCGCTGATCTCGATCACCTTGCTGCCCGCCATGCTGGCCGTGCTCGGCCCCCGCGTGGATCGTCTGGGTTTCAATCGGTTCCACGCGCGGCGGGCGAGCGACCGCGAGGCGGACAATCCGTGGGGCCGCGTCGCCGGGTGGGTCATGAAAAGACCGCTGGCCGTGGCGGTTCCGGTGGTGGCCATCCTGGTGCTGCTCATCGCCCCGGTGCGCGACGTCGCGTTCGGCGGTATCTCCGAGCGTTTCCTGCCGCCGCGGCATCCGGCCCGCACGGCGCAGCAGCACTTCGACCAGGTCTTCCCGCTGCGGCAGATCAATCCGGTCGACCTCGTGCTGATCACCCACAACACCGCCGATATCGACGGGGTGGTCGCGCGGGCGGGCCTGGCTCCCGGACTCATCGCGCCGTTCCCGCGCGCGGTGCAGGGACCGGCGCATCCGAGCGTCTTCACCACCTCGACCGTGCTGCGGGACGCGCACGAGGCGAACGCGACCATCGACTATCTGCGTTCCATGCCGGTGCCGAAGGGAACGACCGTGCTGGTGGGCGGGCAGCCCGCGGTCCAGCGCGACAGCGTCGACGCGCTGCTGCGCCGGATGCCGCTGATGATCGCGCTGGTCTTCCTCGTCACCACCGTGCT
The DNA here is from genome assembly GCF_044389845.1 of Nocardia sp. NPDC019323. Lineage (NCBI taxonomy): Bacteria > Bacillati > Actinomycetota > Actinomycetes > Mycobacteriales > Nocardiaceae > Nocardia > Nocardia sp. NPDC019323. Next base: position 379,048 of record NZ_JBIRYN010000001.1, read on the forward strand.
GATGGTGCTCGCCTTCGGCTCCCTGGTGCTGCCGCTCAAGGCCGCGCTGCTGAATCTGCTCGGGCTCGGCTCCACACTCGGCATCCTGACCTGGATCTTCGTCCAGGGCCACGGCGCTGACCTGCTGGAGTTCACCCCGCAGCCGATCATGGCGCTGGTGCTGGTGCTGATCGTCGCCGTGATCTACGGGCTGTCGACCGACTACGAGATATTCCTGCTCGCCCGCATCGTGGAGGCACGGGCGGCGGGCGCGACGACCACCGAGGCGGTGCGCACCGGCATCGCGCGCACGGGCTGGATCATCACCGCTGCCGCCCTGATCCTGCTGGTGGTCACCGGGGCGTTCGCCTGGTCGGATCTGGTCATGATGCAGTACATCGCCTACGGCATGGTCGCGGCGCTGTTCATCGACGCGACGATCCTGCGCATGCTGCTGGTGCCCGCCACCATGCGCCTGCTCGGCGACGCCTGCTGGTGGGCGCCTTCCTGGCTGCGGCGCGTCGTCCAGCGCGGCGGGCCGGACGGGACCTCTAGCGAACCGGAGACCCGCACCGAAGCCGTCCACGGCTCCGAGCGCGCCTAGCCTCGGCGGAGGTTTTGTGTTCGGCCGAGCCATGGACGCTGCGCGCGGGCATCGCGCCGTCTTCGGCGGCAGTGCCGGCGCCCACGCACCACTGAGAAGGAGAACTTCGCGATCGGGCGATGATCGGGTGGGGCGCCGGGCGGAATCGCGTAGCCGGGGTCAGCCCGCGATCGACCAGCTGAACGGACTCGTAGCCGCCCGCGCGCGGTCCGGCAAGGCCCGCGTGAGCACGGCGAGGCCGAAAGCCGCGGCGGCGATGGCCGCGAGCATGACCATGCTGCCCGAGAGCGTGTGCGCGCGGAAGAACAGCGCGCTGAGCACCGCCAGTCCGACCGAATTGCCGATCTGCTCGATGGTGGGGAGCACGCCAGAGGCCTCGCCCATGGACCGATCGTCCAACTCCGCCAGCATCAGCGGCTGCAGCGGCACGCCGAACACGCCGACGCCGAACCCCGCGAGAAACGTCGGCCCAAGTACCAGCGGGAGGTTGACAGCGCCGTCACCCACATACAGGTAGCCCACTCCCACCGCGACGCATCCGCCGAACAGCGCGATCCCTGCCGACAGCGCCAGATTTCCCCAGCGCCGAACCAGCAACGGCGACAGCACCGCACCCGCGCCCGCGCCGAGCGCGAACGGCGTCATCGCGACGCCGGTGCGCAGCGCGGAGAACCGCAGCACGTCCTGCAACAGGATCGATACGGTGAACACGAACGCGGTGAACAGCCCGAAGAAGATCGCGACCAGGGCCGATCCGACGGCGAAGCCCCGGTCGGCGAACAGGTCGAGCCGCACCAGCGCCCGACCGCCGCGGCGGCGCGTCGCGCGCTCATGTGCCACGAACACCGCGCCCAGCACCACCGCGGCGGCGATGTACACCCCGTGCACCGGGCGCCAGCCCGCCTGCTGGCTGTCGGACAAGGCGAACAGCAGACCGAACAGCGCCGCGGTGGCCACCACGGCGCCGCGCGGATCCAGTGGTTCCCGATCCGTCGCCGGGCCCGGCCGCAGGTAGCTCGCGGCCAGCGCGATCGCCACCACGCCCAGCGGCAGATTCATCAGGAAGATCGCGTGCCAGCCGAGCCCGAACGGGTCCACGGTGATCAGCGCGCCGCCCAGGATCGGGCCGAGCATCCCGGCGAAACCCGCTGTGGCGCCGTACACGGCGAAGGCGTACTGATGGTGCTCGCGGCGGAAACTCGCGGTGATGATGGCGATGGTCTGTGCCGCCATGCCCGCGCCAGCCACACCCTGAACGATCCGCGCGAGCACCAGTTCCGTAGCGGCGGTGGACATCCCGCACCACACCGAGGCCGCCGTGAAGGCCACCGCCGACCACAGGAACATCCGCCTGCGTCCGACGATCGCGCCGACGCGAGCGGCGGTGAGCAGCACGCAGGCGAAGGCCAGCGAGTATCCGGCGACCACCCACAGCTGCTCCGACCGCGACGCCCGCAACTCGGCGGTGACGACCGGCAGGGCGGTGTTGACGATCGTCACGTCGATCATCTGCATGAAGACCGAGATGAGGCAGGCCCCGAACGATCCCAGCGCCACCGCGGCCTCTTTGCGGGTCATCGCAGCGCCGCTTCCATCATCGGCCACGAATTGTGCAGGTCCTGATGCCAATAGCCCCAGGAGTGGGTGCCGTTCGGCCGGAAATCGAAGGTCGCCGCGACACCCAACTGGCGCAGCCGGTCCTGCAACTGGTGCGTGCACAGGTTCGCCACCGCCTCCAGCGGCGCCCCGATCACCAGTTGGTAGAGCAGTTGCGTGAAGTCGCCACGCGCGCCGTCGAGGTTGTCGATCGGTCCGGGCAGCCCGGTTCCCGTGGAGACGTAGATGGCGGTGCCGCGCAGCCGTTCGGCGTGCAGATAGGGATCGTTGGCGCGCCACGCGGGGTCGGTCGGCGGCCCCCACATGTTCGACACCGTGCCGCGCTGCTGGGTGACCACCGCCTGAACCACCGCCTGACCGGCGGGATCGCTGGTGCGCACGCAACCGCTGTAGGAGCCGATGGCCTTGTACAAACCCGGTGCCGCCATGGCCAACTGGAACACCGAGGTGCCCGCCATCGAGATGCCCGCGATGGCGTTCGTCCCGGTGCCGTTGAACGTGGCGTCGATCAGCGGCGGCAGCTCCTTGGTCAGGAAGGTGGACCAGCGCTGCCTGCCGAGGACGGGGTCGTCGCTGCGCCAGTCGGTGAAATAGCTGCCCGCGCCGCCGAACGGGATGACCACGTTCACCTGCTTGTCACGGAAGAAATCGACCAGATCGGCGCCGTCGAGCCAATTCCCCTCCGATCCGCCGTCGGCGCCGTTGAGCAGATAGAAGGTCGGCGCGGGCAGGTCCGGATCGGCCGCGCGCAGCACATGAATCCGGGTGGTGCTGTTCATCGCGGCCGAATACACCTCGAGTTCGGATTGCCGGTCGGATTCGAACCGGGTTTCCACTATGCGTGAGCCGTCCGCCGCCGCGACCGATTGCGGTGGATCGGCACGGACCGGCTGTGCGCCGATCAACGCGTAGGACAAAATGAGGACCGCGGCGATCACCGCGCCTGTTCGATGCGAATATGCGGACATGTCGACTCCTGGCCCCGGGTAGGAGGGCTCGAATTCGCAGTCAACAACATCGGGTGGACAGGTCGCCGGATTTTCCGGCGATTCTGTGTGCGATACCAATTCCCTGCGGCGGCCATTTGCCGGATTTCCCAAATCGGGCGTGCGGCCATTGCGGTCCCGGTGCGGCGAAACCTAGCGTCGAGCGCATGGCGTCCCGTCGACCGTGCCGCAGCTCGCGCGGAACCGCCTGGCGCGCAGGCATCTTGGCGCTGTCGATGCTGATGTGCTCCGGCAGCCCCGCGAGCGCCGAGCCTGCCCCGATGACCCGTGCGCACGGGCGCGCCGTCGAATTGACCGTCTTCTCCCCCGCGATGGCCGCACCGGTGTCGGTCGTCGTGCTGCCCCGCCCGGACCCGTCCCGCCCCGCTCCGGTGCTGTACCTGCTCAACGGCATCGACGGCGGCACCGGCGGCGACGGCTGGACCGACCGGACCGACATCGACCGGTTCTTCGCCGACCAGCAGGTGACCGTGGTGGTGCCGGTCGGTGGCGCGGGCAGCTATTTCACCGACTGGCGCGCCGACGATCCGGTCCTGGGCCGCCAGCGCTGGACCACGTTCCTCACCCGTGAGCTGCCCTCGCAGATCGACGCCACCTTCGGTGGAAGCGGCGCCAACGCCATCGCCGGAGTCTCGATGACGGGCACTTCGGTCTTCCAGCTGGCCATGGCCGCACCGGGTTTGTACAAGGCCATCGGCTCCTACAGCGGCTGCGTGCGCACCAGCGATCCCGCCGGGCAGGCCATGGTGGCCACGATCGTGACCGCCGAGGGCGGCACGGTGTCGAACATGTGGGGACCGCCGGGTGATCCGGCCTGGACGGCCAACGATCCTTACGTGCACGCCGATCGGCTGCGGGGCACGACGATCTACGTGGCCGCAGGCAACGGGCAGGCCGGCCCGCTGGACCAGCCGCACAGCACGGGGATCGACGGCAACGCCACCAAGCTGGTGGACCAGCTGGCCATCGGCGGCATGCTCGAAGCCGTCTCGGACCGCTGCACCCGTGCCCTGCGCGACCGCTTCCAGGAACTCGGCGTCCCCGCCACCTTCGATCTGCGCGCCAGCGGCACCCACTCCTGGGGCTACTGGCAGCAGGACCTGCACAACAGCTGGCCTTTGTTCGAATCGGTTCTGCGCTGAGAACTTCGCGAACCGGGCGCCGGCTTCGCTTCGGAACGCCGCCCGGGCGCGCACGCTGTACTCGAGCGGTAGCCGGCATCAGCACATCGCAGGGCTGCCCGGTTCAGGAGCTGCCCTGCTGGCCGCGTTCGCCTGTACCGGGCCGGACGAGCGAAGCCGAGGTGGATGAATGTGACTTGCGCCACTTCATGTCGGATCTGAGCGCCGGCGCGTGTCTCGATGGCATGACTGATTTCAACGCCATCACCAAGGTTGTCGTTCTCGGCGGCGGATACGCCGGTTCCGTAGCTGCCAATCGGCTGCGGCTGCGTCCTGACGTCGAGATCACGCTGGTCAACCCGCGGCCGGAGTTCATCGAGCGGATGCGGCTGCATCAGTTCGTGGCCGGCACCCACGCGGCCGCCATCGGCTACGACACACTGCTCGGCGCGGGCGTGCGGCTGGTCGTCGACCGCGCTCTCCGTATCGATACGGCCACCCGCACCGTGGAGCTGGGCTCCGGTCGTGAATTGGACTACGACTACCTCGTTTACGCGGTCGGTAGTACCGCGGCGATGCCGGCATCGATTCCCGGTGCGGCGGAGTACGGCTATCCCATCGCCGAATGGGAGCACGCGCAGCGGCTGCGCGAAGCGATCGGGAAAGTGCCCGCGGATCAGCCGATCGTCGTCGTCGGCGCTGGGCTCACCGGAATCGAGACGGCCGCCGAACTGGTCGAGCAAGGCCATACCGTCACATTGGTGTGCGGAGGTAGGTTGGCGGCGAGCTTCTCGGACCCGGCTCGGCGGTCGGTCGGGAAGTGGCTGGCCGGGAACGGAGTCGATGTGCTGGAGAACGCGAGGGTAGCCGAGGTGCGGCGCGACGCCGTGGTGCTGTCCGATGGCAGTACGCTGCCCAGCGCGGTCACGATCTGGGCCGCCGGGTTCGGTGTGCCCGATCTGGCTTCACGTAGTGGCCTGCGCACCGACGCGCTGGGCCGCCTGCTGACCGACGAGACGTTGACCAGCATCGATGACGACCGAATCGTCGCCGCGGGTGACGCGGCCGCCCCCTCGGGCCGCCCGCTGCGGATGAGCTGCTACGCCGCACAACCTCTGGGCGCCCAAGCCGCGGACAACGTGCTGGCCCGCATCGCGGGCGCCGAGCCCGCCGTGCTGGATGTGGCTTTCGTGGCCAGCACTGTGGGGTTGGGCAGCCGCGCCGGTGCGATGCAGTTCAGCCGTCGCGACGACACTCCGGTGAATCTGCACATCAGCGGGCGTGTGGCGGGCTTGATCAAGGAGAAGGTGGGTCTGGCGGGTCCGGTGGGAACCATTCGCAAGGAGGCCCGCAAGCCGGGCGCCATCCCATCCTTCATGGGCCTCGGCAGGCGGAAGGACATCCGGGGAACCGAGCCGGAGGCGGTGTCGCACCCGTGACCGGAGTCGACGAGCACACCGAGCGTTTCCTGCATCTGCGACCCCTGCTGTTCACCATCGTGTACGAGATCCTCGGCTCCGCGACCGAGTCCGACGATGTGCTGCAGGACAGCTACCTGCGGTGGAGGAACGTGGATCTGGCAACTGTCCGCGACACCAAGTCGTATCTGGCGCAACTGGTCACCCGGCAGGCCCTCAACGCGTTGCGGGTCAGTGCCGGTCGCCGCGAGGAGTACGTCGGCCCGTGGTTGCCCGAACCGCTACTGCTCGCCGACGGCGACGCCTCCGCCGATGTCGTACTCACCGAGTCGGTATCGATGGGGATGCTGGTGGTGCTGGAAACGCTCACCCCCGCGGAGCGGGCGGTATTCGTTCTGCGTGATGTATTCGGCTTCGACTACGCCGAGATCGCCGCGGCGACGGGTCAATCCGTCGACGCCGTGCATCAGATGGCCCGTCGTGCCCGCAATCACGTCCAGGCGCGGCGCAAGCGGTTCGGTCCCGTCGACACCACCAGAACCGCGGCGGTCACCGAACGATTCATGTCCGCCGCGACCACGGGTGACATGGAGGGCCTGCTGGCGATCCTCGCACCAGACATCACCTGGACCACCGACAGCGGCGGCAAGGTGACCGCGCTGCGAGACCTGGTCCTCGTCGGCGCAGAGCGAGTGGGCGCCGTGCTCATGGCGGTCTTCCGGTACGCGCGGCGACACCCTGACGTCCGGATTCATGCGGTGAACTGCAACAGCCAGCCCGCACTCGCCTGTTATATCGGCGACAACCTGGAGGCGGTGCTGGTGTTCGAAATCGCCGACGACAAGATCGTCAACGGCTACGGCATCCGGAACCCCGACAAATTGGCTGCCCTCGACATTCCCCGTGTCATCAGCCGTACCGCCGCACCGCGACCATGACACGCTCGGATCCCGACGTCGTCGGTGAACCGTGCGGGTCCCCATCGGACCGATGCTTTCGGCCGCGCACACGACCCGTCGTACGCGGCCGGGGCTGCGCGGCGGCGCGGACCGCCAGGGTAGACGCGGCGGGCGCCGCGCAGGGTCATCGCGGTCCTTCCCGGCGCGACAGCCCGCTGGCGCGCAGCACCCGCCGCGCGATACCGGCGCGGATGGACTCCTCGGTGCCGATGATGCGGACGTGGCGGCGCGCCCTGGTGATCGCGGTGTACAGCAATTCCCTGGTGAGCAAGGTGGATTCGGGCTCGGGCAGGACGACCGAGACGGTGTCGTACTGGCTGCCCTGGCTGCGGTGGATGGTCATGGCGAAGACGGTCACCACGGCGGGGAACTGCGTCGGATGCACCAGGTACGGTTCGCTGCCGCGTTGCAGCGCCGCGCGCAGCGAACCGTCGGGCATCCGCACGACGACGCCGGTGTCGCCGTTGTAGATGCGCGCCTCGTGATCGTTCGCGGTGACCAGCAGCGGTTGTCCCGGGTACCACGGCGCGTGGTGGGAATCGGGGCCCGCCCCCGCGACGGCGGCCCATTCCGCGGCCATCCGGTCCCAGCGCTCGACACCGAACGGCCCCTGGCGGTGCGCGCACAGCAGGCGATGCGATTCCAGCGCGTGCAGCGCGCCCGCCGCGTCGCCGTCGAGCGCGGCGGCGGTGACCGCGGTCGCGGCCCCCACCACGTCGGCGCGGACCGCGGTCAGCTCGTCGGGCGAGCCCAGCGACACTTCGTCACCGCCCGCGCGCAACAGCTCGAGCGCGGCGTCGGCGTCGCCCGCCCGCACCGCGACGGCCAGCTCGGCGATCCGTCCGCCGAACCTGCGGCCCCGTGTCAACCGGACGATGCCGCCCCGCAGGCGGGTGCGCTCCAGCACGGTCAACGCCTCGGCGTGCTCGCCGGTCGCCTCCGGGCCGAGGATCTCGTCGAGCACCGGATTCGGGGTGGCGGCGACGGGCCCGGCGACCAGGTCGGCGAGCACCGCGCCCGCGTCGACCGAGGCGAGCTGGTCCGGGTCGCCCACCAGCACCAGACGGGTGTCCGGGCGCAGCGCCGCCAGCAGCCTGCTCATCATGGTCAAGGAGACCATCGAGGTCTCGTCGACCACGATCACGTCGTAGGGCAGCCGGTTGAACTCGTGGTACTTGAACCGGGTGCTGCGACCGCGCTGCCAGCCGAGCAACCGGTGCAGGGTGGCGGCGGTGAGTTCCGGCAATCGCAGCGCAACCGCTTGCTCGCGAACGGCTTCCTGCAGGCGTGCCGCCGCTTTCCCGGTGGGCGCGGCCAGCGCGATGCGCAGCGCGGGCAGATTCGGCTCCGCCTCGCGATGCGCGGCCAGCAACGCGATGATCCTGGCGATGGTGTGGGTCTTGCCGGTGCCAGGTCCACCGGCGACCACGGTGGTCCAGTGCGTCGCGGCGAGCGCGGCGGCCAGACGCTGGCGATCCGGCGCCGTCGCCGACGGCCCGTCGAACAACCGGTCCAGTTCGCGGCGCACGATCGCGGGATCGACCACCGGATGGTGCGCGGATCGCTCGGTGAGCACCCGCCGGATCGTCTGCTCCTGCCGGTAGTACCGATCGAGGTAGAGCAGCGGACCGGAATCGCCCGCCCCCTGGGATTCGACCAGGCGCAGCGGCCGCAACGGACCCGCAGGTCCCCCGCGCACCAGCGGGCTCACCCGCAGCGCGGCGACCACGGCGGGGATGTCGGGCCACGGCAGCGTCGCCGGATCGATGCCCGCGTCCCACGTCTCGTCGGCGTCGACGCCGATCTCCCGCATCCGGTGCAGTTCCAGGCACACCGATCCGGAGCGCACCGCGCGCACCGCCAGCGCCGCGGCGAACAGCACAGGCTCCGACGATTCCCGGCCCAGCCTGCCCAGCCGCAGCGCCACGTGCACGTCCGCGGCCGACAGCACACCGGCCTCGTTGAAGACGCGCAGCAGGCCGGTTCCCCGCTGCGCCACCTGGATCGAGGTCACCGCCCCGCCTCCCCCGCCAGCAGCGCCGACAGCGCCACCACCAGATCGGCGGGCGGGTGCCAGTCGAAGACGCCGCAACCCGCGGGGGTCCGCGGTCCGATCATGCCGCGCACGAACAGGTACCGGACCCCGCCGAGATGCCGAGCGGGGTCGTAGCCGGGCAGCCGCCAGCGCAGATACCGGTGCAGCGCGATGGAATACAGCAGCGCTTGCAGCGGATAGTGGGAGCGCAGCATCTCCGCCGCCATCCGGTCGCGGGTGTAGTGCGCGACGGTGAGATCGCCGGTGCCGAGCCGGTTGGTCTTGTAGTCCACGACGACGAAGCGCGGATGCGCGCCGCCCGCGACGCGGAGCACGGCGTCGATGCTGCCGGTCAGGTATCCGCGCAGCGGGATGTCCTCCAGCGCCGCCAGCTGGTCGGCGTAGGGCAGCATGTCGTCGTCCGCCGGAAGATGCTCGCGCAGCAACTCCGCCACGCGCCGCAGCGTCGCCGCGGTGGCGCCGACGCGGTCCCCGCCCGCCAGCGGCAACTCGAACTCGAGTTCGCTGAGACGGTCGCCTGCGGCGACATCGGCCAGACAGCCACCGTCGAGCGGGGTGCGCAGCACCGCGAGCAGCGCGGTGGCCAGGCATTCCGGATCCAGCTCCGCCATCAGCTCGGCCACCGCATCGCGGCACCGGTCGCGCACCTCGGCGTCCAGATCGCGACGACCGGTGTCGATCCGTTCCAGGACGCCGTGCACCAACGTGCCGAACTCCGCTCCATAGGGCAACGCGTTCATCAGCGACGCCGCGCCAGCGGCCTCCGGTTCCGCCGCGCCGATCGAGGAGGTGCCCTCGGGCTCGTCGCCCTGCCCGCGCGCGTCCTCCGGCTCGCTGTCGGATCCGGGCGCCGCCGGACCGTGCGCGGAGGCGGTCAGCGCCGAGTACGACGTGCGCCGCCACTGCTGGTCCAGCACCCGGTCGAAACGTGCGGCGGCCAGTGCTCCCGGTGCGGGCGCCGTGCGCGCCCGCCGGATCGCCACACCGTCGGTCCCGGCCACCGCCGTCACCGAGATCGCCGCGCCCGCCTCCTGCGCCCAGGACGAAAGGGATTGCGCGGCAACGGCATCGGCGGGAACCGCGGCTCGGGCGGCGACGGCGGCGCCCCGATCGGAGCGCCCGAAGACCATGCGGTGCAGCGGTGAAGCCGCGGTGGTGATCGCGGGCGCCCACCAAGCGACGACCTGGCACATGGCGCGGGTCAGCGCGACGTACAGCAGCCGCAGTTCCTCGCCCGCCTCCTCGGCTTCGCCGCGCGCCTTGCGTTCGGCGTAGCCGGGCGCGTCCGGGCCGCCCACGTCCAGCACGCGCGCGCCGTCCTCGGCGTGGAACAGCAACGTCGCCGGATAGGGATTCTTCGCGCTGTCCCACGCGAACGGCAGGTACACCACCGGGAATTCGAGTCCCTTGCTGGCGTGGACGGTGGCGATCTGGACGGCGGCGGCGTCGCGGTCGAGCCTGCGGCTGCGGTCGGCGACCGCGCCGGAGGCGGGATCGCGCACCCGGTCGGCCAGCCATCGGGTCAGCGCGGTCAGCCCCAGTCCCTCGGTGAGCGCGACCTGGTCGAGCAACTGCGCGAGGTGCCGCAGGTCGGTGAGCTGACGCTCCCCGTTCTCCACGGCGAGCAGCCGCGGCGCCAAGCGGGTTTCGGCCGCGATCTTCTCGAACACGGCCGCGAATCCCGCGCGGCCGAACAGCCGCGCCGCCTCACGCAACTGGGCGCTGACCCGGCCGACCAGATCGGCTCCTCCGCTATCGATCTCGGCAGCGGTCACGCCGAGCAGCGGTGTGCACGCGGCCAGCCGCACCCGATCGCCGCGGTGCGGCTGTTCCAGCGCCCGCAGCACCCACAGCCAGTCGGTGGCGCTTTCGGTCGCGAAGACGCTGACCCCGCCCGCGAGCACGGAGGCGACGCCGACGCGATCCAGCGCGGCGCGCACCACGTCGATCTGCGAGCGGGTGCGCACCAGCACCGCGATGTCGCCGGGCCCGATCTGCCTGCGCGCCGGGTCGCTCACTCGGAGCGAATCCCCCTCGGCGGCAACCATTTCCGCTTTACCGTCCAGCAGAACACCGGATTCCAGCAGGCGCACGATGTCGGCGGCGAGATCGTCGGCGACCTTCGCCCGCATGCGGCCGACGGCGGGGAAGCCGGACTTGTTCAGCGGCCCCGCTCCCGTGCGCGGCAGGCACCGGATCCGCAGCGGCGTGACGAGTTCGCCGGGTCCGGACAACCGCGACCACGGCCTGGTCGGGGCGACCGGATAGACGCGGATCTGCTCGTGCCCCAAGGCCGCCGCGCCGTGCAGGTGGTCCAGCGCGGCGAGCAGCCCCGCGTCGCTGCGCCAGTTGGTGGTGAGTTCTCTGCGGACGTCGGCGTGCGCGACCGCGTCCAGGTAACTGAGCACCTCCGCGCCGCGGAAGGCGTAGATCGCCTGTTTGGGATCGCCGACCAGCACCAAGGTGGCATACCCGTGGAACGACCTGCGCAGGATGTCCCATTGCAGCGGGTCGGTGTCCTGGAACTCGTCCACCAGCGCGACGCGGTAGCGCGCCCGGATCCGCAGGCACGCGCGCGGGCCGTGCTCCGGGTCGGCGAGCACGTCGTGCAGCAGCACCAGCAGGTCGTCGAAGTCGCGCAGCCCGGCCAGCCGCTTGCGGCGCTCGGTCTCCGCGCGGACGGCCTGCGCGAACGCCACCCGCTCGCCCGCCTCGCCGTCGGGCGCCAGCGTTGCGTGCCGGTCGCGCACCACGGCCAGCGCGAGCGCGCGGGCCTCCTTCACCGAGAACGGCGGTTGCGATCGCGCGTAACGGTGCAGATACAGATCGTCGACGACGGTGCCGACCAGGTCGTCGACGGTTTCCACCAGCCGGGTGCCGGGGTCGTGTTCGCCCGCGAGACCGAGTTCGTCGAGCATGCGCTGGCAGAAGCTGTGCGTGGTGGCGATGGTGCCCGCGTCGAAATCCGACAGGGCGGCCAGCAACCGTCGCCGCCGCGACCGGACCTCGTCTTCGTCGGCCTGCGCGAGATGGCGGACCAGTTCGTCGGCGTGCGCTCGGGCCGCGCCGGGATCGGCCAATCCGGCTGCGACGGCGACGAATCGGTCCCGCGTGCGCTCCCGCAGTTCCTGCGTCGCCGCGCGGCTGAACGTCACCAGCAGCAATTGGGACACGTCGATCCCCGCCTCGGCGACATAGCGCACGGCCAGACCGACGATGGCGTGCGTCTTGCCGGTGCCCGCGCTGGCCTCCAGCACGGTCGTGCCGGTGGGCAGCGGCCCGTACGGTTCGAACGCGTCGGCGTCGAAAGCGCCCGCAGGGAAGGAGGTTTCCTGCACGGTCATGCGTGCCTCCCTCCTGTGCGGCCGGTGGTCCCGCGCTCCGCGGTCGCCCGGGTGTCCGGCCACGCCGGACGGTGCTCCCGAAGCGACTGTCCGAGCCGATATTCTGCCGCGCGCGCCGTCGCGCCCCGGCGACCGACACGCGCCGCGGCGCTGTGTCGCGCGCGTTCGCACCGGAACCCACCCCGGATGCGCTCCGAACGGGCCTGCTCGCGCTCGATCACGGCTGACCCTGGCTTTCCGCGGCCAGCAACGGCGTCCACATGCGCCGGGCCAGCGCGCCGAAGCGGGTGCTCTCGCCGGGTTCCCCCGCCGGGGCGGGCGCGGCCATGAGGTCGTCGAGCCGGGGCGCCGGACCCCAGATGTAGCGCAGATGGCGGTCGGTGTGATCGCCGAAAGGCCCGGGGCCGTTGGGCCCTCCGTTGAATTCGCGTTCCGCCGCCGCGATCGCGTCCTCGGTGTTCGCGCCGCGGAAACGGCGTTCGGCGTAGACCGCGGTGGCGGTGGGCGCGACGGGAAGCGGTTCGGTGAGACCCGCGTCGCGCAACGCGACCAGCTGGCGCAGGATCTCCATGGCGGCGGGCGCGTCGGGTGGGGTGAGCTCGCAGCGCCAGGCGGGACGCCCGAACTGGCCGCGGCCGGTGCTCACCGCCCGCCATGGGCGGTCCTCGGTGACGGTCAGCGCCAGCAGCGAGACCCACGCCCCGATCCGGTGTTTGGGGGCCAGCCGGGAGAAGGTGGTGCGAACCAGGGTGTCCCCGCGCACCTCGGGCACGGTTCCGGTGAGCCGCCGCCCGTTCCCGAGGTCGACCGCGATGTCCACCGCGCGCGCCGGGCCCGTGTAGTCCGCCTGCGCGGCGCGCACCAACCGGTCCACGGTGTGTTCGACCTCGTCGAGCACGGCGGCGCCGAATCCGAACGGCGGCAGCGTGCCGCGCCGCCACTCCGCCGCCCGAAGCCCGGCCGGGTCGGCGCCGGTGAGGCGGGCCGCGAGCAGGCGTTCGCCCAGCTCCCACTTGGCCAGGCCGTCGAGTTCGATGGGCAGCCGGTCGGCGATGTCCTCGTCGTGCTCCGGGACCCGCAGACCGAGCCGCTGCCACAGGAACGCGCGCACCGGGTGCTCGGCGAACGAGATCAGATCGGCCAGCGCGACGTCCGCCGTCTGCGCGGCGGGCAGCGGCGCGGCCAGGAATGCGGGCCGCGGACGCACCGGTCCGTCGGCCGCGTGCGCGCCGGCCAGGGCCACGGTGTCGAAGCTGAACGGATGTTCGGCCCGGAAGTTGCGGCGATCGAAGGATTGCAGCGGATGCCGCGTCACCACCGCGCGCATCGCCTCGGCGCCGACGTGGGCCCGCAGCGCGTCCAGCAACTCGGCCACCGGAATCGCGGGCGGGCGGTGTGCGCCGCTGACCGGGTCGGCGCCGGTGTGGAAGACCAACAGCGTGTCCCCGGCCGCGAGCACCGCGTCCAGCAGCAGTTGCCGGTCCTCGCTGCGCGGATCGCGTTCGCCGAGCAGCGGTTCGCGGGCGAGCACATCGTCTCCGTCCGCGACGCTCGCGCGCGGGAACATCTCGTCGTCGAGCCCGAGCAGCACCACCACGCGGTGCGGCACCGACCGCATCGGCACCATCGTGCAGACGGTGAGCTCGCCGGTGCGGAAGTTGGCCCGCGTCGGCCGCGCCGCCAGCCGCGAACGCAGCAGCACACCGACGTCGGCCAGCCGCAACGACACATCGCCCGCGTGGTCGGTGGCGGCGGCGAGTTCCTGCCTGGCCTCGGTGCGCACCCACGCCTGCGCCTCGGGCACGTCGGTCAGCAGATCCAGTGCCCGGCCGAGCACCGCCGCCCATTCGTGCGCGGGCCGGGGGCCGCGCAGGTCGCGCAGGCACACCGCGAGCCGATCGATGAACTCCGCGAAACGCCCGGCCAGATCGACGTCGTTGCTGTCCACGTCGTCCAGAGGCAGCGCAAGATCCAGCCAGTCCTCGGCGGTCTCCCCCGCCGTGACCCCGAGCAGGATCCGGTCCACCGCGCTGTTCAGCGTGTTCTGCGCGAAATCGGCGAGCCCGAACGCTTGGCGCTGGCGCTGCCCGATGCCCCATCTGGCCCCGGATTCCGCCGCCCACTCGCGCAGTCGCTCGATGTCCTCGTCGTCGAATCCGCACCGGCGCCGGACGGTTTCGGCGGCGGCGAGATCGAGCACCTGGGTCACCGTCACCCGTCCGTCGGCCAGCTCGAGCAGCACCGCGATGACCGCGAGCAGCGGATTGGTCACCCCGCGCCCCCGGTCGGCAAGGCGCACCCGCAGCAGATGCGCCGGGTGCTCCGGATCGCTCTGCGCTTCCGGCGATCCCGGCGTGCGCTGCCCGAAGGCCGCGCGCACCAGCGGCGCGTACGCCTCCACCTCCGGACACATGATCAGCACGTCACGCGGCTGCAACGTCTCGTCGGCCGCGAACAACCCCAGCAGGCATTCCCGCAGCACCTCCACCTGCCGCGCCGGGCCGTGGCACGCGTGCACCTGCACGGTGCCGTCGGCGCGGGCCGCACCCGGCGCGGGCGGCCACCGGTCGTCCCGGATACCGCGTTGCAGCGCGCGCAGCAATGTCGCGGGCGAATCGTCCTCCGTCGCGATGTCGCCGGACGCGGCGCGCGGATGGTAGGTGTCGGAGCCGACGGCGGCGGACGCGGCCAACCGCTGCTGCAACTCCCGGACGTCGCGAGCCAGCCCCGCCGAGAGCGGATGCTCGACCGCCGTGGCGCTGCGATCCTCGGCGCGCGACCGGGCAGCGGGCAGCTCGCTCAGAGCCGACCAGAGGACCGGACTCGGATGCACGAGCCACACGTGAACCTCGCGCCCAGCGGCCAGCGCCGACAGCACCGCGAGCTGGTCGCTGGGCAGCCGGGTCACGCCGAACAGCGACAGCCGCGGCGGCAGCGCGACCAGATCGGGCCGTGCGCGCAGCCGCGCGCAGGCGGCGTCGAGCCGTTCGGCCGGGCTCGGCGTCCCGATCTCGGCGCGCAGCCTACGCCACAGCATCGGCTGCCAGAGCAGGTCGTCGGGAATCGGGGCGCCCGCGCCGTCGGTGTCCCGGCCCGCAGCCCACTCGGTGATCAGGGCGGGACGCTGCGCGGCGTAACTGTCGAACAGCGCGGCGAGCTGAGCGGCGGTCGCATAACGCCGTCCGGCGCGGTGCTCGCCGCCCGCGGCGTCCCGCGCGCCGAGATGCCTGGCGAGTACAGCGCACCACGGCTCGGACAGCGAGGCGTCGATCACCCGCAGCAGCGTCCACACCGCCCGTTCCTGCGCCCACGGATCCTCCGCCTGCGCCACCCCGCTCGCCGCGGCCAGGGCCTCGGCGACGAGCGCCGCGGGAGAGGGGAAGGCGATGTTCGCGCACACGCCGTCGGCCGCGCCGCCCGCGCCGAGTACCCCCGACAGCGTCTGGGCCAGCCAGCGCTCCACGCCTTTCGCCGGCACCGCGACCACCTCGGCGGCGAACGGGTCGTCCTGCGGCGACGCCAGCACCCCGGCGAGCGCGCGGGCAAGGACGTCGGCGCGCTCGGCACGGTGGATGTGCAGCGGCATCTGCGCCCTCTCGATCGCCGGTGTCCGGCAGCACCTGCCTCGGACTTCGTGCACGTTTATACGCGCAGCGACCGACGCGCAACTGCACCGCCCCATCCTGAGGTCAGTGAAATGGACCACACCAGAACGGATTACTCCGCCGTGTCACGCCGGAACCGTCACGGCGATGTGCGACAGTGCTGCACCGGGGAGGAGAGTTTGCACCGGGGCGGAACGAGAGAGCTGCACCGAAAGGCTGGTTCGCGTTCATGGATGCGATGGTGATTCCCCTGGTCCCGAGAGGCGGATTCACGGTCCGCCGGATCGGTGACCGCTGGGAGCTGATCAACTCGCGCCACTACGGTCGCACCGTCGTCCTGCATTCCTGGCCACGGGAACGCCACACCGAGGCCTTCGAGCACTGCTACCGGCTCAACGGACGCACCGTCGAGGAACTGCGCGCGGCCTTCCGCTGACCCGCCTGGCCGGGGGCGATGAGCGAAATCCGCTGCGGCGCAAGGGGCGGAAACCGGCATAGCACACCCCGGATGCGAGCTCAAGACGTGCGTCCGGACTCGCGATGTGCGATCGTGGTCCCTCGTGCGTTACCCGTCCCCCGCCACCCGGGCCGTTCCCCGCGTGGCCGCTTCCGCCTGTGTCCTCGCCGCCGCGGCGATCATCGCCCCGAGCCTGCCCACCGCGCTCCCGATCGCGGGCGCGGCGCCGCTCGCGCACACCCAAGGCTGCCTGCCCGGTTTCGACTGCGATCTGAGCAGCCGCATCGCGAAGGCCGACGCCTACCTCAACAGCCGTCCCGGTGTCACCGGCTACGTCCTGCGCGACCGGGTGTCCGGCGGCGTCTACGCCAACGCCAACGCCGAGAACGCGGTCTGGACCGCCTCCACCATCAAGCTCGCGATCGCCGCGGACCTGCTCAACCGGGCGCGGGTCGGCGCCATCAACCTGACGCCCGAGGACCGCGGCCTGATGGAGGGAATGCTCGCGACCTCGAACGACGGCGCCGCCGACCTGCTGTGGACGAAGTACGCAGGCATCGACCGGATGGCGTTCAACAACGCCTTCCGCGCCAACGGGATGACCTCGCTGGTCCCGCAGCCGACCAACACCGCGCTGTTCCCGGACTGGTCGTTCCAGAAGTGCACCGCCGCCGACCTCGACCGCCTGATGGACCACGTCCTCAACCACATGCACCCCGACGACCGCAACTACCTCGTCGACCGGATGCGCGCGGTGGACTCCAACCAGCACTGGGGCGTCTGGGGCGCGGGCGCGAGCATGCGTCCCGGCCTGAAGAACGGCTGGTCGGCCGAGCAGGGCGGCTGGGTGGTCAACTCGGTGGGCTTCGCGGGACCGGGCGAGCGCTACACCCTGGCCATCATGAGTTCGCTGGGTGACGCGGGCGGCTACACCGAAGGCGCCGAGACCGACACCAAGCTCGCGGAGATCCTGCTCGCGGGCCGCTGACCGCACGGCCGCTCAGGCGGCCGCGCGCCTGCGCAACGTCATCGGCGCACCGTCCCTGGGGAAGGGGATCGTGGTGAATCCCCAGGGCATGCGGTATTTCTCGGGGATCCGCCACTCGTATTCACGCACCAGTGCCGCGGTCACCGTCTTCACCTCGAACGTGCCGAAGTGCATTCCGATGCACTTGTGCGCGCCCGCCCCGAACGGCATCCAGGCGAGGCGGTGCGATTTGTCCTCGCGCCGCTGTTCGCCGAATCGCTCCGGATCGAAGCGCTCGGGGTGGGTCCACAGTTCGGGCAGCAGGTGGTTCACCTGGTAGGCGAGGTCCACCGGGGCGCCGGCCGGAATGTAGTGGCCCGCGATCTCGGTGTCGCGCACGGCGCGGCGCGACAGTCCGGGAACCGGCGGCATCAGCCGCAGGCTTTCGCGGACCACCAGGTCCAGGTCGCGCAGCGTTTCCAGGTCCGCGATGGCGGGCGGGGCGTCGCCGAGGCGGGCGTCCATGTCGAGCACTTCGGCGCGCACCCGCTGTTGCCACTCCGGGTGCTTGCCCAGGTAGTAGGCGACGGCCGTCGCGGTCGTCGTGGTGGTGTCGTGCGCCGCCATGATCAGGAAGATCATGTGGTTGACCACGTCCGCGTCCCCGAAGACGCCGCCGTCCTCGCTGCGCGCGTGGCACAACCCGGAGAAGAAGTCAGCCGTCTCGACGCGGCGTTTGTCCGGAAGCATCGCGGTGAAGTAGTCCTCGAGCACTCTCCTGCCGCGCAGCCCGGCGCGCCAGTTGCCGCCAGGCACCGGATGCCGGATGATCGCCAGCCCCGCGTGCGTGCAGTCGACGAACGCGTCGATCAGTTGCCTGCGCCGGGGGCCGACGTCGGCGGCCATGAACGTCTCGCCCGCGATCTCGAGGGTCAATTCCTTGATCGTCGGATACAGCCGCACCGTGCGTTCGGCGTCGCGCTCCGGCGGCACCCAGTGTGCGATGGTGTCGCGTACCACCGGTGTCAGCGCCGCCAAGTGGGCTTCCAGCCGGTCTCTGGTGAACGCCTGCTGCATGATCTTGCGGTGGAATTTGTGCTCGTCGAATTCCAGCAGCAGCAGGCCGCGCCGGAAGAACGGGCCGATGAAATAGTCCCAGCCCTGGCCGAAGTCGCGGCGCCGGTGCCCGAGCACTTCTTCGAGCGCCTCCGGTCCCGCGACCAGCACCCGGTCGACGCCCAGCGAGGTGTTCAGCGAGACGGGTCCGTACCTGCGGTAGCGCTCCATCATCTCCGCTGGGCCCCAGCGCATGTAGTGCAACGCCCGGCCCAGGTAGGGCAGCCCGGCATCGCCGCGCACCGGGACGGTGCCGCTGCCCAGCGGCGGGGTGGCCAGCACCTGGCGCCGTTCCGGCAGCAATCCCAGCGCCCGGTCGATCAGATGGCCGTGCGGTACCTCGATCAGCGCGATGTTCTCCGATTCGGCCTGCACGCTGGGCTTCCGGCCGATCGCACGGTCACCGGCGACCATGGCAATCCTCCCTGAGCGACAGTTACCATCGTAGGCTCCCGACCTCGTCCACCCGGCCGGTTCGCTCGGGTCGATCCTCCCCTACCCGGCCCGGCGGCGGTGCGACTTCGCACCGCAACACGCCAGGAACGGGGATCTCGCCGTGACGGTGCCCGGCGCGGCGGCTACGGTTTAGCTGTCAGGAATCGCCGCCGGGGACGACCCCCAAGGTCCATCGAGGAGCAGGACGATGAGCACTCAGACTGTCGAGAACGGCCGGCACCGGGTGGTGGTGATCGGCTCGGGCTTCGGCGGCCTGTTCGGCACCAAGCACCTCAAGCGCGCCGATGTCGACGTCACGCTGATCTCGAAGACCTCGACCCATCTGTTCCAGCCGCTGCTCTACCAGGTCGCCACCGGCATCCTTTCGGTCGGCGAGATCGCGCCGGCCACCCGGCTGGTGCTGCGCAAGCAGAAGAACGCGCAGGTGCTGCTCGGTGAGGTCACCGACATCGACCTGACCGCCAACACGGTGACCTCCCGCCTGCTCGACCAGGACACGGTCACCCCGTTCGACAGCCTGATCGTCGCGACCGGCGCGCAGCAGTCCTATTTCGGCAACGACCGCTTCGCCACCTACGCGCCGGGCATGAAGACCATCGACGACGCGCTGGAGCTACGCGGCCGCATTCTCGGCGCCTTCGAGCAGGCCGAACTCGCGACCACCCAGGAGGAGCGCGACCGGTTGCTCACCTTCGTCATCGTCGGCGCGGGCCCGACCGGCGTGGAGCTGGCCGGGCAGATCGCCGAGCTGTCCGACCGCACGCTGGAGGGCACCTTCCACAACATCGATCCGCGCGACGCCAGGGTCGTGCTCATCGAGGGCGCGGGCGCGGTGCTCGGCCCCATGGGTCCCAAGCTCGGCGGCAAGGCCCAACGGCGCCTGGAGAAGATGGGCGTGGAGATCCAGCTCAACGCCATGGTGATCGATGTCGACGCGTTCGGCGTCACGGTGAAGGACTCCGACGGCACGGTCCGCCGCATCGAGTCGGCGTGCAAGGTGTGGTCGGCGGGCGTGCAGGCCAGCCCGCTGGGCAAGCTGATCGCCGACCAGTCCGACGGCACCGAGGTCGACCGCGCGGGCCGGGTCGTGGTCGAGCCGGACCTGACCGTCAAAGGCCACCCGAACGTCTTCGTGGTCGGCGACCTGATGTCGGTGCCGAACGTACCGGGGCAGGCGCAGGGCGCCATCCAGGGCGCGACCTATGCCGCCCGGCAGATCAAAGCCGGGCTGAAAGGCCAGACGCCGCAGGAGCGCAAGCCGTTCAAGTACTTCAACAAGGGCAGCATGGCCACGATCTCGCGGTTCAGCGCCGTGTGCCAGGTGGGCAAGCTGGAGTTCGGCGGGTTCATCGCGTGGCTGGCCTGGCTGGCGCTGCACCTGTACTACCTGGTCGGCTACCGCAGCCGGATCGTCACCGTGATCCAGTGGTTCGTCACCTTCCTCGGCCGCAGCCGCGGGCAGATGGCCGCCACCGAGCAGTGGGTGTTCGCCCGATTGGCCCTGGAGGCGATCAGCAACGGCGACGACGAAGACGCCGAACAACTCGCCGCCGCCCTCGGCGCGTCCACCAACAGCAGGGTCGCGGTGGACAAGGCGCACACCGACGCGAAAGCGGGCTGATCGCGCCGTCGTCGCGCGTTCGACCAATCCAGGTCGCCCAGCGGATCCGAATGTGAGGCGTCGACGTCTCCTTCGGATGAAAGGTGATCTATGGGCACAGGCAAGCACCGAGCACCCAGGCCGCACCGGGCGAAACTGGGCTCCCTGGTCGCCGTGGGGACGGTTCCTCTCGTGCTGGCGCTGGTGGGAACCGGGACGGCGAACGCCGAGCCCGATCTACCGGTTCCGGTGACCAGGACGGATTCCGAACCGGCCCAGTGGCCCGCGGCCGAGGCGCCGAACGTGCGCCCGTACGAGGGTCTGCGGATCCCCGACGACGTGCTGAGTTCGTTGCAATGGGCACGTCCACTGCCCGATCACCAGTATCTGGCTCCGCTGGTAGGGCTGCACGCGCCGGTCCCGGTGGCCCCCGTGCCGCCGATCGCGCCGCCTTCCGGCAAATTGCGCTTCGGCGACGTGCAGGTCGACGCGCCGGAGTGGCTCTACCGGGAGCAGGCGATCCAGATCAACGACACCGCCGCGATGGCCGAAGCGAATATGGCGACGTTCTTCGATTCGATCGGGATGGAGCGCACGCGATCCGACCGCGTCGCCGGTCAGACCATGGGCGCCGCCGCGATCGGCGCGGCGGCGGGCTTCGTGTTCGCCAGCCCGTTCGCCCTGTTCGGTGCGGCCGTCGGCGGCGGTCTCGCCTTGGCCATCGGTCTGCCGTTCGCGCCGATCGGCCTGGCCGCAGGCCCGATCGGGGCCGCCTACGGTGCGGCGCTGATGGCCGCCCCGCTGTCCGCCATCGGCGCGGGCATCGGCGCGGGACTCGGAGCGGTGCACGCGCTCAGCGCGCCGCCGCGGGCGCTCAGCGCACCGGAACCGGTCGCCCCGGCCCCGGCCGAGACGGCAACGGAGGCCGCGGACACGGCCGACGGCTGACCGGATGACGTTTCCGCGAGGCGAGCCGAAAGGGTGGGAACCCGACGACGCTGTCGAGCTCCCACCCTTTCTTTCTCCAAGCCTCGGTCGAATTACACCTGAATGGAACGAATCCCACATACGGCACGGGAGCGGTCCCGACAGGCCGCCCCGGATGCGAGCGCACCACGGCGGCACTTCCGATCGCCGTTGATCAGCCCTTCACCTCGGCGCGTTCCACGCCCGACACCCGCAGCACCGATCCGGTGCGGGTGAACAAACTGCCGCCCGCTGCCAGCGGCAACCGGCTCTCCCGCAAATCGGCAGTCGCCGCCGTGCATTCGTCCGGGTAGACGAGCTCGCTCTCCAAAGCACGCGGCGCGGACAGCGCGTCATCGGCCGGCGTGCCCGCGCCCAGCGCCAGCCGGTGGCGCAGTAGGGGCATGTCGTCGACGTCGGCGATCAGATCTCCTCGCCACTGCCCGCCGTCCTCGCCCGTGCGTCCGAGCTGAACGCGCTCACGCATCCGCAGCCGGGCTCCGGCATCCAGGCGGATTGTGGTGACCGTCTGGTGCCGAGCGCCGCCCGCGACGATCATCGGCTCGGGATCGAAATCCAGCACTCCCCCGCTGCCGACCTCCAGCTGCCAGCGCCCGGACGACAGCGGCGTCGCCCGGCCGGGTAGCGCCAGCGTGGCCGCGACCGAGCGCACCACCAGTTCGGCGCCCGCCGCGACCACGATCACGATGTCGAGTTCGTCGCCGCCCAGCGGCGTGGCGGCAGTGCCGATGAGGTGGACCGTGCGCGGGCCGGTGCGGCGGGCCGACAACCCGCCGCTCGCGTGGATCTCCGGAAGAACCCCTGGACGAGCGACGATGCGTAACTCGGTGCGCACCGGCGGAACTCAGTGCGCGGCGGCGGATTCGCCGGCGCCCGCCCGGTCCTGCTCGGCGACCTCGCGCAATCGCTCGCGCACCCAGGCCAGCACGGGCGTCGCCGCGGGGTCCTCGGTGAGCGAGACGAGCACCGTCGGCCGGTTCGCACGCACCCGCGCCGCGTCGCGCTCCATCACGCCCAGGTCCGCGCCGACCAGCGCAGCCAGATCCGTCTTGTTGACCACCAGCAGATCCGAGAACGTCACGCCGGGACCGCCTTTGCGCGGCACCTTGTCGCCGCCCGCCACGTCCACCACGAAGATCTGCACGTCGATCAGGCCCGAGGAGAAGGTCGCGGTCAGATTGTCGCCGCCGGATTCCACCAGGATCAGATCCAGCGGCGGATTGGCGGCGACCAGATCATCGATGGCGTCGAGGTTGGCGGTGATGTCGTCCCGGATGGCGGTGTGCGGACACCCGCCGGTCTGCACGGCGGCGATCCGCTCGTCCGGCAGGACCGCGTGCCTGCGCAGGAAGTCGGCGTCCTCTGTGGTGTAGATGTCGTTGGTCAGCACCGCCAGCGACAGCTCGTCGCGCAACTGCCTGCACAGCGCCGCCACCAGCGCGGTCTTGCCCGAACCGACCGGGCCGCCGATGCCGATGCGCAGGGCCTCCCCGGGCGTGCGGGCCCGTTTCGGCCGGTCGTGACCGTGGTCGTGCGGCTCACCGTCGATCAGATGCGGGGGCATGGCGCGGTCTCCTTCTTCCGGGGCGTCAGCTCGCGAACAGGGGCATGTCCCGCTGCCGGTGGCGCTCGGCGAGCACGTCCTGCAGCGGGTCGGACATCGCGGCCAGGCCGGTCACGGCCTCGGCGGCGACGCGGTCGCACAGGCCGGCCAGCCGGACCGTGCACGCGGCGATCGCGGCGGGATCGAGGGCCAGCAGACGCTGGGCCGCGGTGGCGGCGCCGGTGAGGGTCGTGTAGACCACCACACCGGCGATCTCCCCGGGCTGCACCGCGGCGGCCGGGCCGACCATTCCGAAGACCGTGGACAGATGCGGTGTCGTGCCGAGCGGCGACCAATCGTGTCCCGGCCACAGCTGTTTCGCCAGGCGCGCCAGACCGCGCCCCTGGGCGCGGGATGCCGCCCGCGCCGCTGGCGCGGGCGTGCGCGCATCGGCTTCCGCCTCCGCCCGCGCCGGCTCCAGTTCCCCCGCGCACACCGCCGCCGCGAGCGACGCGGCCACCAGCGCCGAGGTCAGGACGCGGCGGCGCAGATACAGCTCCACCGTCGCGACGTCGCGGACCAGGCCGGAGGCGACGGCTTCTTCCACCCCGCCGGAGTGCACGTGCCCGCCGATCGGCAGCCGCGAGTCGGCGAGCGCGAGCACCGTCGTGAGACCGGCCGGACCGATCGGAGCGGATTCGCGCATCCGTCGATCCTATGTCCCGGTGTGTCGTGCGGAAGTCGTGGTCGTTTCCCGGATGTTCCGGTCAGCGGCGGAAGGCGCGTTCCATGAAACGCTGGGCGCGGCCGCGGGTCAGGTCGGTCCACGCCTGCACGGGGGCCGACCACCACGGTGCGATTTCGCGCGGCTTCGCGGTCACCGCGTGGCAGACCAGGTCGGCTGCCTCGGCCACGGTCAGGCCGGGGACCCGGCTGAAGTCGGTTGGCGCGCTCATCCTGGTGTGCACGAGCGGCAGGTAGATCGAGGTGGCGGTGACACCGTCGCCGGACACCTCGGCCGCGACACTGCGCAACCAGACGTCGAAGGCGGATTTGGACGCTCCGTAGGCGGCCCAGCGCGGCGCGGGCGGCATGCGCACGCCCCACGTGGATACGTTGACGAGGTGGCCTCGTCCGCGGGCGCGCATGGCGGGCAGCAGCGTGAGCAGCAAGCGCACCGGACCGAGGTAGTTGACATCGATGGTGCGGGTGAAATCGTGGAAGCGGTCGTAGGACTCGTCGATCGGGCGGCGGATCGACTTGCCCGCGTTGTTGATCACCACGTCGAGGTGGCCGTGCTCGTCGAGTAGGCGGTGGCCGAGCCGTTCGACCGCGTCCATGTCCGTGAGATCGGTCGGGTAGCTGTGCGCGACGCCGCCCGCGGCGGTGATCTCCGCGGCCAGCCGCTCGAGTTCGCCGCCGGAGCGGGCGACGAGCGCGACGGTCGCGCCCGCACCGGCCAGCTTGCGCGCACTGGCCTTGCCTATGCCGTGCGATGCCCCGGTGACCAGCACGTTCTTTCCGTCGACCGCGGCGCGCAGCGCCTGTTCGCGCGGACGCGACGTGGGATACAGCAGCCGTGTCGCCACCCGTTCGGCGATCGGCCTGCCGTTGTTCGAAGCCGGGGCGTGGTCCACGACTTCGACTGTAGGCGTCGATCACCGTGCCCACCGGCGAGTTCGCCGCATCAGTGCGCGCCGGAGCGGTCCCGCACGAGTTGCGGCAGGTCCTGGCGGGTGAGGTAGGCGGAGATACTCAGCTCGCCGTCGGCGCGCCGGACCAGGAAATCGCTGTAGAGGTCGAGGGCGGGCGCGTCGCCGATGCTCATCGTCCAGTGCGCCGAACTGAGCCAGCAGTGCCCGCCGAGTGCGATGGTGGACTGGGCGGCCAGCGTCGCGCGCGCAGCGGCGAGCCCGCGGGCACGGGCGCGAGCGCCCGCGATGAATTCCGCGCGGGTGACGCACCGGCTCGTCGTGGGCGTGACCACCAGGATCTGCGGATCGAAATAGCCTGGCAGGGCATCGAAGTCGGAGGCGGCAACACTGTCGTCGTAGCGGCGGAGGAAAGTCTGGACCGCTTCGATGCCGGGTGCTGAAGCGCCATCGGCGAGGGGGATGTCATGCGAAAACATGACATTTAATATTATCACGAACGCCGTTCGATTCGTGGGAGGCGCGCCGACGCGCCACTCGAGCATTTCTACTCACGCGCCCGGCGGCGTTCGCGTGGTCGAATGTAGCCGGCGCACAGACTTTCTCACCGCGGCTTCGCCCGGTGCATTCGACGAGGGGGAACGAGGTGTCGACGCCGGACGCACAGGTCTCGATCGCACAGTGGATCGCGCGCGGGATCGCGATCGTGGTGCTGGTTCCGATCCGTCTGCTGTGGGAGGGCATTGCCTTCCTCGGTCGCGCGATCGGAGCGGCGCTCGTCTTCGTCGCACGCTACCTGCTGGTTCCGGCAGCCGAGCTGATCTGGCACTGGGTGCTGCGGCCCGCGTGGATAGTCGCGAAGGATTTCCTGTGGGGCTGGGTGGTGCAGCATCTGCTGTGGGGCTCGGTGCTCACACCGATGCTGTCGCTGCTGCTGGAATACCTGCTGCGACCGCTGCGGCGCGCGGTAGAAATTTTTCTGTGGCGCACAGTGATTCGTCCCGTGGGGGCGTGGTTGCTGCGCTGGGTCGTGTATCCGATCGCATATGCCGTCGCGTGGGTATGCCACCGCACCCTCGAGTGGCTCATCGTCTGGCCGCTGTCGCAGTTGTGGCGTTGGGTGCTGCGCCCGCTCTGGAACGCGGTGCGCGCGACCGCGCGCTACGGGTGGCGCGTGGCGACCCTCGTCGTCGGTGTGCTCGTCGTGCTGCCGTGCCGGGCGCTGTACCGCTACGTGTTGCGCCCGGTGTTCGGCGCTTCGGCCGTCGTCTGGCTCGCCTTGGTGGTGCGTCCGGTCCGCTGGGTGCACGGCGCGGTCGTCCGGCCGATGAACCGCTGGGCAGCCGAGATAGTGACCTCCGTCTTCGGCCACTGATCCCGGCCGCGCGGCTCAACTCGGACGCGGAGCGGCGAAGCGCGCGATCAGCGCCATCGCCGTGAGCACGGTCGCGCCGACGGCCACCGCGACGTGCATGCCGTCGACGAAGGATTCGCGCGCCGCCTCGACCAGCGCCGCGTTCGCGCCCGCGTGCTGAATGGTCTCGCCGAGCGTCGCCGCGTAGTCACCCCCGGACCGGAAGATCAGCGCCGCGAGCGAACCGAGCAGCGCCAGGCCGAGCGCATTGCCGAGTTCGAAGCTGGTCTCCGAGATGCCCACCGCCGACCCGGCCCGCTCCGGCGGCACCGACGACACCGAGACCTCGGACACCAGCGTGAAGGCGAGGCCGTATCCGATGCCTGCGATCGTGGAACCGGCCAGGTACCAGCCGAGTCCGTCGTGCGCGCCCACACCGAGCAGCATCAGGTTGCCCGCGGCGGAGGCGAGCAGCGCGAACACGAACGTCGCGCGGGCGCCGAAACGATGTCCGACTCGGGCGCCGCCCATCGAGCAGACGAAAACCGCGATCGCCATCGGAATGCCGAGCAGCGCCGCCGCCAGCGGCGTGCGCCCGGTCACCGACTGCAGATAGATGCTGGTGAGATAGCTGAGACCGGCCAGCGACATCATGCCGGCGAGACTGGCGCCGATGGCCACCGAGAACTGCGGCCTGGCGAACAGCCGCAGATCGAGCAGAGGGTCGCGCAGCTGTCGCTGCCTGCGCACGAACACGGTCAGGATCACCGCGCCCACCAGCGCGACGACGACCGCTTGCGCATCGATGCCCTCGGTGGCGGCGTGTTTGATCCCGTACACCACCGGCAGGATGC
This sequence comes from Nocardia sp. NPDC019323, assembly GCF_044389845.1. Classification (NCBI taxonomy): domain Bacteria; kingdom Bacillati; phylum Actinomycetota; class Actinomycetes; order Mycobacteriales; family Nocardiaceae; genus Nocardia; species Nocardia sp. NPDC019323. Next base: position 405,744 of record NZ_JBIRYN010000001.1, read on the forward strand.
CGCCGATCGACAACGCGACACTCGGCAGATCCAGCGGTTCCCGCACCCCCGCTCGGTGTTCCGGCAACACGAACGGGCCGAAGGCGAGCAGCACCAGCAGCACCGGAAGATTGATGAGAAACACCGAGCCCCACCAGAAGTGGTGCAGCAGCGCGCCGCCGATGATCGGCCCGACGGCCGAGCCGCCCGCGAAGAACGCCGTCCAGATGCCGATCGCGGCGGCCCGCTCCCGCGCGTCCGGGAACAGGCTGGAGATCAGCGCCAGGCTGGACGGCAGCAAGGTCGCACCGCCGATGCCCATCAGCGCCCGCGCCGCGATCAGCACGCCGGCGGTGGGGGCGAACGCGGCGATCACCGACGCGATGCCGAAAACCGCCGCGCCGGTGAGCAAGATGTTGCGCCGACCGATCCGGTCGCCGAGATTGCCCATGGTGATCAGCAGGCCCGCGATCAGGAAGCCGTAGATATCCAGGATCCACAGTTGCTGATCGGCGGAGGGGTCCAGATCGAGGGTCAGCGTCGGCAGCGCGAGGAACAGCACCGAGATGTCCATGGACACCAGCAGCACCGGCAACAGCAGAACCGCGAGCCCCAGCCAAGCGCGTCGCGAGCCCGTCGTGGCCGGTTCGGTCCTGGCCGGCCGCACGTGTGTCATCACCGAACTTCCTCTCCATGGCGCGTACGTCGTACGCATGAGCCCGGGTACAGTGTACGCATGCTGCACCGCGCCGCCATTGTCGACACCGCGATCGAGCTCGCCGACGCCGAGGGCTTGGACGCGCTGTCCATGCGGCGCATCGCCGATCGGCTCGGCGTGGGAGCCATGTCGCTGTATCGCCACGTCGCGAACAAAGACGAATTGCTCGCGCTGATGACCGACGAAGTGGCCCGGCGCAATCCGTATCCGCCCCCCGAGGGGCAGGGGTGGAGCTGGCGCGACCGGGTCCGCATCGCCGCCGAAATCGACTGGGCCCTGTATCGGCAACATCCGTGGGTGCTGCTCACCTTCGCCACACCGCGTTACAGCTTCGGGCCGCAGAGCCTGGCGTGCCTGGCCTGGCTGGTGGAGGGGTTCCTGGAACTCGGCGTGTCCACCCGCGAGGCGACCGGCATGTCCTTCGCCGTGTGGAACTACATCTCCGGCGCGACACTGCCCGAGATCAGCGCCGAGCTGATGGCGCGCAAAGGCATGGACCCGGCGGGCGAGAACGGGTTGCGGACGCTGCTCGACGGCACGTCCCAGGGACCGGTCCCTTCCGCGCTGGCCGATCTCGCCGGCAGCGGCGTGCGGAACCTGACCCAGGAGGAACTGCTCTACGACGGCCTGGACGCGCTCTGCGACGGTTTCGAGGCCAGGGCGGCGCGGCGCGAGCGGTTGACCTCGACCTGACTTGATGTTGGAACCGGCGCTACGAAACCGGGGTGCTGGAGCCCTGGCCGAGCCGGTTCACCCGACGCTGTCGCCGTTCACGACGGCGTAGGCGAAGCCGTCCCAGCCTTTGGCGCCGACGGTCTGCACCACGGTGGCGTCCAGGCTGGGCTCGGCTTGGAGCAACTCGACGAGTTCGCGACTGGCCTGCGCGTTCGGGTCGTCGGACCGCTCGTCGGCGATCGCGCCGCCGCGCACGACGTTGTCGACAATGATCACCGAGCCCGGCCGGGTCAGCCGCAGCGCCCACAGCACGTAGTTGGAGTTGTTCACCTTGTCCGCGTCGATGAAGACCAAGTCGAACGGCTCCGGATCCTCTTCGGCGAGCACGGGCAGGCTGTCCAGCGCGGCGCCGACCCGGATCTCCACTCGGTCGCCGACGCCCGCCCGGTCCAGATTCGCCCGCGCCACCTCGGCGTGCCGGTCGGCGAACTCGAGCGTGATCACCCGCCCCTCCGGTCCCACCGCGCGGGCGAGCCAGATGGTGCTGTATCCGCCGAGCGTGCCGATCTCCAGCACCCGTCGCGCGCCCACCGTCCTGGCCAGCAGATGGAGGAACTTTCCCTGGGGCGGTGACACGTCGATCGCGGGCAGGCCCGCGTCCTTGTTCGCCGCCAGCGCCGCGTCGGAGTCGGGATCCGCCACGAGGGTCTGCACTAAGTAGCGGTCCACTTCGGCCCATCCAGGTGTCGTCATATCTGGCAGTCTGCCACCCGATTCCGCCCGCGGACGTGCCTGCCCGAGTAGCGTTCGGCACAGAGAGACGTACATGTTTCGCAGCGCGCCGACGACTGGACGGACGGAAACGACATGACGAATCTTGCGCGGGCCGTCACGGTCATCGCCTGTCTGATCGCCATGGGCGCCACCGCCCCCGCCGGGGCCGAGCCCACCGGCGGGGCCGAATACGTCGCCCTGGGCGATTCCGGGGCGGCCACCACGGGCGTGCGGAACTTCGACATCTCGGCACCGTTCCGATGCCTGCGCTCCACCGCGAACACACCGCAGCTGATCGCCCTGGACCTCGGCTTGCCGATCGACGACCGCACCTGCAACTCCGCCCGTATCGCGGACCTCGCCGCCCCGCAGCAACCGGGCATCCCACCCCAGTTCGACGCCCTCGGCCCCGCCACCAGATTGGTCACGGTGCACATCGGCGCCAATGACGCGCTGATGGCCGAGCACATCGTCGCCTGCCATGTCTACGGCCTCACCGGCGTGGGCGGGTGCGCCGGTCCGGACTGGGCCGCCGACATCGATGCGATCGCGGAGTCCTACGCCACCGCACTGCGACAGATCTCGGCCCGCGCGCCGCGGGCGCTGATCGTCGTCGACGGCTGGCCGCGCTACGTGCGCGACGGCGGCTGTCCGGCGCTGGTCGGTCTTCGCCCGTCCGACGCCGCGCCCATCCAAGCCGCCTTCGACCATCTCAACGCCGTGGTCTCCCGCGTCGCCACCGCGCACGGCGCGATCTATGTGGACACCAGCGTCGCGTCGGAGGGCCGCGACGCGTGCGCGCCCGTCGGCGTCCGCTGGATGGAGCCCGTCCTCGCCACCGAGACGCTTCTGCCCTACCACCTCAACCCGCAGGGCATGCGGGGCATCGCCGACGTGGTCGTCCCGGCGATTCGCGCCGCCGGACTGCCAGGCTGAACGATCCGGCCGCATCGACGCGACCGCCCCGGACGCGAATGGAGGCCGGGGCGGCGCGCGACACTATTTCGAGAAGTTCTCCGGCGGCTGCCACGGACGGCCGTGCGGGTCGTCCTGACGCTGGGCCGGAGGTTGCTGCGGCGGCTGCTGGGCCGGGAAAGCCTCCTGCGGAGGGATGACCGGCTGGTGCGGCGAAGGCTCGAACCCCTGCGGGGGCGGTGTCGGGGTCAGCCCCTCCACCGGCGTCCGCGCCGTCGCCTCGGCAGCCCGCACGGCGCGCTCGATGGTCGGGTCGGGCGCCGTGTCGAACCAGTCCGCGACATCCGAATCGTCCTCCGGCTTGGCTTCCGCGCCGTCGGAGGCCGGCGGCTCGTACCGGAACACGCCGTCCTCGCCTTGCGTGCCGAAGCTCTTCGCGAACCCCTCCAGCGCCTTGCCGAAGTCGCTGGGCACCAGCCACACCTTGTTGGCGTCGCCGCGCGCGACCATTGGCAACGTCTGCATGTACTGGTAGGCAAGCAATTCCGGTGTCGGCTTGCCGGATTTGATGGCGGCGAAGACCTTTTCGATCGCCTTGGCCTGGCCTTGGGCCTGCAGGTACGCGGCGGCGCGCTCACCCTGCGCCCGCAGGATGCGGCTCTGCCGTTCGCCTTCGGCGGCCAGGATCGCCGACTGCTTGGCGCCCTCGGCGGACAGGATCTGCGCCTGCTTGGAACCCTCGGCCGTCTTGATCGCCGATTCGCGCTGGCCCTCCGCGGTGAGGATCATGGCGCGCTTCTCGCGGTCGGCCTTCATCTGCTTCTCCATCGACTCCTGGATCGACGGAGGCGGATCGATGCTCTTCAGCTCGACCCGCGCCACGCGCAGCCCCCAGCGCCCGGTCGCCTCGTCCAGCACACCGCGCAGCTGGCCGTTGATCGCGTCGCGGGAGGTGAGCGTCTGCTCGAGCGTCATGCCGCCCACGACGTTGCGCAGTGTGGTGACGGTCAGTTGCTCGACGGCGGCGATGTAGTTGCTGATCTCGTACACCGCCGCCTGCGGGCTGGTCACCTGGAAATAGACCACCGTGTCGATGTGCAGGGTGAGGTTGTCCTCGGTGATCACCGGCTGCGGCGGGAACGACACCACCCGCTCCCGCAGATCCACCTTGGCGCGGACGCGATCGGCGAACGGCACGAGGAACGTGAGCTGGCCGGAGACCGTCCGCGAATACCGGCCCAACCGCTCGATCACCGCGGCCTCGGCCTGCGGCACCAGCGCGATCGACTTGAAGACCACCACCACGACCAGCAAGATGAGGACGGCGGCAACGATCAGTACAGCCATCAAGGCCCCTTCCAGACGACGGCGGTCGCGCCGTCGATCTTCATGACGTATACGGTCGTACCCGGTTCATAGACTTCGGTCGTGTCCATCGGCCGCGCGGTCCACACCTCGCCGTTCAGCTTCACCTGACCGGAATGCGCCGCGACCTGCTCGAGCACCAGCGCGGTCTTGCCGGGCAAGGCGTCCACGTTCGTCGGCGTCGGCGGTGGAGTTCCGAAGCGACGCCGGATGATCGGGCGCACGCCGAGCAGCATTACCGCCGAGATCACCGCGAAGACGACGGCGTCGGCGACGACGGAGGTGCCCGCCGCCGCGCTGACACCGGCGGTGCCCAGCGCGGCGACACCGAGCATCAGCAAGGTGAAGTCGCCGGTGAGCATCTCCGCCGCCGCGAGCAGAATGCCCGCGACCAGCCAAAAAATTGCGGCCACACGACCACTGTAGTGCGCGGATCATGATCTCGGGCGCGACCTTCGCGAGTACTGCCGAGGAATTCCGCGCGCGGACGCGCGGTGCCCCTGGTGCGCCGAAAGCCACAGCGGCGGTGCTAGCTTCAGGCAGGTGAGCGGGCGCGACAGGTACGGCGACATCTTCTCCGGACATCTTCGATCGAAGAAGCGGGCGGTGCCCGTGGTCACCGCGGAACGAGACCTGGTCGTCGAGGACGCCGCCACCGGATTCTGCGGCGCGGTGGTCGGATTCGATCGCAGCTACGACGGCGAGTTCGTGAAACTGGAGGACGCCCGCGGCACGGTGCGCCTGTTCGCGCTGCGCGAGGCCGCGTTCCTCATCGACGGCGAGCCGGTGACGCTGGTACGGCCGCGGGCCGCCCCACCGAAGACGCCGAACCGCTCCGCCTCCGGCTCCACCCGGGTCGACGGCCTGCACGCCCGGGTCGCCCGCGGCAGCCGGATCTGGGTGGAGGGCGTGCACGACGCCGCGCTGGTGGAGCGGGTGTGGGGTCACGACCTCCGGGTCGAGGGAGTGGTCGTCGAGCAGTTGGAAGGGCTGGACAACCTGGCCGCTCGGCTCGCGGACTTCCGACCCGGCCCGGGCAGGCGGGTCGGCGTGCTGGTCGACCACCTGGTGACCGGATCGAAGGAGACCCAGCTGACCACAGGGCTCGGGCCGCACGTGCTGGTCACCGGGCACCCGTTCGTCGACATCTGGCAAGCGGTGCGCCCGGCCACCCTCGGCATCGCCCGGTGGCCGCAGGTGCCCCGCGACGAGGACTGGAAGACCGGCGTCTGCTCGCGCCTGCGCTGGGGTTCCCCGCAGGACGGCTGGCGGAAGGTGTACGAGGCGGTGTCCTCCTTCCGCGATCTGGAGGCGCCGCTCATCGGCGCGGTGGAGCGGCTCATCGATTTCGTCACCGAACCGGACTAACCGCCGATCGCGGGCGTCGCGCCTGCGGTGCCGGAGAGTATCCGCCCGGGCACGTTCCTCGCGGGCGGCGTGGCCCCCGCGGTTTCCGCGCTGCTCACCGATGCCGTCGCGGATGGATGCCCACCGGTAGCGCCCACCCTTTATGCTCGATGATTATGTGCTCTCCAAGTGCGACGCTGACGGTGTGGGCGAGCTCCTGGCTGGCCGGCTGCAGTGCGCCCGACGACGTTTTGGCCGCCTTGCACGCCTGGGCGCCCAAGCACACCATCGCGGCGGGTGATCCGATCACCGGCGGTCGCACCGACCTACCCTGGTCCGCCCACGGCTACCAGCCGGGGAGCGGAGTCATGGCGCTGCTCAAAGTGATTCGCGAGACGATGGCCCAGCCCGGCGCCCAATTGCGGTTGGTGCTGCCCGTCCCCGGCGACGTCAGGGGCATCCCCGCGGGCACGGCGTTCGCCGCCGACGCGATCGAGGCGGGCGAGGGCATGCTGATCGGCGTCCCCGGCGCCGAGGGCACCGGTCTCATCCCGCACTGGGCCGAGGACGACACGCTGCAGTGGACCGTCTACAGCGCGCCCGTCCCCGCGGCGCCCGGCTCCGACATGTCCCTCGGCGAAGCCGAATACGCGATGCGCGAAGCGGTCCGCGACGCCGCCGACGCGCTGATGAAACTGCACACCACGGCGCTCGGCGCGGCCGACTCCGATCCCCGCGAGCTCATCGAAGCCGAACTGGCCGACTACTCCCGGCACGACTATCCCGAGTCGATTCCGTTGCGCGCCAGGCGCATTCTCGACACGGCCGATCATGTCGCCGCCATCCTCACGGTCGCGCAGCGTGAGCCCGCCTCCGCGCCGACCTCCGCCAGCGCGATCGGCGCGCAGGAATCGCTGCTGCGGCCGCTGTGGGACGCGATCCGCGCCGCGCGCCTGGTCGCCGTGCACGCCTCCGCGCGCGGAAGTCGCTGATCTCATGTCTCGGGCGGTCTGACATGCGCTTCCCCCGTCGTCGCCGCGCGGCCGCCCTCACCGCACTGACGGTTCTGCTCGGTCTCACCTTGCCCGCCCCCGCCTCCGCGATCGTCGGCGGCGCCGAGGCGACGACAGCGGAGTACCCGTGGCTGGCGGCCATCGGCACGCCGCTGTTCCTCACCCGCGCTTCCGGGCAGTTCTGCGGCGGCGCGCTCATCGCGCCGGACCGGGTCGTCACGACGGCGCACTGCGTGGCCCTGGCACAGACGCTGGCACAGACGCTCACCGTCACCTTCGGCCGCGACGACCTGCGCGGAAACGACGGGAAAACCGTGCGCGTCAGGGACATTCGCATTCATCCCGGCTTCCGGGCCACCGTTCTGGACATGACGACCGCCTATCACGACGACGTCGCGATCCTCACCCTGGACGAGCCGCAGCCCGGCCCGGCCATCACCGTCGCGGCGCCCGCTTCGGGCACCGCGACCATCCTGGGCTGGGGCGCGACCTCCGAGACCGACGAGGTTAACACTCGATTGCGCGCGGCGAACCTCCCCCTGGCCACCGACGGCGAGTGCGTCACCGCCTATGGTCCCGCCTTCGATCCGTCCACCATGCTCTGCGCAGGCACCCCCACCGCGGACACCGCTCAGTACGACAGCGGCGGACCGCTGCTCGTCGACGGGCATCTCGCCGGACTCACGTCCTGGGGAGTGGGCGCGGCACGCCCCGGCTTCCCCACGGTCTACACCCGCCTGAGCAGTCCGGATTTCTGAGATCCCCGTGCACGCGTCTCACCGCTGCGGCGGGTACGGCGGCTGCTGCGGCGGGTACTGGTGCTGCGGCGGGTACTGCTGATACTGCTGTTGACCCTGCGGTGGATACGGCTGCTGGTACTGGGGCGCCGGATACTGCGGCTGTTGTCCTTGGTAATTCTGCTGCGGAAGATACTGCTGAGGGTACTGCTGTTGCGGATACTGCTGCTGGGGCTGATTCGACTTGTTCCGCTTGCTCAGCCAGATCACGAGCCCGATCACCAGGGCGACGACCCCGATGCACAGCAGCAGACCGCCGATCGAGAAGCCGCCGCTGCCACTGCTACGGCCACGGCGCCTGGCCTCGGTGGCGTCGAGCGCCACGGTCCATACGGTCGCATCGGACCAGGCGTGCGGGTCGAGCACGGCGGCGTTGGTCAGCACGTCGGCATAGGTCATCGAGAGTTACCCCCCAGAGAATCGGATTCGGCGATCGGTCGCAGGCGATGCTATCCGCGACCGCTCGTCCTCAATTCCCAGTAGTGGGACGACGCGTGATCGCACAGCAGCCGACGGCACACGGCGCGCCGTCGCGCGTACAGCCGTAGCCGGGGACCGCACCGAGCCGCCGTGGTTCGGCTCCGCGCAGTTGCTCGGAGATCAACTCGACGACCAGCTTCGCGAAGCGGGGGTCACTCCCCGGCGTCGCGACCCGCGCGAAACCCATACCGAGCTCGGCGGCTTTCTGCGCGGCCTCGTTGTCCAGATCCCAGATCACTTCCAAATGATCGGAGACGAAACCCACCGGACACACGACCACGGCCTCGACCCCCTTGGCCGCGAGATCGTCCAGGTGATCGACGATGTCCGGCTCCAGCCACGGCACCTGCGGCGGACCCGAACGTGACTGCCAGACGAGGTCGTAATCGGTGAAACCGGTTGCGACGGCGCACAATCGGGCCGCGTCGGCGACCTGACGGCTGTAGAGGCGGCCGCCGTCGGCGGGCGGGCCCGCGGCCGCATCGGCCGACACCGGAATGGAATGCGCGGTGAACACCAGTCGCGCCGAGGCGCGCTGCCCGGCGGGGAGCCGATCGCGCGCCGAGCGGATGGCATCGGCGAACGTCTCGATCAGCAGAGGGTGATCGAAGTACTGGCGCAGCTTCAGCAGCTGCGGCGCGCCCGCGCCGAACGCGGCACGCGCCCTGGCGATGTCCTCGTGGTACTGCAGGCAGCCGGAGTAGCCGCCCCACGCCGAAGTCGGGAAGACCAGCGCTGAGCCGACACCGTCGGCGGCCATCCGCGCGACGGTGTCCTCCACCATGGGATGCCAGTTCCGGTTGCCGAAGTACACCGGCAACTCCAGGCCCGCGGCGGCCAGTTCGGCCTCCACCGCCGTGATGATGTCGCGATTGAGCGCGTTGATCGGCGAGACACCGCCGAAGTGCAGATAGTGCTCGGCGACCGCTTCGAGGCGTTCGCGCGGCACTCCCCTGCCCCGGGTGACGTTCTCCAGGAACGGCATGACGTCTTCGGGACGCTCCGGACCGCCGAAGGACAGCAGCAGCAGCGCGTCGGCGGTTCGAACCACGGTGTCTCCCATCCGATCGCTCAGTTGATCGCCATGTTCTCCGGGAACCAGGTGTTGTGGCTGGCTCCGCCGTCGACGTAGATGATGGAGCCGGTGGTGCCGGGCAGCCAGTCCGACAGCAGCGTCACGATCGACTTCGCCACCACCGTGGGGTCGTCGACGTCCCAGCCGATCGGCGACGCGCCGTCCCAGTAGACGTTGAGCTGGTTGAGCTTGGCGGCGTCGTCGGTCGCGGTGCCCGCGATCGCCTTGGCGGCCAGCGTCTTGATCGGGCCCGCGGCGATGAGGTTGGACCGGATCTTCTTCGCCGCGCCCACCTCGCGCGCGACGTACCGGTTCACCGACTCCAGCGCCGCCTTGGCCACGCCCATCCAGTTGTAGAACGGCATCGCGGTGCGCGGATCGAAGTCCATGCCGACGATCGAGCCGCCCTCGTTCATCACCGGCAGCACCGCGCGCGACAGCGACGCGTAGCTCCACGCCGAGATCTCGAACGCCTTGGCGGCGTCCGGGCCGGGACCGTCCAGGAACGGCCGAGCCTCGGGACCCATGAGGGTGCGCGGGGCGAACGCGATCGAGTGCAGCACTCCGTCGATCCCCTGCGGAGCCAGTTCGCGCAGCTTGTCGGCCAAGCCGGCGAGATCCTCTTCACTGGTCACGTCGAGCCCGATGGCCGGCGGGACCTCCTGGGGCAGGCGCTTGGCGATCCGGTCGATCAGTCGCAGCCGCTCCGGAATGCCGGTGATGATCACCTTCGCACCCTGCTCCTGCGCGACGGCCGCGGCGTGGAACGCGATCGACGAATCGGTGATGATGCCCGTGACCAGGATGGTCTTGCCTTCGAGCAGTCCGCCCATGAGTTCTCGGTTCTCCTGAAATTCGATTGTGAGGTTGGCTGCGGGCGGCCTGGAACCGGCCGCGCTACGCGTTCGGTGTGATCAGTGGCCCATGCCCATGCCGCCGTCGACCGGGATGACGGCGCCGGAGACGTAGGCGGAATCCTCGGAGGCCAGGAAGCTGACCACGGCCGCGATGTCCTCGGGCTGGCCGAGCCGCTGCAACGGGATGAACTTCTTGGCCATGTCGCGCATGTCCTCGGGCAGGTCCGCGGTCATGTCGGTCTCGATGAAACCCGGGGCGACCACATTCGCGGTGATCGAACGCGAACCCAGCTCGCGCGTGATCGAGCGGGCCAGACCGATCACGCCGGCCTTGGACGAGGCGTAGTTGATCTGGCCGGCCTGGCCGCTCATGCCGACCACCGAGCCGAGGAAGATCATCCGGCCCCAGCGCGCGCGCAGCATGGCGCGGTTGGCCCGCTTGGCGCACCGGAACGCACCGGTCAGATTGGCGTCGAGCACCCTGGTGAACTGCTCTTCGGTCATCCGCATGAGCAGGGTGTCGTCGGTGATGCCCGCGTTGGCCACGAGCACCTCCACCGCACCCTGGTGCGCCTCCACCTCGGCGAAGGCGGCGTCCACCGACTCGCTGTCGGTCACATCGCATTTCACACCGAACAGGCCGTCCGGCACCCCCGACCCACGATGCGTGACGGCCACCTTGTGACCGTCGGCAAGCAGACGCTGCGCGACCGCGAGTCCGATGCCGCGGTTTCCGCCGGTCACCAGGACCGACCGGGATGTGATGTTCGACATGGGGTTCAACCTACCTGGTCGAATCGGCAGGCCACGATCGGGCCGTCACGTTCGTCCGAGCGCCATCAGAGCCCGGCTTCGTTCGTGAAACGCCACAACGCCGGCGCCCGATCGGGGCCCGTTCACGCGGACCGGCCGGTGGTCCAGGAGACCACCGGCCGGTCGGCATTCGATCGATGCGCCGCCTTTCACTCACCTTCGGCGAGCGACGCGAGAGGCACTGCTCAGCAGCTGGGGCACCAAGTCACGGACAGCGCGTCGAACCCCAGATCCGCCACCTGCTTACCCGGCCCCACATAGCGGTACGGTTGTCCGCCGCCACAGTTGGAACCGGAGCTGAACAGCAACTCGACGTTCGTGTTGTTGATCACCGATCTGGTGCTCGGATCTCCCGCGGGTCCGCAGTAGTTCCGGAAGTTCTTCGTGTTGAGCGTGACCACCTTCGCCGTGCCGGAAAATCCCGCGCCGGAGTACTGACACAGACTGCCGGACGGACAGCCCGCCGCCGACGCCTCCGGCAGCGGAGCCGCGACCAAGGCCAGCGCGGCGAACGCGATAGCGGTGACGATTGCAGAAATTCGCATGATTCCGCCCCAAGGAGGGCGGCACTCCCTTACCGCCCGTCCTGGGCACGCTAACACACTTCCACGGCGACGGCTCGCGGTATTCGCCTGCGCGCCTTGGCGTTCGCAGCGCTAAGGCAAACGCTGGCGATACACCAAGCCGATCACCACTCCCGCCGCCACGACCACCAGTCCGAGCAGCAACCACGGGCGGCTGGCGTCGCCTCTGGTCAGCTCGTACCCGATCTGTTGCTCCAAGGTGTCGTAGACCTTGGTCAACTCCTGCAGTGACGACGCGGTGTAGAACTCCCCGCTGGACAGCCGCGCTATCTCGCGCATGGCGTCGTCGTCCACCTCGACGCGCACCTGATCCTTGCTGCCGTCCTCCCGGGGGATCTCGACGACGCCCCAGCGGGTGCCGAAGGAGATGGTCGAGATCGGGACGTTCTTGCTCTTGGCCAGCCGGGCGGCGACGTACTCGTGCCGGGGGTTGTCGACGTCCTTGAAATCCGGAACGGTCTGCTTTCCGTCGGACATCAGCACGATCCTGGCGGGCGGCGGCTCCTGGGCTCCGCCGAGCACCGTGGCGAGCGTCTCGATCGCCTGCAGCGCGGTGAGAATGCCCTCCCCGGTGGCCGTGCGCTCGGCCAGCCGCACATTGTCGATCGCGGCCTTGACCGATTCGTGGTTCGTCGTGGGCGAGACCATCACCGAGGCGGTGCCGGCGAAGGTGACGAAGCCGATGTTCACGCCCTCGGGCAGTCCGTCGACGAACTCCTTGCCCGCTTTCTTGGCGACCTGGATGCGGCTCGGGGCCACGTCGGTCGCCTCCATCGACAGCGACACGTCCATCACCAGCATGACGGTCGCGCGGTTGCGCGGGACCTTCTTGACCGCGGTCGGCCCGGCGGCGGCGACGGTGAGGAACGCCAGGCCGACCAGCAGCAGCGCGACGGCCACGTGCCGGAACGGGCCCGGCCGCGACGGAGCGACCTTCTCCAGCAGCTCCATGTTGGTGAACTGCAGCATGTGCTTGCGCCGGTTGCGCTGCACCAGGACGTAGCCGAGCGCGATCAACGCGATGACGACGAGGAATCCGAGCCAGATCTGCGCGGTGAAATGCGAAATACTCACTGACGTGGCACCCGCCCGGTCGGGGCGCCCAGACTGTGGCGCCGGGTGGACACGAACCGGACCACGTCGGCGATCCAGTCCCGATCGGTTCGCAGGGTGAGCACCGGAGCGCCACAGCTGCGCAGGGCCTGTTCGACCTGCTCACGGTGGCGCTGCGCGGCAGCCGCGAAATCGGCGCGCAGGGTGGGGGTCACGCTGAACTCGCGGGTGCGCCCGGTCTCCGGGTCGTGCAGCACGACGTCGCCGATGTCGGGCAACGCCAGGTCGCGAGGGTCGAGCACCTCGACCGCGAGCAGATCGTGCCTGGCCGAGATCGCGCGCAACGAACGCTGCCAATCGATGTCACCCAGGAAATCGCTGATGATCACCGCCAGTCCGCGCTTGCGCTGCGGGCGGCGCAACGATTCGATGCCGCCGCGCAGGTCGCCGCGCACACCGTCGCGGGCATGCGGGGTGGTCGCGATGCTGCGCAGCAGCGACTGCGCGTGGACGCGCCCGCCGCGCGCCGGGATGCGGGTCAACCGTTCGCCGGTGGCGACGACCGCCCCGATCCGGTTGCCGCCGCCACTGGTCAGATGGGTGATGGCGGCCGCGGCGGCGATGGCGAGGTCACGCTTCTGGCAGGCTGCGGTGCCGAAGTCCAGGCTGGCCGACAGATCGACCACCATCCAGGTCTCCAGCTCGCGGTCGGCGATCATCTGCCGCACGTGCGGATGGGTGGTGCGGGCGGTGACCGACCAATCCATCTGGCGCACGTCGTCACCCGGCTGGTAGGCGCGCGCCTCACCCGGCTCGGAGCCGGGGCCGGGGATGAGCCCGAGGTGATCGCCGTGCAGCACGCCGTCGAGCCTGCGGCGCACGGTGAGTTCGAGGGTCTTGAGCGCGACCGTGAGCCTGGGGTCGGTCAACTCCCCCGCGTGGAAGGACGGCGGTGCGTGGGACGGCGACGTCGGCACTGGCGCGACCCGATCCGATGCCGAGGTCACTTCGGCGGAACGGTGCCCGCGGGCTGCGACTGCTGCCCGTTGGGCGGCTGGGGCACGGCCTGCTGCGGCGACGGCGGCTGGGGCGCCTGCTGCGGGCCGCCCTGCGGCGGCGCGGCGGGCACGCCGGGCGCGACCGCCTGCGGGGCGACCTGCGGCAGGCCGACGGTCTGCAGGACGCGCTTGATGACGTCTTCCGGGCTGATCTCGTCGGCGAGCGCGTCATAGGACAGCACCAGGCGATGGCGCAGCACGTCCGGGATCACCTCGACGACGTCCTGCGGCACCACGTAGTCGCGGCCGCGGATCAGCGCGACCGCGCGGGCGGCGGCGATGATGCCGAGGCTGGCGCGCGGCGAGGCGCCGTAGGAGATCCAGCTGGCCACGTCCTGCATGCCGAAATCGGCCGGCTTGCGGGTCGCCGCGATCACGCGGACCACGTAGTCGACCAGGGCGTGGTGCACGAAGGTGTTGGCCGCGACCTTCTGCAGGCGGATCAGATCCTCCGGCTGCAGGATCCGGCTCGCCTCCGGCGGCGTGACGCCCATCCGGTAGATGATCTCGCGCTCTTCCTCCACGGAGGGGTAGTCGACGACGACCTTGAACAGGAAGCGGTCGCGCTGCGCCTCCGGCAGCGGGTACACGCCCTCGCTCTCGATCGGGTTCTGCGTCGCCATGACCAGGAACGGATCCGGCATCGGGTAGGTCTTGCCGCCGATCGACACGTGCCGCTCGGCCATCACCTCGAGCAACGCCGACTGCACCTTGGCCGGCGCGCGGTTGATCTCGTCGGCGAGCACGAAGTTGGCGACGACCGGGCCGAGCTCGGTGTCGAACTCCTCGCGGCCCTGCCGGTAGATACGGGTACCGATGAGGTCGGTCGGCACCAGGTCGGGCGTGAACTGCACGCGGGCGAACGAGCCGCCGACCACCTTGGCGAAGGTCTCCACGGCAAGGGTCTTGGCGATGCCGGGCACACCTTCGAGCAGGACGTGTCCACGTGCGAGCACGCCCACGAGCAGTCGCTCGACCAGGCGATCCTGGCCCACGATCACCCGCTTGACCTCGTAGATCGCCTTCTCCAGGGTCTGGACGTCACGCTCGAGGGTGCTGGGCGTGGAGACCGGCGCATCCTTCGCCGAGTTCGCTCCGCTCACACCGTCCGTCGAAGTCACCAACATCCCCGCTTTCGCCTTGGTCCTGTGCGTGCTGCCACAACTATTCCAGGTAATCACCGCCTGTGCCGCAACCGGACCCGACAGAATGGGAATTCCGCGGTGCCACGGCCGGGCCGAGCACCCGGAATGTCCGGATCAAGAGACGATGCGCACCGCGAACGGCATGATGCCGCCCTCGCGGACGGGGGACACCTTCACCACGTCGCCGGACTCCGGCGCCTCCACCATCTTCCCGTCGCCGAGATACAGCGCCACGTGCTGACTGCCGTTCGGCCCCCAGAACAGCATGTCGCCGCGCTCGCGATCGCCGACCGGCACGCGGGTGCCCGCGTTGTACTGGTAGCCGCTGTAGTGCGGCAGCGATACCCCGATGCCGGCGAACGCGTAGACCATCAGCCCGGAGCAGTCGAAGCCGACTTTGTCGAAGTCCCCGTAACTGTCGGCGACGCCGCCGTCCCGGATGCCTCGCGTCGGCCCGTCCTCGTCGCCGCCACCCCAGGCGTAGGTGACGCCGAGCTGGGACATGGCGCGATCGACCACGATCTCGATCGCCGACGAACCGCCGACATCGGGTGATTTCGGTCGAGGCGCGCTCCGCCGCGGCGGCGGGGAATCGTCCAGTTGGGTGTGCGGGCGCTTGCCCGCGCCGAGTTCGGCCGCGCGATCCTGGGCTGCCCGGTCGGCGGCCGCGCGGGCGGCGGCTGCCGCGGCGGCGGCCCGGACCGCGGCCTCCTCGGCTCTGCGCAACGCGTCCCAGGCGAGGAAGGCCTCGCGCTGATCCTGCAGGCCCGCCACGTTCCGCCGCGCCTGATCCAGGCGGCCCTGCGCGTCCTGGCGCTGCCGCAGCAGGTCGTCGCGCTGGGCGGTCTGCCGGTCGAGTTCGGCCTTGGCGGCGGCGACCGCGTGCTCGGCGTCGGCCTTGCGCGCGGCGGCGACCGCGGCGGCCGCGTCGGCGTCCGACTTCGCCCGCCGCGCGGTGGAGTTCTTGTTGCCTTGGTCGATCTGCGCGCGCCGCAGGCTGTCCAGCACCTGCTGGCGGTTCTTCGACACCAGCGCGAGGAGCTGGGCCCGGTCCAGGGCGACCGCGGGGGTGGCCGCGGCGAGGTAGGTGACCATCGAGTCCGAGCCAGGGTTGGTATAGACCTGCGTGGCGAACTGATCGAAGTTGTGCCGCGCCTGGCCCACCTTCGCCGCGGCGTCGGCCAAGGCGATCTGGGTGTCCACCACCACGGCCGCGGCCGCGTCGGCGGCGTCGCGCGCGTCCTGCAGGTCGACCAGAGCCTTGTTCACGTCCTCCCGGCGCTGCGCGACGGCGTCGTCGAGTTCCCCCAGCTGGTGATCGACCGCGGCGACCTGGTTGATCAGGGAGCCGACCTCGGCGACCCCGGCGTCGACCTGCGCTCCGGCCTGCGCGATCTGGCCGTCGCTGGGATTTGGCGGAGGAGGCGGGACAGCCACTACCGGCCCAGCCGTGACCGCTACAGCCACCGAGATCAGCAAACCAACAGCGACCGATAGTCGGCGCCGAGCAATCAGCCCGCCGTCGTTGCGCATCACACCTCCAAGGGACCGGATACCGGCAATCCTCAAGGCATCAGGCGAACCACGCCGCACTTTGGTCGACAGATGGCCTCTGAAGACACATATTCCCCATCAGGGACGAATCGAACCGTATGACACTTACGTCACTCTCGCCCCCATTTCCTTCATTGCCCGAAATTTGCCAAACTTTGAACTATCTTTCGTAGGCAAAACCAGACCAACCGCTCGGAAAAGTAGCGCTGCGGATGCTGACGCCCCGCTCAACCCCCATATATGACCTCGGGGGTCTTCGCATCCAGCGAAGGCCACAGACCGCTCGGACAGTCGCGTCAGGAAATCCGCCCGGCGATGAACGACACGCCGTTCCGGCGCGCGAGACCTCGAAAACCGACCGGGCCGAGCCCCCGGGCACAGTCGGCGCCGCGTGGCGCTAGTGGGCGCGAGCCTCCGGCGAGCGTTGTTCGGCGGCTCCCCGATCGCTCGCCACCCGCTCCGGCTCCGCGTCGTTCGTCTCCCGCCGCGCCTTGACCCAGTACAGTCCGGCGATGACCGCCACCGTCCCGGCCAGCAGCACGCAGGTGATCGCGGTCCAGGACATCGACTCCGGGGTCTCCAAGCGACTGGCGAAGATGCTCGCGGCTTCCCCGCTCTTGCCCTGCGTGCCCTTGGCGGCGTCCTCGGCCCACTCCAGCCGCACGCGGCTGATCGTGTCGCTGTAGGTGCCCACCCAGTCGTCGCTGAGGACGACCACGGTGCCGTGCTGCGTCTTGCCTACTTCGGTGGCCAGGTCCCGTAGGCTCGAGTCGTGTCCTGGATTGCCGGGGACGACCACGATGCTCAGCGGGACTCCGTGCGATCGCGCCTCCGCGGCGATGGCGGCCAGTTCGGTCTTGTCCTTACCCGTCAGCGTCGCTACGTGATCGTCGGCCAGATCGGCGGTGAGCTTGCGCACGGTGTCGGTGGTGACATTGGGCGGCAATTCGGCGGCCATAGGGGTGAAAACCGAGTTGAGCGGGGCGGTCATCTTCCATCCGGTCTGTCGAGCCGCATCGGCAACCGAAGCGACGGGCATCCAACACTGCAGGGCGAGCAAGATCCCCCTTGCTGGCTCGAATGCACAGTACGCGACGGAGTGTCGCATCCCGCGCGCACGGCACGCCGAACCGCCCCCAGGTGTTTCACAGGACAAGCGTACTGTTAAGGTCGTAGCCGCGAGGAACCGGCGCTCGAGCGGCGCCGGAGCACCTCCGAAGACTCGGCCGCCGGCACAGCCCCGCCGGTGGCCGCCCTCACAGACGAGTGGAGCTGACGTGACGACAAGTATCGATACTTTCGGCGCCAAGGGCACCCTCGAGGTGGGAAGCAACTCCTACGAGATCTTCCGCCTCTCCGCCGTGCCCGGCACCGAGAAACTCCCCTACGCACTGAAGGTCCTCGCGGAGAACCTCCTCCGCACCGAGGACGGCGCCAACATCACCGCCGATCACATCCGCGCCATCGCGAACTGGGATCCGACGGCGCAGCCGAACACCGAGATCCAGTTCACGCCCGCCCGCGTCATCATGCAGGACTTCACCGGCGTGCCGTGCATCGTCGACCTCGCCACCATGCGCGAGGCCGTGGCCACCCTCGGCGGCGACCCGGACAAGGTGAACCCGCTCGCGCCCGCCGAGATGGTCATCGACCACTCCGTCATCATCGACGTCTTCGGCCGCGCCGACGCTTTCGAGCGCAACGTCGACATCGAATACCAGCGCAACGGTGAGCGCTACCAGTTCCTGCGCTGGGGCCAGACCGCGTTCGACGACTTCAAGGTCGTTCCGCCGAGCACCGGCATCGTGCACCAGGTCAACATCGAGCACCTGGCCCGCGTCGTCATGGTCCGCAACGGCCAGGCCTACCCCGACACCTGCGTCGGCACCGACTCGCACACCACCATGGTCAACGGCCTCGGCGTCCTCGGCTGGGGCGTCGGCGGCATCGAGGCCGAGGCGGCCATGCTCGGCCAGCCCGTCTCGATGCTGATCCCGCGCGTCGTCGGCTTCAAGCTGACCGGTGAGATCCAGCCGGGCGTGACCGCCACCGACGTGGTGCTCACCGTCACCGACATGCTGCGCAAGCACGGCGTGGTCGGCAAGTTCGTCGAGTTCTACGGCAAGGGCGTCGCCGAGGTGCCGCTGGCCAACCGCGCCACCCTGGGCAACATGAGCCCCGAATTCGGCTCCACCGCGGCGATCTTCCCGATCGACGACGTGACCGTCGACTACCTGCGCCTGACCGGCCGCTCCGACGAGCAGGTCGCGCTGGTCGAGGCGTACGCCAAGGAGCAGGGCCTCTGGCACGATCCCGACACCGAGCCCGCCTACTCCGAGTACCTCGAGCTGGATCTGAGCACCGTGGTGCCGTCCATCGCGGGCCCGAAGCGCCCGCAGGACCGCATTCTGCTGTCGGAGTCGAAGATCGCCTTCCGCAAGGACATCCACAACTACACCAACGACGCGGAGAGCGGCCCCGCCGCCGACACCCCGCACAGCAAGCTGGACGAGGCCGTCGAGGAGTCCTTCCCGGCCAGCGACCCGGCTGTGCTGTCCTTCGCCGACGACGGCGCCGAGTCGGTTGCGTCGGCCGCCAACGGCGCCGAGGGCCGTCCGTCCAAGCCGGTGCGGGTGCGCAGCGAGGAGTACGGCGACTTCGTGCTCGACCACGGCGCCGTCGTGGTCGCCTCGATCACCTCCTGCACCAACACCTCCAACCCGTCGGTCATGCTCGGCGCCGCCCTGCTGGCCCGTAACGCGGTGGAGAAGGGCCTGACCCGCAAGCCGTGGGTGAAGACCTCCATGGCGCCGGGCTCGCAGGTCGTCAACGGCTACTACGAGAAGGCCGGCCTGTGGCCGTACCTGGACAAGCTGGGCTTCAACCTGGTCGCGTTCGGTTGCGCCACCTGCATCGGCAACACCGGCCCGCTGCCGGAGGAGATCTCCAAGGCGGTCAACGACAACGATCTCACCGTCACCGCGGTGCTGTCGGGCAACCGTAACTTCGAAGGCCGCATCTCCCCCGACGTGAAGATGAACTACCTGGCCTCCCCGCCGCTGGTCATCGCGTACGCGCTCGCGGGAACCATGGACTTCGACTTCGAGAACGACCCGCTGGGCAAGGACACGGAGGGCAACGACGTCTTCCTGAAGGACATCTGGCCCTCGCCGCAGGAGATCCAGGACACCATCGACCGGGTCATCAGCCGCGACATGTTCCTCGAGGACTACAAGGACGTGTTCCGGGGCGACGAGCGCTGGCGCAGCCTGCCCACCCCGGAGGGCAAGACCTTCGAGTGGGACGCCGAGTCGACCTACGTGCGCAAGCCCCCGTACTTCGACGGCATGCCGCAGACGCCGGAGCCGGTCACCGACATCAAGGGCGCCAGGGTGCTGGCGCTGCTGGGCGACTCGGTCACCACCGACCACATCTCCCCGGCGGGCAACATCAAGCCGGGCACCCCGGCCGCGCAGTACCTGGAGGCCAACGGCGTCGAGCGCAAGGACTACAACTCCTACGGCTCGCGGCGCGGCAACCACGAGGTGATGATCCGCGGCACCTTCGCCAACATCCGGCTGCGCAACCAGTTGCTCGACGACGTCTCGGGCGGTTACACCCGCGACTTCACCCAGCCCGGTGGTCCGCAGGCGTTCATCTACGACGCCTCGCAGAACTACCAGGCCGCGGGCATCCCGCTGGTCGTGCTCGGCGGCAAGGAGTACGGTTCTGGCTCCTCGCGCGACTGGGCCGCCAAGGGCACCAGCCTGCTGGGCGTGAAGGCGGTCATCACCGAGTCGTTCGAGCGCATCCACCGCTCCAACCTCATCGGCATGGGCGTCATCCCGCTGCAGTTCCCGGCGGGCGAGTCGGCCGCGTCGCTGAAGCTGGACGGCACCGAGACCTTCGACATCGAGGGCATCACCCAGCTGAACGAGGGTGTCACCCCCAAGACCCTGAAGGTCACCGCCACCAAGGAGAACGGTGACAAGATCACCTTCGACGCGGTGGTTCGCATCGACACCCCCGGTGAGGCCGACTACTACCGCAACGGCGGCATCCTGCAGTACGTGCTGCGCAATATGATCCGGGCCTGATTGCTCCGCCTTCGGCGGCGCGTGTTCGTAGGACTCGCTCCCGGAGGAGTCGCGATCGCGCGGGCGGCGACGGCTCCATGAGCGCCAGTGCTCCGGATCCGTTGTCGCCGTCGCTCGGATCACGCTCGCCTCGCTCGTACTGTGAGAACCCCCGCATCGGTGGACCGCCGATGCGGGGGTCCGTGTTTCCCCGCTGGAGGATTCCGTGCCCAAGGTCAGTGACGATCACCTCGCCGCCCGACGCAGCCAGATCCTCGACGGAGCGCGCCGCTGCTTCGCCGAGTACGGCTACGACGGCGCCACCGTGCGTCGGCTCGAGGAGGAGATCGGGCTGTCCAGGGGCGCCATCTTCCACCACTTCCGCGACAAGGACGCGCTGTTCTTCGCCCTCGCCCAGGAGGACGCCGAACGCATGGCCGATGTCGCGGCCAATCAGGGCATCGTGCAGGTGATGCGCGACATGCTCGCCCACCCCGAGCAGTTCAACTGGCTCGGAACGCGTTTGGAGATCGCGCGGCGGCTGCGCACCGATCCCGAGTTCCGGGCCGGATGGACCCAGCGTTCGGCCGAACTCACCGCCGCGACCCTGGCCCGCCTGGAACGCCGCAAGGCCGCGGGCGCGCTGCGCGACGACGTGCCGACCGACGTGCTGCTCGGCTACCTCGACCTCGTGCTCGACGGTTTGATCGCCCGCATCGCCTCCGGCCACACCAACGAGAACCTGTCCGCTGTCCTGGATCTGGTCGAAGCCTCCGTCCGCCGCAAGCAGTGACGGCGGCTCCGGCTAGTACGTCGCGTTGAGGTACTCCGCGGCGTGGGTGGTCCACAGGACGTTCGTGCCCGGCATGTTTCGTCCGGAATAGAGCACGTGCTGGCCGTCGGGCCACGGCGTCAGATAGCCGACGACACCGCGCACGGCGGTCGTGTAGCGCCCGAGGTTCGCGATCGGGTCGCGCAGCAGGATTTCGAGCAGTTCGGCGAAGATCAGCGGCGCGACATCGCCGATCCGGGCGCCTTCCACGAAGGAGAACGGCGAGATGCCCACGTCGATGATGCGCAACGGCGAATCCGCCGGGGACGCGGTGATGATGTCGCCCGGGTTGGCGTACTCACGGACGTCGACCGAGGCCGGCCACGCTCCGCGCTGCCCGTGCAGGCCGAACGTATTCGCCGGGCAGAGGTTCGCGACCGACTGCCCGGCTCGGCGCAGCGGATTGGCGATGTTCACCACGAAGGCGATCTCCAGCGGCGAGCCGTCGGTGTTCTGGTACTTTCCCGACCGCACGCCCTCCAGGATCCGGCTGGCGCAGATGCCGCCGAGCGAATAGCTCAGCAGGCCGCAGACATTCGGCGAGTCCTGGATCGCCCGCACGCCTGCGGCGATGCCGAGCCGCACCGACGTCTCCAGCGAAGAACCCCAGACCTCCGGCACGGGGCCGACGGAAGCGGGCCAATCCGGTTCGAAGCAGCTGAACTTGCCGGTGTCGAGTAGTTTGGCGACCTCGTGCAGCATGCCCGCGGGCGTTCCGTCGGAGTTGCGCGGCTCCCCGGTGCCGCGGAGAGTGATGATGTCGATCATCGTGGCCTCCTTGCCCACCGCACCGACCCCTTCGGCACGGAATCTCAAGGTAGAGCAGGGACGCCGTCTCGGCACGAGTATCGGGCTACCTCATCGCGGCACGAGTTCTCGCATGTAGAGCGCGATTCGACGAGCCGAAGGGTGCGTGAGCTACCGCGGCTACGCGTCCGGCTCCATGCTGCTGAGCAGGATGCGCGCGAGCCGGTCCAGT
This sequence comes from Nocardia sp. NPDC019323, assembly GCF_044389845.1. Taxonomy (NCBI): domain Bacteria; kingdom Bacillati; phylum Actinomycetota; class Actinomycetes; order Mycobacteriales; family Nocardiaceae; genus Nocardia; species Nocardia sp. NPDC019323. The sequence goes on from NZ_JBIRYN010000001.1 coordinate 427,833, forward strand.
TCCTGTCGTTCCCCCGCGGTGAGCACCGACAGCATCCGCGTCTCGTTGGCGGTGTGCTCGGTGACCACGGTGTCGACCAGTTCCCGCCCCGCGTCGGTGAGCCCGACGCGCACCGCCCTGCGGTCCTGCGGGTCCGCGACGCGCCGCACCAGTCCCGCCGACTCGAGCCGGTCCAGCCGTCCGGTCATGCCCGCCCGCGACAGCATCAGCGTGTCGGCGAGCACCGACGGATTCAGCTCGAACGGCGCGCCCGAACGGCGTAGCGCGGCAAGCACGTCGAACTCGCCGCGCTGCAGGCCGTGCTTGCCGAACACCGCCTCGATCTCCCGCTGAGCCACCAGCAACAGCCTGCCCAGACGTCCGGCCACGGCCATCGCCTCCAGATCGAGGTCGGGTCGTTCCCGCTTCCACTGCGCCACGATCGCGTCCACGGCGTCCGTTTTCCGCTCGGTCATGGACAGGATCTTATTCGCCAGGATATAGTTCGGTGGCGAATTATCAATCACCGAATCAATTGGAGGCTCCGATGACCATTCCCGCCCCGCGCAAGGACGCCGCGATCCGTCAGCCACAGGACGCGGAGACCCTGCGCACCACGTCGGTCACCATGCGCCTGCTGATCGACGCCGAGGAGGCGGGCGGCGGGCTGAGCACGCTGGAGGTGGCGATGGATCGCGGAGCGGACGGCGCGGCGCCGCACTATCACACGCTTTCCGACGAGCTGTTCTATGTCGCGGAAGGCGAACTGGAACTGCTCGCCGGTGACCGCATCGTCACCGTCGGCGCGGGCGGTTCGATCGTGGTCCCGAAATTCATGCCGCACGCCTTCGGCGCCGCACCGGACAGCACCGCGCGAATCCTCATCGCGCTCACGCCCGGTGTGCAGCGCTTCGAGTACTTCCGGCTGCTGGAACGAATCGCCGCGGGCGAATCCCCGATGACCGATCTGGCCGCCGCGCAGGACGAGTTCGACAATCACTTCGTGGACGCCCCCGCTTGGTGGGCGCAGCGCAACGCGCACCGGAACTGAACTCGGCGCGCGATTCCCGCTCGCCCGCAGCCGATTTCGAGCGAGTCGGGCCCAACATAAGGCGGCGCTGACACGACGCGCGCCCATGCGGTGGCCACGCGCCGGGTGCGCCGATGGGGACGAAAGCACAGATGCACAGCCGCCAATACCGGGCTATGAGCAGCGTCGGCGCATCACCGGAGATCAGCTGTGCGGTTGCTCTGTAAGTATTTCCACGCTACCGGAAAACTTTCGGAACTCGGCCGGTATAGATCGGAATTCCGTTTGCCACGGGCCGCGAAATATCGCGATCCGAGCCGATCGCAGCACATATCGCGATATGATCGCTCACACGCTTGGGGGTCGTGGCAAATCGTGAGCAGATCGGAGAAACGGCTATGACCGACGCAATCCACCTTCCTGGGACGACGCCGAAGGCCGACCGCGTTCCTCCGCTCCAGGGCCTGCTGGTCGCGGAATCGGACCGGCAGATCAGCGTGCGCGTCGCCGAGGGAACGTGGACCTTCAGTCGGTCCGATGTGCTGCGGGTGGTCGATTCCGCCGCGCCGCACGCCGATCAGGACGGGCGTCCGGTGCTGGTGGACATTCGGGCGGGCGCCACCGCCGATTTCACTCGCAGGCTGCGGATCGACCTGGTCGATCGGCCGATGACCATCCCGGAGTCGCCGTCGAAGGCCCTCGGCGACGAGCAGTTGCGTCAGCTCACCGAAACCTGGGCCGACCGCCTGCAACTCGTCGACTGCCCGAGTGCGGGCGGGGCGACGTTCACCTACTGCCAGACCAAGTCGATGAACGGCAGCGACGACGGCATCAACTGCGACAGCCTCGACTGAGCGGCAGGCGGATGACCGCACGCCTGCGCGGTTCGGTCCTGATCGTGTCCGAATCCGATGATCTACACGCCACCGCGATGGCGGCGACGCTGCGAGAACATCACGGGCTCGCTCCGATCCACCTCGACCTTCGCGATTTCCCCCGGGAGTCCGGCAGCTTCCGGCTGGACCGCCTCGGCACCACACGCTCGCTGTCGCACCTGATCGGCCTCGACGACGTGCGGTCGGTGTGGTGGCGGCGCCCGCACCACGCGCAGGTGCCCGCGGGGGTCCGCGCCTCGGACAATGATTTTCGCCAGGCCGAGTGCGACGGATTCATCCAGGGGCTGCTGTGGTCCATCCCCGCCTTCTGGGTCAACGACCCGGGCGCCGACCGCACCGCGGCACGCAAGATCGTCCAGCTGGAGACGGCGCTGCGGGCCGGGTTCGCGGTGCCGGAGACGTTGATCACCAACGATCCCGAGGAGGCGCGCAGCTTCGTCGAATCCAGGCCGGGCCCGGTGGTTTACAAGCGCACCGGCACCAGCAGGGCGGAATTCGCCGAGACCAGGATCATCGGCAGGGACGATTTCGGCAGGCTTGCCGCGATCCGTTCGGCGCCGACCACCTTCCAGGACTACGTCGACGCCACCTGCGATCTGCGCGTGGTCTGGGTGGACGGGGTCGAATGGACCGTGCGCATCGACTCGCAGGCCGGCGTCGGCAAGGTCGACTCCCGCCTGGACACGTCGGTCGACTTCACACGCGATCACCTGCCCGCGTCGGTGAGCAAGTCACTGGCCACGCTGATGGGCGCGCTCGGATTGTCCTTCGGCGTGCTCGACATTCGGCTCGGGCGCGACGGCGAGTACTACTTCCTCGAGGTCAACCCGCAGGGCCAGTTCGCCTACTTGGAGATCAAGACCGGGCTGCCGATCTTCCGCAGCCTGGCCAACCTGCTGGTGGACGGCGACGGCACGGTCGAGGGCTACTGAGCCCGGCCTCAGGGCGGCGGCGCGACCGAGGACCGGAACGCCGCGCCGCGGCGCACAGTGGCGGACTGCGCATCCGACCGCACCGGGACAGCAGCCGCCGAACCTCCGTCGACGGACGGGATTCACCGCCTGCGAAGACCCATGAGTTCGCCGAGAGCATTCCATCGGTCCGCGACCTCGGCGGGCAACTGCGCGCCGATCCGTCCGGCCCGACAGCACCCGGTTCGGCGCGACGACCAGCGGCGACGAGGTGCCCGGATTGCGTTGCGGCGTGGCTCGATCGGCCGGTGGACGTGCGCCCGGCAACCCGGGCATCGACGCCGCCGTGCGGCTCGGCGAGGTAGGTGTCCGGTGCACGGCCGTCGACGTCGATCCGGTCGAGCGCTCGCCCGGGCGGCCGCGTAGCCGCCCGGCGTCACACCGTTACGCGCTATTGGCTCTTGCGGCGATTGGCTCCGCCCCGGCTGCGGAGCTGCACGTGTGACTCCACCAGCACGTTGTGGATGAAGCCGTAGGAGCGGCCGGTGGACCGCGCCAGTGACCGGATGCTCGCACCCGCCTCGTATTGCTTCTTCAGCTGGGTTTGTAGGCGGTCGCGTGACTTCCCGGTGACGCGTGTGCCCTTACCCAATGTGGCCTTGCTTTGTGGCCTGTCGCTCATGGCTTCCTCCGAGTCGCCGAGCAGCGTCTTTCCAGGCTAAGCACTCAGCAGGCCGTGATCAACGGGTACCTGTGATGAATCTCACGCGAGCTGAATAAGTTCCAGGTATTCGGCCGACCAATGGTCTTCCGTCCCGTCCGGGAGCAAGATCACGCGTTCCGGAGACAACGCCTCCGCTGCGCCCGGATCGTGCGTCACCAGCACCACCGCGCCCGCATAGGTGCGCAGGGCGTCGAGCACCTGTTCCCGCGACACCGGGTCCAGATTGTTCGTCGGCTCGTCCAGCAGCAACACGTTCGCCGCCGAGGAGACCAGTCCGGCCAGCGCGAGCCGGGTCTTCTCACCGCCCGACAGCGTGCCCGCGGGCTGGTCGAGCTGCGGACCGGAGAACATGAACGCGCCAAGCAGGCCGCGCAGATCCTGCTCACCCGCGTCCGGCGCGGCGTGGCGGATGTTCTCCCACACGGTGGCGTTGTCGTCGAGGGTGTCGTGCTCCTGGGCGAAGTAGCCGATCTTCAGACCGTGCCCGGGCACCAGACCGCCCGCCGTCGGCTGCTCGACTCCGGCCAGCAGACGCAGCAGCGTCGTCTTGCCCGCGCCGTTGAGCCCGAGCACCACCACCCGGCTACCGCGGTCGATCGCGAGGTCGACGCCGGTGAAGATCTCCAGCGAGCCGTAGACCTTGGTCAGGTTCTCCGCCATCAGCGGCGTCTTGCCGCAGGCCGCCGGCTCGGGGAACTTGATCCGGGCGACCTTGTCGGCGACGCGCACGTCGTCGAGTTCGGCCAGCAGGCGATCGGCGCGCTTGGCCATGTTCTGTGCCGCAGTGGCTTTCGTGGCCTTGGCGCCGAGCTTGGCCGCTTGGGCGCGCAGCGCGCTCGCCTTCTTCTCGGCGTTCGCGCGTTCCCTGCGCCTGCGCTGCTCGTCGGTGGCGCGCGCGTCCAGGTACTTCTTCCAGCCCATGTTGTAGACGTCGGCCTCGCCGCGCACCGCGTCCAGGAACCACACCTTGTTCACCACGTCGGCGAGCAGATCCACGTCGTGGCTGATGACGATCAGACCGCCGTCGTGGTTCTGCAGGAAACCACGCAGCCAGGTGATGGAGTCGGCGTCGAGGTGGTTGGTCGGCTCGTCCAGCAGCAGGATGGTGTCGGAGCGCCCGCCGCTGCCGTCGGAAGCGGCGAACAGGATGCGCGCCAACTCGATTCGGCGCCGCTGACCACCGGAGAGCGTGCGCAACGGCTGGCCGAGCACCCGGTCGGGCAGGCCGAGGCTGTGGCAGATGCGCGCGGCCTCGCTCTCGGCGACGTAACCGCCCAGCGCCGAGAAACGTTCTTCGAGGCGGCCGTACTTGCGCACCGCCTTCTCCCGCTCCTTGTCGTCGGCGACCTCGGCCATCAGCGCCTGCTGCTTCTCCATCTCCCGGATCAGCGTGTCCAGGCCGCGCGCGGACAGCACCCGGTCGCGAGCCAGCACGTCCAGGTTGCCCTCGCGCGGATCCTGCGGCAGATAGCCGATGTCGCTGGAGCGCAGGATCTTGCCCGCGTACGGCTCGCCCTCGCCGGCGAGGATGCGCAACGTGGTGGTCTTCCCCGCGCCGTTGCGCCCGACCAACCCGATCCGGTCGCCCGCCTGCACCCGCAGCGCCGGTCCGGGAGCGGACAGCAGGGTGCGGACTCCGGCCCGGACCTCCAGGTCGGTCGCGGTGATCACAAACTTCTCCTCGGGGGATCGTGGTGCTGGACGCGTGCTCGATTGTGCGAGCCGACGCGCACGAGAACCACCGATTTTACCCGGGACGGCGACCGCGCCCGCATACCAGCACCCGCATGTGACGGCGGTAACGGCCGACGCGATCGCCTGCGCTACCGTGCGATGCCATGAGTACCGATCTATTGGGCAAGAGCGCTCTGGTCACGGGGGCCAGCCGTGGCATCGGCAAGGCGGTCGCGGCGGAGTTGCTCGGCCGCGGCGCGAACGTGCTGATCACCGCGCGGAAGAAGGATCCGCTGGAGGAAGCCGCCGCGGAGCTGCGCGAGCTGGGCCAGCAGGGGCAGGTCGTCGCCTTGGCGGGCAACTCGGGCGTCGCCGAGGATCGGGCCGCCGCGGTCGAGCGCGCGGTCGCGGAGTTCGGTTCGCTGGACGTCCTGATCAACAACACCGGCATCAACCCGGTCTTCGGCTCACTGATGGACGCCGACCTCGACGCCGTGCGCAAGATCTTCGACGTGAACGTGGTCGCGGCCCTCGGCTACATCCAGGAGGCGTACAAGGCGTGGATGCGCGACCACGGCGGCGCCGTGGTCAACGTGGCCAGCGTCGCGGGCATCCGCTCGACCGGCGTGATCGCCGCCTACGGCGCGTCCAAGTCCGCGCTGATCCATCTCACCGGCGAGCTCGCCTGGCAGCTCGGTCCGAAGATCCGGGTGAACGCGGTGGCGCCCGGCGTGATCAAGACGAAGTTCGCCGACGCGCTGTACTCGGCCGACGAGGAGCGCGCGGCGAGCGTGTACCCGATGAAGCGGCTGGGCAGCCCGGAGGACGTGGCGCGCCTGATCGGATTCCTGGTCTCCGACGAGGCGGCGTGGATCACCGGCGAGACGGTCCGGGTGGACGGCGGGCTGCTGTCCACGGGCGGGATCTGACCGCACACGAGGTCGCCTGCGCTAGCGGAACGCCAGCGCGCCGAGCGTGTCGGCGTGCCGGTAGCGCAGGTATTTCTCGACGGTGGCGGCATCGACCGCGGCGGTGGCCGTTGCCAGCGTCACCACCACGAATTCCTTCTCGGTGCCGTCCTTCCACTTGCCGTTGGCGTAACCCTTGATGTAGCTACCGGGGCGCAGCCTCAGGTCCGCGTCGGTGAACCGGTCCTTCGCCGCGGCGGCCCGGCCCTTGTCGGCCATGCCCAGCACGAACTGGGTGAGCATGAGCGCGCCGCCCTCGGCTCGATACACCAGCTCCGCCGCGTAGACGCAGCCGAGATCGGTGAGCTTGCCCGCCGCCTCGACGGGATGGCAGTCGGCGTGGTCGCGGCCGTCGACCCACTCGGCGTGCAGTTCCACGCGGTCGAACCGGAAGTCCCAGTCCTTGGCGTATTCGGTGTAACTCAACCTGCCCGGCGCAGGGCGCGCACCACGCGAGGAAGGGCTCGCGGGTCGCGTGCTGGTGACGCCGCCGGCGCGCGTGGTCGCTTCGGCGGACGTGACCGCCGCTTGCGCGTGCCCCTGCTCGCGGGGCGACAGCGCCACGCCGACACCGACCGCGACCAGCACCGCGACGACGGCGACCACCAGTGCGACGATCAGGCCCGTGGGGGACCTGGGCGGCGGCGGCAGCGGCGGCGCCTCCCACGCCTGCATCGGATACGCGCTCGGCGGGGACATGGTTCCCCAATCCGGCGCGTACCGCGCTTCCTCCGGTTTTCCGTGCGCCGGGCCACCGCCGAAGCCGGAGCCGGACGGATAGGTCATCGCGGTCGCCCTCCCACCTCTCCCAGCAGCCGTCCCACCCCGTGTGGGCCTCCCCGAAGCCGCCCGAGCGACCCTACCCGATCGAGCCTTCTCGGGCGCCGCGAGATCAGAGCCGGACCGGCTGACGCCAGTCCTCGCGCCCGGCGACCGCCGTGGCGGCAGGAGCCTCTTCGATCCCGAACCGCTCGTGCAGCCTGCGCAGCGGTCCGGGCGCGTACCAGTTCCAGTGGCCGAGCAACTCCATCGCCGCGGGCAGCAGGAAACCGCGCACCAGGGTCGCGTCCACCAGCACGGCGAGTGGAAGCCCGATGCCGAACGCCTTCATGAAGGTGATGTCCGAGGCGAGGAAGCCGAGGAAGACCAGCGAGATCAGCACGGCGGCTGCGGTGACGATCCGGCCGATCCGCTCCAGCCCGGAAGTCACGGCCAGCGCGTTCGACTTGGTGCGCCGGTACTCCTCGCGGATGCGGGCCAGCAGGAACACCTGGTAGTCCATGGCGAGCCCGAACGCGACGCCGAACAGCATGACCGGGACGGTCGGCGGGAGGTCACCGGTGACCGTGAAGCCGAGCAGCCCGGACAGGTGCCCGTCCTGGAAGATCCACACCAGCGCGCCGAAGGTCGCGGTGAGGCTCAGGAAGCTGAGCACGACGGCCAGCAGCGGCAGCACGACGCTCCCGGTGAGCAGGAACAGGACCACCACCATGATCAGCACGACGAACGCCAGCGCGTAGGGCAGCGCCGAGACGACCGAGCCGATCGCGTCCGCGTTGGCCGCCGCCACGCCGCCGACCAGCACCGGTGAGGCGGCGGGCGTCGCACGCACGTCGTCGGCGATCCGGTCGAGCACCGTGGGGTCGGTGGTGTCGGGGACCACCGTCAGGTAGGCGGCGTTCGCGGCGCGGAAACGGTCGTTCGCCGCGGTGGGCGGGGCGAGCAGACCGCCGTGGCTGTAGCTGCCGGTGGCGGTGTCGACCCGGCGGACGTCATCGATCTCCGACAGTTCCCTGGCGTAGGCGTCCAATCCGGCCGCGCTGTAGGCGCTTTCGGGCAGCACCGCGAACAGCCCGTTCTGTTCGGTGGCGGCGAAGTCACGCTGGATGGTCTCGGTGACCTGGCGGTTGTTCATCGACTCCGGCAGCGACCGCTCGTCGGGGAAGCCGAGTTTCACACCGAGGAACGGCGCGCCCAGCACGAGCAGCAGGGCGGTCACCGCCAGGCCGATCGGCACCGGCCGCATCATCACGAACCGCGCCAGACGGTGCCAGGCGCCCTCACCGGGCGCGGGACGGGCCGCGCGCAGGAACCACCACAACTGACCGTTGTCGATCTTGGTGCCGAGCAGGAACAGGATCGCGGGCAGCACGGTCAGCGACACCGTCGCGGCGATCACCGCGACGGCCAGACCGGCGTATCCCATCGACCGCACGGCCAGCAGCGGGAAGAACAGCAGGCCCGACAGCGCGACGGCGACGGTGACGGCGGAGAACAGGACGGTCCGGCCCGCCGAGCGCATGGTCGCGGTGACCGCGGCGGCGGGCTGCCGACCGGCGACCAGTTCGTCACGGTAGCGGCTGATGATGAGCAGGCTGTAGTCGATCGCCAGGCCGAGGCCGAGCAGGGTGGCTACGTTGGTCGCGGTGGCCGCCAGATCGGTGACGCTCGCGATCAGCCACAGCGCGCCCATGGTGATCATCACCGTGATCATGGCGACCACCAGCGGCAGGCTGGCCGCGACCAGACCGCCGAACACCAGCAACAGCGCGATCAGCGTGATCGGGAACGCGATGGACTCGCCGAGCACGACGTCTTTCTCGCTCTGCTGCACGGTTTCGTGCAGCAGCATCGCGTAGCCGCCGACCCGCACCTCCAGCGGGCCGTGGGACCCGCCGAACCGGTCGGCGAGATCGCCGACCCGCTTGTCGACCTCCGCCTCCTCGCCGAGGATGCTGGCCACGATCAGGCCCTTGGTGCCGTCGGTGCTGCGCAGCGCGGGCGATTTGTCGGTCCAGTACGACGTCACGCCCGCGACGCCGGATTCCGACTTCAGCTCGGCGACCAGATTCGTCGCCGCGGTGGCCGCGGCGTCGTCGTCCACCGACCGGCGAGTCTGCACCAGCAGCACGAAATTCGGGGTGGCCTGGCCGAAGGTGTCGCGCAGCACCGCGGTCGCCCGGCTCGATTCGCTGTCGGGGTCGATGTACCCGCCGCCCTGCACTTTGTCGAACAGCGTCGCGCTCAGTGTGCCCATCGCCAGCGCGAGGACCGCGAACACGGCCAGGATCCACCGGCTGCGCCGCCTGGTCAGTTCGAACACTGCGTCTACCCCTAACTCGTTCCGGTCGTGCCGCTTTCGCGCTCGGGCTCCAGCGGTCGCCGGTCGGCAACCTGCCCGGCGCGCCATCCGCGGCGCGCCGGTGCGCCGACACCCGACACCCGACACCGGAGCCGGATGCGTGCGCCAGCGCCCCGGCATCCTAGCAACGCGGGACAAACTCCGGTGAGCCCGAACACATTCCGTCGGCGCGCCGAGTGCGGACGCCCGCCTGCGCGCGACTCCACTTCCGGCTGGGGAACCCGGCGACCCGGCCGGTCCTGCGGGCAGGATCGGATTCGATGCCGTGGCTGCGCGACGGTCCAGCGAACAGATGAGAGGCTCGAACCCATGCATCGCAACGCGCTCCCACGGCTCCGGGCGAACGCGGCGTGAAGCCGGACCTGGTCGTCTGCGGTCTCGGCCCGGCCGGACGCGCGCTCGCCCACCGCGCCGTGCTGCGCGGGCTCACGGTCATCGCGGTCGATCCCGCGCCGGAGCGCCGGTGGACGGCCACCTACGCGATGTGGGCCGACGAACTGCCGGGTTGGCTGCCGCCTCAGGTCGTCGGGGCGACGGTTTCCCGGCCGATGGCCTGGGGAACGCGCGCGCACCGATTGGATCGCCCGTACGTCGTGCTGGACACCGCACGATTGCAGACCTCGCTGCACCTGGGCGATGCGAACGTGGTCTCCGATCGCGCGATCCAGGTCGGCCCCGGCCACGTGACGTTGGCATCCGGCACGAAGATCACCGGTGGCCGGGTGATCGACGCGCGCGGGCTCACCCGCTCACCCGCCCGTGCCGAGCAGACCGCCTACGGCGTCATCGTGGACGTGCGGCGCTGCGCCGGGCTCGACCCGCTGTTCATGGACTGGCGTCCGGACAACGGCGCCGCCCCCGGCGACCCGCCCTCGTTCCTCTACGCCGTTCCGCTGGACGGCGAGCGGATGCTGCTCGAGGAGACCTGCCTGGCGGGCCGCCCAGCGTTGACGGGTGCGCACCTGCGCACCCGCTTGCGAGCGCGGCTGCACGCCAGGAACGTCCCGCTCGCCGGTGACGAGCCCGTGGAGCACGTTCGCTTTCCGGTGCAGGGCGGCCGTCCTGGGCCGCGCAGGTTCGGGGCGGCGGGCGGGTTCCTGCATCCGGCGACCGGGTACAGCGTCGGCGCCGCGCTGGCTGCCGCCGACGCCGTGGCCGCGGGCCAGGACGTGTGGCCCGCCACGGCACGCATCGTCCATCGGTTGCGCGGCGCCGGGCTGCGCGCGCTGCTGGCGTTGCCGCCGGGCGATCTCCCGCTGTTCTTCGACACGTTCTTCGCGCTGCCCCCGGACGCGCAACGCGCGTATCTGTCGGGACGCACCGACCTCGCGGGCACGGTGACGGCGATGAGCGCGCTGTTCGCGGCGCTGCCCGGACCGCTGCGCCGCCGTGTCGCGGCCGCGACACTCGGTGTCGCGGTTCCCTCGCGAGGTCGGCGGGCTTCGGCCATGATGGGAGGATGAGATCGATCTGGAAGGGCTCGATCGCATTCGGGCTGGTGAACGTTCCGGTGAAGGTGTACACCGCCACCGAGGACCACGACATCCGGTTCCATCAGGTGCACGCCAAGGATGGAGGCCGGATCAAATACGACCGCGTCTGCACCGTGTGCGGCGAATCGGTCCAGTTCACCGAGATCGACAAGGCCTACGAGTCGCCGGACGGCGACAAAGTGGTGCTCAGCGACGAGGACTTCGCGAAACTTCCCGTAGCGGAGAAACACGAGATCCCGGTGCTCCAGTTCGTGCCGTCGGAGCAGATCGACCCGATCCTGTTCGAGAAGAGCTACTACCTGGAGCCGGACTCCAGCACGCCCAAGGCCTACGTCCTGCTGGCCAGGACGCTGGAGAAGATCGAACGCACCGCCCTGGTGTACTTCACGCTGCGGCAGAAGACCAGGCTGGCCGCACTGCGGGTGCGCGAGGGCATTCTGGTGGTCCAGACGCTGCTGTGGCCGGACGAGGTCCGCTCGGTGGAGTTCGAATCCCTCGACGGTGTCGCCGAGCCACGGCCGCAGGAGATCAAGATGGCCGAGACGCTCGTCGAGGCCATGTCCGACGACTTCGATCCGGAACAGTTCACCGACGAGTACCAGATCGAACTCAAACGCGTGCTCGACGAGGCGATCGCCAGCGGCACCGGCAAAGTGCCCGAACAGCCGGAACTCGCGCCCAGCGGGATGGATGCCGAGGTGGTCGATCTGGTCGCCGCACTGCAGCGCAGCCTGGAGGCCAGTGGCCGCCGGACCGCGGGCGGCGACGGGGGCGAGCCGAAGAAGACCGCGAAGAAGGCCGCGGCCAAGAGCGCTGCGAGCAAGAGCGCAGCCGCCAAGAGCAGCGTGTCGAAGACCGGTGCGGCCAAGAGCGCGGCGAAGAAGACGCCCGCGAAGAAGGCGGCCAAGAAGGCGCCGGCTCGCAAGGGCGCCTGATCGCGCTCGATGCGCCGGAATCAGTCCCGCGCCGCGCGCCGCCTGCCCTCTTCGAAGAACTCCAGCAGGGCTGCGACGGTGTGCACCGCGGTGCGGGGCCGCAGCGCGCCGAACGGCGCGTTCCAGAAGTCGCCGCCGCGCGGAGTCCACGGCCCGATGTAGGCGTAGGGCCCGGGATGGGCGTCGTCCCCGGGCGAAACGCCGTAGTTCACCTCGTCGACGGTGCTCGCCAGATCGAAATGCTCCGGCCACAGCACGGGCGTCGTACCGGGCGCCAGACAGCGCAACGCCTTGTCCCCCAGGGCGAACCAGTCCTCGATCAACCCGGCCGCCGAGGGATCCACTTCGATCACCGCATCCGGATCCACTCCGATGGTGCCGGAGTAGACGTCCTTCGGCGCCACCGGTTCGAAGCCCGCGGCCTCGGCGACCTCCCGATAGGTCCCCGCCAGCCGGGTCTTCCCTTCCGGCCAGACCAGTTCGTCCCCGGCAACCGACACCGGCCACCGCACGCCACCGAAACCTCCCGGCACGACTCCCAGCCGGATGGTGCCGAACTCCCGGTACTGCGGCCCGGCGATCAACAATTCGGCGGCCGCGTGCAATCCGACTCGCGAGCGCCGATACGTCATCTCGTCCACCCACGCATCATCTCCGCTGCCGATGCTCCTGCGCACAGGTTCGGCGGCAGAGCTGCCGCGGGTGCTCGGGTCAGCCCGACCGGGCGGGGATGCCCTCACTGGAGCCGAAGCTCGCTTCCTCGCCGCTGACGAGTCCCAGCAGCGCGAGCGGCCGTGGCGTCACCGCGATGGTCAGGTAGGAGACCGTGATCGCCCAGCGGTTCACCGCTCTCGGCACGGCGAAGGTGTGGTAGGCGCGCGTCACCGCCTTGGCGGGCAGGCCGGACAGGCGGATGCCCAGGGGATTGGCGACCGCGAAGCGTGGCCCGAGGTCGACGACCAGCCCCATGTCGCGGTGCTTGTAGTCGGCGGCCGCGCCGATGCCGAGACTCGCCGCGACGTTCCTGGCGAGCGTCTTGCCCTGCCGCATGGCGTGCTGCGCCGTGGGCGGGGTGATCCGGCCCGGCTTGGTGAGGTCGGGCACCGCGGCCGCGTCGCCGCCCGCGAAGACGTCCGGATGGCCGGGCACGGTCAGTTTCGCGTCGACGACCAGGCGGCCCTTCTCCAGCGGCAGGCCGAGCGTGCCGAGCACCGGTGCGCCGGTCACACCCGTGACCCACGCGACGGTGTGGGTCGGCACCACGGTGCCGTCGGTGAGCACGACCGAATTCTCGTCGAGCTTCGTCAGCGAGGTCTCCAGCCGGATCTCGATGCCGCGTTTGCGCAGCACCTTCAGCACCTTGTCGCTGAGCCGCTCCCCCACTTCCGGCATCACCCGTGGCGCCATGTCGAGCAGGAGGAAACGCACTTCCGCGGGATCGAATCCGCGCCGCGCGGCGTAGGCGTCGGCGAGGGCGCGCAGCTGCGCGACGAGTTCGGTCCCCGCGTAGGAGGCCCCCACGACCACCACCGTGCGCCGCGCCCGGCGTACCTCCGGGTCCGGCTCGTCGTCGGCGAGTTCGAGCTGCCGGAGCAGTTGCTCGCGCAGGTACAGCGCCTCGGCGACGGTCTTGAGCCCGCGAGCGTGCTCGGCCAGGCCGGGTATGTCGAACAACCGGGTGACCGACCCGGGGGTGAGCACCAGCCGATCCCAGGACAACTCCCGCGGCGGGTAATGCTCACCGGAAACCGTGATCGTCTTGTTCCGCAGATCGACCGACCGAGCGTTCGCGACCACCAACCGCACCCGCGGCAGCGAATCGGCCAGCGAAATGGCGACGAATCGTGGGTCGATCAGGCCACCGGCCACATCCGGCAGCAGCGGCGTATAGAGCATGTAGTCGTTGGGCGTCACGAGCACGATTTCCACGTCCCGGTCCGCCTTGGCCACGATGCGGCAGAGCTTCTGGGCGCAGGTGAATCCCGCGAACCCGCTACCGACGATCACGACCCTTTCCGGGCGCGCGGTGTTCCCCTCCGGCACGGATACCTCCTCGGTGTCGACTCCCGGACGCGATTCCCGCCCTCGCACATCCGAAACCGCACCCTGGCCGCCGGAGTCTGCGCGCCGCGACCGGCCCGTGGTTTGGCATGCCGAGGGAGTGGTAGTGCGTCGGTGTCCGCTGCTCGAATCGACGATTTCGCGAAAGGAGCACAGCATGGGCCAGGTGAACCCCATTCAGGTGCAGAAGTACCTGTCCGGCATCGACTATCCGTGCGACCGCGACGGCATTGTCACCAAAGCCCGGGACAACGGCGCCGACAAGGACATCCTCAACGCGCTCGAGGCGATCCCCGACCGGACCTACGACGGTCCCAACGCGGTCAGCCAAGCCGTCTCCTGAACGGCCGCGACCACGGGCCGGACCGCTCAGGCCGTATCGGACCCGTGGTCGCTTCCGGTGGAATCGCGGCCGACATGGAAGCGCCGGTGATACCACTGGGCTGCTTCGGCGAGGACGCCGGAGGTCAGACGAGCCAGCGGCCGGATGTCGGTCAGCAGAGGTTCGTGATCGGGTCCGAATCCGGCGACCCGGCCGGTCAGCAGCCAGGCGTAGCGGTCGTGTTCCGCCCCCAGATCCGCGTATTGGTGGATGCGGCGGGCGATCCAGTCCACCGCGGCGCGCGTCCACCATTCCTCGGGTTCTATCGTGCTGACCGACAGGCCCGGCATCTCGTGATCGGCCTCGTAGTCGCGGCTGCCTCCGGCCTGTCGATCGTGTTCGGGGCCGCGCGAGTAACGCAGGTACACGGTCTCCTCGGTGCGCTCGATGAACTCGGTGACCTCCGACAGCCGCCGCAGGATCGGCAGTTCGTCCGCACCGAGTCGCCGCCCGTGCGCCGCCGTGCCGGCATGGCGCGCGTCGGGCGATCGTCGCCGTTCGTTCGCGTCCACGGTCTCGGATTTCGCGCCACTCATGCGGTCCGGATGCCCCGCTCCCACGCGCTGTAACAGTGGATCGGCCGGGATCTCGCGCCGGACCTGGCCACGTCCCGCCCTGGGGTAGCCACGGGGATGCTCCGCGCGGTTCGCGCGGTCGCGTTTTCCCAGCGTTCGAACGATCGCGTGGCGGGTGTATGAACCCGGCGCGACCGGGTAGGCGACTGGTGTACGAAGTTCGTCCCTGTACTCGGCGAGGGCCGAAGCCGCTGGTCGGCACGCTGTCGGCGGCGGTCGCCACCCAGCCCGGCACTCAGAAGGAGGAACGCTGTGGACGCATTGACATTTCTGCGCACCGACCACGAAGGCGTACTCGGCATGCTCGAGTCCCTCGAACGTGGCCGCGGCGGCGGCGAGGCGGAGGTCCGCGCGCGCGGTGATCTGGTGACCACGCTGGTGATCGCGGAATCGCAGCACGAGGCGATCGAGGAGCAGTTCTTCTGGCCCGAGGTCCGCCGCACGATACCGGACGGCGACCAGCTCGCCGATCGGGCGATCGACCAGGAGGACGGGGCCAAGAAGTTGCTCCAGCAGTTGAAGAACTCCCAGGCGGGCAGCCCCGAGTTCGAGCGAGCGCTGACGGAGTTCATCCCGGCGGCGCGCGCCCACATCGAGTTCGAGCAGTCCGAGGTCTGGCCCGCGTTCCGGGAGGCGATACCGGCGGAGACGTCGAACGAACTGGGGCGCAAGATGGCCGCGGCCAAGGCCATGGCGCCGACCAGGCCGCATCCCGGCACGCCGTCGACCCCCGGCTACCTGAAGAGCGTGGGCATGGTCGCCGCGGTCGTGGACAAGATCCGCGACATGCTCACCGGCAGGCGCTCGCACTATCCGCCGACCGCGCCACCGGCCTGACCGTCCCGGACCACCGGGCGGGCTGGCGACGCAACCGCTCATTTCCGGAATCGGGCTTCCAGTTCGGCGAGCCGGCTGGCCCGAAAGGTGCTGCGCCGCTGAGCTATCCGGCGCCCGACGTGCAGGCCGTCAGCCGGACCTGCCCCGGCCGGGGGATGGCGCTGCCGAGATCGGGGAACGGCGGAGCGCTGGGGCCGAGGGTATCGATGGCCCGGCGTTCGGCTTCGGCACGGGTGGCGCCCCACGCCGATCCGTGCCTGCCGTCGGCGCCGCGCGCGACGGACCCGCAGGCGTTCCAGAACTGCACGACCGTCCGGCAGTCGGGGGCGCCGCAGTGGGCGCGCGCCGCGGAGTCGGCGGCGGCGGCGCTCGTGTAGTCCACCGCCGAGGTGACAACGCCCGTGCTGGACGAAAGCGCCAGCGCGCCATAGTAGGTCGCCGCCCCCGCCTCACCCGCGGGAGCGCCGACGATCGCGCAGGTGGCGGCGGAGACCGCCGCAAGCCCGAGTGCGGCCTTGTGCGGCACCGACATCTGATGATCCTCCCCGTTCCGACCGATTCGAAGCTCAGATCATGGTCCGGCCCGTGCCGCTTTGTCGAAGTGCGGACTTCCCACTATCGGCGGGTGCGCCACATCGAATCCGGCGCGACGGTTCGCTTCCGAGCATCCGTCCTCGGCGAGCGCGGAGCATCGGCCGTGCGCCAGGGCTGGACCAGAGCGGTGCAGAAGCGTCACCGACTGTCGCCCCGACCGCACTGCCGGGAATGCCCGCGGCGGATACGACTCAGCCGCCGGGCACCTTGTTCCAGGCGCTACCGGCGGCTGCTCTCCGTTTCGGCTATTACACCGTGAAGCCGAGGGCGCGCAGCTGCTCGCGGCCGTCCTCGGTGATCTTGTCCGGACCCCACGGCGGCATCCACACCCAGTTGATCTTCAGGTCCTCCACCAGGCCGCTGCGCACCAGCGCGTTGCGGGACTGGTCCTCGATGACGTCGGTCAGCGGGCAGGCCGCCGAGGTCAGCGTCATGTCGAGGACCGCGATGTTGTCCTCCTCGACGCGCAACCCGTAGACCAAGCCGAGATCGACGACGTTGATGCCGAGTTCCGGGTCGACGACGTCACGCATCGCCTCTTCGATGTCCTCGAGCAGCTTGATGTCCTCGGCGGACAGCTCGGGCACGTCGGCGGCCGGTTCGGCCTGCTCGGTGGTCGGTGTGTCGGTCATGACGCCTTCCCGTTTCCCTCGGACGGTTCAGTTCTCTTCCGCGGCGGGCGCGGGCTGCTCGGGGCCGATCCGCAGGACCGCGTCCTTGAACGCCATCCACCCGAGCAGCGCGCACTTCACTCGCGCTGGGTACTTCGAGACTCCCGCCAAGGCGACGCCGTCGCCGATCACGTCCTCGTCGCCCTCGATGGTGCCGCGGCTGGAGAT
Organism: Nocardia sp. NPDC019323; assembly: GCF_044389845.1. Taxonomy (NCBI): domain Bacteria; kingdom Bacillati; phylum Actinomycetota; class Actinomycetes; order Mycobacteriales; family Nocardiaceae; genus Nocardia; species Nocardia sp. NPDC019323. The sequence continues at coordinate 444,873 of NZ_JBIRYN010000001.1, forward strand.
CATCTCGCTGTAGGAGTCCACCACCTTCAGCGCCTGCTGCACCGGGAGCCCGATCACCTGGTCGGTGAGGATGGAGGTGGCGGCCTGGCTGATCGAGCAGCCCTGCCCGTCGTAGGAGACGTCGGTGACGTCACCGTTGCCGTCGAGCTGCACGCGCAGGGTCACCTCGTCGCCGCAGGTCGGGTTGACGTGGTGCACCTCGGCCCCGAACGGCTCGCGCAGGCCCCGATTGTGCGGATGCTTGTAGTGGTCCAGGATCACTTCCTGGTACATCTGCTCCATGCGCATGACTTATGCAACTCCGAAGAAGCTCTGAGCCTTCCGCACCGCGGCGACCAGCGCGTCCACCTCGGCGAGAGTGTTGTAGACCGCGAACGACGCCCGCGCGGTGGCGGCGACGCCGAAACGCCGGTGCAGCGGCCACGCGCAGTGGTGGCCCACCCGGATGGCGACGCCCTCGTCGTCCAGGATCTGCCCGACGTCGTGGGCGTGGATGCCGTCCACCACGAACGCCACCGCGCCGCCGCGATCGATGTTCTCGGTGGGCCCGATGATGCGCACGCCGTCGATCCCGGCCAGCCCTTCCAGCGCCGCGCCGACCAGCGTGTGCTCGTGCGCCGCGACCGCGTCCATGCCGATCTCTTCCAGATACCGCACGGCCGCGCCCAATCCGATCACCTGCGAGGTCATCGGCACACCGGCCTCGAAGCGCTGCGGCGGCGGGGCGTAGGTGCTGTGGTCCATGAAGACCGTCTCGATCATCGACCCGCCGGTGATGAACGGCGGCAGCTCCTCCAGCAGCGAGCGGCGGCCGAAAAGCACGCCGACGCCGGAGGGACCGAGCATCTTGTGCCCGGAGAACGCGGCGAAATCGACGCCGAGCGCACGGAAGTCGACCGGCATGTGCGGCACCGACTGGCAGGCGTCGAGCACGACCAGCGCGCCCACCGCCTTCGCCCGGCGGACCAGTTCCTCGACCGGGGCCACGGCGCCGGTGACGTTGGACTGGTGGGTGAACGCGACCACCTTGGTGGCGGGCGACAGTTCCAGCGAGTCCAGGTCGATCCGGCCGTCGTCGGTCACGCCGTACCACTTCAGCGTGGCGCCGGTGCGGCGCGCCAGCTCCTGCCATGGCACCAGATTCGCGTGGTGTTCCAGCTCGGTGATGACGATCTCGTCGCCGGGGCCCACGTGGTGCGGGAACCGGTCGTCGGCGAACGCGTAGGTCACCAGGTTCAGCGACTCGGTGGCGTTCTTGGTGAACACGATCTCGCCCGCGTCCACCCCGACGAACCGCGCGATGTCGGCCCGCGCGCCCTCGTAGGCGTCGGTCGCCTCTTCGGCAAGCTGGTGCGCGCCGCGGTGCACCGCGGAGTTGCTGGTGATCAGGAAGTCGCGTTCGGCTTCGAGCACCTCGATCGGCCGCTGCGCGGTCGCGCCGGAGTCCAGGTACACCAACGGTTTCCCGTCCCGGACCGTGCGGTTCAGGATCGGGAAGTCGGCCCGGATGCGGGCGACGTCGAGGGTGCGGACCGTAGCGGTCATATCAGGCTCCAGCGGTAGCGGACTGGGTGAAACGAACGTAGCCGTTGGCGTCGAGTTCCTCGGCCAGCTCGGGGCCGCCCTCGGCGACGATCCGTCCACCGACGAAGACGTGCACGAACTCCGGCTGGATGTAGCGCAGGATGCGGGTGTAGTGCGTGATCAGCAGGACGCCGCCGTTCTCACGCTCCTTGTAGCGGTTGACGCCCTCGGAGACGATGCGCAGCGCGTCCACGTCCAGACCGGAGTCGGTCTCGTCGAGGATGGCGATCTTCGGCTTGAGCAGGCCCAGCTGGAGGATCTCGTGGCGCTTCTTCTCACCGCCGGAGAAGCCCTCGTTCACGCTGCGCTCGGCGAAGGCGGCGTCGATCTCCAGCTCGCTCATCGACTCCTTCACCTCCTTGACCCAGTGCCGCAGCTTGGGGGCCTCGCCGCGCACGGCGGTGGCGGCGGTGCGCAGGAAGTTCGACATCGAGACGCCGGGAACCTCGACCGGGTACTGCATGGCGAGGAACAGACCCGCACGGGCGCGCTCGTCCACCGACATCGCCAGCACGTCCTCGCCGTCGAGCGTGATCGAGCCGGAGGTCACCGTGTACTTGGGGTGACCGGCGATCGCGTAGGACAGCGTCGACTTGCCGGAGCCGTTCGGGCCCATGATGGCGTGCGTCTCACCGGATCGCACCGTGAGGTTCACGCCCTTGAGGATCTTGATGGGCTCGGCGGTCTCATCGGGGTTGGCGACCTCGACGTGCAGGTCCTTGATTTCCAGGGTGGTCATCGAATTCGGATTCCTTTGCCAGGTATGGGGTCGTTGATCAGGCGCCGATGGCGGCGAGTTCGGCCTCGATGGCCGCCTCCAGCCGCTCCCGGACCTCGGGCACCGCGATCTTCTGGATGATCTCGTGGAAGAAACCGCGCACCACCAGGCGGCGGGCGGCGTCCTCGGGGATGCCGCGGGCGCGCAGGTAGAACAGTTGCTCGTCGTCGAAGCGGCCGGTCGCGGAGGCGTGTCCGGCGCCGACGATCTCGCCGGTCTCGATCTCCAGGTTCGGCACCGAGTCCGCCCGCGCGCCGTCGGTGAGCACCAGGTTGCGGTTGACCTCGAAGGTGTCGGTGCCCTCGGCGGCGGCGCGGATGAGCACGTCGCCGACCCACACGGTGCGGGCGTCGCCCTTGGGCGAGTGCGGGTCGCCTTGCAGCGCGCCCTTGTACAGCACGTTCGACTTGCAGTTCGGCACCGCGTGGTCGACCAGCAGGCGCTGCTCGAAATGCTGTCCCGCGTCGGCGAAGTAGAGGCCGAGCAGTTCGGCGTCGCCGCCGGGGCCGTCGTAGCGGACGTTGCCGGTGAGGCGCACCAGGTCGCCGCCCAGGGTGACCGAAGTGTGCCGCAGGGTGGCGTCGCGGCCGAGCTTGGCGTGGTGCGCGGTGGCGTGCACCGCGTCGTCGGCCCAGTCCTGCACGGCGACGACGGTGAGCTTGGCCGAATCGCCGAGCACGAATTCCACGTTCTCGGCGTAGGTTCCGCTGCCGCGCTGGTCGATGACCACGGTGGCCTTGGCGAAGGCTTCCAGGCGGATCTGCAGGTGGCCGTAGGCGGTCCTGCCCTCGCCGGGGCCGGTGATCGTGACGGTCACCGGCTCGGCGACCTCGACCTCCTTGCCCACCGAAACGACGGTGGCCTGCTCAAAGCCGGAGTACGCCTGCGCGGCGACGCGATCGGACGGCACGCCGCCCTGGCCGAGCCGCGCGTCGGAGCGGTCGACGGTCTCGACCGTGACGCCCTCGGACGCGTCGACCTCGACGGTCGCGCTGCCGTCGCGCACAGCGGTGCCGTCCTGCAGCCCGCGCAGGCGGCGCAGCGGGGTGAACCGCCACGCCTCGTCCTTGGCTGAGGGCACCTCGAAGGCGTTCACGTCGAACGACGTGAAGACCTCACCCTTGTTGATCGCGGGGGTACGAGCCTCGGCGGCTTCGGCGATGTTCTCCACGGCCATCAGCCGACGGCTCCTTCCATCTGCAGTTCGATCAGGCGGTTGAGTTCGAGCGCGTATTCCATCGGCAGTTCCTTGGCGATCGGCTCGACGAAGCCGCGCACCACCATGGCCATCGCCTCGTCCTCGGTGAGGCCGCGGCTCATCAGGTAGAACAGCTGGTCTTCGGAGACCTTCGACACGGTCGCCTCGTGCCCCATGGTCACGTCGTCCTCGCGGATGTCCACGTAGGGGTAGGTGTCGGAGCGGCTGATCGTGTCGACCAGCAGCGCGTCGCACTTCACCGTCGACTTCGAGCCGTGCGCGCCCTTGTTCACCTGCACCAGGCCGCGGTAGGAGGCCCGGCCGCCGCCGCGCGCCACCGACTTCGACACGATGGTCGAGGAGGTGTGCGGCGCGAGGTGCAGCATCTTGGCGCCGGTGTCCTGGTGCTGGCCCTCGCCGGCGAACGCCACCGACAGCACTTCACCCTTGGCGTACTCGCCGGTCATCCAGACCGCCGGGTACTTCATGGTGACCTTGGAACCGATGTTGCCGTCGATCCACTCCATGGTCGCGCCCGCCTCGGCCTTGGCCCGCTTGGTGACCAGGTTGTAGACGTTGTTCGACCAGTTCTGGATGGTGGTGTAGCGGCAGCGGCCGCCCTTCTTCACGATGATCTCCACCACCGCGGAGTGCAGCGAGTCCGACTTGTAGATCGGCGCGGTGCAGCCCTCGACGTAGTGCACGTAGGCGCCCTCGTCGACGATGATCAGGGTCCGCTCGAACTGGCCCATGTTCTCGGTGTTGATCCGGAAGTAGGCCTGCAGCGGGATGTCGACGTGCACGCCCGGCGGCACGTAGATGAACGACCCGCCCGACCACACGGCGGTGTTCAGCGCGGAGAACTTGTTGTCGCCCGCGGGGATCACCGAGCCGAAGTACTGCTGGAAGATCTCCGGGTGCTCCTTGAGGCCGGTGTCGGTGTCGAGGAAGATCACGCCCTGGGCCTCCAGGTCCTCGCGGATCTGGTGGTAGACGACCTCGGACTCGTACTGCGCGGCGACACCGGCGACCAGCCGCTGCTTCTCCGCCTCGGGGATGCCCAGCTTGTCGTAGGTGTTCTTGATGTCCTCGGGCAGCTCGTCCCAGGACGCGGCCTGCTTCTCGGTCGAGCGCACGAAGTACTTGATGTTGTCGAAGTCGATGCCGTCGAGGTTGGAGCCCCAGATCGGCATGGGCTTGCGATCGAAGATGCGCAGGGCCTTCAGCCGCTGTTCGAGCATCCATTCCGGCTCGTTCTTCTTCGCCGAGATGTCGCGGACAACCGCCTCGGACAGACCTCGTTGCGCGCTGGCGCCGGCCACATCCGAATCGGCCCAGCCGTAACCGTATTTGCCCAGTGAGGCGATGGCCTCTTCCTGGGTGAGCGGTTGCACCTGGTCGGTGGTCGTCGTCATTCGGCACTCCTTCCGGAGTCGTTCGTTCGTACCGCTGCGGGCTGTGCAGCGGTTGGTGCTGAAGTTCCGGTCCGTTCGGCGGGCAGGACCAGCAGCGGCACGTGCGTAGTGCACGCGCAGTCGCCGTTGGCGATCGTGGCCAGCCGCTGCACGTGGGTGCCGAGCAGCTCCCGGAACGCCTCGAGCTCCGCCGCGCACAGCTGCGGGAACTCCTCGGCGACGTGCGCCACGGGGCAGTGGTGCTGGCAGATCTGCACGCCCGCGCCCACCTTGCGGGTGGTGGCGGCGAACCCGGCGTCGGTGAACGCCTCGGCGATCTCCTCGGCCTTGGCCGCGGTCTGTTCCGTGGTGTGCTCACCGACCGGTTCGATCCCGGCCACGATAGTGCGTGCTCGTTTGCGGGCGAACTCGGTGATGGCTTGTTCGCCGCCGATCTCCCCGAGCTGCCGTATGGCGGCTCCGGCCAGATCGTCGTAGGCGTGGCCGAGTTTGCCGCGTCCGGCCGCGGTGAGCTGGTATTGCTTGGCCGGGCGGCCCCGGCCCTTCTGCTGCCATGGCGCCGATCGGCTGGCGCGCGCCTGACCGGAGTCGATCAGGGCGTCCAAGTGCCTGCGCACGCCCGCCGGGGCCAGGCCGAGCCGGTTCCCGATGGCGGTGGCGGTGATCGGTCCTTCCTCCAGCAGCAGCTGGACGATGGCCGCTCGGGTGTGCCCTTCGCCGCCGACCGTCGCGGGCGCAGCAACCGACCCGGCGTCGGCCTTGCGACCGGCTCCTTCGTCGTTCCTCCGCAAACCCACGGTTTTCACAACATCAGTGTGGCGGAATTCGTTCCCGAAATCTAATAAGGGTGCCCTGAGTCAACGGCTCGGCCGACCTGCGCCGATACCGGCACAGCGCAACCACGCCCACCGGCGTTCCGGACAGCTGTCCACCCGGCAGGACCCGGGTCGCGGCCCGGGTTTCCCGGCTGACCTGCGCAGAGGAACGCCGATCGGAGCTGGTCGAGCCGAGTCCTGGGCAGCCGGAAGGGGTGGGCAAGGTGCACACGGTCCGCTCACCGCGACCGGTCTCGGGCGCCGCGAATACCCGCAGTGCGATTCGTCACAGGCGTTTCAGCGCACGGCGACCAGTTTCATCGGCGTCTCCAGCAGCGCGTCCACCGCCTCGTCCCACGCTGCCGTCACCGTCGTGACCAGGGACGGATCGAAACGACCCGCCGCGACCAGATCGAGCACCTCGGGAATGACCGGGCGCACGTGCGCGCGGCCGGTGTGGAAGGTGCAGCAGCGGGTGTACATGTCCAGGATCGGCAGGGCGACGTCCTGCGATTGCACGCTGACGCTCGTGCACCAGCCGTCGTACGCCGCCGCATCGATCGCCGCGCGCAGCGCCTTCGCCCCGCCCGCCGCCTCCACCACTATCGGGAACCGTCCGACCCGCGCGTCACGCGGGCCTTCGGTCGCCTCCGCGCCGAGCGAGCGGGCGATCTCCAGCCGCTGGACCGAGTCGTCGAGATAGACCACGCGGGCCGAGCCGAGGGCGGCCGCGAGCCCGGCGGCGTACAGGCCGATCGACGGCGCGGCGGGGCCGCCGATCACCAGCACTTCGGCGGCCGGATCGGCGGCCAGCTGCGGGCCCACCGAGCGGTAGGCGTCGGGGATGTTGTCGCTGGCGCTGGCCACCGCGACCGGGTCGACACCGGACGGCAGGCGCACCAGCATGGCGTCGGCATGCGGCACCAGCGCGAGGTCGGCCCACAACCCGCCCCAGTCCAGCCCGCCCATGGCGCCGAGACCGAAACTCGACAACCGCGGATGGCTCGTGCAGTTCCCGGTCCGCCCGCGCAGGCAGGCCCGGCACGCGCCGCACGAGATCTGGAACGGCACCACGACCAAGTCGCCCACCGCGACCTCGCGTACCTCCGGCCCCACCTCGACCACTTCAGCGACGCCCTCGTGCCCGAACGGATACGGCCCCGGCAGCGGGAACGCGCCGCGCAGGACGGCCGGATCGATGTCGCAGGTGGCCAGCGCGACCGGCCGCACGAGCGCCTGGCCGGGCCCGCTCAGGACGGGGTCGGGGTGTTCTTCCCAGCGCATCGCACCGGGGCCGGTCAGCATCAGACGCTTCATCGTCCGAGTGTCGCTAGAACGTTCTTTCTAGTCAACGGTTTCCGCCGCATCGTGTTGCTGCGCTGGGATTTCCGGAAATTTTCCGGATGAGGGCGCCGCCCCGGCCTGGGTGTCGACGGCACCGTCCCGCGCCGCGACAGCGCCGATCCCCGCCGCCGCGAAGGTCGTCCGGATCAGCCGCTCCATGGACTTCGCCACCGTGCGCAAGGGTGCGTCCGATTGGCGGATCCGGGCCAGGATGGTGGCGCCCTCGTAGGCGGCGACCACCGTGGCGGCCAGTTCGGCCGCGTCTTCCCCGCCGAGGCCGAGTTCGGCGAGCAGACCGGCGAACGCCTGCTCCATCGTGTCGAAGGCGCGCACGCACGCCGAGCGCACCGCCGCCACATCGCTGCCGCCGTCCAGCGCAGGCGTGCCGACCGGACATCCGTCGGTCCACTGCGAGTCCGCGAGCTTGCCTGCCATGAATTCGAACAGCGTGGCCAAGGTGGCGAACACGTCGGTCGGCGCCTGCCGGATCATCCGGCCGGTCAGCACGCCGGTCCCGGTGATCGCCGCGACCGCGATCTCCTCCTTGCCGCCGGGAAAATGGTGGTAGATCGAGCCGTACGGCAGTTCGGCCGCCTCGCTCAAAGCCTTCAGACCGAACCCGTGATACCCGTGCCGCGCCAGCAGCCCGGAGGCGGCCACCTCGATCCGCCGCCTGGACTCCGAAACCATGCGTCGATTGTGCCGCCTGAGCCGGGCGGGTCCGGGCGAAACGACCGGGTCCGTTCGCAGTGCGGGATGCGCCGCGCGAGAGTCCCTGGCACCCAGACCCGCCGTCACCGTCGTCGGCGCGCAGTGCAACTAGGCTTCGTTGCGTGGCGGTACTGGACGGCGCGCGGCGCAGGACACTGGCGTTCGGGCGCCGGGCACTCGGACTCGACGTGCCCGCGGCCGATCACACGATCGCGGTGCTGCACCGCGACGAGTCGGAAGTCCCCGGTCTCGATCGCAAAGAGCTGGCGCAGCTCGACCGGATCCGCCTGATGGGCGCGACCGGCACGGTGCTGATGGCGATCAGCGCGCTGGGCATCGGCGCGCAGCCGGTGCACCAGAACCCCACGTCCGGCGTGCGCGTGCTCGGCATCTTCGCTCGTGCCCACACCGGCTCGCTGGCCATGTGCATGACCGGCACCGTCGTGGTCGTCCTGGCCTGGCTGCTGCTGGGCCGGTTCGCGGTGGGCGGCATCGGCGGCTCCCCCGTCCACCGGCTGACCCGCTCGCAGCTCGATCGCACGCTGCTGCTGTGGCTGATCCCGCTCAGCGTCGCTCCCCCGCTGTTCAGCAACGACGTCTATTCCTATCTGGCGCAGAGCGAGATCGCCGCGCGCGGCATCGACCCCTACGAGGAAGGCCCGGTCGCCGGGCTCGGGATCGACAACGTTCTCACCAACAACGTCCCGACCATCTGGCGCGACACTCCCGCGCCTTACGGTCCGCTGTTCCTCTGGATCGGCCGTGGCATCGCCGAGCTCACCGGCGACAACATCATCGCGGGCGTGTGGGTGCACCGCATCCTCGCGCTCGGCGGCGTGGCATTGATCGTCTGGGCGCTGCCCCGGCTGTCGGTGCGCTGCGGCGTCGCGCCGGTGAGCGCGCTGTGGCTCGGCGCGGCCAACCCGCTGGTGCTGTTCCACCTGGTCGGCGGCGTGCACAACGACGCGCTCATGCTCGGCCTGATGCTCGCGGGCCTGGAGTTCTGCCTGCGGGCCATCGAGGACACCCACCCGTTCGACGGCCGCGCCTACGCGTGGCTGATCGGCGGCGCGATCATCATCACGCTGTCGTCGTCGATCAAGTTCACCTCGATCATCGCGCTCGGTTTCGTCGGCATGGCGCTGGCCCGCAGGTGGGGGGCGTCGCTGCGCACGGTCGCCGTCGCCGCCGCCATGCTCGGCGCGATAGCCATCGGCACAACGCTTTTCATCAGCTCGGTGAGCGGCCTCGGCTTCGGCTGGATCTACACGCTCAACACCGCGAGCGTGGTGCGCAGCTGGATGTCGCTGCCGACGGTGCTGGGCATCATCACCGGATTCGGCGGCGTGCTGCTCGGGCTCGGCGATCACACCACCGCGCTGCTGAGCATCACCCGCCCGATCGCCGCGCTGGTCGCGGCCTTCTTCACGGTGCGCATGCTGGTCGCCACCGGCACCGGGCGGCTGCATCCGGTGGGCGCGCTCGGCGTGGCGCTGGGCGCGATCGTGCTGCTGTTCCCGGTGGTGCAGCCGTGGTATCTGCTGTGGGCGATCGTGCCGATGGCGGCGTGGGCGACGCGGCCGGTGTTCCGCGTTCCGGCGGTGGCGTTCTCGGCGATCGTGAGCGTGATCCTGATGCCGCGCGGCGCCGATCTGGAAGTGTTCCAGATCGTGGGCGCCGCGATCGCCACCGTGATCGTCGGAGTGCTGTTCATCGTGATCACGCGCAATTCTCTGCCGTGGCGCGGACAGACGGGGGTGTCGGCTCCGTCACAGGTGCCCACCTCCTACGGTGTGAGATCGTGAACGCACCCTCCGGACCCGCCGTCAGCGTGGACGGCGTCGTCAAGCGTTACGGCGACACCACGGCCGTGGACGGCCTGACCTTCGAGGTGGAACCGGCGCGGGTGCTCGCGCTGCTCGGCCCCAACGGCGCGGGCAAGACCACGACGGTGGAGATGTGCGAGGGATTCGCCGCGCCGGACGCGGGCACGGTGCGCGTGCTCGGCCTCGATCCCATCGCCGATTCCGAACGGCTGCGGCCCCGCATCGGCGTCATGCTGCAAGGCGGGGGCGCGTATCCCGGTGCGCGTGCGGGCGAGATGCTCGACCTGGTGGCCGCGTACTCGGCGGAACCGCTCGACCCCGACTGGCTGCTGCGCACCCTCGGCCTCCAGGACAACCGCCGCACCCCCTACCGCCGCCTCTCCGGCGGCCAGCAGCAGCGACTCGCCCTGGCCTGCGCGCTGGTGGGCAAGCCGGAGATCGTGTTCCTCGACGAGCCCACCGCGGGGCTGGACGCCCAGGCCCGGTTGATCGTGTGGGAGCTGATCGACGCGCTGCGCCGCGACGGGGTGACCGTGGTGCTGACCACGCACATGATGGACGAGGCCGAACAACTCGCCGACCAGCTGGTGATCATCGACCACGGCCGTATCGTCGCCTCCGGCACCCCGGCGGAGGTCACCGCGCACGGCGCGGCCGGGCAGCTGCGCTTCTGCGCGCCGCCGAAACTGAACCTGGAACTGCTGGCCAACGCCCTGCCCGAAGGGTTCGCGCCCCGGGAGACCACCCCGGGCACCTATCTGGTGGAAGGCGAGATCAATCCGCAAGTGCTCGCGACCGTCACCGCGTGGTGCGCGCGCATGAACGTGCTGGCCACCGACATCCGGATCGACCAGCGCCGCCTCGAGGACGTCTTCCTCGACCTGACCGGACGGGACCTGCGCGGATGAGCGAGCACGACCGGACCGCCAACCGCTTCGCGCCGGGCACCTTCGCCCCCGCCCCGCGCCCGAGCGGCCGCGCCGCGATGCTGCTCGCGCAGACCAGGCTCGAGCTGATCCTGTTGCTGCGCAACGGCGAACAACTCCTGCTGACCATGTTCATCCCGATCACCCTGCTGGTCGGCCTGAGCCTGCTGCCGTTCGGCGACCTCGGCACGCACCGGGTGGACAAGATCGTGCCCGCGGTGATGATGGTGGCGGTCATGTCCACCGCGTTCACCGGTCAGGCCATCGCGGTCGGCTTCGACCGGCGCTACGGCGCGCTCAAGCGCCTCGGCGCGACGGCGCTGCCGCGCTGGGGCGTCATCGCGGGCAAGAGCGCGGCCGTGCTCATCGTGGTCGTGCTGCAAGCGGTGCTGCTCGGTCTCATCGGCTTCGCGCTGGGCTGGCGGCCCGAACCCCTCGGCCTGCTGCTGGGCGCGGCGGTGATCGCGCTCGGCACCGCGACGTTCGCGGCCATGGGCCTGCTGCTGGGCGGCACACTCAAAGCCGAAGTGGTGCTCGCGCTGGCGAACATCCTGTGGTTCGTCATGCTCGGCGTCGCCAGCATCGTGTTCGCCTCCGAGGACCTGCCCACGGCGGTGAGCGTGCCGGCCCGCCTGGTGCCGTCGGGGGCGCTGGCGGAAGCGCTGGAAAGCGCGATGCACACCAGCGTCGACTGGTTCGGGATCATCGTGCTCGCGGTCTGGGGCGCGGTGGCGGGCGTCGCGGCCACTCGCCTCTTCCGCTTCCACTGAGCCGCAACGACGAAATGTAGTAGACCGGGTGCGGCGGCCGGATCGGGCCCGGCTACCATTTTCGACGTGCTGTATCGCGCGTTCTTGCGACTCGTCGACAAGCTGCCGCTGCCCTCGTCGCGAGTGCAGCGCCTGATCGCGCTCGCGGTCATCCTCTCCCAGGCGGGCATCTCGGTGACCGGCGCCGTCGTGCGGGTCACCGCGTCCGGTCTCGGCTGCCCCACCTGGCCGCAGTGCTTCCCCGGCAGCTTCACGCCGGTCGCGGTGTCGGAGGTCCCGGCGATCCATCAGGCGGTGGAGTTCTCCAACCGGCTGCTCACGTTCGTGGTCACGCTGTGTGCGGCCGCGATCGTGCTGGCCGTGACTCGCGCGCGCCGCCGCCGCGAGGTGCTGGTGTACGCGTGGCTGATGCCGGGCGGCACCGTCGTGCAGGCGATCATCGGCGGCATCACGGTGCGCACCGGGCTGCTGTGGTGGACCGTCTCGACGCACCTGCTGGCGTCCATGGTGATGGTGTGGCTCGCGGTGGTGCTGTACGCGAAGATCGGCGAACCCGACGACGGTATCGACACCGTGCAGGCTCCCGCGCCGCTGCGCTGGCTCACCGCGCTGGCCGGTGTCGCGCTCGCCGCCGTCCTGATCGCGGGCACGTTGGTGACCGCCGCAGGACCGCACGCGGGCGACAAGAGCATCGAACGCCCCGTGGAGCGGTTGCAGGTCGAGATCGTCACCTTGGTGCATCTGCACTCCCAGCTGCTGGTCGGCTACCTCGCACTGCTGATCGGCCTGGCCTTCGGCCTGTTCGCGGTCGGCATCGCACCCGCCGTGCGCACCCGCTTGTTCGTGCTGCTCGGCCTGGTGTGCGCGCAAGGGCTGGTCGGCGTCGTGCAGTACTTCACCGACGTGCCCGCGACGCTGGTCGTCGTGCATGTCGGCGGTGCCGCGGCGTGCACCGCCGCCACCGCCGCGCTGTGGGCATCGCTGCGCACCCGGGAACGAGTGGCCGCGCCGAAGCCCGACCCGGCGACCCGAGCCGCCTGACCCGCACCGGCCCGGCACAGGCGGCCGGGCCATCGGCGCGACGGTCCTGCGGGCGATCGCCCGGTTCGCTCGGTGGCTCCGGCTTCCACCGCCCGGTGAAGGTCTTAGGTCCCCATCATCGGGGGCCACCGACCCCGGTGCCGCCGCTGGTGTCGCTGCGAAGGTGAGAGCCGACCCTGTCGCAGCGGCCATCGGAGATGAAATGAGCACACCAGCCGACCGTCGGTCGATCATCGTCGGAATCGACGGCAGCCCGACCGCTGTGGGCGCAGCGCGCTGGGCCGGAGCCATCGCGAGCCGGCAGCACGCCGCAGTGGTGTTGCTGAGTGTCGTTCCGGCGCCGGATTACCAGCTGACGTCCTACTCCCGGGCCGAGGCCGATCTGCTGCTACCCGAACTCCGAGCGGTGGCGAAGCAGAAGGTCGAGCAGGCGAGCGCGGCCGTGCGCGCCGAGCAGCCGGAGCTGGAGATCCGCCAGGTCGTGGAGGACGGCAAGCCCGCACGCGAGCTGATCGCGCACAGCGGGGACGCGCGCATGGTCGTCGTCGCGGCCAAATCCCGAGACCGGCTCTCCACGCTGCTGCTCGGCTCCACCGCGCTCACGGTCGCGAAGAAGGCGGCCTGCCCGGTGACCGTGTGGCGCGGGAGGCTCGACCAGCCGCGGCCGGACACGCGACCGGTGCTCGTCGGCGTGGACGGCAGCCCGGGTGGGTCCGCCGCCGTCGGCGAGGCGTTCGAACTGGCGTCCGCGCTGGGCGTCGAAGTGACCGCCTTGCACGCGTGGAACGACCCGGACCTGCTGCAATGGACCCCGGTGCCCGACACGTGGAGCGCGCTGGCCCAGCAAGAGGAGCAGCTGCTGTCCGAGCGGCTGGCCGGATGGTGCGAGAAGTACCCGGACGTCACCGTCACCAAAGTGGTCGAAAAAGCCACGCCCGCCCAGGCACTGCTCGAGCATGCCGAAAAGGCGCAGCTGGTGGTCACCGGCAGTCGTGGGCAGAACCGCCTGACCGGACTCCTGCTCGGCTCGACGAGCCAGAACCTGCTGCATCATGCGGCGAGCCCGGTGGTGATCTGCCGTGGACAGTAGGACAGCGGACGCCGGCGACGGGCCATTGCTCCGCACGCCGCTGGTCGAAGGCCACGACGTGCGCCTCGCGCCCCTCGGACCGGTCGCGGAGGTCCTGGGCTTGACGATGGTGGTAGCCGTGCTCGCCGCCTTGTCGAGGATTCCCGCGTGGACGTCGGATTACGGCGTCATGGTGATCGCCGCCGTCATCCTCTATCTCGCGGTCGCGACCGGGCTGGTGCGCTGGGGCGGCGAGCACCGGCGCGATCGGCGCCGCGACACCTGAATCTCGCCACTGAGCCCGCTCGCGGGATCGGTCGCTCGTCGGGCGCCCCGGCGCATGCCTCTCTTGGTCGCGGGACGGGGCGCAGATCAGCGCACGCTCTCCGGAGCCCTCCCGACCACCCGCTGAAGCGCCCGCAAGTCCGCGTCGAGCGTCCGGAACAGCCAGTACACGGCGACGAACGCGAGTCCGCCGACCGCGCACAAGCCCAGCACCGAATCGCGCACCAGCGGAAGTTCCTCGGGTTCCAGCAGGCTGAAACCGGCCAGCACGCCGACCAGCGGCACCGACGCCGTGACCGCGAGATAAACCGTGGTTCTGCGGCGCAACGTGCGGATGACGCCGGAGTCGTGCGCCGTCGTGCGGCTGTAGCGCAGATAGACCGGATAGACACACCGCACGATGTAGAACGTCGACAGGAAGAACGTGTAGGCGACGGAGATCACCGCCGCCATCAGAACGGTCGTCGCCGCGTGGACCACCAGCCGCGCCGGGAGGTCGGTGAGCCACAGGCACAGGAACACTCCGGTCACCGTGGCCGTGATCCCGGTCTGGAAGGTGTTCAACGCACACATGTCTCCCCAGAACAGGGTTCGCGACCGCACCCGCGCGAGCAGTGCGTCGTCGTAGCGTCTGCCCGCGCGTAAGCCGCGCGGAACCGCCAGTAGATCACGCGACATCAACGCGTAGATGACGATGGACAGCGGCCCCGCGACCAGCACGAAGACGAACACGCCCATGTTGAGCTGCCAGTTCGTGTGATCGGGCAGGCGCTCTCTGATCAGTTCCTGCACGTGCACCGCCATATAGATCGTCGCCAGGCCGACGCCGACCAGCGAGGACAACCACAGGACGGGAGTGGGCCTGCGCGCGAGCCGGGCGCGCCAGCTGCCGGGGGCCGGATAGACGAGATCGCGGGCGCGCTGCTCCAGGCACAGGTCCAGTTGCTGCGCCAGTTCGGAGCCGGACGAGTAGCGGTCCGCGCGGTCGGGCGACAGGCACTTCAGCAGCACGCGGCGCAACGCCATCGGGCAATCCGGCGGCAGCTGCGACAGGAACGCCGGATCGACGGGTTTGCGCCGCAGTTCGATCATGCGCGCCAGCGACGTCTGCGAATCGCCCGCCGAGGTCTCGTCCGCGAAGGGACGTCGTCCGGTGAGCAACTCCCACAGCATGACGGCCAGCGCGAAGATGTCGCTTCGCGTGTCCAGGTCCGCGGCGGTCACGGGCAGGTCGGGATGGCAGGCTTCGAGCTGCTCGGGCGACATGTACGCCAGCGATCCGCCGAAGTACGCCAGGGGGCTGGTGCCCCGGACGCGTTTGCTGAAGCTGACGTTGAAGTCGGCCAGCTTCGGAATCCCCTCCGCGCTCAGCAGCACGTTCGCGGGTTTGATGTCGCGATGCAGCACCCCTCGCTCGGACGCGTGCTGCAGCGCGTCCGCGAGCCTGCGCCCCAGCCACACCACCGTCTCCGGCCAGGTCAGGCCCGCGATCCGGAGCCGGACCGCCGATTCCGTCGGCCGCACCTCGCCTTTGTCGGCGAGCACCTGGTCGATGGCGTCGAGCAGCAGTTGCCCGCCGCGCCGCTCCTGCGGCGCTGTGCGCGACAAACGCAGCACGTCGAGCAGTGTTCCGCCGGGCAGGTACTGCATGTAGAGCAGCTTCAGCTCGCCGTCGGCGATGAGTCGCTGGTCGAAGATGCGCACGATGTATTCGTGGTCGAGCTGGGCGAGCGTCTGCGGCTCGTTGCCGTGGTTGTGCGAGATCTTGACCGCCACCAGCCGCTGCATCGACTGCTGCCGCGCGAGGTACACCTGAGCGAAGGCGCCGACCCCGATGCGCATCAGAAGGTCGAAATCGTCGACTCGATCGCCGACGTCGATGGCCTCCAGCGCGACCTGGGCGCTGGGACGAGCGATCATCGTGCTGCGGTAGTCGCTGGTGATCCGGTCGAGATCCGGATCGGCCGCCGTCGCGGTGGCGGTACCGTCCGAATCGGCGGCGTCGCCGTGGCCGCCACGGCGTATGGCATGGAATTCCTCGTAGACCAGATCGGCCGGGAACGGAGCGCTGCGCAGCTCGGGGAATTCCGCGCGGTAGTCGATCAGCCGTTTGGGGAAGTGGTAGCGAAGCCAGCGGAACTCGAGGTCCACCTTGATCAATTCGATCAGCATCGTGTGCCGATCGGCCGGTTCGCGGGGCAGATAGGAGGACAGATCGGGCGGGAATCCCGACGCCCAAGCCTCGGAGAATCGCGCCACGGCGGCGGCGAGCGCCGCACGGGTCCGTTCCGCCGAATCGGCGAGATCGATCGGTTCGCGCATCGGTAGCTCGGAGTCAGCCGTTGCGGGTCAGCCGGCGGCTACACACGATGCGTCCTTGCCTCGCAGGTGTTCCACATCAGCTCCTTGACGTCGAATTACCCTGCTCAAGGGTATCGCTCCGCGCGCGGGTGTCGCGGCATCAGCGCAAACGCCTCCCGATGGATTGCTCAGCGGACGCTCGCGCCCGGCGTCCCGCGCTCGACTCGGGTTCGGTCGCCGTCCGCTCGTCCGAACTGCCGGGAATGGCAGCGCCGAGGCCGTGCTCGAGACCACTGGTATCCCGCTCATCCGGCTGGAACGGGCAGCGAAAACTCCCATGAGTAGAACGCGCGCCGCACCACCTAGTACACCGCCCGCACGTCGCACGGCACCGGGTATGCCCGGCAAACCTCGACTTCGGAGGGGCGGCGGGGCCAGCGCTCGACATGGAGACCACGATCCGTCTGCGAGTACACCCGGGCGGTCGACGGAAGACCGGCCGACAGTGCGGACGCCGGGCAGCGCCGAGAACACCGGAAGCACCGCGCCCGTCGGCCCAGTGAGCGTATCGCTGAGAAACAGCGCGACAGGGATGGCGAGACCACCCAGAAGCTCGGACAGGGCGACAGATCGGACGCCAGGCAGCGCCCCGAGAACGCCGGAAGCACCGCGAGCACGCCCGCCGCCCCCGTTGGCCCAGTGAACGTAGCGCTGAGAAACAGCCCAACCGGGACCGCCCATAAGCAGGGTGACGCGACGAGTTGGGCCAGGACGGGAACCGGACGCGGACCGCCGGACCTGCGTCAGCGCCTTCCCATCCTGGCCCAGCCGAGCGGCACGACGATGCGGCCGGGTTCCGGTTGCACGGGCAGCGCGACTTCCCGTCAAGCCCGTCTCGGCGCTCGGAGACGCGGCCGCGTCCACTCCCCGGCTGACCCACTGCTCACGGGTCGAGGAACAACCGCTCGTTCGGCAGGCGGGGCAGGCCCGTCGGATCGTCCGGGAGCACCGTGGCCGCGTCCGCATAGTGGCGGGAGCGCCACTCCTGGACGAAAAGTGCGGCAGCGCTCGCACAGGCCGCGAAGTTCAGGCGCACGTCGTGGAATTGGACCGAGACATGGACATCGGGCTCTTCCGGCGCGGCGACCGCTGCTGCGGCCCGGTCACCACCGGCGTCCCGCGCGTACCCGGATCGCCGCGACGACGACCGAACCCGACGGCCGGAACGTATCGCGCGGCGGTTCGACCCACACGCGGAAGCACGGCGACCGGTCGGCGGGCGACGGCAGGGCGATCTGCGCACCGCGGCGCGCGACCGACACGTCCAGCCGGAACAGCTCGGCGAACAAGGCGACTTCGTCGGGCAGGTCCGGCCGTACCAGATAGGTCCAGCGCTTCGAGCGAGGATGCGAGATGATCGGCCCGAGCGCGGACCGCCGGAGCTGCAACAGCGCCTTCACCTCCTGGCCGAGCCGAGCGGGCATGGTGATCGCGCCGACTCGGCCCGCGGGCACGATGATGCGGCCGAGTTCCGGTTGCACGGCCGCCGGGAGCCCGCACTGCCGGTAGAAACGGCACCGGCTGGCCGGGGTGTCGGCCGCCGGATCGCACAGGTCGCTCACCGCGTGCCCTCCCGCCCCGCCGCGCCGGGATCACCGACGCGGCGCGAGGCCGTCGCGCGCCGATCGTGTCCGCGCAGCGATCGCGACGGCATCACGTCGAGGCGCGGTCGGTTGCTATCGGCGACTCGCGGACGACGACGGCGAAGGCGATGCGCATGGCGCTGGACGACTCGCGCCCGGAAACCGTTGCGAGACAGTTGATCCGGTAGGGATAGCGTGGAGCCGGGCGCGGACGCCGACACCGCGCGAATCGCACCGAGCTCATTTCGATCACCGATCGCCACCGTCGCGATCGCGTCACCGTGCCGCTTCACGAACGTGTCGTTCCACGCGAAATCGACTGCCACTCCCCGCATCACGTTTGCCTTCCCCTGCTCATCGCGTTGTGAGCACCCGCGCCTGGAGCGCGACCGTTGTCGCGCGCACCGACGTGCCCGTCCCGAAGGCGAGTGCTCGCGACAGCTTGGCGGGCTGCCGGACCGGCGTTGTCCCGGTGCGGGACACCTGGCGGCGCGTCTAGCATGGGGTTTCGATCAGCATCCGGCGAGGAGAGCCGATGAGCGAGGGTCAGGGGAACGACGAGGGCCGGTACATCGGCCGACAGGTGCGTGCCATTCGCGCGCGCCGTGGGATCTCGCAGCAAGTGCTGGCCGATCGAGTCGGCGTAAGCCGGGGCGCGATCGCCAAATACGAGAACGGTGAGCGCCCCATCGATTCGCGGCGGACCCTGCACGCCCTCGCCCAAGCGCTCGGCGTCGCGGTCGGTGATCTGACCGGCGATCAGGACGACCGGTTCGACCCGTCGTCGGCCGGGTTCCACGCCGCGGTGCCCGCCATCGAAACCGCGCTCTGGACCCGGGGGGATACCACTCCGACTGCACCACCCCGCAGCCTCACCGAACTCGCGGCGACAGCACGTCATGCTGCGCATCTGCGACGCGCGTGCGACTACGCGGCACTCGGTCCGCTGTTGCCTGCTCTACTCACCGACTGCTATCGACACGCTCGTGATGCGACCGGAGCCGATCGCGATACTGCGTGGGACGTGCTCGCCGCGGCGTCGTACACGACAGCCGCGTCCTTGAAGGCCAGAGGGTACTCGGCGTTGGCTTGGACAGCAGCACAAGAGATCGAGCACGCAACCGCGAACATCGGTGGCACTTCGGGTTCGGCTACGGCAGCCTTCACTCGAAGCCAGATCCTGCTGTCCCGCCCCGGCTCATTGACTGCCGCGCTCGACGGCGCGACGAACGCTGCCGAGCGCCTCGGCCCGGAGGTGCGAAGCCGTGGCGAGATCGAAACCTATGGCATGCTGCACTTGCAGGCCGCGCTCGTTACCGCAGCGCTCGGCGGCGACCCTGAGGACCACCTGAACGAAGCGAGCCAGCAAGTCACCCGGCTCGACGAGGTTCCCCCGGAAACCGCGACTCTCCGAAATCCGACGTTCGATGCCGCGAACGTGATCCTCTGGCGCATGTCAGCGGCAATGGAGAAACGCGAACCAGGCCAAGTCCTCGAACTCGCCCCCACCCTCGACCCGCAGACCATCCTCGCCGAAGGCCGCCGAGCCCAGTACTTCGTCGAGATCGGCCGCGCCCACGCCCTGCGCCGCGACTACCGCAACTCCCTGCACGCCCTCCTGCGCGCCGAACACATCGCACCCCAGCAAGTGCGCGGCATGACCCACGTCCGCGAACTCGTCGGCCACATGATGCGCACGGCCCACCGCAACCTCACCACCGGCGACCTCGGCCGCCTCGCCAAACGCATCGGCGCGGTCCCCTCCTGACACACCTGCGACTCCGGGCAACATATCCGTTGCGCCACAGTAGATTGCAAGACTTGCGCATCCGGCTTCGGCGGACCGGCGGCGGGCGACGAGGGACAGCGGAACTGCGTGACGCTGGAAGCCGAAGAACGGCACCGGCGTGATCGAACCGGACGACGACGCCGCCAACACCCTCGTCCGGTTCCACTTGTCGAATGCTCGCGGCGATCTGAACATCACCAAGATTGCCGAGGGCCTGCCGGTCGATGTCGAGATCGAATCGGCTCCTCGAGGGAAATTCGCCTGCCGCGCCGTATCGGTCCATCGAAGAGATCGGCCGAGTACCGAGAACGCCGGTGGCGGTGCTCGACGGGACTCGACCGGGCTCGAGCCGCCCTCCGGCGGCGTGGCACCATGAAAACGTGGACGCCAACGGAAATCCCGTGCTGTACGCCCTCGTCACCGGTTCGCCCCCCGCACGCGATGTCGGCAAGTTGATCGCCCTGGCACAGGCCGACGGCTGGGAGGTGTGTGTGATCGCCTCGCCGTCGGGAACCGGGTTCATCGACGTCGACGCGCTCCGAGCGCAGACCGGTTATCCCGTGCGCAGCCAGTACAAGGAACCCGGCACGCCGGATGTGCTGCCACCCGCCGACGGCATCATCGTCGCACCGCTCACCGGCAATTCGATCGCGAAATGGGCTGCGGGGATCTCGGATACGCTTCTGCTCGGTCTGCTGGTCGAAGGGCTCGGCAAGGGCCTGCCGATCGTCGGTGTGCCGTACTCGAACCGCGCGCAGATCAGCTTTCCGGCGATCCAGGAGGGGATACGCAAACTGTCCGAGTGGGGCGTCACCATCGTGATCGGCGAGGGCGAGCCGCACGAGCGGGGCACCGGGGAGGCGCGCCTGCCCCTCTTCCCGTGGCAGGCGGCCTGGAAAGCGCTTCTCGAGCATCCACGCCGGGACGGGACCGCTCCGAGCTGACCACCGGTTTCGGCGTCGCTCGCCACCGTCCGCCCGTTTCGCCGCCCAGCATCGCGCATGGCCTGGATGGCCGGCCCGAGCTACTTACCATCGCAGCCACCCTCCCCGCATGCCGCCCCTCGCGCACTGCCGAGCGACAACCACGCCTGACCGTCGGCATTGTCCACCCCGCCCGGACGCGCACCAGCCCGCTCCGTTGCCTGCACTCGGGCGCGCTTCCCCGACGGCGTGGCGGCTCGCTCGGAACACCTCGGCCGGCTCCAGCTCGGAGGGCAGCGTCGCCTCGGGATAGTCAGCGCACGAACTCAGCCCACGGGGGCGTTCGGCCCGATCCACTGGTCGAACAGCCGATCCACGGCCCCCGTCGCGAGCTGAGTGGTCAAGTACGCGTCCAGCAAGGCCGCCAGGACAGGATCGTCCTTGCGCACCAACAGCACTTTCCCGAACGAGTCGAACGGCGCTTCGGGATGCAGCACTTGCAGATCCGGATGCTGACGGACGCGGTAGCGGCCCTCGACCGAATCGGTGACGAACACGTCGGCGCGGCCCTGCTCGATCTCGCCGAAAATCGTCAGATTGTCCGGCCACAAGGTGAGTTGCGCGTCGGGGAAGTGCTTGCGCGCGAAATCCTCGTTCGTCCCACCGCGATTGGCGATCACGCGAACGCCGGGACGGTTGATCTCCGCGACGGTCGAGTACGCCGCGCCGTTCGCGCGATGGGTGATCGGGGCCTTGCCGTCGGTGCCGTAGGTGATCGAGAAGTCCGCGAACGCGCGCCGCGACGGCAGGTCGGAGATGCCCCCGACCGCGAGGTCGCAGTCCCGTTCGGCGAAGTCGGTTTTCAGCGTCGCCCAGGTGACGGGCACGAACTCGATCGGACGGCCGAGCAGCGCGGCGAAACCGCGCGCGAGATCGACGTCCACCCCGCGGTGCTCCCCCGCGTCGTCCCTGAGCGAGTACGGCGGGTAATCGCCGGGCGTGCAGGCGCGCAACGCGTTCGGGGCCTGCGCGGCCGCCGGAATCGCCACGGCGGCAAGCACCGTCCACCCGGCGATCAGCACCGCGCCGATCCGGCCGGGCAGCGTCAGGCTACGCAACGATCACTTCTCGTTGCGCGCCTTGGGGAAACGGGCCTGCTTGGCGACCCAGCCCGCCATCTTGGCCCAGTGGCCCTTGCGCGGGGTGACGATCGAGGTGAGCTCACGATCCCATTCGTCGGCCTCGGTGAGACCGTCGATCGTGGCGACCAGCTCCTTGGCCGTCTCCAGGTCCGGGACCACCCGGTCACCGAGCACACCGTCGGCGCCGACCAGGGTGACACGCACACCCGCGCGACCGATCGGCTGGAGCACGGCCGTGGCGGAACGTCCGTGATCGGCGACGAACCCCTTGACGGACTCGACGAGGGCGCCCGACAGCTTCTGCGGCGCCGTGGCGGTTTCAGCACTCATGGCACGCAGTTTACCGACCGGTAGGCAGCGCGCCCGCCGCTCGGGTGTAGAACTGGATCTCATGCACGCCATTCAGGTTTCCGAACACGGTGGTCCCGAGGTCCTGAAGTACGTGGAGGTGCCCGATCCGCGGATCGCGCCGGATCAGCTCCTGGTCGACACGCAGGCGATCGGCATCAACTTCATCGATACCTACATCCGCACCGGGCGCTATCCGCAGGCGGTCCCCTACATCCCCGGCTCGGAAGGCACCGGCGTCGTCACCGAGGTCGGCTCGCAGGTCACCGAGTTCGCGGTCGGCGACCGGGTGGCCTGGGCCGCAGCGCCGGGCAGCTACGCCCCGAAGGTGGCGGTGCCCGCCGCCGTCGCCATCCGGGTGCCGGACGGCGTCGATCCTCCCGTCGCCGCGTCGGCCCTCTTGCAGGGCATGACCGCGCACTATCTGATCGAGTCCATCTACCGGCCCGAGCGCGGGGAGGCGGTGCTCGTGCACGCGGGCGCGGGCGGTGTCGGGCTGATCCTGACCCAACTGCTCACCGCCCGCGGCGTCCGGGTGATCACGACGGTGTCCTCCGACGAGAAGGAGACGCTGTCGCGCGCGGCGGGAGCCGACGAGGTGCTGCGCTACGGCGACGGACTCGCCGACCAGGTGCGCGAACTCACCGACGGCGTCGGCGTGGCGGCGGTCTACGACGGCGTCGGCGCGGCGACCTTCGAGTCCAGCCTCGCCGCGCTGCGCGTGCGCGGCATGCTCGCCCTCTTCGGGGGCGCGAGCGGTCCGGTGCCGCCGTTCGACCTGCAACGCCTCAGCGCCGGCGGGTCGTTGTTCGTCACCCGCCCGACGCTGGCGCACTACACCAGGGACCGCGCCGAGCTCACCTGGCGCGCGGGCGACGTGCTCGACGCCATCGCCAAGGGCACGCTCAACATCCGAATCGGCGCGACCTATCCGCTCGCCGACGCCGAGCGGGCCCACCGCGACCTGGAAGGCCGCAAGACCACGGGTTCCATCGTCCTGCTGCCGTGAGCCGACGGCGGCGGGCGATCCGGCGGATCGTCCACCGCCGGATCAGTAGTCGCGTCCGGTGAGACCGCGATAGACGAAACGGGTCAGGCCCTCGACGGCCTGCTCGTCGGTCAGTTCGACGTTCCCTTCCTCCACCGCCGCCAGCAGGCTCTGCGTGAGCAGGAACATCATCGCCAGGCTGGCATCCGGGGTGCTCGGCAGCCGCAGTCCCCGGTCGGCGAATCCCTCCACGTGGTCGGCGATGTCCGCGCGCTGCCGGCTGCCGAATCGCGCGACCATCCGCGCGAATTCCTCGTTGACCAGCGCCGCCTGGTTCACCGCTCGCAGCACGGGCGCGTGCTCTCGCGCGAAGGTCCAGTACCCGGCGATGTGATAGCGCACCGCGTCGGGGTCGCTGAAATCCGGGTTGTGACCGGGACCTTCCGCGCGCTCGTCCCCCGCCGCCGCCAAATCGTTCAGCAGCGCCTGCAGCAGTTCTTCCTTGCTCGCGAAGTGGTTGTAGAACGACCCGGCCGCCCGTCCTGCGGCGCTCGTGATGTCGGTGATCTTGGTGTTCAGGTAGCCGCGCTCGGCGAACAACCGCAACGCCGCGGCCTTCAACGCCTGCTCGGTTTCGGCCGACTTCTCTCTGCGACTCATCGACACCCACCTCACCTCCTTGACAACGCAACGTACCAAGCATGACACTGAATCGGCATTCACTGAATTTTGATTCATCAGGAGTACGCCATGACACAGCTCGTCCTCGTCGTGGGCGCCGGACCCACCGGCCTCACCCTCGCCCTCGATCTCGCGCGCCGGGACATCCCCGTCCGGATCGTGGACAAGGCGGCCACGTTCTTCGCCGGCTCCCGGGGCGACGGCATCCAGCCGCGCACCCTCGAAGTGTTCGACGACCTGGGGGTGCTGGACGCGGTGCTGGCGGCCGGAATGCCGACGCCGGTGATGCGCGTGCATCTGGGCGGCGAGTTCGTCACCGAACGCCGGATGAGCGAGCCCGTCGAGCCGACGCCCGCCGTCCCCTACCCGAACCTGTGGGTGCTCGGCCAGTCCCGCACCGAGGCCGTCCTGCGCGAGCGGCTGGCCGAGTTCGGCGTGCGGGTGGAACTCGCGACCGCGCTCACCGGCTTCACGCAGGACGACCACGGCGTCACCGCGACGCTGGAACGCGACGGCAGGCGGGAGACCGTGCGCGCCGCCTATCTGATCGGCGCGGACGGCGGCAAGAGCACCGTCCGCAGGACACTCGGCATCGCGTTCGAGGGCAGCACCGACGAATCGCTGCGCATGCTGCTCGGCGACGTGCGCGCCGACGCGCTCGACCACGAGTTCGGCTACTGGTTCGCCGACGCGGACGAGCCCATGCGGGGCATCGCGTTGTCGCCGCTGCCCGGTGGACGTCAGTTCCAGTTCGCCGCCCCCTTGACCGGCGAGGCCGAACCGAGCCTCGAACTGCTGCAGGAGTACGTGGACCGCTACTGCGGGCGCGACGACGTCACCCTCACCGACCTGACCTGGGTGACCGTGTGGCGTCCGAACATCCGCCTGGCGCGGCGTTTCCGCGACGGCCGGGTGTTCCTGGCCGGCGACGCCGCGCACGCGCATCCGCCCACCGGCGGCCAGGGCATGAACACCGGCATCCAGGACGCCTACAACCTCGGCTGGAAGCTGGCCGCCGCGCTCGCCGGCGACGACACGCTGCTGGACAGCTACGAGGCCGAGCGCAGGACCGTGGCCGCCGGGGTGCTCGGGCTCAGCTCCGAACTGCTGGACAAACTGGTCGAGGGCGAGCAGGACGCGATGGAACGGGGACCGGAGACCCAGCAGTTGAACATCAGCTACCGCGACCCGGCCGAGCGCGCCGCGCTGGCAGTCGGCGATCGCGCGCCGGACGCACCGGTGAAGGACGAGGCCGGGCGGCCCGTCCGCTTGTTCGACCTGTTCCGGGGGCCGCACGCCACGGTGCTGTCCTTCGGGGCGCAAGCGGAGGCAGGGCCGCACGCGTACGCGGTGGTGCGCCCTGGGCAGCAGGTGGCGGGACCGCACGTGGTGGACGTCGACGGGCACGCCCACGCGGCCTACGCCGCGACCGAGGGCACCCGGGTGCTCGTGCGGCCGGACGGCTACCTCGGCGCGCTCAGCTGAAGAAGCTGCCGACGGTGTCCCAGCCGAGCACCGAGTCCACGGCGAGGCCGCAGAACACCACGGCCAGGTAGTTGTTCGACTGGAGGAACAGCCGTAGCGGCTTCACCGACTCGCCGCGCCGCACGCCCGCGTACAGCTGGTGGGCCATGAGCAGGAACCACGCTCCGGCCACCAGCGCAACAGCCGCGTAGATCACGCCGGTGGCGGGGACCAAGGCGAGCGTGGTGAGCACGGTCAGCCAGGTGTAGACGACGATCTGCTTGGTGACGGTCCGCTCGGTGGCGACCACCGGCAGCATCGGCACGCCCGCCGCGCGGTAGTCCTCCTTGTAGCGCATCGCCAGCGCCCAGGTGTGCGGCGGGGTCCAGAAGAAGATGACGCCGAACAGCGCGATCGCGGGCCAGCCGATGCCGCCGGTCACCGCCGACCAGCCCACCAGCGCCGGCATGCAGCCCGCCGCGCCGCCCCACACCACGTTCTGCGAGGTGCGGCGCTTGAGGCCGAGCGTGTAGACGAAGACGTAGAACAGGATCGTTGCGACGACGAGCACGCCGCTGAGCAGGTTCGCCTGCCACCACAGCCAGGCGAACGAGCCGACGCCGAGCGCTACGCCGAACACGAAGGCGTTGCGGGTGGGCACCGCCTCCCTGGCCAGCGGCCGCTTGGCGGTGCGCTTCATGACCTTGTCAATATCGGCGTCGGCGACGCAGTTGAGCGTGTTCGCGCTCGCCGCGCCCATCCAGCCGCCGAACAGGGTCGCCAGGATCAGCCGGATGTCGATGGTGCCGCGGTCGGCCAGCAGCATGGTCGGGATCGTGGCGACGAGCAGCAGCTCGATGACCCTGGGCTTGGTGAGCGCGATATAGGCCAGCACCCGCCGCATCAGCCGGGACGGTAGGCCGGGACCAGTGAACCGGTCGGCCAGCGCCGTCGCGGAGGAGCCGTGCGCACCATCGCCACCCGGCTGTTGCCCAATCCGCACTGTCTCTCCTCGCACGCTGTGCATCGCATCCGGCATCGACCAGCAGTGCACTCCTCCCGATGGTTACGGGTGTGCCCGCGCCGGACTTCCGTCCGCCCCGGCGCCCCCTCCGACCGGTGCGGCGCGACTACTACTACAAAGGATGGTAGACCCCCGCCGCGCTCCCCCCTCCCGTCGCCCCCGCACTACACCGCCGCAACACGACGCCCCCACGCACCACTCCGACCTTCCCCGCCTCCCCGGTCCAGGGCGCTCCGGAACTCACGAGTGGCACATGCTGGAGGCAATCACGAGTACGCCTCTCCGTCATGTGCCGCGCACGCGCGAACATGCAGCGAAACCCGGCCCGGGAAACCAACACAGGGTTAATGGTGTGCCGGTCAGTGGGCACATCTAGGGTAGGTGGGTATACCCGGTCAGCACGCCGTAGCTGCCGCGCGAACTTCGCCGCTAGAAACCCACCGCCGTCGACGAACCAATGTCAGGAGAACCTCGGTCGTGTCGATCACAGACGACATCCGCGCCCTCACTCAGCCGAACCACCCGGACGACTGGACGGATCTGGACACCAAGGCTGTCGACACCATCCGGGTTCTGGCCGCCGAGGCGGTGCAGAACGCCGGAAACGGCCATCCCGGCACCGCGATGAGCCTGGCGCCGCTGGCGTACACGCTCTACCAGCGCACCATGCGCATCGATCCGAGCGATCCGAGCTGGGTCGGCCGCGACCGGTTCGTGCTGTCGGCCGGTCACTCCAGCCTGACGCAGTACATCCAGCTGTACCTGGCGGGTTACGGCCTGGAACTGGACGACCTGAAGAACCTGCGCAAGTGGGGCTCGCTCACCCCTGGCCACCCCGAGTTCCGGCACACCGACGGCGTCGAGATCACCACCGGCCCGCTCGGCCAGGGCCTGGCCTCGTCGGTCGGCATGGCGATGGCGGCGCGTCGCGAGCGCGGCTTGTTCGATCCCGCCGCCGCGCCGGGCACCAGCCCGTTCGACCACTTCATCTACGTCATCGCCTCCGACGGCGACCTCGAGGAGGGCGTCACCTCCGAGGCGTCGTCCCTCGCCGGCACTCAGCAGCTGGGCAATCTCGTCGTGATCTACGACGACAACAAGATCTCCATCGAGGACGACACCACCATCGCGTTCACCGAGGACGTCGCCAAGCGCTACGAGGCATACGGCTGGCACGTGCAGGTGGTCGAGGGCGGTGAAGACGTCGTCGCCATCGAGGCCGCGCTGGAAGCGGCCAAGGCCGAGACCGGCAAGCCCTCGATCATCGTGCTGCGCACCATCATCGGCTACCCCGCCCCCAGCAAGATGAACACCGGCACCGCCCACGGCGCCGCCCTGGGCGCGGACGAGGTCGCCGCCACCAAGAAGATCCTCGGCTTCGACCCGGACAAGAGCTTCGACGTGGACCCGGCCGTCATCGAGCACACCCGCAAAGCCATCGAGCGCGGCCGCGCGGCGCACGAGCAGTGGCAGCAGTCCTTCGACGCGTGGGCCGCGGCCAACCCGGAGAACAAGGCGCTGTTCGACCGCCTGTTCGCGCGGCGGCTGCCGGAGAACTGGACCGCGAATCTGCCCAGCTACGAACCGGACCCGAAGGGCATGGCCACGCGCAAGGCGTCCGGCAAGGTGCTCGCCGCGCTGGCGCCGGTGCTGCCGGAGCTGTGGGGCGGTTCGGCCGACCTGGCCGAGTCCAACAACACCACCATGCCCGACCAGCGCAGCTTCGGGCCGGAGTCGATCTCCACCGGCATGTGGAAGGCCGATCCGTACGGCCGCACCCTGCACTTCGGCGTCCGCGAGCACGCCATGGGCGCGATCCTCAACGGCATCGCGCTGCACGGCCCGACCCGTCCGTACGGCGGCACCTTCCTGGTGTTCAGCGACTACATGCGCCCCTCGGTGCGCTTGGCCGCGCTGATGCGGGTGCCCGCGATCTACGTCTGGACCCACGACTCCATCGGTCTGGGCGAGGACGGCCCCACCCACCAGCCGATCGAGCAGCTGGCCGCGCTGCGCGCCATCCCGGGCCTGAACGTGGTCCGCCCCGGCGACGCCAACGAGACCACCTACGCCTGGCGCACCATCCTCGAGCGCGACAGCAGCGAGCACAGCTCGCACTTCTCGGTGTCCGAGCCGCCGCACCAGGACGGCCCGTCCGCCTTGGCGCTGACCCGCCAGGATCTGCCGATTCTCGAGGGCACCAGCTACGAGGGCGTGTCCAAGGGCGGTTACATCCTGGCCGAGGCGTCCACGGGCACACCGCAAGTGATCCTGATCGCCACCGGATCGGAGCTGCAGCTCGCGGTCGCCGCCCGCACTACGCTGGAGGAGCAGGGCATCGCCACCCGCGTGGTGTCGATGCCGTGCGTGGAGTGGTTCGACGCGCAGGACAAGGCTTACCGGGACGAAGTGCTTCCGCCCGCGATCGCCGCGCGCGTCGTCGTCGAAGCCGGTATCGCGATGCCGTGGCACCGGTTCGCCGGTGACGCGGGCGAGATCGTGTCGATCGAGCACTTCGGCGCCTCCGCCGACTACAAGACCCTGTTCCGCGAATTCGGCTTCACTCCGGAAGCCGTCGTTGCCGCCGCGCAGCGCACGCTCGAGAACGTGAAGGGATAAGCGCTCATGGCTCAGAACGAGAATCTCGCCGCCCTCTCGGCGGCGGGAGTGTCCGTATGGCTCGACGATCTGTCCAGGGACCGGATCAGCTCCGGCAACCTGCTCGAACTGATCGAGACCAGGTCCGTCGTGGGGGTGACCACCAACCCCACGATCTTCCAGGGTGCGCTCAGCCAGGGGCACGCCTACGACGGCCAGCTGAAAGACCTTGCCGCGCAGGGCGCCGACGCCGACGCCGCGATCCGCACCATCACCACCGATGACGTCCGCGCGGCCTGCGACGTGTTCGCTCCGGTCTTCGAGGCGACCGGCGGCGTGGACGGCCGGGTGTCCATCGAGGTCGACCCGCGCCTGGCGTTCGACGCCGACAAGACCGTCGCGCAGGCGGTCGAACTGTGGAAGATCGTCGACCGGCCCAACCTGTTCATCAAGATCCCGGCCACCGAGGAGGGCCTGCCCGCGATCACGGCCGTGATCGCCGAGGGCATCAGCGTGAACGTCACGCTGATCTTCTCGGTGCAGCGCTACCGCGCGGTGATGGGCGCCTACCTGGAAGGCGTGAAGAAGGCCAAGGTCGCCGGGCACGACCCGGCCAAGATCCATTCCGTCGCCTCGTTCTTCGTCTCCCGCGTCGACACCGAGATCGACAAGCGGCTCGAGGCGATCGGCACCGAGGAGGCGCTCACGCTGCGCGGCAAGGCGGGCATCGCCAACGCCCGTCTGGCCTACGCCGAGTACCAGGACGTGTTCGACGGCGGCAAGCACACCTCCACGTACCAGACCCTGGCCGCGTCGGGCGCGAATCGGCAGCGGCCGTTGTGGGCGTCGACCGGCGTGAAGAACCCGGAGTACCCGGACACGATGTACGTCACCGAGCTGGTCGCCGGGAACACGGTGAACACGCTGCCGGAGAAGACGCTGCAGGCCGTCGCCGATCACGGCGTGATCAGTGGCGACACGGTCAGCGGCAAGGCGGAGGAGGCCAAGGAGGTCTTCGATCGGCTCGCCGCGGTGGGTGTCGACCTCGACGACGTGTTCGCGGTGCTCGAGCGCGAGGGCGTGGACAAGTTCGAGAAGTCCTGGGAGGAGCTGCTTTCGGCCACCGCCGACGAGCTGAAGTCGGCGTCGACCGGGAACGGCTGATCGATGGCCGGGACAGCGGCCGAGGATCGGCCCGACGCGGCCGAATGGCACAACCCGCTGCGGGACAAACGGGACAAACGGCTTCCGCGCATCGCAGGACCGTGCAGCATGGTCATCTTCGGCGTCACGGGTGACCTGTCTCGGAAGAAGCTGATGCCGGCCATCTACGACCTGGCGAACCGGGGGCTGCTGCCCCCGGCCTTCGGCTTGGTCGGCTTCGCGCGCCGCGACTACGCGGACGAGGACTTCGCCCAAGTGGTGCTGGAGGCGGTCAAGGCGCACGCGCGGACCCCCTTTCGCCAGGAGGTCTGGGATCAGCTTCTGGAGGGCATCCGGTTCGTCCAGGGCACCTTCGACGACGACGCGGCCTTCGACCGGCTCACCGACACCCTGACCACGCTGGACAAGGAACGCGGCACCGGCGGCAATCACGCGTTCTATCTGTCGATTCCGCCGAACATGTTCCCGCTCGTGCTCGACAAGCTCTGCGCTCACGGTCTGGCCCAGACCACCGGGCCCGACGCCGCGCGCAAGCCCTGGCGGCGGGTGGTGATCGAGAAGCCGTTCGGGCACGACCTGAAGAGCGCGCAGGAACTCAACGCGCTGGTCAACGGGGTGTTTCCGGAAGAGCGGGTGTTCCGCATCGACCACTACCTCGGCAAGGAGACGGTGCAGAACATCCTCGCGCTGCGCTTCGCCAACCAGCAGTACGAGCCGATCTGGAACGCCAACTTCGTCGACCACGTGCAGATCACCATGGCCGAGGACATCGGCCTCGGCGGACGCGCTGGCTACTACGACGGCATCGGGGCCGCGCGGGACGTGATCCAGAACCACCTGCTGCAACTGCTTGCCCTCACCGCCATGGAGGAGCCGATCAGCTTCGAGCCCAAGCAATTGCAGACCGAGAAGATCAAGGTGCTCTCCGCGACCAGGCTCATCGAACCGCTGGACGAGACCACCGCGCGCGGCCAGTACACCGAGGGCTGGCAGGGCAGCGAGCACGTGGTCGGCCTGTTGGAGGAAGAAGGCTTCGACCCGAACTCCAAGACCGAGACCTATGCCGCGATCCGGCTGGAGATCGACACCCGCCGCTGGGCCGGTGTGCCGTTCTTCCTGCGCACCGGCAAACGGCTCGGCCGCAGGGTCACCGAGATCGCGGTGATCTTCAAGCGGGCCCCGCACCTGCCGTTCGACCAGACCATGACCGAGGAACTCGGCCAGAACGCGCTGGTCATCCGGGTGCAGCCGGACGAGGGCATCACGACGCGGTTCGGCTCCAAGGTGCCGGGCTCCAGCATGGAGGTACGCGACGTCAATATGGACTTCAGCTACGGCGAGGCGTTCACCGAGTCCTCGCCGGAGGCCTACGAACGCCTGATCCTCGACGTGCTGCTCGGGGTGCCGTCGCTGTTCCCGGTGAACGCGGAGGTCGAATTGTCCTGGCGCATCCTGGATCCGGTGCTCGACCACTGGGCCGCGGCGGGAAGGCCGGAGCCGTACGAGGCGGGCACCTGGGGCCCGTCGTCCGCGGACGAGATGATCGCCCGTACCGGGCGGGAATGGCGGCGCCCGTGATCGTCGACATGCCCGACACCAAGACCGGCGAGGTCACCAAGCGCATCGTGAAGTTGCGCGAGAGCAACGGCGTGATCACCATGGGCCGCGTGCTCACGCTGGTGGTGTGCACGCTCGACAGCTCCGAGGCCGAGCACGCGATCGAGGCGGCGAACGAGGCCAGCCGCGAGCACCCCTGCCGCGTGGTGGTGCTCGCGCGCGGCGACCGGGAGGCGCCCACCAGGCTGGACGCGCAGATCCGCGTGGGCGGCGACGCGGGCGCGGCCGAGGTCATCGTGCTGCGGCTGCAAGGCGAACTGGTCAGCCACGAAAGCAGCGTCGTCACGCCGTTCCTGCTGCCGGACACTCCGGTGGTCGCCTGGTGGCCGCGCGGAGCGCCGGAGTTCCCGTCCAAGGATTCGGTGGGGCGCCTGGCGGGCCGCCGCATCACCGACGCCACCTTCGCGGCCGATCCTCAGGCGACGATCAAGAGACGACTGCAGTCCTATGCCAGCGGCGACACCGATCTGGCGTGGAGCCGGATCACCTACTGGCGTGCCCTGCTGGCGGCGGCCATGGACGAGCCGCCGTTCGAACCGGTGGACTCGGTGACGGTGTCCGGGCTGCGCGACGAGCCTGCCCTGGACATGCTGGCCGGCTGGCTGGCCGCCCGGCTGGACTGCCCCGTGCGCAGGCGAACCGGCCCGCTGCGGGTGGAGCTGCATCGGCCCACCGTCTCCATCGCGATCGAACGACCGCAGACCGGCCGCACCGCCACGCTGACCCGCACCGGCGAACCGGTGCAGCGCATCGCGCTGGCGCGCAGGGAGACTCGCGACTGCCTCGCCGAGGATCTGCGCAGGCTGGACGCGGACGAGATCTACGCCGAGGCGCTGGCCGGAATCGAAAGGGTGATCTATGAGTGAGCACACCGATTCGCCGTTCCCCAGCGACACCGTCGAGGTGCATCTCGACACCGAGTCGCTGGTGGCCGCCGCAGCGGCCCGGTTCGTCTCGGTGGTCGTCGCCGCACAGGCCGAGCGCGGTTCGGCGTCGGTGGTGCTGACCGGCGGCGGCACCGGCATCGCCCTGCTCGAGCAGGTGCGCAAGGCGCCGGGCGACATCGACTGGTCCCGGGTCGAGGTGTTCTGGGGCGACGAGCGTTTCGTGCCCGCGAACGATCCCGAGCGCAACGACCTGCAAGCCAGGCAGGCGCTGCTCGACCACGTGCCGTTGGATCCGGCGCGCGTGCACCCGGTGGCCGTGTCCGACGGCGAGTACCCCGATCCGGTGGAAGCCGCCGCCGAGTACTCCGCGACGGTGCACGCCCACCTCGCCGAACACGGCGCGTTCGACCTGCACCTGCTCGGCATGGGCGGCGAGGGGCACGTGAATTCGCTGTTCCCGGATACCGACGCGGTGCGGGAAGCGCACGAACTCGTCGTCGCCGTCACGAATTCGCCGAAGCCGCCGCCGGTGCGGGTGACGTTGACCCTGCCCGCGGTGCGCCGCAGCAGGCACGTCGTGCTGGTGGTCGGCGGCGCGGCGAAGGCCGAGGCAGTGGCCGCGGCCATCGGCGGCGCGGACCCGGTGGAGGTGCCTGCGGCAGGTGCGACGGGCATCGACTCCACCACGTGGCTGCTCGATCAGGAGGCCGCGTCCGCCCTGCGCTGAGTTACTGTCCGTCATCTCGTAAATCCGCCTGTCCTCACCCTCGGTTTTCGTAAGAACACCGTCAGATATCCCGGACGAACGGCGGAGTTTACGAGATGATCGGTCGGTGACCGATCAGGCAGTCGAGCTGGACGAGCGGTTCCGGGCCTCCGTCGCCGCACTCGCGCCGCGCCCCGGCCGCGCGGCGCATCAGCCGATCGCACCCGGCGGCGCGATCACCGGCGCGGCATGCCTCGAGTTGTTCGAAGCGCAGGCGACGAGCAGGCATCTCGATTTCGCGGCACGCCGCCTCGGCGGCGCCCGGCAGGGCTACTACAGCATCGGATCGTCCGGCCACGAGGGCAACGCCGCTCTCGCGGCCGCACTGCGGGTCACCGATCCCGCCCTGCTGCACTACCGATCGGGGGCGTTCTTCGTGCACCGGGCCCGGCGCGTGCCAGGGCTCGATCCCATCCGCGACGTCCTGCTCGGGGTGGTGGCCGCGGCGGCGGACCCGATTTCCGGTGGGCGGCACAAGGTGTTCGGCAGCGCCGACGCCAACGTCATCCCGCAGACCTCGACCATCGCCTCCCACCTCCCGCGCGCCGTCGGGCTGGCGTTCGCGATCGATCGCGCGGCCCGGCTCGATGTCCCGTGTCCCTGGCCCGCCGACGCGGTGGTGGTGTGCAGTTTCGGCGACGCGTCGGCCAATCACTCCACCGCGGCCGGCGCGATCAACGCCGCGATCCACACGGCCCGCCAAGGGATCGCCATGCCGATCCTGTTCGTCTGCGAGGACAACGGCATCGGGATCAGCGTTCCCACCCCACCGGAGTGGATTCGGCAGGCCTACGGCAGCCGCCCCGGCCTGGCGTGGTTCGCCGCGGACGGTTGCGCCGCCGTCGACGCGCTGACCACCGCCGACACCGCGGCGCGGTGGGTGCGGGACCGGCGCGCGCCCGCGTTCCTGCACCTGCGGACCGTGCGCCTGCTCGGCCACGCGGGATCCGACGTCGAAACCGCCTACCGCCGTCCCGCCGAGATCGCCGCCGACCTCGCCCGCGATCCGGTCCTGGCCACCGCGCGACTGCTGATCGAGTCCGGCGTGGCCACACCGGCCGACGTGTTGGACCGGTATGCCGCCATCGGCCGCCGCGTCGCCACGGCCGCCGAACGCGTCTCGGCCGAACCGAAACTCGCCTCGGCGGCGGCCGTGATCGCCCCGATCGCGCGCGCCCGCCCTGCGCTGGTGCGCGCCGACGCGCTCCGAACCGGCCCGCTGCCGCACAACGATCGCGAACACCCCCCGGACGCGAACGCCGGCCCCGGTGCGCCACGCCGGAACGGCGCTGAGCGCACCGAGCAGATGACCATCGCGCAGGCGATCAACGACACCCTCGCGAGCATGCTGGCACGCGATCGCGACGTGCTCGTCTTCGGGGAGGATGTCGGCCGCAAGGGCGGTGTGTACGGCGTGACCAAAGGTCTGCAGAAGACGTTCGGCGCGCGCCGGGTGTTCGACACCCTGCTGGACGAGCAGAGCGTCCTCGGCACCGCGTTGGGCTCGGCGCTGGCCGGGTTCGTGCCGATTCCGGAGATCCAGTACCTCGCCTACCTGCACAACGCCGCCGACCAGATCCGCGGCGAGGCGGCCACGCTGTCGTTCTTCTCCGACGGCCGCTACCGCAATCCCATGGTGGTGCGGATCGCCGGATACGCCTACCAGAAAGGCTTCGGCGGCCATTTCCACAACGACAACTCGGTGGCCGCGCTGCGTGATATCCCCGGCGTCGTGCTGGCCTCCCCCGCCCGCGCCGACGACGCCGCGGCGATGCTGCGCACGTGCGTGTCGGCGGCCCGCGTGGACGGCAGAGTGTGCCTGTATCTCGAGCCGATCGCGCTGTATCACACGCGTGACCTGCACCGTCCCGGCGACGACGAGTGGCTGGCGCGCCCGTCCGCCGCCGGGTACGCCGAGATCGGCCGGGCCCGCGTCTACGGTGACGGCGCCGATCTGACCCTGGTCGGCTTCGCCAACGGTGTGCCGATGAGCCTGCGCGCAGCGCGGCGTCTGGCTCGGCACGGTATTCACGCACGGGTACTCGACCTGCGCTGGCTCGCTCCGCTGCCGGTGGACGATCTGCTGCGCCACGCGCGCGCGACCGGGCGGGTCCTCGTCGCGGACGAGACCCGCCGCAGCGGAGGCGTGGCCGAGGCCGTGTGCGCCGCGCTGATCGATGCCGGTTTCACCGGCCGTTCGGCGCGCGTGACCAGCGAGGACAGTTTCGTGCCTCTGGGTCCGGCCGCCGCGACGGTGCTCCTCGACGAGGATCGGATCGAAGCCGCGGCCCTGCGTCTGCTGGGCGAGGCGACCACCGCGCGAACGCGGCGCGCCGAAGCCCGGCATTCCGCGAAACTCGATTCGGCCGGGGAATAGTGGAAATAAATACAGTGAGAACACGGTGACCAGCAGCGGAAAGGACTCGCGATGACCACGATGTCCATGCTCGGCGAGGTACGGCCGGAGCACGAGCACACGGCCGACGGCGACCTGGTGCTTCTGCACTATCTGCGGTCGTTCCACAAGCCCGTGCTGGAGGTGTGGTCGGCGGCCACCGAGCGCGGCCAGCTCGCCCGCTGGCTCGGCGCGGTCTCCGGCGGCAACGGCAACCTGACCATCGACCTGTTCGACGGTCCCGTGTCGGGCCCGGTCGCGGTGCGCGTCGACCACTGCCAGGCGCCGCACGAATTGGTCGTGCACATCGACGGCTGCCTGCTCGAAGTCCGGATGACCCAGGTCGGCGTGGTCACCACCGTGGAACTGACCCGCCGCCACGTCTGCCCCGCCGACGCGGGCGCCATCGGCCCGCGCTGGCAGTACCTGCTCGACCGTCTCACCGCCTACCTCGACTACCAACCGCTGCCGCGCTGGTCGGACTATCCGAAGCTGGCCGAGGAATACCGCTAGGCCCGCGGTCAGTAGAAGAACCCGGCGACACCCCAGCCGGGACGCGCCTGCGCCTCCCGGATCCACGCGACGCAGGACTCGATGGCGGCGAGCACCTCGTGGTCGACCTCCTCGCGTTGCGGTGGCGTGGTCGACTCCCATTGCACCAGCGCTTCCGCGCACTGCTCGGGCGTCCACTCGCCGTAGCCGGGCAATTCGTCGGGCTGCGGCAGCGAAGGCGGCAGCGAGTGGTACATGAACGATCGGACGCCGACCGCTTTGATGCCGAGCGTGGCCAGACCGTCGTCGACGTGGTCGAGCCAGCGGCCGCGGAACGCCGAGAAGTAGCGATTGTCCACGAAGCGGCCGTAGAACTGGCAGATCGTCTGGAAGGCGTAGCCGTACTGGAAACCGTAGGCGGGGTCGAACGGGCCGCCGTCGATGACGGCGCGCACCGCCTCGTAGCGGGTGGGCGCGCCGGCCGCGATCTCCTCGGCGAACCAGTCGTCGTCATGGGTGAGCTGGGCTTTGAACCGGCCGCCGATCATCCGCCGGAGCTTGTCGTCCCGGGACCCGATGGCGCCCTTGATCCGGTCCAGCTCGACGACGTAGATGCTCAGGCCATAACTCATTCACCGAACAATAGCGGTGCCCACCGACACCGAACGCGGCTGAGCCCGTGGAGGATTCGCTCAGGCCGAAAGCACGGCCGGATGCTCGGCCAGATGGGCCAGATGAGCGGTGAGCAACGCGTTCACCTGCTCGGTCCGCTCCAACTGGACGAGATGGCCGGCGTCGGCGATCTGGGTCACCGCGCGCAGGTCTGCGACGTGCGCGCGCATGGTGGCCAGCGGATCGCGGCCGCTGAAACCTTCCATGTCGGGATCCCGGTCGCCGTACAGGAAGTAGGCGGGCACAGTGACTTTCGCGTCCGCGTAGTCGGCGGTGAGTTCCCAGTTGCGGTCGAGGTTGCGGTACCAGTTCAATCCGCCGGTGAACCCGGTGCGCTCGAAATCCGCTGTCAGCGTGTCCAGTTCGTCCGCGCCGAGCCATCGCCACGGCAGCGCGGGGGCCTGCGGCAGCACGTCGAGGTAGCCGGTGCCCTCGGCGGGGAAACGCCAGGTGTCGAGGTAGTGGTAGTCGGCGCTGAGCGCGTGGTACACGCGGGCGAGGAACTCTCCCGGCCGCGCGCCCAGTTCCGCGTCCGCCACGCCGGGGGTCTGAAAGTAATGCAGGTGCAGGAAATGCCGAGCCGCCGCCTTGGCCCACAGCTGCGACGGCATGCGCGGCGGACGCGGCGCGAACGGATTGTTCAGGACGACGACCCCGCGCACCCGTTCCGGCGCGCGCAAAGCCAGATCCCACACCAGGGCCGCGCCGAAGTCCAAGCCGACGAACACCGCTCGCTCCGCGCCGATGTCGTCGAGCAGGGCGAGCAGATCACCGCAGACCGCGCGATTGGTGTACGCCTCCGGGTCGGCCGGGACATCGGTGCGTCCGTAACCGCGCAGGTCCGGCGCGATGGCGCGGTACCCGGCCGCCGCCACCGCGGGCAGCTGACGGTGCCAGATGTACCAGGTGTGCGGGAAGCCGTGGCAGAAGACCACCGGTTGCCCGGTTCCCTGCTCGGCGACGTGCATCCGGACCCCGCCGGTCGTCACGAACCGATGCGTCAGCTCCACACGGACCTCCAAAAGCTAGAACACGTTATCGTTTCACGGTAGTGTTCCGGTTTCGTGAGCGGAATACCCGAAAGGCTCGAAGGCAAGGTCGCGGTGGTCACCGGCGCCAGCCGCGGCATCGGCAAGGGCATCGCGCTGGAGCTGGGCGCGGCGGGTGCCACGGTGCTCGTCACCGGCCGCTCGGCGGCACAGGGACGACTCCCAGGCACCGTACACGCCACGGCCGCGGAAATCGATGCCGCGGGCGGAACCGGCATCCCGTTCGTGTGCGATCACCGCGACGACGACGCGGTGGAGCGGCTGTTCGAGCTGATCCGCACCGAACACGGCAGACTCGACGTGCTGGTCAACAACGTCTACAACTCCCCCGCCGCGGCCCGCTGGCTGGGCAAGCCGTTCTGGGAGGTCCCGCCGGCAGCCTGGGACGAGTCGTTCGACGTGGGCGTGCGATCCCATTACGTGGCAAGCTACTTCGCCGCGCCGCTGCTGATCGAGTCCGGCGGGCTGATCGTCAACATCTCGTCGCCGGGCGCGCGCCGGTACATGCACAACGCGGTGTACGGCGTCGCGAAATCCGCCGTGGACCGGCTCACCGCCGACATGGCGCAGAATCTCGCCGGCACCGAGGTCACCGTGGTCTCGCTCTGGCCTGGCATCGTGAATACCGAACTGCTGCAACTGGTTCCGGCCGACGCCGAGGGCAGGCGGCTGGTCACGCTGCCCGGCGAGGGCACCTTCGACCTCGGCGACGCGCAGACGCCGCGATTCACCGGCCGCGCCGTCGTCGCGCTCGCCACCGACGCGGGCCGACGCTCCCGCACCGGACTTCCCTGGCCGGTGGCCGACCTCGCCGAGTACTACGGGTTCACCGACATCGACGGGCGCGTCCATCGCCTCGACCAGCGGGCGCGGTGACCGCGGGAATCAGGCGAACTTGATCTCCAGGCCGATGCCGAGGATGGCGATCAGCCAGATGACGCCGGTGAAGATGGTGACGCGGTCGAGGTTCTTCTCCACGACGGTGGACCCGGACAGGCTGGACTGCACGCCGCCGCCGAACAGGCTGGACAGACCTCCACCCTTGGCGCGGTGCAGCAGCACCAGCAGCACCAGCAGCACACTGGTGATGATCAGGAGGATATCCAGGAACATCCGCATGCCGGACAGTGTATGCGGTCGGTGCGACGGCACCGAATCAGGCACTCGGCCGACCCTAGCGCCGGTCGACGGCGACCAGATGGGTTACCTGCTCCCCTTCGGCGGCGCTGAACTTCGCGACGGCCTCTTCGCGCAGCTGGTCCTGGGCGGTGAGCCGAACCTGGTGCTGGTGCATGTGCTCGGCCCAGGAGCGCACGACGAACGCCTCGACATAGCGATCGATCACCCCGACGTCGCGATACAGGCGCCATTCCATCGCCCCGGTGCGCTGCCTGGATCGCCCGACGAAGGCCATGGCGGCGAGGAATTCCTCGACGCACCCCTCCGGGACGTCGTAGTTGCGCAGGATCAGCACCGGACCGTCGTCGGGATCGGGTTCGACCACCAGCTGGGGTTCCGGCCAGAACGCCGACGGGGTGAGATCGAGCAGTTCGGGATCGTTGCGGATGGGCAGCCACACCGTGCTCACCGCGCAGAACGCCAGCAGCGCCGCGGCCCACAGCAGCGCGGGCACCGTACCGATCGCGTCGGCGACCAGACCCCAGACCAGTGAGCCGATCGCCTGCCCGCCCATGAAGACCAGCAGGTACACCGACAGTCCCCGGGCACGCACCCAGGACGGCAGCAGCAACTGCATGGTCGAGTTCATGGTGGACATCGCCAGCAGCCAGGCCAGCCCCGCGAACACCAGCAGCACGAGCACCACCGGCACGACGCGCAGCAGCGCGCTGCCCGCCGTCGCCAGTCCGAACAGGATCGCGGCGACGGTCAACCGCTGCGTGGGGGTCAGCCACGCGCGCAACCGCGACAACCCCGCCGCGCCGAGCACCGCGCCGATGCCGAGCGCGCCCAGCATCAGACCGTACCCGGACGAGGACAACGCGAGCTGATCCCGCGCGACCACCGGCAGCAGCGCCCACACCGCGCTGGCGGGCGCGATGAAC
This sequence comes from Nocardia sp. NPDC019323, assembly GCF_044389845.1. Lineage (NCBI taxonomy): Bacteria > Bacillati > Actinomycetota > Actinomycetes > Mycobacteriales > Nocardiaceae > Nocardia > Nocardia sp. NPDC019323. Next base: position 484,641 of record NZ_JBIRYN010000001.1, read on the forward strand.
AGGATCGAGCGCAACAGCACCCGGCGAATGGCGGGCGCAGCCCGGATGAACCGCGTGCCCGCCTGCAAAGCCGCCAGCGGGCGCTCGGTGGGCAGCCGCCGATCGGTCGCGGGGCGGCGCCACACCGTCAGCACCGCGACGATGCCGACGAACGACACCGCGTTCAGCGCGAACACCAGCGTCGGCCCCGACAGCGACACCAGCACCCCGGCCAGCGCGGGACCCACCGCCCTTCCGATGTTGATGTTCATGCTGCCCAGCGCCGACGCCGCCGGGATCTGCTCGCGCGGGACCAGTTCCGGCTGGATGGCCTGCCAGGCGGGCGCGGTCAGCGCTTGGCCGCAGCCGAGCAGGAACAACAAGGTGAGCAGCACCGCGGGCGTGGTGTGCCCGGTGGCGGTCGAGACCGCAAGGATCATGGCCAGCACCGCCATCGTGGACTGCGCGCCGAGCAGCAGCCTGCGCCGATCCAGCAGGTCGGCGAGCACGCCGGACGGGATGGACAGCAGCATCACCGGCAGCGTGATCGCGGTCTGCACGAACGACACCAGCGCCGCCGCGTTGGGCTGATCGACCATGATCCATTGCGCGCCGACGGTTTGCATCCACGTGCCGAGGTTCGACACCAATTGCGCCACCCACAGCGCCCGGTAGACCGGAGAACGCAGCGGCGCCCAGGTGGAAATCGGCGTCGTCGCGGCAGTGGTCACCCGCCGGAGTTTAGTCGCGGGACGAACACCGGCTCGACGCCGTGTCCTGCGCGGGCGCCGCCGGTCGCGACTGCCTCGTCGCGAGCAGCACCGCCAGGATGAGCAGGGCGGCGCCGGCCAGCCCCGGCGCGGTGAGGCGCTCGCCCAGGACCACCGCCGCCAGCACCGCTCCCGTGAGCGGCTCGAGCAGGGCGAGCACCGCGGCGAGCCCGGGACCGGCCGCGGCGAGCCCACGGAAGTACAGGGTGTAGGCCACGGCGGTCGGCGCCAGCCCCAGCAGCAGCGCCAACGCGACGCCGTGCGGCGTCGGGTCGAACGCGACACCGCTCGCCGCCGCGAGCGGAGCCAGCAGCACAGCGCCTCCGGTGAACCCCAGGCCCGTGATGGTCATCGCGTCGAGGCCGGGGACGGGCGTGGCGTTGATCACGGTGACCGTCGCGAACGCCGCCGCTGCCGTCGAGGCGAGCACCGCGCCCGCCAGCAACCCGCCTGCCCCCGGGTGGCCGGCCGGGACGCCGACCAGCAGAGCCAGGCCGCAGAGGGCGATGCCGATGGTTACCGCCCGTAGCCTGTCCACCGCACGTCTTCCGGTGCAATGCTCCAGCGCGGCGACGATCACCGGCGACATGCCGATCGTGATCAACGTGGCGAGGCTCACCGACGAGGTCGTCACGGCGGCGAAATAGGCCGCCTGGAACACCGCCGCGAGCACGGCCACCGCGCCGATCCGCCGCCACGCCAGCGGGTCGCGCGGCCACGGCCGCCGCGTACTCATCAGCAGCGCCACCAGCAGCAACCCGCCGACGGCGAGCCGGCAGGTCGCCACCGCGACCGGTGACAACCCGGTGGCCCGGTGCAACAGCGTGCCGAGCAGACCTCCGGTACCCCAGAGGATTCCGGCGCCGACGAGGTGGACCAGCCCCGAACGGCCGGTCGAGAACACAGATGAGGACATCGAGATTCGCGCTCCTGCGACGAGAGGGGTAGGGGGTCGCGGAAGCGAGGTGCGCAGTGATGCCGAAAAGGGCGCGCTCACCGCTGGGTGGCGCGCTGGATACCTACACCTCGCTCAGGAGGCGGGCGGCGGGGTGATGGGGAAGCACCGGTGCACGGCACAGATATTAGTACGAGGCGCGGCGAGTCATCCCATGCATTCCGGTTTCCGCCCAGGTGCGGTTGCCTCCCGCGAAGCCGCCGCGATCGCCGAAATCCTGGTGGGACGGCACGACATCGGTAGCATCGCCGCATGGTGGCACACTCGGCGCGACTGGGACCCGTCGTCCTGCTCGCCCTCTGCGCGATCACCGGGTGCTCGGGCGGCGAACCGAAGCGGGGCGCCGACGAATCGACTCCGGCGGACCGCACCTTCATCTCGACCGATGTCCAGGGCACGCCGATTCCCGGCGGCGGACCGCTGACGCTGGGCTTCACCGACAGCCGCGTCGCCGCGGACGCGGGCTGCAACAAATTCACGGGCGCGGTTTCCTTCGATGAGCACGTCCTGCACGTCTCCGGTCTGGCCACCACCCTCATGGCCTGCGAGGACGAGCGGCGCGGCGCCGACGAATGGCTCAGCGGGCTGTTGAATTCCGAGCCGAGCTGGCGGCTCGACGACGCGCGGCTGATGCTGCACAGCCCCGACCGCACCGTGACCTTGCTCGACAAGAAGGTCGCCCGGCCGGACAAACCGGTCAAGGGCACGCCGTGGCTGATCGGCGCGCTCATCACCGACAACAGCCAGATCCGCTCACGGGCCCTCGACGAGGCGCAGCCCACGCTCGTCATCGCCGAGGACGGCGGTGTCTCCGGCAACGCCGGATGCAACCGCATGACCGGCAGCGCCGAGGTGTCCGGTACCGGGATCACTTTCCGGATCGCCACCACGAAGATGATGTGCTCGCCGGAGGTGATGGAAGTCGAACAGGCCGTGCTGAAAGCCCTCGACGGCAAGACCACCGCCGCCGTGGACGCCGACACGCTGACCTTGCGCAACGACAACGGCGCAGGCCTGGTCCTGCACGCGCAGTGAGCGCGCCCGCTACTTCCTCCGTGTGAGCACCACGCGATCGGCGACCCGCTCCGCCTCACCGGGCGGCGCGAAGTAGATCTCCATGACCACCCGATCGGCCGCTTCCGGGCGGATCACCGTGCGCATCGGAATGGTCTTGCCCACGAACTGCGGGCCGAGCACACCGGGATCGGTGAATTCACCGGCCATGACGATATCGGGATCGCCGCCGCTGTTCTTGGCACCCTTGTAACTCATCGTCATCGGCGTGACGCTGTCCACGGTCGTCCACTCGTAGCGGTTGTCCGTCGGTGCGAATCCGAGCAGACCGAGCCGGTAGTACGGTCTGTCCGCGAAGGTGCCCTCCGCTTGCTCCCGCAGGAAGTTGCCGCCGGTCTCGGCGATCCATTCCCACCGCGAGACGATCTCGCTCCTGATCGGATTCTCCGCCGTGCCACCCGCGATGTAGGTCGATTTCTCGCCCTTCCACTCCCCCACGAGCTGGTTCAGCCTGCGGTGCCCGGCGTCCTGCTGCTGCGGCGGCTGCGCCGCCGCGGTGGCGGACGCCGTGTCGTGGTGAGCGTGCTCGTCATGCGTGGTGTCTCCGGAACAACCGGCGAGGGTGGCCAGCGCGACGAACGCGACCGGAAGTGCGGCGTACAGCTTGCGTGGCATCACGGAAATCCTTGTCCGACCGGCGATTCGAGCCGCGTCATCATCGCACGACCGGACCGCTCCGGCGGTTCACCGCTGGGAAACGCGCGACAGCCCGGCACCGCGGGAGCAGCGATACCGGGCTGTCGAGTAGTGCCCGGGGTCAGGGCAGCGGGCCGCCCGCGGCGATGGCGGACAGAGTGGCGAACTCGTCACCCTTGAGCGAAGCGCCGCCGACCAGTGCGCCATCGATATCGGTCTGCGCGACCAGTTCTCCGACGTTCTTGGCGTTCACCGACCCGCCGTAGAGCACGCGGACACCCGCCGCGACCTCCGGCGAGGCGAGCTTCTCCAGTTCCCCGCGAATCGCGCCGCAGACCTCCTGCGCGTCGGCGGGGGTGGCGACCTTGCCGGTGCCGATCGCCCACACCGGCTCGTAGGCGATGACGATCTTCGAGATCTCCTCCGCCGTCAGGCCCTTCAGCGAACCGCGCAGTTGCTCGAGGTTGTACTCGACGTGCGTGCCCGCCTCGCGGATGTTCAAGCCTTCGCCGATGCACACGATCGGGGTGATCCCGTGCTTGAGCGCCTGCTTGGCCTTGGCCAGCACGGTCGCGTCGTCCTCGTTGTGGTACTGCCGCCGCTCGGAGTGCCCGACCACGGCGAAGGTGCAGCCCAGCTTGGCGAGCATGCTCGCGCTGATCTCGCCGGTGTAGGCGCCCGACTCGTGCACCGAGACGTCCTGGCCGCCGTAGGTGAGCAGCAGCTTGTCGCCTTCGACCAGCGTTTGCACGCTGCGGATGTCGACGAACGGCGGGATCACCGCCACGTCCACCTTGTCGAAGTACTTCTCCGGCAGCGCGAATGCGATCTTCTGCACCAGAGCGATGGCCTCGAGATGATTGAGGTTCATCTTCCAGTTGCCCGCGATGAGCGGTTTGCGTGCCATGCTCAGTCCTCCAACACCGCGATGCCGGGCAGTTCCTTGCCCTCCAGGTACTCCAGCGACGCGCCGCCGCCGGTGGAGATGTGCGAGAAGCCGTCCTCCGGCAGGCCGAGCGCACGCACGGCCGCAGCCGAGTCGCCGCCGCCGACCACGGTGAACGCGCCCTTGCCGGTGGCCGTCACGATCGCCTCGGCCACCCCGCGGGTGCCGGCGGCGAACTTCTCGAACTCGAACACGCCCATCGGCCCGTTCCAGAACACGGTCCGCGCCTCGGTCAGCAGCACCGAGAAGCGGTCCACCGAATCCGGGCCGATGTCCAGGCCCAGCCAGCCGTCCGGGATCTCGTGCGCCGGAACCACTTTCGACTCCGCGTCGGCGGCGAACTTGTCGGCCACCACGATGTCGCGCGGCAGATGGATGACGTCGGCGTACTGCTCGAGCAGCCGCTTGCAGGTGTCGACCATCTCCTCCTGCAACAGCGAGGCGCCCACCGAAAGGCCCTGTGCGGCAAGGAAGGTGAAGCACATGCCGCCGCCGATCACCAGCGTGTCGACCTTCGGCGCGAGCGCCTCGATGACCGCGAGCTTGTCGGAGACCTTGGAACCGCCGAGCACGACCGCGTACGGCCGGTCCGGATTCTCGGTGAGCTTGGCCAGCACGTCCACCTCGGCCGCGACCAGCGTGCCCGCGTAGTGCGGCAGCGCCTGCGCGACGTCGTACACCGACGCCTGCTTGCGGTGCACCACGCCGAACCCGTCGGAGACGAACGCGCCGTCGTCGCCGACCAGCTCGACCAGCGCCGCGGCCAGCTTGGCCCGGTCGGCGTCGTCCTTGCTGGTCTCGCGCGGGTCGAAGCGGATGTTCTCCAGCAGCAGCACGTCGCCGTCGGTGAGGCCCTCCGACCGCGCCAGCGCGTCCTGGCCCACCACGTCACCGGCGAGCTGCACGTTGCGGCCCAGCTCCTCGGCGAGCCTGGCGGCCACCGGCGCCAGCGACAGCTTCGGGTCGGGTCCGCCCTTCGGCCTGCCGAGGTGCGCGGTGACGACGACCTTGGCGCCCGCCTCGGCGAGCGCCTTGATGGTCGGCGCGGAGGCGATGATGCGGCCGGGATCGGTGATCTGTCCCTGGTCGTCGAGGGGCACGTTCAGGTCGGAGCGCACCAGCACGCCCCGGCCCTCGACCCCCTCGCCGAGCAGGTCCGCGAGTGTCTTGACAGCCATGCGCGTCAGAGCGACTTGCCGACGAGGCCGATGAGATCGGCGAGACGGTTGGAGTAGCCCCACTCGTTGTCGTACCAGGAGACGACCTTGACCTGGTCGTCGATCACCTTGGTCAGCGGCGCGTCGTAGATCGACGAGGCCGGGTCGGTGACGATGTCGCTGGAGACGATCGGGTCGGTGTTGTACTTCAGGATGCCCTTCAGCGGACCCTCGGCGGCGGCCTTGTAGGCGGCGTTGATCTCCTCGATCGAGGCCGACTTGCGCAGGGTGGCGGTCAGGTCGGTGACCGAGCCCGTCGGGACCGGAACGCGCAGCGCGTAGCCGTCGAGCTTGCCCTGCAGCTCGGGCAGCACCAGGCCGATGGCCTTGGCGGCGCCGGTGCCGGTGGGCACGATGTTCAGCGCGGCGGCGCGGGCGCGGCGCAGGTCGCTGTGCGGGCCGTCCTGCAGGTTCTGGTCCTGGGTGTAGGCGTGGATGGTGGTCATCAGGCCGCGCTCGATGCCGAACTCGTCGTTGAGCACCTTGGCCAGCGGGCCGAGGCAGTTGGTGGTGCACGAGGCGTTGGAGATGATGTTCTGGCTGCCGTCGTACTTGTCGTCGTTGACACCCATGACGATGGTGATGTCCTCGCCCTTGGCCGGCGCGGAGATGATCACCTTCTTGGCGCCCGCCGCCAGGTGGCCCTTGGCCTTGGTGGCGTCGGTGAAGATGCCGGTGGACTCGACGACCACGTCGACGCCCAGGTCGCCCCAGGGCAGCGCGGCGGGGCCCTCCTTGATGGCCAGCGCCTTGATCCGCTGGTCGCCCACCACGATGGTGTCGTCGCCGTCGAGGGAGACGTCCTGGGGCAGCCTGCCCAGGATCGAGTCGTACTTGAGCAGGGTCGCGAGGGTCGCGTTGTCGGTGAGGTCGTTGACCGCGACGATCTCGATGTCGGTGGTGCCGAGCGCCTTCTGCGCCTCCACCGCCCGGAAGAAGTTACGTCCGATACGACCGAAGCCGTTGATGCCTACCCGGACAGTCACGTTATCGCTCCTCAACTTTCCAGCGGATCATTCCGATGTCCACTCACACTAACGTCCTGCCGTGACCTCGCCGACACGCACCTGGCTTTCACACGGCCCGCGATGCCTGGTCAGACGCCCGACCAGCACGAGCGGCAGAGGGGCGGAAACACGCGATCCCCGCGACCGGGGGCGGCGCGGGGATCGCGGAAAACGCGTGCTCAGGCTTCGTCGAGCAGTTCGGCCGTGACGGCCGATTCGGTGTCGGGCACGCCCAGCTCCTTGGCGCGCCGGTCGGCCATCGACAGCAGCCGCCGGATACGGCCGGCGACAGCGTCTTTCGTCATCGGCGGGTCGGCGAGCTGGCCCAGTTCTTCCAGCGACGCCTGCCGGTGCTGCACCCGCAGCCGGCCCGCCGCGGCGAGATGATCGGGCACGTCGTCGCTGAGGATCTCCAGCGCGCGTTCCACCCGCGCCGCCGCCGCGACCGCCGCCCGCGCCGAGCGGCGCAGATTGGCGTCGTCGAAGTTGGCCAGCCGATTCGCGGTCGCGCGCACCTCGCGGCGCAGCCTGCGTTCCTCCCACACCATCCTGGTGCCGTGCGCGCCCATCCTGGTCAGCAGCGCGCCGATCGCCTCACCGTCGCGCACCACCACGCGATCGGTGCCGCGTACCTCCCGTGCCTTGGCCGTGATGCCGAGCCGCCGGGCCGCGCCGACCAGCGCCAGCGCCGCCTCTGGACCGGGGCAGCTGACCTCGAGCGCCGAGGAACGTCCGGGTTCGGTGAGCGAGCCGTGGGCGAGAAACGCACCGCGCCAAGCGGCTTCGGCGTCGGCGATGCTGCCGCCGACCACCTGCGCGGGCAGACCGCGCACCGGGCGGCCGCGGACGTCGAGCAGACCGGTCTGCCGGGCCAGCGCCTCGCCCTCCTTGGAGACGCGCACCACGTACCGGGAGGTCTTGCGCAGTCCGCCCGCGCCGAGCACGTGCACGTCGGAGCCGTAGCCGTAGAGCTCGAAGATCTCCCGGCGCAGCCTGCGCGCGATGGACCCCATGTCCACCTCGGCCTCGACGATCACCCGGCCGCCGACGATGTGCAGGCCGCCCGCGAAACGCAGCAGAGCGGACAGTTCCGCCTTGCGGGAACTCACCTGCGACACCGTGAGCCTGCTCAGCTCGTCTTTCACATCGGCTGTCATCGCCACGGGACGCGCTCCTTTCCACCCAACCCGGAACGCACATCCTGACCCATGTGCCGTCCCTCGACTCGAAGCCCTGCCATTTGCGGCCGAGGTTGCCGGATCAGTTGATCCAGTGCGGCGGCAAGTTTTCCGGGGTGATGCCGGTCCGTTCCCGCTTCGGCGACATCGGAGAAGGTTACTCGCGCCCGCAACTGCTCGGCAGCCCTGGCCACATGTTCCCGCTCGCGGCCCTCCGGCACGCAGCCGGAGTCGACCAGCACCTCATCGACGACGAATTCCGGTGCGTGCTGGGACAATACATGCAAATGCCGTTCGGCGGAGAACCCCGCGGTCTCCCCCGGCTCCGCGGCGAGATTGAGCACGAGGACTTTCCGCGCCCTGGTGTACACCAGGGCCTCCCGTAGCTCCGGGACGAGGACGTGCGGAATCACGCTGGTGAACCACGATCCCGGACCGAGCACCACGACATCGGCGTGTTCGATCGCCGAGGTCGCCTCCGGGCTGGCCGGTGGATCGGACGGAATCAGCCGCACCCGCCGCACCTTACCCGGCGTCGTGGCGATGGCAACTTGGCCGCGAATGCAGCGACTGACCCGAGGATCGGCCTCGAGCCCGGACACATCCGCCTCGATGTCCAGCGCGATCGGCGACATGGGCAGCACCCGGCCGGTGATGCGCAACATGCGGGCGACTTCGTCGAGCGCGGCCACCGGGTCGCCGAGCACCTCGGTGAGCCCGGCCAGGATCAGATTGCCCACGGAGTGCCCGGCCAGCGCGCCGGTGCCGCCGAAGCGATGCTGCACGGTCCGCGTCCAGACGCCGTCGGCGTCCTCGGCCAGCGCGGCCAGGGCCATCCGCAGATCACCCGGCGGCAGCACCCCCAGCTCGGCGCGCAGCCGCCCCGATGAGCCCCCGTCGTCGGCGACGGTGACCACCGCGCAGATCTTCCTGGTCAGCCGCCGCACCGCGGTCAGCGTCGCGTACAGCCCGTGTCCGCCACCCAGCGCGACGATGCTGGGATTGGATTCCCAACCGGTCATTCTCGCCCCAGATCTCGATGCACGACCCGGACCACGTCGGCGGACTCCTCCGCCGCGCCGGTGACCTCGCTCATCAACTCGCCCAGTGCCTCGGCAATCGCGACGCTCCGGTGCTTGCCTCCGGTGCAGCCCACTGCGACCGTCATGTATCGCTTCCCCTCTTGGCGGTAACCGTTCGTGGTCAGCTCGACCAGGTGGTGGCAGGTGCGCAGGTAATCCTCCGCACCGGGACGCGACAGCACGTACTCGCTGACCACCGTCTCCTGACCGGTATGTTCCCGCAACTCCGGTATCCAATGCGGATTGGGTAGAAAACGGACATCTAACACCATGTCCGCGTCCAGCGGAACCCCGTACTTGAAGCCGAACGACTGCACGGTGAGCTGCAACGCGGTGGGCGCGCCGCCGCCGTAGGCCTCTTCCATCTTGCGGTGCAGCTGATGGATGGACAGCTCGGTGGTGTCGATCACCAGATCGGCGGCGGCCTTCACGGCCGAAAGGCGCACTCGCTCGGCGGCGATGCCCGCCGACAGCGTGCCGTCCTTGCTCTCGCTCTGCAGCGGATGCCTGCGCCGCGCGAAACCGAAACGGCGGATCAGCACGTCGTCGGAGGCCTCGAGGAAAAGGACTCTGGTGCGCACGCCGAGAGCCCGCAGTTGCTCGGTGACCACCGACAGGTCGCCGGTGAAGAACCGGCTGCGCACGTCCATGACCAATGCGAGACGGCGGATCGGCGGCTTCGCCGAAGCGCCCAGTTCCACCATCCGCCCGAACAGCTCGGGAGGCAGGTTGTCGGCCACGTACCAGCCGAGATCTTCGAGCACGCGGGCGGCGGTGCCTCGGCCCGCGCCCGAGAGCCCGGTCACGATCACGACCTCGACCTGTGGGTTCGCCCCGCCGACGGCGCTGGACGAGGCCGCTCGTCCCGCGCTCGTCGGCGGGCTGCCCGCACTGCTGTTCGATTCGACGCGTGTCATGTCCTACCGGATCCGTCTCTGGGGTGCCTTCCGATCATCGCGCACCGGCTTCGGTATCGGCCGCAGACACAACGTACGCGAAACCGAAACTTCCGGTGCACTGTCGACTGACTATTCGGACTCGAGCGCCGCAAGGACCGCTTTCGCGGTCGCCAACCCGATGCCGGGCACCTCGGTGATCTCCTCGACCGTGGCCTGCTTGAGCTTGGCCACCGACCCGAAATGGGTGACCAGCGCGGTCCGGCGCGCCGTGCCGAGCCCGGGGACCGAGTCCAGCGCCGAGGCGGTCATCCGGCGGGAGCGTTTGCTGCGATGGAACGTGATGGCGAAGCGGTGCGCCTCGTCCCGGACCCGTTGCAGCAGATACAGCGCCTCGCTGGTGCGCGGCAGGATCACCGGATCGCTCTCGCCGGGCACCCAGACCTCCTCCAGGCGTTTGGCCAGTCCGATCACCGCGACATCGGTGATGCCCAGCTCGTCGAGCACCTCGGCGGCCGCCGCGACCTGGGGCGCGCCGCCGTCGACGACGAACAGGTTGGGCGGGTAGGAGAACTTGCGCGGACGCCCGGTGCGGGGATCGATGCCGGGGCGGGAGGTGAGGTCGAGCGCGTCCTCGTCGCCTCCGGTCGCGGCGAGATCCTCGTGCTCCATCAGGTCGCGCTCGCGGCGCAGCTTGAGGAAGCGGCGGCGGGTCACCTCGGCGATGCTGCCGACGTCGTCGGAGCGGCCTTCGCCCGCCGCTTCCCGGATCGTGTAGTGGCGGTACTCGGACTTGCGGGCCAGACCGTCCTCGAAGACCACCAGCGAGGCGACCACATCGGTCCCCTGCACGTGGCTCACGTCGACGCACTCGATGCGCAGCGGCGCGGTGTCCAGCTCCAAGGCGTCCTGGATCTCCTGCAGCGCTTGCGATCTCGAGGTCAGATCGCCCGCGCGCTTGAGCTTGTGCTGGGCCAGCGCCTCCATCGCGTTGCGCTGCACGGTCTCGGCCAGCGCCTTCTTGTCCCCGCGCTGGGGCACGCGCAGCTTCACCGCCGAACCACGCAGGTCCGACAGCCACTGCTGGACCTGCTCGACATCGGCGGGCAGCTCGGGCACGAGCACCTCGCGGGGCACCACGGCGGCGGGCTGCTCGTCGGCGGCCTGCTCGGCCACCGCGACCTGCTCGCCGTAGAACTGGGTGAGGAACTGCTCGACCAGCGCGGCGAGCTCCCCGCCCGCCTCCGGGACGTCGACCGCGTCACCCGACTTGTCGACCACCCAGCCGCGCTGGCCGCGCACCCGGCCGTCGCGCACATGGAAGACCTGCACCGCCACTTCCAGTTCGTCGGCGGCGAAGGCGATGACGTCGGCGTCGGTGCCCGTGCCGAGCACCACCGCCTGCTTCTCCAGCGCGCGGCGCAGCGCTTGGACGTCGTCACGCAGCCGGGCGGCGAGTTCGAAGTCCAGGTCTTCGGCGGCATCGTGCATCCGGCGCTCCAGCTCACGGACCAAGCGATCGGTGCGGCCCGCGAGGAAATCGCAGAAGTCCTCGACGATCGCGCGATGCTCCTCGGCGCTCACCCGCCCGACGCACGGGGCCGAGCACTTGTCGATGTAGCCGAGCAGGCACGGACGCCCGATCTGGCTATGCCGCCGGAAGACTCCGTTGGAGCAGGTGCGCGCGGGAAACACCCGCAGCAGCAGATCCAGCGTCTCGCGGATGGCCCACGCGTGCGCGAAGGGGCCGAAATAGCGGACGCCTTTGCGCCGTGCGCCGCGGTAGACGAACAGCCGCGGGTATTCCTCGTTCAGGGTGACCGCGAGCACCGGATAGGACTTGTCGTCGCGGTAGCGGACGTTGAAGCGGGGGTCGAACTCCTTGATCCAGTTGTATTCCAGCTGCAACGCCTCCACCTCGGTGGAGACGACCGTCCACTCCACGCTGGCGGCCGTGGTGACCATCTGCCTCGTGCGTGGATGCAGCCCGGCGACGTCGGCGAAATACGAATTGAGCCTGCTGCGCAGGCTCTTGGCCTTGCCGACGTAGATGACCTGCCGATGGGCGTCGCGGAATTTGTAGACGCCTGGTTCGACGGGGATCGTGCCCGGCGCGGGCCGGTACGTCGCTGGATCTGCCACCCATCCAGGGTATAGACCGGGACCGACAGCCCGGCCGACGGCGGCTCCCGGCGGAGTTCAGCGCACGGGGACGCCGAACCACGCCTTGGCTTCCTGGCGGCACAGCAGGTGCACGACGGCCGCCGATGTGGCCAGCGAGTACCCCGCGGCGACGAGGCCGACGACGGGCGGGACGGTCGCGAGGTCCCTGACCGCCCAGCACCCGACCACCGCCTGCAGCAGTGCCAGCGCGAGCGTCAGCCTGCGCACGGCGGGCGCGCCCTCGGCGAATCCGAGCACGAGCAGGCCCAGCGCCCACGCGACGCAGAACTGGGTGGATGCCGTCGCGGCCGCGTCGCCGCCGCGAGTCAGATTCATCAGCACGGGATACGCGAGTCCGAATCCCGCCATCCCGGCGACGGCTTCCCGCACGTCCCTAACCGCGTCTGGCATGGCCGTTTCCACGCCGACGGAGGGCTCCTCACCGGAGAACGCCAAGCTCACAGCCGTACCCCCGTTGGTAGGCGAACCGTCCGGCGCACCTGCGAACACGCCGGAATCGCACCGTAACACGGTGACGTCCGGCACAACTCGGACTTCGGCGAATGAACCCGATCGATCCCGCCGGGGCCGAGCGGGTTACGCCACCAGACCGTGCCGGCGCAGCGCGGTCAGCAGCGCGTCCGGGCGCTCGGCGGTGGGCAGGGCCTCGACCAGAGCGAATCGGCTGCCCAGCGCCTCGGCCCCGCCGTCGGCCTCGGCGCTGTCGCCGATCATCAAAGCGGCTTCCGCGGGCACACCCAGTTCCCCCAGCGCGGAACGGAAGATCTCCGGAGCGGGTTTCATGGCGCCGACCTCGTAGGAGAGAGTGAACGCGCCGACCAGCCGATCCCAGCCGCGCGCCGCGAACGAGGGCCGGATGTCGAACGGGATGTTGCTCACCACCGCGACCGGAATCCCCTGTGCGGCAAGCAGATCGAGAACGGCAGCGCTGTCGGGGTAGGGCGTCCACTCCAGCGGGTCCAGCAGCCGGGCGTACAGTCGTTCGGCGTCCTCGTCGGTGGGCACTCCCGACGCGCGCAGCACCTTCATCATCACCTTGCGATGCAGCGCCGGGTCCAGGTCGCGGTGGTCCCAGGCGTACTGCGTCTCCTCGTCGAACTCGACGACCTGGTGGACCGGCGCGGTCATCCGCCGCATGATCTCGGCCTTCTCGTCCACGTCGAACGCCTGCCCGTCCGGGCGGGTCAGCTCCGCGTACCAGGACTCGTCGGCCTCCAAGCGGAACAGGGTCCCGGAGAAGTCGAACAGCACCGCCTCGATCGCCACTCGGCCAGCCTACCGGCAGCGCGCGCGGCACCGGCGGGTCCGCACACCCCTTCCCGGTCCTCCCCGATTCGACACACGCTGCGGCCAGGGCGATTTCGCCGGTGGGAAGGAAACCGGCGCGGCCGTCGGTAGCGGGCGTTAGAGTCCCGGCATGGGGCGCAAGCGAGGAACTCGGGTCGCCGCGGCGGCGGCGTTCGCACTAACCGTCGGCATGGCCACCGCCTGTTCGTCCGGCGAAGACCAGGCGGGCGGCGTCTGCGAGACGGTGCCGAACGGCACGCCGGTGACGGCTTCCGCGGCCGGGCCCGCGGGCAGCGGCACCAAAGATCTCAGCACCAACCCGGAAATAGCGTCCGGCTATCGTTCGAACATGACGCCGGTGCGCACGCACACTTTCGCGGTGTCCACGGCGAACCCGGTGTCGACCAAGGCCGCATGCGAGGTCCTGCGCGACGGCGGCACCGCGGCCGACGCGCTGGTAGCGGCCCAGACGGTGCTGGGTCTGGTCGAGCCGCAGGCGTCCGGGATCGGCGGCGGCGCGTTCCTGGTCTACTACGACGCGAACACCAAGACCGTGGACGCCTACGACGGCCGGGAGACGGCCCCTGCCGCCGCCACCGAGAACTATCTGCGCTGGATCAGCGACACCGATCGCACCGAACCCAAGCCGAGCACCCGGGCCAGCGGCCGCTCCATCGGCGTGCCCGGCGTGCTGCGGATGCTCGAACTGGCGCATCGCGATCACGGCAAGACCGCGTGGCGCGAGCTGTTCGACCCGGCCATCGGACTGGCCGATCAGGGTTTCCGGATCAGCCCCCGCCTCGCGGGGCAGATCGCGGAGTCGGCCAAGGACCTCGCCGCGGACGAAGACGCAAAGGCCTATTTCCTCAACCCCGACGGCAGCCCGAAGACCGCCGACACCGTACTGGCCAACCCGGCGATGGCGAAGACGCTCGGCGCCGTCGCCACCGAGGGCGCGCAGGCCTTCTACACCGGCGCCATCGCCCAGGACATCGTCGCGGCCGCGGGGCGGTCCTCCGGCGGGCGCACTCCCGGCCTGATCACCACCCAGGATCTGGCCGGTTACCAGGCGAAGAAGCGCACCGCCCTGTGCACCGGCTACCGCGAGCACGAACTCTGCGGCATGCCGAACCCCTCCTCGGGCGGCATCACCGTCGCCGCGACCTTGGGCATCCTGGAGAACTTCGACCTGGCCGCCCTGCGGCCCGACGGCATCGACCGCAACGGCGGCAAACCCGATGCCCAGGCGGTGCATCTGATCTCGGAGGCCGAGCGCCTCGCCTACGCCGATCGCAACAAGTACGTGGCCGATCCGGATTTCGTGCCGCTGCCGGGCAATTCGGCGCAAACCCTGCTCAATCGCGACTATCTGCGGCAGCGCGCCGGGCTGATCGATCCGAACCGCAGCATGGGCACCGCGCAGCCGGGTGACTTCGGCCCCGTGCCGCTCGGCGTCGGACCGCAACCGCCCGAGCACGGCACCAGCCACATCTCGGTGGTCGACAAGTACGGCAACGCCGCGGCGATGACCACCACCGTGGAGTCGGCGTTCGGTTCGTTCCACCTGGTCGACGGCTTCGTGCTGAACAATCAGCTCACCGACTTCAACGCCGATCCGCTGGGGGCCGACGGCGTGCCGGTGGCCAACCGGGTGCAGCCGGGCAAGCGCCCGCGCAGCTCCATGAGCCCGACGCTGATCTTCGGGAAGGCGCCCGACGGCTCGCGCGGCGCGCTCACGCATGTCGCGGGCTCGCCCGGCGGTTCGGTGATCATCCAGTTCGTGGTGAAGACGCTGGTCAACATGTTCGACTGGGGTCTGGATCCGCAACAGGCGGTCTCCGCGGTCGCCTTCGGCGCCGGCAACACTCCGTCCACCGGCATCGGCGGCGAACACCCCGCGATCGACGCCACCGACAACGGCGACCACGACCCCCTGGTGCTGCGGCTGCGTCAGCTCGGCCATCAGGTCTCGGTGGCGCCACAGACCAGCGGCCTCAGCGCCCTGAAACGCGACGGCGCCGACGGTTGGATCGGCGGCGCGGATCCACGGCGAGAGGGCGCGGTCCTCGGCGATACCCGGTGATCGAACGGGCGGGCGCGGTCCGGTGAGCGCCCGCCCTGTCCCGGCGGTGGCACGTCGGGCAATCGCCGAGCCCACCGGGACTATCTCCTCCGGACCATCGGATACACGACCGGACCCCGGCCGATCGGCAGCTCGCCTTGCGGCTCGAACCCGAATCGCGCGTAGAACGGCACCGTGCCGCGGGTGTTCGAGATCAGGAAGCAGTCCTGCTCGGCCGCCGCCAATCGCCGTTCGAGCAGCGCTGTCGCCAGTCCCCGGCCCTGCGCACCGGGCATCGTCCCGATGGCGGCCAGGTACAGATGCGGCGTCCGCGGCCGTGCGTGCTCCATTCGCCGCCCCGCGGCCAGCGCCCGAGCCGTGCCCGGCCCCAGTGCCCGCAGCAAGGTCAACGGCTTCGCCGTCGGTGACACCACGTGCGCCGGTTCCCACAACGCCACACACGCGAGGGTGCCCTCCGCATCGTGCGCGAGATCGACCAGGCCGTTCCTTCGGCGCGACGCGATACGCGATTCCCAGAACAGCGGCAACGCTTTTCGCCGCCGCGGCTTCCTCGGCCAGAAGTAGGTCATCAGTGGATCGTCGGCGAAAGCCGCCGCGAGAACGGACGCACCTGGCTCCATGACCGCGAGGCTAGACGACCACGCGGACCCGCGCGAACCGGGCAGCGCCCGCTCACTTCCTCCCGGAATACTTCGCGCCGAGTTCGCGCAGCCGAGCCATCGCCCGCGCCGCGTGCTCCTTGTCGTTCGAGCGGATCGCCAGCAGCGGGACGTAGTCGTCGTCGACCAACTCCAAGCGCGCCCAGGACTTCCGATCAGGGAAGGAAACGCCTCGGATGTAGTCCCAAGGGAACTCGTTGTCGCCCAGGATGTTTCGCACCGACACGCCCCGCGGACCGACGCGCAAGCGCGGCCTGGTCAGCAACAGCACCGCCGCGGCGCCGAGCACGCCGATCCCGATCATCGCGATCTGATCGGCCACCCGGAAGTTCACGCCGGTGGACCCGCTGCGCAGCCAGATACCGCCCACCGTGAACGCGGCCGCCACCAGCACCGCCGCGATCCACGCCGTCCGCACCGCGCGCCGGGGCCGCACCTCGAAGTCCCACTCGGACGCGTCGTCGGCCGCGACCGCGTTCCTCCGGAAGATACGGACGACCGGCATCGCTACGCGGACTGTCGCAGGGCGCGCAGCGTCAGCGCGGCGTCCAGCGCCGCGGCGGCCGCCTGCTCGCCCTTGTTCTCATGGGAGTCCGGCAGCCCGGCCCGGTCCAGCGCCTGCCGCTCGTTGTTGGTGGTGAGCACCCCGTTCGCGACCGGCGTGCCCTCATCCAGCGAAACCCGGGTGAGCCCCGCGGTCACCGCGTCGCAGACGTACTCGAAATGCGGCGTGTCACCCCGGATCACCACACCGAGGGCCACCACCGCGTCGTGCGACTTGGCCAGCTCCTGGGCCACCACCGGCAGCTCCATCGCGCCCGCGCAGCGCACCACCGTGATCTGCTGGACGCCCGCGTCCTTGGCCACCCGCTCGGCGTTCGCCAGCAAGGTGTCGCAGATCTGGGTGTGCCAGCGCGAGGCGACGATGCCCAAGGAGAGGTCCTTGGCATCCGCCAGCGCGAAAGTCGGTACCCCGGTACCGCTCATCGATGTCCGCCTTTCGGAGTCGGTTCGCAGTTCAGTGCGCGGTCTCGCCGAGGTCGAGCTCGTCGAGTCCGATCAGGTCATGGCCCATGCGGTCGCGCTTGGTGCGCAGGTAGCGCAGGTTCTCCGCGTTCGCGCGCAGCGGCATCGGCACACGCTCGGTGATCCGCAGGCCGTAGCCGTCCAGGCCGACCCGCTTGGCCGGGTTGTTGGTGAGCAACCGCATCGACCGGATGCCCAGGTCCACCAGGATCTGCGCGCCGGTGCCGTAATCGCGGGCATCGGCGGGCAGGCCGAGCTCCAGATTCGCGTCCACCGTGTCGTGGCCGGAGTCCTGCAGCTGGTAGGCCTGCAACTTGTGCATCAGGCCGATCCCGCGGCCTTCGTGACCGCGCATGTACAGCACCACGCCGCGCCCCTCGGCCGCGACCATCTCCAGCGCGGCATCCAGCTGCGGACCGCAGTCGCAGCGCAACGACCCGAACACGTCACCGGTCAGGCACTCCGAGTGCACGCGGACCAGGATGTCGTCACCGTCGCTGATGTCGCCGCGCACCAGCGCGACGTGCTCGACCTCGTCGTAGATGCTCTGATAGCCGACGGCCATGAACTCGCCGTGCGCGGTGGGGATGCGCGCCTCGGCCACCCGCACCACATGCTTCTCGTGCCTGCGCCGCCACGCGATCATGTCCGCGATCGAGATCAGCGCGAGCTCGTGCTCGTCGGCGAAGACGCGCAACTCCTCGGTGCGGGCCATGTGGCCCTCGTCCTTCTGGCTGACGATCTCGCAGATCACGCCCGCCGGGCGCAAACCAGCCATACGCGCCAGATCCACGGCGGCCTCGGTGTGACCGGGCCTGCGCAGCACGCCACCGTCCTTGGCGCGCAACGGCACCACGTGACCGGGCCGGGTGAAGTCGTCGGCCTTCGCGTCGGCGTCGGCCAGCAGCCGCATCGTCGTGGCGCGGTCGGCGCCGGAGATGCCGGTCGTGACGCCCTCGCGCGCGTCCACCGAGACGGTGTAGGCGGTGCCGTGCTTGTCCTGGTTCATCGCGTACATCGGCGGCAGGCCGAGCCGATCGCAGTCGTCGCCGGTGAGCGGCACACAGATGTAACCGGAGGTGTAGCGGATCATGAAGGCGACCAGTTCCGGGGTGGCCTTCTCCGCCGCGAAGATGAGGTCGCCCTCGTTCTCGCGGTCCTCGTCGTCGACGACGACGACCGCCTTACCGGCGGCGATGTCGGCGACTGCGCGCTCGATGCTGTCGAACCTGGTCACGTCTGCTGTGCTCCATCTCGAAATAGGTGCCTCACCACAGTACTGGGTTGAATTTGCAGCGCCTGCGGCGCTGCGTGTTCGCGGCTGTGTTGGTCTTGCCAGCGCCTGCGGCGCTGGGTGTTCGCGGCCCTCTTGTGGCTCGCGTCCGAGCGGCCGCCGCTGGCGACTTCGTCGCGGACGCGGCGGCCACTCGGACGCGAGCCGGGCCGCGAACGGCGGATGCTCGGTCTCGCTGCGCTCGAAAGACGGGGTGAGGTTCATCTGGTTGCGCAAGGTCAGCAGCAGCGCATCCGCATGTCGGCCACTTCCTGACGGGCTGTCGGTCGGCGACCCCGCGCCCGCTATGCCGCGCATGCCGGCATCTCGGGCACGCCCCGGTCGACGGGCGACACGGGTTTCGTCTCGCTTCGCCCGAAAGACGGAGTGCGGATCCAGGCGCGCGAGATCGGGGCCGCCGCACCCGAGTGAAGTGCCCGCGGGGCTGGCACGGCCCGCGGTTGCGCAGTGCTACCGAACTGACGGCGCTGAGCAATGATCACCGGCCCCCCGCGTTCGCCGCAGGGCGACGCGGCGCGGCGGAGTGATCGCCTATGCTGAGCGGCGCGACGGGGGAGGCGGGTTGCCCGCTGCGGCCCGCGCATGCCTATCGCACAACATAGGCCTACCCCGCGCGGAGGTCCGGTGAACGCCGACGCACACCCCTCGTCCCGCGTGGGCGGGAACAAGCGGGCGGCCACGGTCAGCCGCGCTGCTGGAGGCGTTCGACGTACTTGGCGATGACGTCGACTTCCAGGTTGACGGTGGTGCCGACCGTGGCGAAGCCGAGGTTGGTCAGCGAGAGGGTGGTGGGGATGAGGGAGACCTCGAACCAGTCCCTGCTGCCGGTCTCGGCCGGCTCGTCGGAGACGCCGAGGCCGGAGACGGTGAGCGAGATGCCGTCCACCGTGATCGAACCCTTCTCCACGACGTAGCGGGCGATGTTCTCGGGCAGCGAGATCCGTACCACGTCCCAGTTGTCCGACGGCGTACGCGAGAGCACGGTGCCGGTGCCGTCGACGTGACCTTGGACCAGGTGGCCGCCGAGCCTGCTGTTCAGTGCGGCGGCGCGCTCGAGATTCACCTTGGCGCCGACGTCCAGCTTGCCGATGCTGGAGCGGTTGAGGGTCTCCGCCATGACATCGACGGTGAAGGAGTCGCCGCCGACCACCTCGACGACGGTCAGGCACACGCCGTTCACGGCGATCGAATCACCATGCCCGGCATCGGAGGTCACCAACTCGCCCTTGATCGTCAGCCGCGCGGCGTCGGTCAGCTGCTCGCTGGCGACGATCTCGCCGAGTTCCTCGACGATGCCTGTGAACATGTGCTGTGACTCCTGTCGCGTCGTTGTCTTCCGGTTGCGCAAACAGCGCGAGACCCGGCCGCTATTCCCGCGCCTCCCCAGCCTAGTGACGCGGCGTGGCCGTAGACAGCCGCGTTCCGGGCTCGGCGAGGGACGCACCCTACGCGGGAACCGACCGCGGGGCGGGCCGAGACAGGCGGAACCGGCCGGTCCCATCGAAAATGGAACAAAAGCTGTCCACACGCGCCGCGATCGACGGGCTCGCCGGGTATCGATTTCCCTTGGAAGCCATTAGGCATACCACGTGAATTGATTAACCCCTCGGGGTGTGATTGCCGATTCGTACCCGATACCCGAACGAAACACGGTTATAACGCAGAATCCGCGCTCGGACGGCGCAGGAAGCGATATCGTTACGCGGCCGACTTCTCGCGTTCAACTTTCCCGGCAACGCAGTCCGATGAGACGTTCTACCAGGGAACATGCCGGACGAACGGGGAAGCCTGCCACACGATGTTCACTCCTCGAGAAAACCGGAGAACACAGTGGAAGAAAGCAGGTCGAGCACAGCCGGGGGCGCGGTGTGACCACATTTCTCGATTCGACGCCGGAAATTCGCTGCTCACGGTATCGGCGCGAATTCCAGCTGCCCGCATCGATGGATCCCGGTTCGCACCGCATTCTCCTGCAGATCGGCGTCGACTACGGCGCGGTCACCATGCCCGCCGAACTCGGCGAGCAAGTGCTGCGGCAACTCCTCCAGGACGGAATCGCCGGGCCCGTCGTCGACCATCCGCGTGCCAAGCACTGGACCTTTCTCACCGGCCCCGCCGGACGCGACGACGTCAGCCCGGCGGTCTCGGCCGAATTGTTCCGCCTCTACGCTGCCGTGGCCTGCACGGGCAGCCAGGTGGTGCTGCCCTCACCGGACGACGAGCGCACCGGGTATCGGGTGTGGATCCGGTCACCGGAGGCCGGGGCCCGCCGCCCGCCGATCAACGCGGTGATCGAGACGATCCGCGCGGTCGCCGCGCGCCGGACGCGGACCGGCTAGCTCCGTTCAGCGAGCCCACGCCGAGGCCGCCTGATCGCGCAGCTTCTGCACGGTGGCCCCAGGGTCCGCGGTGCTGTAGACCGCGGACCCGGCGACGAAGCAGTCCACACCCGCTTCCGCGGCCGCCTCGATGGTGTCGGCGTTGATGCCGCCGTCGATCTCGACCAGCAGCCGCAGCTCACCGGCATCGACGAGGTTCCGCACGATGCGCGCCTTCTGCAGCACCTCGGGGATGAAGGACTGACCGCCGAAGCCGGGTTCGACGCTCATCACCAGCAGCGTGTCGAATTCGCGCAGGATCTCCAGGTACGGCTCGATCGGCGTGCCCGGCTTCACCGAGAGCCCCGCCTTGGCGCCCGCGGCACGGATGTCGCGAGCCACCGC
This sequence comes from Nocardia sp. NPDC019323, assembly GCF_044389845.1. Taxonomy (NCBI): domain Bacteria; kingdom Bacillati; phylum Actinomycetota; class Actinomycetes; order Mycobacteriales; family Nocardiaceae; genus Nocardia; species Nocardia sp. NPDC019323. The sequence goes on from NZ_JBIRYN010000001.1 coordinate 505,637, forward strand.
GATCGGATCGTCGGTCGCCTCCGCGTGGAAGGTCACGTTGTGCGCGCCCGCCTCGGCGTACGGCGGCGCCCAGCGGCCCGGATTCTCGATCATCAGGTGGCAGTCCAAGGGGATCTCGGTGGCCTTCAGCAGGCTCTCCACCACCGGGAGGCCGAGCGTGAGATTCGGCACGAAGTGCGCGTCCATCACGTCCACGTGCAGCCAGTCGGCGCCTGCGACGGCCTGCGCTTCGTCCGCGAGATGCGCGAAGTCCGCGGACAGGATGGAGGGAGCGATCATCGGAGCGGCCGGACGCGGGTGAATCGGGTTGGACACAACGCCGGAGTCTAACGGTACCCAGGGTTGTCCAGCGCGGGAGTGGGTAGCCTGCATAGGGTGATCAATATTTCGGCGGAACAGGGGCTCTACAGCACCCCGGTGGAGATTCGGGTGGCGGCGTCGGTGACACAACTGCCCATCGTGCGTGGGCTCGCCGAAACTCTCGTCCTACTCAGCGATTTCACGCTGGACGAGGTGGCCGACATCCGGCTCGCCGTCGACGAGGTCTGCTCGACCCTGATCGCGGTCGCGGCCCCGGATACCAGCCTGAACTGCCGTTTCACCGTCGGCGACACCGAGTTGCTGGTCCGGGTCGACGGGCTGGCGGAGAAGCCGGGCCTGCCCGACCAGCGCAGCTTCGGCTGGCATGTGCTACGCACCCTCACCGACGCGGTGGAGGCAACCCAGGATTCGTTCGACCCGACGGTCTCCGGATATCCGACGACGGTCGAGTTCCGTCGGGTCCGGGGGAAGGCGTAGTGGCGGACGAAGACACCGTGTACGACTCCCAGCGCGACGACGACGCCGACACGCTGACCACCGAGGACGACGCCCTGGATGCCACGGAGACCCTGGAAGCCGCGGGCACGGTTCCCGGGTACGACGACGTCGGATTGCTCTTCGAGCAGCTCGCGACCAGTGAGGCGGGCACAGCGCGGCACAGCGCGCTGCGCGCGGAACTGATCAGCCGCTGCATTCCGCTCGCCGACCACATCGCCCGCAAGTTCAGCGGGCGCGGGGAACCCTTCGACGACCTCACCCAGGTCGCGCGGGTCGGGTTGGTGCACGCGGTGGATCGTTTCGACGTCGGGCGCGGCTCCAACTTCCTGTCTTTCGCGGTGCCGACCATCATGGGCGAGGTCCGGCGCTATTTCCGCGACAACACCTGGGCGATGCGGGTGCCGCGGCGGGTCAAGGAGACGCACCTACGCATCGGCGCGGCGATCGACAGTCTCTCCCAGACGCTCGGCCGCTCGCCGACGGCGAAGGAGATCGCCGCGGAGCTGGACGTCGACCCCGACGAGGTGACCCAGGCGGTCATCGCGGGCAACGCCTACCAGCCGAGTTCGATCGACGCGGCCACGCTCGGCCGCGACACCGACGCCTCGCTCCTGGATACCCTCGGCGAGGAGGAGTCCCAGTTCGATCGGGTCGAGGAATACGTCGCGATCCGTCCGCTGCTGGCGGGGTTGCCGGAGCGGGAGCGGCGCATCCTCACCATGCGGTTCTTCGAATCGATGACCCAGACCCAGATCGCCCAGCAGATGGGGATCTCCCAGATGCACGTCTCGCGCATCCTCGCCAAAACCCTTGCCCGCTTGCGGGAGCAATCCAGCCGGGAATAACCGCTTCGAGCGGGCGGCGCGTTCGCGCACCTTCGCCGGAGCGGTGAGCCACCACGCGTCCACGTGGACCGGCCACTTCCGGTAGGGCGCTCGGCATCGCGACCACTTCCTGCCAGGTCATCGTCATGCGTCCGAGTGTGCGTCGAAGGCAGGCGCACGACTCGGACGCAAGGAACATCGCGAACCGCTCAGCGCGGTTTACGCAACGCGGCGAGGAACATGGCGTCGGTACCGTGCCGGTGCGGCCACAGCTGTGCCCCCGGTCCGTCCCCGATGTCGGTGACGCCGGGCAGCAGTTCCCGGGTGTCGAGTTGCTCGGCGCCGAGGCGGCGCACGGCGTCGGCGACGACGGACACCGTCTCGGGCAGGTGCGGCGAGCACGTCGAATACAGCACCACTCCGCCCGGGCGCACCAGTTCCCATGCGGCGGCGAGCAATTCGCGCTGCAGCACCACGAGTTCGCGGACGTCCGCCGGAGTGCGCCGCCAACGCGCCTCGGGTCTGCGGCGCAGCGCCCCGAGGCCCGTGCACGGGGCGTCGACGAGGATGCGGTCGTAGCCGGGGGTCAGCCCGCTGGCGCGGCCGTCGGCGACATGGACGTCCACCGGCAGGTCGTGCACGGCCTTGCGCACCAGTTCCGCGCGGTGGGCGGCCGGCTCGACGGCGTCCACCCGGAACCCGTCGATCGCGGCGATCGCGCCGAGCAGCGCGGCCTTGCCGCCCGGTCCGGCGCACAGATCGAGCCAGCGACCGGTGTCCGGGCCGTCGAGCGCGGCGTTGAGCAGCGCCAGCGCCACCAACTGGCTGCCTTCGTCCTGCACCGCCGCCATGCCCTCACGGACCGGCTCCAGCTTGCCCGGATCGCCGCCCTCCAAGTAGACCGCGTACGGCGACCAGCGGCCTTCCTCACCGCCGGTCACCAGCGCGAGTTCCTCCGCGGTGATGTCGCCGGGGCGGGCCACCAAGTGCACCAGCGGGCGGGCGTCGTCGGCGGCGAGCACATCGCGCAGTTCCGTCGCTCGCTCGCCGAGCGCGTCGGCGAAGGCTTGCGCGATCCAGACCGGATGGGCGTATTCGAACGCCAACCGGCCGACGGGATCGGCGGGCGCGAGCGCGTCGACCCACTGCTCGGGGGTCTTCTCCCCCGCGCGCCGGAGCACGGCATTGACGAAACCCGCCTTGCCCGCGCCGAATTCGGCGCGCGTCAGCGCGACGGAGGTGTCCACGGCGGCGTGCGCGCCGATGCGAGTGCGCAACAACTGGTAGACGCCCAGCCGCAGCACGTCCAGCAGAGGTCCGTCGATCTCCTCGATCGGCCGGCCCGCGCCTTCGGCGATCACCGCGTCCAGCAGTCCCAGCGACCGGCACGCGCCGTAGGCGAGTTCGGTGGCCAGTGCGGCGTCTCGACCCGACAATCCCCGTTCGCGCAGCAGGGCGGGCAGAACGAGGTTGGCGTAGGCGTCGCGCTCCCGGACCGCCCGCAGCACATCCCTGGCGACCGTTCGCGGCGGATCGGCGGATTCGCCACGGTGCGGTCGTCCGGCGGCCTTGGCCCCTTGGCGCGGCCCGGTTCGACCGCCGGTGGAACGGTCCGATCGACCCGCCGCGGGGCGTCGGCCGGTGGAACCGCGCCGTTCGTCACGATCGCGGCCGCCCGGCTCGGCGCGTCCGCCGCCGGAACGCCTGCCTGCCGCCTGTGACCGGCCCGCACCGTCGCGATCCTGCTGCTTGCCGCCCTGCGCACGCGCCCGGCCCGCCTCGCCGGAACTATGGCGTTCGTCGTGCCGCCGGTCGCGCGCGTTGCCGTCGCCGGACCGATCGCCGCGGGTCATTCGACCACCGCGCCGGGCTGCAGGCGGGCGCCGCGCGCCCAGTCGAGCGCGGCCATCACCCGCTTACCCTGCGGCTGAACCTGATCGAGCCGCACCGCGGTGGTCGCGGTGCCGACGAACACACCGGACTTGCGGACCTCGATCACCCGCTCCGGCAACTCCTCTTCGACCAACTCGACCGGCCCCAGCTTCAGCCGCGTGCCGCCGACCTCGGTCCACGCCCCGGGCGCGGGGGTGACCGCGCGGATGCGCCTGCTGATGGCCAGCGCGGGCTGATCCCAGCGCACATGCCCGGCTTCGACACCGACCTTGGGCGCGTACGAGACGCCGTCGGTGGACTGCGGAATCGCCTGCAAGGTGCCGTCCTCCACCCCGTCGAGGGTCGCTTCCAGCAGCCGGGAGCCGCTGTCGGCCAACCGCTGCAGGAGGCTGCCCGCCGTGTCGGTGACGGCGATCTTCTCGGTCACCATGCCGAAGACCGGACCGGTGTCCAGCCCGGCCTCGATCCGGAAGGTGGAGGCGCCGGTGATCTCGTCACCGGCATCGATGGCCGCCTGCACCGGCGCCGCGCCGCGCCAGGCGGGCAACAGCGAGAAATGCAGGTTGATCCAACCGAAGCGCGGGATGTCGAGCACCTGCTGGGGAAGCAGCGCGCCGTAGGCGACGACGGGACAGCAGTCCGGCGCCAATTCGGCCAGCCGCGTGACGAATTCCGGCTCCGAGGGCCGCCGCGGGGTGAGGACCGGGATGCCGTGTTCGTCGGCCAACCGGCCGACCGGCGACCTGGTCACCTTCCGGCCGCGCCCCGCGACCGCGTCCGGCCGCGTCACCACGGCAATCACCTCGTGCCGAGCCGATTCCAGCAGCCGCCGCAGCGACGGAACCGCCGGTTCCGGGGTTCCCGCGAAAACGACGCGCATCAGCGGCCCGCTCCGAACGGGTTGGGCCGGCCCGCGCCGCTCATGGAGCGGGACGGACGCACCGTCACTCCCGCCCCGAACCAATCCGATTCGCGGATCACCCGCATCGCCTCCTTGCGCTGGGCCGGGTCGAGACGGTCGATGAACAGCACCCCGTCGAGATGATCGGTCTCGTGTTGCACGCACCGCGCCAGCAACCCTTCGGCCTCGAAGGCGACCGGCGCCCCGTCGACGTCCACACCGGAGGCCCGCACCCGCAGAGCGCGCCGCGTGTCGTAGCGCACACCGGGAATCGACAGGCAGCCCTCCGGCCCGACCTGCTCCTCGTCGCCGAGGACCTCCCACTGCGGGTTGACCAGGTGCCCCGCCGCCTCACCCGTGTCGTAGACGAAAACGCGCAGCCCGACCCCGATCTGCGGCGCGGCCATCCCGACACCGCCGTCGTCGTGCATCGTCTCGGTCAGATCGGTCACCAGCTGCCGCAGATCACGGTCGAACGCGGTGACCTCCGCGGCGCGGGCACGCAGAATGGGGTCGCCGAACAGGCGAACGGGCTGGATGGTCACGACTGACTCCCGGAAGCGGACGAATACGGTCGCCCCATTCTAGTGAGACGACCGGAAATCCCCGATTCGCCAGCCGGAAGCTGATACAACTCCTATGCGGTCCGGGCGGGGTGTCGATCCCTCCGCCCGGCCGCCCGGAAAAGCCCTGGTCAGCGGCATCACAATGAAATCGAGCGCGGGTTGCCGATGACGCGTCACCCGGGCGGCCCGCCGCGACGTGAGGATTGGAAAGCCACCGCGGCGGGCGGACGAAGGCCCCCACTGCCCGGGAGCCGCTCGTCCACCGATACTATTTCGTGCTAGTCGCGTGCACGTCCTCACGCGAACTTCCAAAAGGAGTCGGCGACCTGCCGCGGCGACAGCGGGACATCGCTTCGCCTTTCGTTGTCCCCGAGCGCTGCCCAGTGGTAGAACGCGCGACTCGTGGAAGATCCGTCGTCGCCGGAACCGACTTCCAGGACCGTGTGTGGGATTCGATTTCCGAACTTGCCTTGCCATCGGCCCTTCCAAGGACCGGCTCATGCAACGCTGGCCAGGCCGCCGCCAGCCGGACCGGCCGCTTCCGCTCAGTGGGACAGTCATTGCCGGGAGTCCGTCGCTCGCGGCCACGACAATCGATCGACACGCACATGGTCTCCAGACCGAACTGCTTGTCGTGGGTCTGCAGGTTGTCGATCAGCGTGGTGGTGATGCGGGCGCCGGTCATGCCGAACGGGTGGCCCAGGGCGATCGCGCCGCCGGAAACGTTCAGCTTGTCCTCATCGATCTTCAGCTCCCGCGCCGAGCCGAGTACCTGCACCGCGAACGCTTCGTTGATCTCGACCAGGTCGATGTCGTCGATGGTCTTGCCCGCCAGCGCCAGCGCCGCTTGCGAAGCCGATGCGATACCTCGTAACTCAGGTCGACTCGCGGCGTACGACGTCGAAGTCAGGGGTGACCGGGCTCGGAGGCTTCTCGAGGTGGCCCACCCCGTAGAGCGCGAGGTCGGCTACATACCGAGCGAGTGCCCCTATCCCCATCCGCACCGTCGACAGCGCTGGAACGAACGCCCGCCCGAAGTCGGAATCGTCGTGACCGATCACAGCCAGCGGCGCCGGCACCCCGATTTCGGCGCGCAACGCGGCACCGACGACCAGAGCCGCGGTTAGATCGTTGTAGGCGACCACCCCGGTGACGCCGGCATCCCGCCAGTGCCGTACCGCCTCGGCCGCGGTTCCGTCATCGAGCCCCGCCGAGCGCACATCCAAAGACTCCAGCCCCAAGGCTGACGCTGTCCGCTGCGCCATATCTCGACGAAGGGCTGCCAGGTCGGCCAGTCGGGGGTCGTCCGGCATCGCGTAGGCGAGCCTGCGGTGACCGCGCGAATGCAAATGCCGTACTTGTTGTTCGGCGCCTGGCGCTACGAGGGGCGAATCGGAGACCGACTGCGTGAGAACGATCTTCGCTCCACTGGCCTTCGCCGACAGGGTGTCGGCATCGCTGAGGTCGTCCAGGCCGAGGATGACTTCAGGCCGCAGCGTCTCCCAAAGCGGCTTCGCCCGGTCATCGATGCGACGCGTATAGGTGACCAAGGTATAACCCGCCTGATCGAGGCGGAAGGACACGTCATCGAGGAATTCCGCCCAGCCGGCCTCCATCGGCCATGCCGGAAGCAGCATCATCACCAGGCGGGTACTGCCGCGGCGCAGAGCCTGCGCGGCAGGATTGGGACGGTATCCGAGCCGCTCGGCCTCCGCGAGCACTCGTTGCCTTGTCTTGTCCGGAATCGTCTGACCAGGCGTGTTGTTCAGCACGAATCCGACGGTGGCACGCGAAAGGCCGAGAGATCTGGCCACGTCGGCAGCCGTCACCCGCTGTCCTGTCCCCCGCATCGCGCCACCCACCTCCCGCAGTGATCGCCACCGCACGTCTCGGTCCTGCCGTCAAACTAGCACGTGCCACGACTTGCATCCCGCCATGCTCACTCGCCCTGCGGTCCTAGCCGGCCACAGCACCGCAGCGAGCGGATCGCCCAGGTAGCCGGCGCCATTGCCCCTGCGAGACGAGTTTCCCGCTGTCGTACGTCCACGGCCGGCGCCGGGGCGTCGTCCCGCTGGGGAGTCACCGGGAAAACAGAGCCCGCCGCGCGCCCCTGGCGGCTCAGGCCTCGGTCGTCCGGTCGGTGGATGACCGACCAGAGCCGCGCCCATCCCAGTGAGTGAAATCACTACCCGATCGGCCGCACTGCGACTGCTACAACGAGGGCGCAGCGCAAGCAGCCGTGCATCGCGGCCCAACCAGCTCGCTTGCGTTCTTTCATCCGAGGAGGGTGGACATGAGTCCGGTTCAGCAGGATTCGCAGGAAGTCCGCAATATCGAAGCAGCGGCGGCCCCGACGCGTTTCGCGCGCGGCTGGCACTGTCTCGGACTGATCCGCGATTTCGCCGACGGCAAACCGCATGCCATCGAGGCATTCGGCACCAAGCTCGTGGTTTTTCGCGGCGAGAACGGCGAACTCAACGTTCTCGACGCGTATTGCAGGCACATGGGCGGCGACCTCAGTCAGGGCACCGTCAAGGGCAACGCCGTCGCCTGCCCGTTCCACGACTGGCGCTGGGGCGGCGACGGCCGCTGCAAGGAGATCCCCTATGGCCGCCGGGTGCCGCCGCTGGCCCGGACGCGGACCTGGCACGCGCTCGAGCAGGACGGGATGCTGTTCGTGTGGAACGACCCGGAAGGCAAGAAGCCGACGCCGGATGTCGCCATTCCCCGGATCGACGGCGCGACCAGCGACGAGTGGACCGACTGGCACTGGTACCGCACCGTCGTGAACACCAACTGCCGCGAGATCATCGACAACGTCGTGGACATGGCGCACTTCTTCTACATCCACGGGTCGCTGCCGACCTACTTCAAGAACGTGTTCGAAGGCCACATCGCCACGCAGTACTTCAAGAGCGGGGCGCGCGAGGACCTGCCCGGACCCGAGGGCGCGCCCAAGCTGCTGGGCACTTCGTCGGTCGCGTCGTACTACGGGCCGTCCTTCATGATCGACGACCTGACATACCACTACGAGCAAGGCGATCACCACACGGTCCTGCTCAACTGCCACTACCCGATCGATGCGAACTCTTTCGTGCTGCAGTACGGCATCATCGTCAAAGAGTCGCAGGGTCTTCCCGACGAGCAGGCGATGGCGACGGCGATCGCCCTCGGCGACTGGGTGAAGATCGGGTTCGAGCAGGACGTCGTGATCTGGAAGAACAAAGCGCGCATCGACAATCCACTGCTGTGCGAGGAGGACGGCCCGGTCTACCAGCTGCGCCGCTGGTACGAGCAGTTCTACGTCGACGCCGCGGAGGTGACCCCGGAAATGGTGGACCGCTTCGAATTCGAACTGGACACCACCCGCCCGGTAGAGGCATGGCAGGCCGAGATCCGGGCCGATCTCGCCGCGCGCGCCGATCTGGCCGCCCGGGCCGGCTCCGCCGAGGCTTCTGCCTGATGACGCCGCGCATCGACGAACGGCTGAACGAGGCGCCGATGGCGCCGGTCCAGTGCGACCACTGCGGTGCAGGAGTCCTTGTCCGCAAAGCCAGCTGGCAACAAACCAGCGTTCAGTGGAACGCCGACGCGGCCGTCCGCTGCCCTGAGCTTCGCGACACGGTGGGCAACGACCCTTCGCTACCAGGCTGCGGCCGGCTGCGCGACGCCATCGCCGCGGCAGCCACATCGGGACGACTCAGGATTCCCGCGGAGTGCGGTGCCGTGGAAAGCGATCACGGGCCCCGCCCGTGTGGTGGCGCACCACGAGAAGTCGCGTAGCCCGGCCACCGGGGCGGCGGACGCAATGCCCTGCGAGAACTGACAACCTGATGACGACCCGGCGGCGGGCCCATCGAGTGTCCGGTGACATGGATGCGCCGCGTATCGACGCAGAGGGTGCTCTCCGCGTGCGTGCTCGAGGCGTCCAGCCGAGCGATATCCGGGCTGCCGGGTAGCAGGTTCCGGGCGCCGGGCACTGCCGCCCGCACCGCAACGGTGCGGGCGGCACCCAGCGGCTGCGGCTCATGGATGCGTCCGCGCCGATTTCGCGATGTCGCAGGCCGCGCGATGGGCGAATTCCATCGAGGCACCGATCGGGTTGCCGCCCCCGGGTAGGTGGGTCCGCTGACGGCAGCCATGGAGTTCCCCGCCGCGTAGAGTCCAGCGATAGGAAGCCCCGCGGAGTCGAGGACCCGGCCGTCGATGCCGGTGCGTAGACCGCCCTTGGTGGCGAGCGGAGGTCAGCGCGCCGCCTCCGGAACCGACCACAAGCACTTCGCACTGTTCGTCCCACTACCTGCGGAATCGACCCAGCTCATCGCCCATTACCTCCCGTTCCCGTGGCAACTGGCGTCGCCGGGATGCTGAGGCCAGGCAGCCGCACGTCGACCGGACGGCGCCTTTCCGTTGACCGAGACGAAGCCGGGCACAGACTGCGGCGGCCTGCGGCTTGGTCTCTCGCCGGCAGTCCATTGAGCGGGATGCGGGCGTCCACCGGGCGTGCGAGCGAGTCACCATCGATGACTGGGCGGCGCCGTGTCTCGACGGCTCTGCCGATCATCGAGAGAAGGAGTACGTGCGCATGCCACACCTGCAGCGCTACGACAATCGCCGCGTCCTCGTCACCGGCGGCGGTTCCGGTATCGGCCAGGCCACCGTGCTGCGCCTTCTGGACGAGGGCGGTCGAGTGGCGGCCGCGGACATCAGCGAAGCCGGTTTGAAAGACACACTGGCCAAGGCCGGTGCGCACAGCGAAAACCTGACCACGGTGGTCATGGACATCGGTGAGGAAGCCTCGGTCAAGGCAGGTGTCGCGGAGGCAGTGGCGCACCTCGGTGGTCTCGACACGCTTGTCAACGCGGCGGGAGTGCTGCGGTCGGCGCACTTCGAGCAGACGACCGTCGCCGACTTCGAGCAGGTGCTGCGGATCAATCTGGTGGGCACATTCCTGGTCACCCGGGAGGCCATCTCGGCCTTGCGGGAGGGGACCAGCCCGGCTGTGGTGAACTTCAGCTCCACCTCGGCCGCGTTCGCGCACCCGTACATGTCGGCCTATGCCGCATCCAAGGCGGGCGTCCAGGCGATGACCCACGCACTGGCCATGGAGTTCAGCAAGCAGGGCATCCGGTTCAACGCCGTGCAGCCGGGCTCCATCTCCTCGGGTATGACCGACGGCAGTGGCGAGGCCAAGCAGAGCATCGGGCCGGGCCTGCCGGCCGACGCCGACTTCACGTTGTTCACCAAGGCGTCCCCCTCGCTCCCCCTGCCCGACGGCGCCATCTTCGCCCAGCCGGACGCCGTGGCGGCCGTGGTGGCGATGCTCGGCTCCGCCGACGCGTACTTCGTCACCGGCACCGAAGTGCGGGTCGACGGCGGCTCACATATGTGACACCGCGGTCCGCATCTGCGCGAGATAGACCACACTGATCCCGGCGGAAGCGGGCACCTTCGCTCGCGCGCTTCGACGCGGCTGCGAAAGGTGCCCGCCTCGTTTCGCTACTCGGATATCTCCCGCGCCGCAGCGTGCCGAGCCGCGATGTAACCGAAGACGAGTCCCTGGCCGATGGTCGCGCCTGCGCCGGGATAGGTGGCGCCGAAGGCGTTGGCCGCGGTATTGCCGATGGCATACAGCCCGTCGATGACCGTGCCGTCCTCGCGCAGCACCCGCGCATGCTGGTCGGCCACCACGCCGCCGCAGGTGCCGAGATCGCTGAGGATCATTTTCACCGCGTAGTACGGGGCTTTGGTCAAAGGCGCGAGATTGGGATTCGGCGCGACGGTGGGATCGCCGTAGTAGCGGTCGTATGCGCTCTCGCCGCGCGCGAACTCGGGGTCGGATCCGGCTTCGGCGTAACCGTTGAAGTTGTGGAAGGTCTCGGTGAACGCGGCCTCGGGAACTCCCATCGCGCGTGCCAACGCGGCGGGGTCGTCCGCGCGGTGCGCGATGCCCGCGTCGAACCACTCGCGGGGCAGCGGCTGACGGGGGAAGTACTGGCCCGCCATGATGTAGTTGTTGCGGTACCGCTGGTCGAACACCAGCCACATCTGCTCGGCGGCGTCTCCGCGTCGTTCCCGCTCGAGCAACTGCTGCCCGAAGGACATGTAGTCCGTGGCCTCGTTGACGAATCGCCTACCGGTCTGATCGACGACGAACGAACCGGGCAGAGATCGTTCCGCGAGCATGACCGAGGGCGCGGAACCCGGCAGCGGCGCGAACGCGGGGAACCACCAGGCCTGATCCATCAGCGCGATGCCGGCGCCGAGGTCCTGCGCCGCGACGATTCCGTCGCCGGTGTTGCCCTCGCAGCCGAGGCTGGCCCCGGCGGCAAGGCGCGCGGACTGGAACTTGTGCCTGGCCTCCATGTCGTGATCGAAACCTCCTGCGGCGAGCACCACCCCGCGGCGGACGGTCACGGTGACTTCACGTTCACCCTGACGCACCACGGCGCCCGTGACCCGGTCCGCGTCGTGGATCAGCCGCACCAGGCTGGTCTCGGTCCACACCGGGATGCCGGCTTCGAGCACACCGGCGAACAATCCGGCCGCCAGAGCTTGGCCCCCCGCGAGGTATTCGCGACCGATCAGCATGCCGCCGATTCCCAGAGCCGCGCGCCGCAGTATGCGCGAGAACGCCTTGACCGGTTTGCGCGCGACAAGATTCATCCACTTGTAGTCCGCACCGGTGACCGGCATCGGAACCGGTGCCTCCAGCACGCCCGAACGCAGCCGCGGGCGTTCGGCACCCAGCACCGAGGCGTCGAACGGGCGGCACTCGCAGGTGCGCCCCTCGGCACGCCCGCCCGGCTCCTCCGGGTGATAATCCGAGTACCCCTGCGCCCAGAAGAACCGCATCGGTGTCGTTCGTTCCATCATGGCGACGGTGGCGGCCCCGTTGTCGAGGAACGCCCTTCCCCGCTCGGCTGGAGCCGACTCCCCCACCACCGCCCGGATGTAGGTCTCGGCGTCTGCCAACGCCTCGGGTCCGGAGTCCGGCAGTATCGAGCTTCCCGGGATCCAGAAGGCGCCGCCGGAGCGCGCCGTGGAGCCGCCGACATGGCTGGTCTTCTCGATGATCACGCTCGACAGGCCCAGTTCGTGGGCGGCAAGCGCGGCGGCCATGCCGGTGCCGGATCCGATCACGAGAAGATCGACGGTCACCTCGTGAGCGGCCGCGAGCGGCGGCATCGACTTCTTCACCATGGTTCGGGACTCCACTTCGCACGGGATACAGATGAGGTAAAGGTAGGTTTCGGGAAGCGATCAATCGGCGCGGCTTTCCATTGAGCGGGACGCCTGTCTGTCCTCGGCTTCTGCGATGCGAATTCCACTGAACGGAAACAACTGCTGATCTTTGCGTCAGCTGCTGGTTAGCGTCCGGCCATGAACAACACTTGGAGCAGAGAAGAATTGGAATCGGCGTTTCAGACATGGCGCTCGACCGTGGCCCGAGCTGCCTCGGGTGAGGGCAGCTGGCGCGAATTCGTCGATCTTTTCACGCCGGACGCCGAATACCACGAACAAATGGTCGGCGTACTCAGGGGTCCCGAAGCCATCTGGGCATGGGCTGAGCCGACGCTGGCGAGGTTCCCGGGGTCCGCGATGACGTCGTTCCCCGACTATTGGCACCTGATCGATGACGTCAACGGCATGATTGTGGTCAAGCTGAACAATCTGATGCGCGATCCCGGCGACGGCTCGCAGATGGGCGCCGACAATATCAGCATCCTCACCTACGCAGGCGATGGGAAGTTCTCCAAAGAGGAGGATGTCTACGACCCCGCCGAATTCGCCCGCTTGATCCCGGCCTGGTGCCGGCGCGCGATGGAACTCGGCACACTCAGCGAGGCCGAACGCGACTGGTGCGAGCAGTCGTTCGCGCAGGGTGCCTCCGAGCCCGCCTGACACCGGCGGCACTCCCCGGCGGCGAGTCACCGAGAACGCGGTGACTCGCCGCTCCTGCACAGGTGCCGTCAGGCCGAAGACGCCGCGGCGGCATTCGCACCCAGGTAGGCGCGTTCCACCCGGCCCGGATCATCCCGGAGGGCCGCTGCGGTGGCCTCGTCGGCGATCCGTCCGTGCACCAGCACCGTGGCCTTGTCCGCGATGCCGAGTGCCAGGTGCACGTGCTGTTCCACCAGCAGCAGGCTGAGCCCTTCCTCGGCGGCGAGCTTTTTCAGAACCTCGAGGATCTCGGTGACGATCACCGGGGCCAAACCCATACTCAGCTCATCGATCAGGAGCACCTTCGGGCGTTGTAAGATCGCCCGGCCGATTGCCAGCATCTGCTGCTCGCCGCCGGACAGTCGTCCGGCGGCGACGCCCAGCCGCTTCTCCAACGAGGGAAAATACTCGAGTACCTGGTTCAGGCCCGCGCGGCGCCGGGAGCGGTCCGCTACCGCGAGCATCAGGTTCTGTTTGGTGCTCAGCTGCCGGAACAGGGCGCGATCGTCGGGAACGAGAACCATTCCGGCCCGCACCGCGTCCCGTGGACGGCCACCACGCACCGCCCGCCCTACCACCTCGACCTCTCCCCCTGCGCGAGGAAGCAACCCGGCCAGTGTCATCAGCAGTGTCGTCTTTCCGGCGCCGTTCGGTCCGAGCAGGCAGGTGATCTGCCCGGCTTCGAGCGCGAGGTCCACCTCACGCACACACGGGCGCTCCTTCAGATACCCGGCGGTGAGGCCCCGGCATTCCAGCGTGGTCACAGCGTCGCCTCCTGAGATGTCGCCCGGCGGACGTGCAATTCCGGCACGGCTTCGGCGTCGAGGTCGACGGTGTCCGCCGGTACCCCGAGATATGCCCGCAGTACCTCCGGATGGGTGCGGATCTGCTCGGGTGTTCCGCTGGCGATCACAGTGCCCAAATCCAGCACGATGACCCGATCGCACACCGTGAGCACCAGCTCCATGTCGTGATCGACCAGGAGGACGGCGGTTCCGTCGTCGCGAACAGAACGCAATCTCTCTCCCAGCCAACGGCTTTCGACGGTGTCCAGACCAGCAGCCGGCTCGTCGAGCAGCGCTACGACGGGTTCGGCCGCAAGGACCCGCCCCATCGAGACCAGCTGCCGCTGCCCTTGCGACAGAATTCCGGCCTCCTGATCGGCCAGATCGCTCAGGCCGAGGACTGCCAGCGTCCGGGCCACCCGTTGCGCGACGGGTAGTGGCGACTGTGAGCGGGCCGCGCCCACCCTGACGTTCTCCGCAACGGTGAGGTCGTCGTAGAGCTCCACATCCTGGAAACTGCGGCCGAGGCCGGCGCGGCTGCGTTGGTGCGGTGGCCGTCCGGCGAGCGGTTCGCCGGCCAGGGTCACCGCTCCGGTGGCCGCCGCGAAGCCGGTGATCGCGTCGATGACGGACGTTTTCCCCGCTCCGTTGGGTCCGATGAGGCCGACGATTTCTCCGGAACATACCTCGAAACCGACGTCCGAGACGGCCTTCACGGCACTGTAGCTGACGCTCACTCCTTGCACGCTGAGAATCGGTGTGGCCACATCGCGCGTACGCCCGGCGGCGTCCGAGGACTCGGCAGCTATCGGCGACACCTCGTCGGCGTGACGGGCGCGGCGCCGCAGTGCCGGCCACGGAATCCGCGGGAGCTTGCCGGCGAGGCCGTCGGGATTGGTCATGACCGTCACCACGAGCAGCAGACCGCTGAGCACCGCATAGTAGTCACCGATATGCAGGAACCGGTCCACCAGCAGGTAGAGGATGCCACCGGGCGCCATCACACCGGCCAGAATCCCTCCGGTGATGGAGGTGACACCCGCGACATAGACAACGGCGAACAGCGAGATCCCGAGGAACACCGCGAACGGCTCCGGGGTAGCCAAGCTCTGCTGATACCCGAGCAACGCGCCGCCGAGGCCTGCGATGAACGCGCCGATCGCGAAGGTGATCAGCTTCGTCCTGGAGACATCGATGCCCGCTGCCGCCGCCGACCGCTCGTTGGCCCGCACGGCGAGCATGTCGGTACCGAGACTACTGTGCCGCAGCCACGCGACGCCGAGGCCGACGACGGTGAGCACCGCCAAGCACAGCAGACCGAAGGCGATCCGTGGATATGCCTGGCCCGTACCGATGCCCAATTCGATCCCGAAGAGCCGGGGGGCGTCGACAGGCGCGCCGTGGACGCCGCCGTTGAGCGACGGGTTGCGGAACCAGAAGGCTTCCACGAACACCGCGAGGGAGAGAGTCACCACTGTCAGCGGCAGCCCGCGCACCCGCAGCGCCGGCAGGCCGACGACCACACCGACCGCGGTGGCGCACAGGGCGGCGAGGATCGGCGCGAAAGGGAAGGGTATGCCGAGGTGCTGGTTCAGCACACTCAGCGCATATGCCGACACTCCCGCGAGGGTGAGCTGCGCCAGCGACACCTGACCGGCGTATCCGGTGACCACTACCTGGGAGAGCCCGAGAACCGCGAAGATGACGCTGCTGACGATCGCGGCACGGTAGCTGCCGGAGGTCGCCGACAATGCGACGACCGCGACGGCAAGGGATGCCAGCATGGGAGCGAGGACGCGGTCGGGACGCGGCGCGCGCCCGAGCGTCCGGCGGATCACCGAACCCCGGTCCGGCAGTGGACGACCCTTGATCACAAGGAAAACCAAGATCAGCAGGAGCGAAATGGCCTCCGCCGTACCGGCTCTCGGCCACCAGCTGTAGAGACCCTGGAGATTGGTCGCCTCGGCTTGGAGCGCGCCGATGGCGATTCCGGCGGCCACGGTCGACCAGATCGAACTGAAATTGCCGACCAGAGTGGCGGCCAGCGCCGGGACGATGAACAACGAGTACGCCACAGGATTGAGCGCCACCAAAGGTGCGATGAGGATGCCGCCGAGGCCCGCGACCACCGATGACAGCGCCCAGTTGCTGAACGCGATCCGGTCGGGCGAAAGCCCGGTCAGATACGCGCCTTTCTCCGACTCCGCCGCGGCCTCGGTCGCCGCGCCGAACCGGGTGTAGCGGAAGATCAAGGTTGTTACCAAGGCAAGTCCGACGATGGACGCTGCTAGAAGGACTCGATCGGTGGGCACCTTGCGATCACCCAGCGAGAAGGTGTCGAGCGCGAAGATCGGCTTCACCGCGACCAGGTGTGTACCCACCCGCTGAGCGATCAGTGCCTGGACCACAACCATGAGTCCGATCGAGGCGACGGCCTTGGCGATTACCGAGGCGCTGCGCATGGGGCGGAAGACCAACGCGTAACACAGCACCCCGAGAACGGCGGCAGCGACCAGGGAGATCGCCATGGCGGGAACGACACCGAGCGGTCCGCCGAGATCGATGGTCTCGGGCAGTCCCGGTATCGGGACCATCAGCTCGCCCTTGCGCAGCAGGGCATAGGTGTAGGCAGCGTAGAGCGCGACCGCGCCGGTCGCGAAGTTCACCACCCCGGAACTCTTGAAAGTCAATACGAGCGCGAGCCCGAGCGCGGCGTACACCGCCCCGTTGCCGAGGCCGAGCACGAGATACGAAAGATGGTCAGTCATGGCTGATCTCCCTGGCCGAATATCATTGCCGTCCGGGACTATCCGGTCACTTTCAGGTTCACCGGCACACCTTGGTCGTTGATCGGGCCGATCAGCATCTGACGCGAGCAGATCGACGCCATCTGTGGCACGGCGGTGCCGTCACAGGTGAAGGTGACGCCGCCGCCCGCCGGCATCTCGATTCCCTTCGCGGTCCGCAGCGCCTCCTTGATGCTCGCCGGGGTGACCTCGCCCTGAATGCTGCGGGTGGCCAGAGCCAGCGCCGCGACGACCTGGTATCCGGAGGAGGCCGCGCCGGTCACTGTCGCCTCAGGCGCGTAGGTCTGCAGGACCGAGCGGTACAACACCGTGTCGGGACGATCCGACAGGTAGTCGGTCGCGGTGATGCCGGTGCTACCCCGCACCGCGTCCATGCCGATGATTTCGGTGACGTCGGGAGCCAGACAGACCGGGATGTAGACCTTCTGGACTGCGGGGTCGGTGGTCTGAATCGCTTTGTAGACCGAGGTGCAGGTCGCGGCATCGGCGATGACCCCGACCCCGTCCGGCTTGCCCGAGAGTCCGGAAGTGACCAGCGGCGTAGGGTCCGGCACGCCGAGCGGGATCGGCACCACCTTCAAGGTCACGCCCGCACTCTGGAACAGGGGCGCGCCCATGGCGTCGACCAAGGCGCCCAGGCCACCACCGTCACTGGCGAACAGGGTGAACGTGCGCATGCCCTTGTCCTTGGCCGCCGCGGCCATCGCGGTGATGGTGCCGGGCAGGCCGGCCGAGAGTGCCGCAGAGTCGGGGGAGGTCAGCTCCTGCGGGGACACACCGTTGAGGGTGACGTAGGGAATGCCCGCACCGGCGACGATCGGAAGGATGGTGCCGCCCTGGGAGGTGCCGGGGGACAGCACGGCGGCCACCTTCTGCTCGACGAACTGGTTCGCGCATTTCGTCGCCGAAGTCGGCTCTTCCTGCTGCTTGCACACGACCAGGTCGATGGGGTGGCCCGCGATGCCGCCCGCGTTCTTGTTCACGTATGCCACGGCCGCCTCGGCGCCCTGGCGCATCTCCGGCAACGACACCACGGCGCCGCCCTCGGTCGATACGAAGCCGATGCGCACCGGTGTACCCGTGGCCGGCTTGTCGGGCAGCGCCGTGGTCGGCGCACCGGCCACGGCGCTGTTGTTCGACTCGTCATCGCCGGCGCAGCCCGTCGCCGCGAGTGCGGTGATCAGGACTGCGGCGCCGATGCCGGCGATGGCTCGCCGGTGACGACTCAGACCATCAAGTCTCATGATCTGGTTCTCCTTCTCCGAAGGCGAGGCCGCACCGGGTCGTCCCGACGAAAAGGTCCTCGCGTGAGCCACATCACTGCCGATGTGGGCGGAGAATTATGTGCGTATTCCGCCACCGTCTCCGAGGGGCAGTTCCCGGTGACCGGGACAATCGGTGGCGGAAGCGCCGGAAACGCGGATCCGGGTCAGCGAGCGCCGGAACCGCCGAAGCGCCGCAGGTAGCCGACGAGCTTGCGCAGCGGGACAGCGCGCGGCCAGTCGTCGGCCCGGAAGTACGCGTCGCTGCCGCCATCGACGAACACCACGCTCCCGCAGAGGAACCGCGCGGATTCGGACAGCATGAACACGGCCCACTCCGCGAGATCCCGCGCGTCGCCGAATCCGCCGATCGGTACCGGGAAACGGCGGATCACCTCGGCTTCGGCCGGTGTGGCGAGCTGCTGCTCGAGCAAGGGGGTCAGCACGGCGCCGGGAGCCAGCACGTTGAGCCGGATCCCTTCGCCCGCCCACCGGGCGGTCACAGCATGACGCCGCACCCAGCGAGTGACCGCGATCTTCGAGGCCGCGTAGGCGATGCCCGGCGCGTTCTTGCCGAAGAAGCGCACCGCTCGTAATGCTTTGTCGACATCGCCGGCCAGCAGCGCCCGTATCGCCCGGCTGGGTACCGCGGGCGTAGTGGTTGTCGCGTTGCTGCCGAAGACGACAACCTTGGCCTCGGCGGCCCCGGCCAGCGCCGACCGCCAGCCCTCGAGCAACTCGATCACGCCACGACAATTCACCTCGTAGATGAGCCGCGGTCGTTCGGCGCCGGGGGCGGGACCGACTCCCGCCGCGAGCACGGCGCCGTCCAAGCGCCCGTCCACCGCGGCGAGTACACCGTCGACGGCCGCGCGCCGCCCCTGCCCGGTGGACAGGTCGGCGATGATCTCGGCGTCTCGGAGATCGACTCCGACGACGGTGTGCCCGCCTTCGCGCAGCTTGTCCACCACGGCTCGCCCCATCCCGGAGGCCGACCCGGTCACGACATAAACACCCACCAGAGCACCTGCTTTCCGCTGTTTCCAGCATTGAGGATCGGATGCGGCGCAATATTGACACACTTCGCCAAAAATGGTGAGCTGTCGCGGTGACCGATCAGATCTCCGCTTCCCGTGGACGCGGCCGACCCTCGGTGCTCGACAGCGCGGCTGTCGCCGAAAGCGCGCTCCGTCTGTGGTCCGAACGCGGATACGCTTCGACGAGCTGGAGCGATCTCGCGCGCGCCACGGGAATCAGCACACGGACCTTGCTGCGTCACTTCTCGTCGCGGTCGGAAATCGCCTGGCTGGGAGTCCAACCGGCGACAGCGCGGCTACAAGACGCCCTCGACAACGCCCCCCGCACCGGCGAGCCGTCGGTCGTCATCCGCTCGGCCATCGTCGAGTCGGTCTCGCATGAGCCACGGGTCCGGCGCGTCGCGCCCGACTGGCTGCGCCTGATCTCCTCCGAGCCCGAACTCGCCGCCACCGCACCGCTCGCCTACCGCCCTTGGATCGAGACGCTGGCGCGCTATATCGCGAGCCGGCTCCCCGACGCTCCCGCAGCCATCTGCCGCGCGCTGGCCACCGCGTACCAGGCGGCGGCATTCGCCGCCCTGATCGAGTGGGCCGACGCCGGCGCCGACGGCGACTGCGCCGACGCGGTCGACGAGATGCTGCGATGGATGGACATCCATGCCCCCGTGACCATCCCGTCCGACCAGCTCGCGCGCCGTACACATCAATCCGCACAAGGAGTTTCGCCATGACCGCAGCGCCCGCCACGCCACCCGCCCGGCCGGATCCCCTCGCACCCGCCTCGCTCGGTCCGGTGCGGTTGCGCAACCGGATCATCAAGTCCGCGACTTTCGAGGGAGTCACGACCGACGCCTTGGTCACCGACGCGCTGATCGACTTCCACGTCGCGGTCGGCGAAGGCGGTGTCGGCATGACGACCGTCGCCTACCTCGCCGTGTCACCCGAAGGGCGCACCGAAAGGGACCAGATCTATTGGCGGCCGGAGGCGTTGCCCGGCCTGCGCAAGCTCACCGACGCCGTACACGCCACGGGCGCCGCGATCTCGGCTCAGATCGGGCACGCCGGGCCGGTTGCCAACTCGCGCTCCACCGGCCTGCCGTCCCTGGCTCCGTCCACCCGGCCCAACCCGCTGTCGATGAGCCTCGATCGGGCCGCCACCGAGGACGACATCCACCGGATCATCGACGCTCACGCCCAAGCGACCCGGCACGCGATCGAGGTGGGATTCGACGCGGTGGAGGTTCATCTCGGGCACAACTACCTCGCCAGCTCGTTCCTCAGCCCGAAGCTCAACCGCCGCAAGGACGATTGGGGCCGTTCGCTCGCCAATAGAGCCCGGTTGGCCCGGCTCATCCTGCAGGCGGTCGGCGAGGCCGCCGACGGGAGGATCGCGGTGCTGGCGAAGATGAACATGGCCGACGGCGTCCCCGGCGGTCTCTGGCTCGACGAGTCGCTCACCGTCGCACAGATGATCGAGCGCGACGGTTACGTCGACGCGCTCGAGCTGACCGGCGGCTCCTCACTGCTGAATCCGATGTACCTGTTCCGGGGTGATGTGCCGGTGCGGGAGATGGCCGCGACCCAGCGCGGTCTGGTCAAACTGGGCATGAAGATGTTCGGGAGCATGGTGTTCCGGCGCTATTCCTACGAACCGCTCTACTTTCGCGACTATGCCCGCCAGTTCCGCGACGAGCTGGATATGCCGCTGGTCCTGCTCGGCGGCGTCACCGATCTCGCGGGCATGAACGCCGCGATGGACGACGGATTCGAATTCGTCGCCATGGCCCGAGCCCTGCTGCGCGAGCCGGATCTGATCAACCGCATCCAGTCCGAGTCGGCGAAGAAATCGCTGTGTATCCACTGCAACCTGTGTGCGGCCAGCATCTTCACCGGCACGCGGTGTCCACTGGCCTCGACCGGCCGACCGGGCAGCGATACGGCACCGCATGCACTAGCCCTTCCTTCGTGATCCGCTTCACATACCGATGGAGATGTGGCACTATTTCCTAATAGAAATAGGCACGTCAGAGCCCTGGTTAGAGTGACAAAGGAGTCAGCGCATGACGATCGCGCAGGACATGCGGCCCGGTGAGGCGACCACCCCCAGCGCCCTTCTCGACCGGCTGTCGCTTGTCCTCGACGCGTTCGACGGGCGCGACAGCCTCGGCCTGACGGAGGTCGTCGCCCGCACCGGCCTGCCGCGCTCCTCCGCCCACCGGATGCTGGACCGGCTGGTCCAGCTACGGTGGCTACGGCGGGAGGGGCGCAATTACAGCCTCGGCATCCGTCTCGTCGAACTCGGCTCGCTCGCAGTGCATCAAGACCGCGTGCACGCGGCCTCCGGCGAGCACCTACAGCATCTCTACCGCGCCACCGGCATGGTCGTGCATCTGGCGGTCCTCGACGGCGACGACGTCGTGTACCTCGACAAGATCGGCGGACGCCTGGCCGCCCACGTCCCGACCCGCGTCGGAGGCAGATTGCCCGCGTCGAAGTCGGCACTCGGCAGGGCCCTGCTCGCCTTCGCGGGCCGAGCGGAGCCGGGCAGCGCGCGGATCCGGGAACTCGGCTATGCCGTCGAGCGCAATGGCGCGCTGCACGGGTTCGGCTGTATCGCCGCACCGATCGGACCGGTCGGCGAGGCGACGACCGCGGTGTCCGTTTGCGGACCGCTGAGCCGGATGAGTTTCGACAGCCGAATGACCACCCCGGTCCAGCTGGCCGCACACGCCATCTGGCGCAGTATGACCGCAGGCGGCCGAGTCACTCCCACGCTGCAGCGCCGCAATATCCTGCGATCGCTGCCGACCGCCCCCAGCGTGCTCGCCGAAGGCTGAGCATCGGCAACCGCAGGCGTCGCGGGCCGTGAACTCAGCTGTCCGCGGAATCCTCCCCGACCGTGCGCCAAACCCCGGGATGACGAGGCACCGGGAGATCGTTCTCGTCGCGGACGGCCAGCTCACGATATCGCGCGGCGGCCTCATCAATGTCAGCCAGCAACTGCTCGGCCAACTCGATCTCCGCCTCGAAATGGCGTTGCGACCACCGCAGAGTCATCTCGGTGAACGCCCAGCCGGGCTCCGGCTCGGATCGGTCGGCGTGCAGTGCGGCCCGGCTCGCCTGCTCACGCAGGTTGTCGATGTGGGTACGCACGATCCTCTTCAGGTGCTCGGGATCGTGCAGATGACCCATCCACAGACGCAGCATCACACCGTGTTTCAGCACCGGCATGTCCACCCCGGCGTTCCGGGACCAGTTCCGCAGCGCGCGCAGCCCCGTATCGGTGATGCCGTACAGCCGTCGACCGCGCACCCCTTCGTCGGCCACCAGTCGGGACCGCACCAAAGCGAGTTCCTCGAGTTTCTTCAGCTCGGCGTAGACCTGGCTGACCGAAGGGCTCCAATAGAAAAAGCCGATGCTCCAATCCGCCCACTTCTTCAGGTCGTTGCCGGTCAGTTCCTCACCGAAGGACAGCATGCCCAGCACGGCCCAGCTGGTCGCAGGCAGAGGGGGGTAGGAATCGAGGTCGGCTGCCACGATCGTGCAGCTTACAAGCCCTGCAACGCGATTCGGCGCCAGCGGCTCCCGGCCACCGGGATGACGGGCCGTCGGCTCTCGCGACAGCGCCTACGTTCGATCCATGGACGACCCAACCCTGTACATCATCGACCGAGTCGTGCTCAGATCCGGCAGCGCACGGGCGTTCATCGATGCCTACCTCGACGAGTACGCACCCGCGGCACGGGAACGCGGGTTGACGCTGGAGCAGATCCTGGTGAGCCCGCCGGTCTGGATAGAGGGTGAGACGAACACCGTCACCGCTACCTGGACCGTGTCGGGCACGGCCGGTTGGTGGGCGGCGGCGGTCCGGGCGCGACACGACCCCGCGCCGGCGCGATGGTGGGAATCGATGGCACCGATGATCGTCGAACGCACCAGGTCGATGGCGAGCCGTTCCGCGGACGTGGAAGGACTCTGCGATGTATAAGGTGACCCGTTTGCTGCACCTGACGGACCCGGGCGAGGAGATGATCGCAGACGTGACGATCAAGCGCATCGCCGCCGCGGCGGAATCGGCCGGCGCACGACAGTCACTGGTCGCTCGCACCTTGCCGGGTGTACGCAACGGCGGAGATGTGCTCGCCCACTTCCACTTCCGGTCCGAAGACGAGTGGTGCCGCAGCCGGGCCGCGATCGATGAGGCGACTTCCGTGCCCGCGATCGGGCACGTCGACGCGGTGGAGTACCTGGCAGCGTCGCCCGCGGATGCGCGCGGTGGACGGCGGTGGACCTCGCGCCCACCCCGGGTGTACCGGACGCTGCTGCTGCGTGTGGACGCAGCGGCCGACTCCGCGCAGGTCCGCCGGTTCGAGCACGCCACGCTGCAGATGCCGCGGCACATCCAGGCCATCCTGGCTTGGCAGCTGAGTCCGGTCCGGCACGCCGCCGGGACGTCGCAGTGGACGCACGTGTGGGAGCAGGAGTTCGCCGATGTCGAGGCCCTGCTCGGGCCGTATATGAATCACCCGATCCACTGGGGGCATGTGGACCGGTGGTTCGATCCGGAATGCCCGGAGCGGATCATCAAGGACCGGGTCTGCCACAGTTTCTGCGCGATCCCGGCGCCGGTCATCGACGCGGCGCCGGTGATGCCGCCGGCCGAGGGCGAAGGTTAACGACCGAGGAAGGCCAGGACGGTGGCCTCCCATGCCTGCTTCTGCTCGATCATCACCCAGTGCCCGCAGTTGGGGAAGATGTGCACCTCGCCGTTGCGCAGGGTGCGCATCGGCAGCAGGGACATGTCCACCGGGCTCACCCGGTCGTCCCGGCCCCAGGTGACCAGCACCGGGACCGTGATCTGGCCCAGCTTCGCCCACCCCGGGGTGGTGTCGGCGTTGCGGGCCGCCTCGGCCATCCGCGCCAAGGCGGCCTTGCCGTACATGCGGCGCGAGTTCTCCAAGGTCGCCGGATCGGTCGCCTGCTGCCAGCGCTGCTCGATCAGTTCCTCCGTCACCAGAGCGGAGTTGTACACCATCGAGTGCAGCCAAGCGATCAGCGCCTCGCGAGTGGGGTTCTCGACGAACTCGCTCAGCCGCACGATCCCCTCACCCGGCTGGGCGCTGAAGACGGGTGTTCCGATCCCGCCGATGGTGACCAGCCGATCGACCCGATCGGGGTTCGCGAGGGCGAAATCCGTGGCGACGAAGCCGCCCATGGAGTTTCCGACGACGCGCACGCGGTCCAGGCCCAGCCCGTCCAGGAAGGCGCCGACCGCCTGCTGCGCGGACATCATCGGGTGCGGAGCGCCGAAGTCGTCGCTGACCCCGAAGCCGGGGAACTCCAGCACCAGTGCGCGGTAGTGCTGAGCGAAGACCGGGACGTTGGCTCCGAAGTTGCGCCAGCCCGTCACTCCGGGGCCGGAGCCGTGCAGCAGGAGCAGGGGCGGACCGTCACCGGTCTCGCGGTAACGCAAGACGCCACGCTCGGTGGGCAGTTCACGCAACTCGGGAGCAACGCGGGATTCGACTGAGGTACTCATGGCCCGAGCCTTCCACCGCCGACACCGCCTGTCCGGCATGCCTCCCGGTGAGCGGTACACCCTTTCGGGCCGTCATGCCCGAGCTCAGTGCAGCCGCGGAATGGCGTCACCGGTGGGGAGCTGTATCCGGGACTCGGGCAGCTCACGAGCACGCACCGCCCGGTCGATGCTGCGGTGCAACGCGTCGCACCCGCGCTCCTCGTGACCGACACTCCGGTTCCGGGCCGCGATCACCGGGCAACGGCCTGCGTCGCCGACCCACTGGACCGAAGTGTGCGCGGGGCTGAACTTCTCGATCAGAATGCGCTGGCCGCAGCGCTCACAGTCCAGTGGGCGCATCGTCATCGGGATGCCTCCGCGCTGGGGCCGACGCTGCCGTAACTGCCGCGGAAGAAGATCAGCGGCGCCAGGTCGGAGGCATACAGGTGCCGCACCCGGGAGACCACGATCGTGTGGTCGCCCGCGGCGTGCTCGGCCTCCAGCTCGGCTTCGATCCAGGCCAGGCAATCCGCGATGATCGGCGCCCCCGCCGGCGATGGCCGCCATTCGATGCCCTGGAACTTCTCGACACCGCGGGTGGCCAGCTGCCGGCACACCGGCTCCTGAGCGTCGGACAGGATGTTGACCGCATAGCGGCCCGCCGCCCGCACGCGGGGCCACGAAGTGCTGGTCGCGCCCACGCAGAAGGCGATGAGCGGCGGATCCAGCGACACCGAGGTGAACGAGTTCGCGGCCAGACCCGTCGGCGCCGCGGTCTGTGGATCGATCCCCGTGATCGCGACGACGCCGGTGGCGAAGTGTCCCAGAACAGTGCGCAGCAGAGCCGGATCCAGCTCCGGAAGGTCGGTCCCCGCCGCGTGGCGGGCCGTCTCGCGGTCGATGTCGATGGATGTCATCCCCTGCTCCTCATGAGTCGATGGACACACGCCGTGAAGGTGTCGGCGGCGCTATACCGAGGCGGGGCCTCGGTGCGGGAGGAAAGTCAGATCCTCGGGATGCGGCTCGCGCAGCATCGTCCAGTAGTCGACGAGACGCCATGGGCACGGCACGATCGCCCGGCCGGAGCTGTTGCGGTAGTACCCGTTGACCTGCGCACCCGGATGCACCCACACGGTCTCGTCGAGCGCTTCGTCGACGCGGCGGTTGTACTCGTCCAGCGCTCCCTGTTGGACGTCCATGGCGGCGTGGTCGTTCTCCAACAGGTACTGCAAGCACTCGATGATGTAGTGCACCTGTTCCTCGCCGGTGATGTTGTGCCCGGCGCCGTGGTTCGGCGCGGCGTTGGGCCCGGCGGTGACGAACAGATTCGGGAACCCCGACACCTGCACGCCCAGGTAGGCGCGCGGGTCCTCGCCGCCCTTCCACACCTCCGCCAGTGTCCGGCCGTCCCGGCCGGTGATGTCGATCGTGGTGGTGAACTGGAGTTCGAACCCGGTGGCGAGAATGATCACGTCGGCGGGGATGAACTCGCCCTCCGTAGTGACCACGCCTTCGGGCGTCACCCGCTGGAACGAGGCGCGGTGCAGGGTCACGTGCTCGCGGTTGAGTGCCGCGAAGAAGCCGGGGTCCTTCACGATTCGTTTGGCGTAGGGCCGGAAGTCCGGTGTCAGCTTCTCGATCAGGTCGGGACGGTCCGGGAAGCTCTTGTCCAAGTACTCCAGCGCGGTGCGCAGCACCATGTCGTTGGCGGGGGACGCGGACAGGTGGGTGGCCGCCCACTCCTTATCGATGCGCGGCAGCGGGTAGAGATTGTCCGAGGCGAACCAGTAGGTGCGCAGCCGGAACCATTTGTCGTAGAAGGGGAGATTCGCCATCGCCCACTTCTCGCCCGCGGGCACCTCCCCTCCGACGGTCTTCTCGGGCACCAGCCAGTGCGGGCTGCGAACCACGACATCGAGCGTGTCGACCTCGTCGACGATGCTCGCCACCACTTGCACCGACGTGCAGCCGGTGCCCAGCACCACGACCCGCTTGCCACGCAGGTCGATGCCGGTGTCCCAGTTCGCGGTGTGCACGACGGTGCCCGCGAAGGTCTCCATACCCGGCACCTCGGGAATGTTGGGCGCATTGAGCATGCCCAGCGCGGTGACCACGGCGCGGGCGCGGTGACGGGTGACCACGCCGTCGCGGTCCTCGGTCACCACCTCCCAGCGATTCTCCCCCGCCAGCCAGGTCGCGGACCGCACCCGCGTGCCGAACCGGATGTGCTCGCGCAACCGGTACTTCTCGACCACACCGAGCAGGTAGCTCTGGTATTCCGGCCCGGTCGGATAGTAACGCGACCAGTTCGGGTTGAGCTCGAACGAGTAGGAGTAGTAATGGCTCGGGGTATCCACCGCCGCACCGGGATAGGTATTGCGGTGCCAGGTGCCGCCGATATCATCGCGTTCCTCGAAGATGGTGAAGGGGAAACCCGCCTCCCCCAGCTTGATTCCCGCGTTGATGCCGACGATGCCCGCACCGATCACGATCACTTCGAAGTCGGCCGGCGGTGTCACGGTCACCGGGACGTGGCGTCGGTCCTTGGTGAATCCGGCCTGCTCCAGCAGGATCGGCACGAACTCCGCATCGACCCGCTCAGCGGTGCAGAGGGTCGCCATGCGGCGGAACAGCTCGTCGTCGGGGACACCGAGCGCGGCAACGGAATCCGGGGTGAGCACCTCGCGGGCGCGGGCGCGGATGTCGGCGGCGACGTCGTCGGGGTAGGTGCCGGGCGGTACCGTCGGGCGTGTGCCGGTGCGGTAATGGTTACCCGGCTCCTCGATCGACAGGCGCGCGCCGAACTCGTCGAGCAGTCCGAGATCACCGGTCACGTGCACCATCGACATCAGAAGCGGCGCCGCCTCGCATTCCGCGATCGCCTGATGGAGCGCGGCTTCTCGATCTGCGGCGGAGACGCCGGCGACGATGGTCTCGGTCATGAGCTACCTTCCGGGAGTGGCACGCCCATCCGGGCGAGCATGTCTCGTGGGTTGGAGGGCGGGCTGAGCGACAGCAGTTGCTCACCGCGCCGGGTCGCCGAGGCGGTGCACATGGCGTCGTCGGAGAAGACCCAGAAGTCGCCGCGGGCGATCTGTTCGACCATGTGCTCGGCGGCCTCGAGCGGGTCGAGCCCCTTCTCCACGTTGTCCCGCTGCATCGCGGCGAACACCGCGTTGGCGGTCGGGTCGGTGGTGGGCGCGTCGCGCTGAGCCGCGAGGAAGATCTCGCTGCGGATCGAATGCGGTACCACGGCGCTGACCTGTATCGGAGCGCCGACGACCGCCAGGTCCTGCCACAGGCACTCGGTCATCGCCTGCACCGCGAACTTGCTGACGATGTAGGGCGACTGCACGGCGACGGTGTTCAGACCCCCGACCGAGGACAGGTTGGCGATGCAGGCCGGGGTACCCGCCTCGATCATGCGCGGCACGAAGGACTTCAAGCAGTAGAAGACCCCGTCCACGTTGATCTGCATGAGTCGGCGCCACCGGGCGGGATCTATTTCCCACAGCAGTCCCGCCGACTCGACTCCCGCGTTGTTGATCAGTAGTTCGACGCTGCCGTGCCGGGCGAAGATCGTCGCGGCCATGTCCTCGACCGCGCCCGCGTCGGCGACATCGACCCCGAAGCCATGGGCGTTGCCGCCGTGCTCGATGATCTCCGCGGCCACACCGGCGGCGCGGTCCTCGTCGATGTCGGCGACGACGACGGTCATGCCGAGGACGCCGAGGTGGCGAGCCAGGCCGCGGCCGATTCCTGCCGCCGCACCGGTGACGACCGCAGTGCCGTCGGAGAACCGTTCTCGTGCGGTCGTGGCCATCACACTCCCTCCGGGAGGATGTGCGGGTTGGCCCATGCCGGTGGTTGTCGCCGTGGCAGTTCGGTGCGCCCGTCGAGCGACATCACCGGGGTGTTCGTCGCCCACGGGAAGTGCAAGCTGAAAGCCACCAGGCCGGTGCGGTGGACGGCGGGCATCGTGCACATCTCCAGCACTGTTTGCGCGAGGTATTCGACCGGCTCGGTGTCGTAACCCTCCGGAAGCAGCGTCGCCGCTCCCGGAGTCATGATGGCGGTCGAGGGTCCCACGGCGTTGACCGCGATACCCTCGTCGACCAACTCCGCGGCCAGCCCCTGGGTGAAGCGGTGCAGCGCGGCCTTGACCGAGGCGTACACGACGTCGCCGGAGGTTTTGTTGTACTCGCGGAACGGCCGGATGGGGCTCAGACCGGTCGACGATCCGATATTGACGATCCAGCCGCTGCCCTGCTTGCGCAGGTGCGGAATCGCGGCACGGCAGAGCGCGAACGGCACCTCGAGGTAGTGCTGGACGGTCCGGTGGAACGTCGCGTCGCTCATCTTCTCGATCACGCTGTAGTCCGCGAAACCCGCGTTGTTGACCAGGATGTCGATGCCGCCGAGTTCCTCGACGACCTTCTCGACCAAGCCGGCGCGTTGTTCGGCGTCCTCGAGATCGGCCGGGACGGCGATCGCCCGACCGCCCGCGGCTTCGATCAACTGCACGGTCTCCCCGAGGGAGCCGGACAGCACATGCGTGGCGCCGTCGCGAATCGACGGTGTCGGGGAGTTCGACCGGGCCGTGACGACGACGGTCGCGCCTTCTGCGGCCAAACGCTGCGCGATGGCCCGGCCTATCCCCCGGCTGCTGCCGGTGACCAGGGCGATCTTGGTCGTGAGTCGCTGTGTCATGACACCTCCAGCACGTCGCGCATCAGCTGCCAGAGCACCTCACGCGCCGGCCCGGTCAGCGACAGGCTCGGGAAGGTCAGGAATCCGTGGAACAGCCCGTCGAAGCGGTGCGCGGTGACCGGGACGCCCGCCTCCGCGAGCCGCCGGGCGTAGTCCTCCCCCGCCGAGCACGGCGGATCCAGCTCGGCGGTCGCCACCACCGCCGCGGGTAGCCCGGCCAGCGAGTCGGCCCGGCTCGGCACCAGATACGGGTTGTCGGTGCCGTGCGGCGCGTACTGCTGCCAATACCAGCGCATGGCCTTGGTGGTGTTGTAGTAGCCCTCGCCGTAGAGCCGGTAGGACTCGGTGGTGAAATCGTCGTCGATCACCGGATACAGCAGGATCTGAGCGGCGATCCGCGGCCCGCCGCGGTCGCGGGCGGCAAGGCTCACGGTGGCCGCCAGGTTGCCGCCCGCGCTGTCGCCGGCCACAGCGAGCCGACCCGCGTCGCCGCCGAACTCGGCGGCATGCGCGGCCGCCCAGCTCAGCGCCGCGTACATGTCCTCCATCGCCGCGGGGCCGGGATGCTCGGGCGCGCGCCGATAGTCCACCGAGACGACCGCGACGCCGACCGCCTCGGCCATCGATCGGCAGAATTCGTCATGGCTGTCCAGATCGCAGAAGACGAATCCGCCGCCGTGCGCGAAAACCACCACCGGCAGCGGCGCTTTCGCGTCGCGCTCGGGCACGTACACGCGCACCGCCAGATCACCGCCAGGGCCTTCGATCACCCGGTCCTCGGCGATGCGCATCCGGGGCAGGCGCGTCAGCGGCGCCCGCCGGGACACGATGATCTCGCGCAGTTCGGCGGCCTCGTGCCGCGTCACATCCGGGAACGACTCCAGGGCCGCGAGCATCGCCTCGACATCAGGATGCAGGTCCGGCCGCCGCCGCGAGCCCGTGGCGCCACCGAGGTCGAATCCCTTGTATCCGGCGGCGGCCACCTCCGAGCAGATGCTGTTGTAGTTGCCGAACCCGCCGATGTAAGGCATGAAGACCCGCGGCTTGCCCGGGATATTCGCGCCCATGTACCAAGAGTTGGCGGAGGGGAACAACGTGGCCGCCGCCTTCGCGTTGCACTCGGCCACCCATTCCTCGACCGACTCCTCGGTCGCCTCGATGGTGGTGTGCCCGTGTTCGTCGAAATAGTCCAGGCAGCCCGCGATCCAGTCCACGTGCTGCTCGGCCATCAGCACCATGTTGGCCAGCACGCTGGGGCTGCCGGGGCCGGCCAGGATGAACATGTTGGGGTACCCGGCGACCGCGAGCCCGAGGTAGGTCCGCGGGCCCGCCGACCAGTCCTCGCGTAGTTCCCGGCCGCCGCGGCCGCGGATGTCGATGCGCGACAGCGACCCGGTCATGGCGTCGAAGCCGGTGGCGAAGATCAGCACGTCGAGGTCGTAGGTCTCCGCCGTGGTCCGCACCCCGGTCTCGGTGACCGCCTCGATCGGCGTGCGCCGCAGGTTCACCAGGGTGACGTTGTCGCGGTTGTAGGTCTCGAAGTAACCGCTGTCGGTGACGATGCGCTTGGTGCCGATCGGGTGATCGTTCGGGATCAGCTGATCGGCGAGCTCCTGATCGCGCACCATCTCGCGGATCTTGGCCTCGACGTACTCGCGCGCTGTGTCATTGGCGGCCGGGTTCGTCGTCTGATCCGGGAAAGCCTTGGCGAACAGGTAGCCGCCGCGCTGCCACCACTGGTCGTAGATCCGGGTCCGCTCCTCGGGGTCGATCTCCAGCGCGCCCTTGGGGTACGGGCTGTTCGGGGTGCCGCCGCCGCTGATCCTCGACAGCCTGCGCCGCTCGGCGTAGTTCGCCTTGACCTCGGCCACGAACTCCGGGTCCAGGGGGCGATTGCCCGCCGGGATCGAGTAGTTCGGCGTGCGTTGGAACACATACAGGTGCTCGGCGTGCTCGGCGATCACCGGGACGGCCTGGATCGCCGATGACCCGGTGCCGATGACGCCGATCCGCTTGCCGCTCAGATCAACCGGCTCGTGCGGCCATTCCCCGGTGTGGTAGACCTCGCCGGTGAAGGTGTCGCGGCCCGGGATGTCCGGCATGTTGGTCGCGGACAGCACACCGGTGGCGAGGATGCAGAAGCGCGCGGTCACCGTACGGCCGGTGTCGGTGGAGATCGTCCACCGCTCGGTCTTCTCGTCATAGACCGCGGCGGTCACCCGGGTCAGGAAGTCGTAGGCAGAGCGCAGATCGTGCCGGTCGGCGACGTGCTCGAGATAGCGCAGGATCTCCTCCTGCGTCGCGAACCGCTCCGACCAGGTCCACTCCTGCTGCAACTCCTCATCGAAGGAGTAGGAGTAGTCGATGCTCTCGACATCGCAGCGCGCACCGGGGTACCGGTTGTGATACCACGTGCCGCCCACTCCGTCGGCGGATTCGAAACCGTGCACGCGCATACCGCGGCCGCGCAGCTTGTACACCGCGTACAGGCCGGATATCCCCGCCCCGACGACGACGGCGTCGAAATCGCTGTCCTGAGTTGTCACTACATTCACTTCCCTCGATGAGGTGATCGTCGGTTGGAGCCACACCGTGAGTGGCATAACGGCTTCCGGAACGGTGCGCTCCCGCCCATCGGTCCTCGAGATCCGCGGTTCTTCGCACCACGTGTGCGTGCCGGGAACGGGCGGTATGGGTCCGTCCCGGCACGCGAGACACTTCCGACAGCCGTCAGGAGCCGACTGTCTCGGCGGCCGCGGTCTTTTGTGCTTCCTTCATTTCCCGCATCCACATCCACTCGTGGCCCCAGTAGCTGTCCGCGGTGATCTCTTCGGCGGTGTAGTAGCTCTCGTCGACGAGCTTGCCGCCGTAGCCGTACTCGATGTCCCAGCCGCCGGGCACCCGGACGTAGAAGGAGATCATCTTGTCGTTGGTGTGCCTGCCCAGAGTCGAGGACACCGGGAACTCGCGGGCCAGCACCTGGTCGTAGGCGCGGCCGACCGCGTCGAGCTCGTCCACCTCGACCATCACGTGGATCAGCCCCGGATCCCGGCCCTCCAGACTCGGCATGATCGCCAAGCTGTGGTGACGCTGGTTGACCCCCATGAACCGGATCCGCATCGGCGGCGTCCCCGGCGGGGTCGGCATCCGAAACGCGCCGCGGGACAGAAAGCCCAGCGTCTCGTTGTAGAAGGCGAAGGACTCGTCGAAATTGGTCGTCGGCATCACCACATGGCCCATGCCTTGCTGTCCCGTGACGAAACGCTGACCGTACTTGGTCAGCACGGGGCTGTGCTCGAGCACCGGGCCGTGGAAGAACTCGAGCGGCGTGCCACCGGGATCCTTCATGCTGAATCCGGCCTCGACCTTGCGCAGGTCCGCCAGTTCCTGCGACATCGGGGTGGTCTGGAATCCGGCGGCTTGCAGATGCTCGGCCAGCCGCCGCAGCGCGAGGCCGTCCCGGACCTCCCAGCCGACCGCGGTCACCCGGTCGACGTCACCGCGTTCGACGGTGATGCGGGCTGGTCGCTCGTCCATCCGGAAGTGCAGGGCGTCCTCTTCCGGGCCGAAGCCCGGCGCGAATCCCAGTACCTCGAAACCGAGTTCGCGCCAGCGCTCCATATCGGTGGCGAGAACCCGGACGTAGCCGAGCCCCTTGATTTCGGTCATCGTTGCTCGCGTTCCTTTCCGAACCGGTCAGATCATCACGCGCAGCGGTCCCGGCGGGACCTCCACGCCCAGCGACGCCAAGGCGGCGGCGTGGTAGGTGGTGCTCGTGACGTGGATGGCGTGGTGCAGGCCCGCGTGGCCGTCGCGCCAGAACCGTTGCAGCGCGTTGTCCATGCGCAGCGCGTTGCCGCCGGCCCGGTCGAAGATCTCGTCGGCCGCACGCACCGCGCGCCACGCGGCGCGGGCCTGGTCCCGGCGTACCTTGGCGCGCGTCTCGAAGTCGATCTCCTCGCCGCGGTCGACCATGTCGTAGATGCGATCGACGTTCGCCAGCAACTGCTGACGGGCGGCGTCGATCTCCGAGGCGGACTCACCCAGCGCGTGCAAGACGTAGGGGTCGTCCTTGACGACGGTGCCGGTGGCGCCGACGCGATTGCGCTGGTATGCGATTCCGGCGGCGAGCACGCCTTCGCAGATGCCGATGGTCGCCGAGGTGATGCCCAGCGGGAACATGGTGGACCAGGGCATCTTGTAGAGCGTCTCGGTGACGCCGTACTCCTTGGCCGCGGTGCCGTCCATGACCTTCGCCGAGTCCATCACCCGGTAACTCGGGATGAAGGCGTCCTTGACGACGATGTCCTTGCTGCCGGTGCCGCGCAGGCCGACCACGTCCCAGGAATCCGCCACGATCTCGTAATCCGAACGGGGCAGGATCACGTGCAGGCCCTGCGGCGGCATCAGCGGCTTGCCGTCCGGGCCGCCGACCATGGCGCCGAGGAAGATCCAGTCGCAGTGGTCGGTACCGGAGGAGAACTGCCAGCGCCCGTTCATCACGTAGCCGCCGTCGGTAGGCACCGCGATCCCGCCCGGCATATAGGGCGAGGCCTGCCAGGTATCGCCATCCGTACCGAGCACCTCGTCCTGGACCTTGGGGTCGGCGAAAGCGAGCTGCCAGGGATGCACGCCGACGATGCCGCCGACCCAGCCGGCCGAGCCGTAGATGCTGGCGGTCTTCATGACGGTCTCGGCGAACTCTCGCGGGTGCGCCTCGTAGCCGTTGTACTTCTTGCGCTGCAGCAGCCGGATGAGGCCGGCCTCCTTGAGCTGCGCGGCCATGCCATCGGTCAGCCGGCCGAGCGAATCGGATTCCTCCGCCGCTGCGCGGATCTCATCGGCGATGGCGACGATGTTGTCGAGGACGGTATGGGGCATCAGAACTCCTGGTCCGTGAAGTCTCGGGAAGGATTGGTTGTCAGGAACCGGTGGGCGCGGCCTCGCGGTTCGCTGCCAGGTTGGGGGCGATGGCGCTGCGGCCAGCGGCCAAGTTGGCGTCCACCTCGGCCTGCCAGTTCTGCAGAGCGCGCTCGGTGTCGATCTCGAACTCGAACCGGTTGACCATCTCTGGCTTGACGTCTTCCACATCGACGTAGAACTGCTCGTACCAGCGGCGCAGCTGGTAGACCGGCCCGTCTTCCTCGCACAGCAGCGGATTGTCGATGCGCGCCTTGTTCTTCCAGATCTCGACGTCCTGCTCGAAGCCGATGGCGATGCCTCGCCCCACCGCGGCGGCCATCGCGTTCGCGGCGTCGTCGTCCATGCCTGCCGGTTTCTCCACGATCACGCCGTATTGCAGGCGGAAGGAGGTCGGGGTGATCGGGTAGTGGCAGTTGATGAGGTAGATGTTCGGCTCTGGCCGGTCGGCGTACTGCGCGCTCCAGAGCGCGTCCACCATGTAGGACGGTCCGTAATACGTAGCATCGGAACGGCTTTCGAGACCGGAATCGGTGTTCTGGCTGACGCCCACCGCGTCCGCGCGTGGACGCGACCGCATGAATTGGGTGGCGGTGTGGCCCTCGAAGACGTTGCGGAAGTATGTCGGCATGCCGTAGTGGACGTAGAAGAAGTGCGCCATGTCCACGACGTTGTCGACGATCTCGCGGCAGTGCGAGCCCTCGACGACGATGGAGTTCCACACCCAGTCCGTCCAGCCCGGATCACCGTAAGCGGGAATCTCCGGAATCGTCAGTTCGGCGGGGGCCTTGCGCCCCTGCGGATCGTGCCAGATGAACAACTGACCGCTGATCTCCATCGTCTGCCACGACTTGGTCCGCGCGAGCGGCGGAACTCGCCGGGCGTAGGGGATCTCGGCGCATTTGCCGTCACCGCGCCAGCGCCAGTCGTGGAAGGGGCACGCGATCGTGTCGCCCTTCACCGTCCCGTGCGCCAGGTTGCCACCCATGTGGGGGCAGAAGGCGTTGAGCACGTTCAGCTTTCCGTCTTCGCCTGCGAACACGACGAGCTCGGTGCCGAACGCGCGGACCTGATGCGGACGGCCGTCCGCGAAGTCGCGGACCAGTCCGAGGCAGTGCCAGCCGCGGGCGTATCGCTCGGGCGGCAGGCCGGTGTCGATGACACGGACCCGGTCTCCGGTTTGCGAGGTGGAAGTCACAATACCTCCTGGTCAGATGGCTGCGACCGCGAATCTCGTCGCACTGTGATCAGCTTGTCAGCGGAACTCCCGGTGTGACGCGCGTCTCCTGCTGAGTGGGACAGGTTTCCGGGGCGCCGATCTGCCGCTCAGTACTCGATCGCGATCTCGTCGGTGACCGGTTCGGCCTGGCAGGCCAGGATGTAGCCTTCGGCGAGGTCGTCCTCGGTGAGAATCTCGTTGCGCGCCATGGTCACCCGCCCCTCCGTCAGGGAGCACACACAGGCGCTGCATGCGCCTTCGCGGCAGGAGTACGGCGCCTCGACACCGGCGGCCAGCAAGGCGTCGAGCAACTTGCGGCCCGCCGTCCACGGCACCTGGCGTTCCGTGCCGTCGATGCTCACCCGGATCCGGCACACCACTTCGCCCGAAGCATCTCGGTCGTCACCGGGTTCCGCGTCGGTGAACGGGTCGGCCTGTAGGGACAGGAAGCGTTCGGAGTGCACCCGGGACGCGGGGAAGCCTTCCGCCGCGCACACCTGCGCGGCGAGATCCATCAAGGGCGTCGGGCCGCAGATGTAGACCGCGCGGTCGCGCAAGGGGCGCACGAGCATCGACAACGTGCGCCGCGTCGGATAGCCCTGCACCGACTCGAGCACGTGAATCACC
This sequence comes from Nocardia sp. NPDC019323, assembly GCF_044389845.1. Taxonomy (NCBI): domain Bacteria; kingdom Bacillati; phylum Actinomycetota; class Actinomycetes; order Mycobacteriales; family Nocardiaceae; genus Nocardia; species Nocardia sp. NPDC019323. Next base: position 541,469 of record NZ_JBIRYN010000001.1, read on the forward strand.
GAGAGCCGGTCGGCGAAGCGGCGCTCGAGCTGTTGCAGCTCGCGCGCGAAGATGACCGATTCCTGATCCCGGTTGGCGTAGATCAACACGACGTCACCGCTGCCGGCGAACAGGATCGACTTGGCGATCGCGATGACCGGGGTGATACCGCTGCCCCCCGCCACGAGGACCACCGACTCGTCGAGCGAGGCAGGCGTGAAGGTGCCCGCAGGCGGCAGCACCTCGAGTTCGTCTCCGGCGCCGACCGTGTCACAGAGCCAGTTGGATCCGTGGCCGCCCGCCACCCGCTTGACGGTGAACTTCATCGCGGCGTCGCTGTAGGGCGAACTCGACAGCGAGTAGCAGCGCGCGGAACCGGTGCCGACGTCGGGCACCCGGACAGTGAGGAACTGACCGGCCCGATAGCCGTTGTCGCCGTCACCTCCGAGCGGTTCCACGACGAAGGAACGCGCGTCGGCGGTCTCCTCGATCACCTCGATCACACGGACACGACTGCCGCGCGGCGCCGTCGTCGCCGGATCCGCGAGGACATCCGGACCGGCACTTGTCTCCGTGGACATCCGCCCTCCTGCTCGTCGATGGTGCGTTCCCCGTTCCGGTCGGATCCGGGCCTCGCGAGGCTATGGCGCGCGGGAGCGCGGCAGACGGGAATGTCTCGCTGATCGGGAAGCGCGTTCGGTTGTGATCCAGGACTCGTGCGATGGTGGTGCGCACGCTTGTCACGGGCCGTTTGATGCCCACATGCACGTGGTAGTACCGTGACCCATGTCACAGCGATGTGATGAGCGCTGGGAGGTCGAGTGAGAACATCAAGTCCCGCCGGGGTGCCGGTTTCGGTGGTCGAGCGGATATCCCTGGTGCTGGAGACGTTCAATGGTGTCGGGCCGCTGACCTTGGCTCAGGTGACGTCCCGGACCGGTCTGCCCCGGTCGTCGGTGCACCGCCTGCTGGAGCAGCTCGCGAGCGCGGGCTGGCTCGCGCGCTCGCCCGAGCAGACCTACGAACTCGGCGTCAAGGCGTACGAGATGGGTCAGGCCGCGCTCAATCAGAATCGGCTGCTGCAGGGAGCGCGCCCGGTCATGCAGGCATTCGCCCATCAGACGGGCCTCACCATCCAACTCGCCGTGGTCGACCACGGCGACGCCGTCTACCTCGCGAAGGTCAACGGCCGCTCGTCGGGGCCGACGCCGACAGCGGTCGGTCAGCGGGTGCCCGCACACCTGACCGCCGTGGGCAAGGTGCAGCTGGCCTTCGCCGAGGCGACTCGCGATCCGCATGTCGTGCGCGCGCTGCAGCACACCGACGGCGGTGAGCTGTTACGGCGTACTACGCAGAGCATCGCCACCGACGCCAAGCTGGAGGAGGAACTCGCCGCCATCCGGGATCGTGGCGCCGCGTTCGATCGTGGTGAGGCGTTCTCCGGCATCGGCTGTGTCGGCGTCTCCATCGGTCCGCCGGACCACATCTACGGCAACTTGGCCGGCATCTCGATCTGCGCGCCGGTCACCACGCTCGACTACCGCAAGCTGGTCGGTCCCGTCCGGATGGCAGCCCGCGAGATCTGGGAACGTTGCGTGGCGGCCGACCTGGCGTCGCATTAGACGGTACTGCGCCGGATCGTGCTCGCGTGCGTGTTCACCTCTCCTGGGCCGCCGATACCGGTTGTCCGTCCGGGCTACTTCTGTCCCAGCCCAGAGCCCATGGAACCGCCGATCCGCCGCAGGGCCTCCGGCTGGTCCGCCGCCTGGGCGTCCGGTTCCTCGCCGTCGATGCCGGTCGGCGTCAGGTCCATTCCTGCTCGGGCGGACTGACAGGCGAAAACGAAACGAAGCCGACGTCACGGGCACTACCTGTTACCGGCCCACTCACCGCGACGTCGGCTCGGAGTAAGCGTTCGATCACGCTTCTGGTGAAGTGACCGGCGGCTGCTGTGCGCAGGCGAACTTGGCGCGCAACAGTGCGCCGGTCTCGGCCACAGCGAGCATCCCCCGGGCCGAGTTCTCCGGCCGCATCAGGAAACCGTGCAACACGCCGGGATAGCGGGTCAACGTGGTCTGCACGCGAGCGTCGCGCAGCCGGGAGGCGTAGCGTTCGCCCCAATCGCGGATGGGATCGCATTCGGCGGTGGCCACGATCGCCTGGGGCAGCCCGGACAAGTCGGCGGCGTAGGCGGGAACCCGGTAACAGTCGGGCGGATTCGCGGCGCCGGTATCGGCGAGTTCGTGCAGATAGGTGATGTCGTCACGCAGGAGAGTCGGCGCGTCGGGCATCTCCACCACGGACGCCGCGCCCATGTCCCGGTCCAGTCCCGGATACAGCAGTACCTGGGCGAACAACGCGGGGCCACCGCGATCGCGGGCCAAAAGGGCGACTCCGGCTGCCAGTCCCCCGCCGGCGCTGTCGCCGAGCACCGCCAGCCGAGCGGCGTCGACCCGGAACGCGGCCGCGTTCTCGGCGACCCAGGCGGTAGCCGCGTATGCCTCCTCGACCTGCACGGGAGCGGGCCATTCCGGGGCCAGCCGGTAGTCGACGCCGACCACCGTCGCCGCGCTCGCGGCGGCCAACTGCCGTGCGAGCGGTTCGAAGGAGGCGTTGGAACCCATGGCCAGCCCGCCCCCGTGCAAGTGCACGACGACCGGCGCGGCGGAGTCCATCGCGGGTCGGTACACCCGCAACGGGATGTCACCGTACGGGCCGGGAACAGCGAGGTCCTCGATCTGCGCCATCGACGGCATGCCCGCGGGCAGCGGCATGGCTTCGACGCCGGCTCGGACTGCCTCGATGCCGCGCGAGCGCATCGACGGTATCGGCCCGAGGCGGGCGATACGCGCCGCGACGTCGGGATCCAGCGAAGGTACAGGCATGGCGACTCCTACGACGTATCGGTAGCCGGGTCAGGCACCAGCGGCGGCCGGATCCGCCTGCGCCGTGACCCGCTCCACCCGCCCGACCCACAGCGGGGGCCAGTCGGGGTGCGGGGAGGATGTGGGTCTTGCGCTCCGCCATGCCGCGCACGACGAATTCGGCGATGGCCGAGACCGGCAGACTCCCCCTGCCCGCTGGCGACGGGTCGGCGTCGGCCCGGCGGACGTGTCCGAAGAAACGGCGTGGCGGGGGGGCGGGGGGGGCGCCCCCCCCCCCCCCCCCCGGGGGGGGGGGGGGGGGGGGCGGCCCCCGCCCCCCCCCCCCGGGGGGGCCCCCCCCGGGGGGGGCGCACCAAACCCGGG
>NZ_JBIRYN010000001.1:544704-1015339 GCF_044389845.1 Nocardia sp. NPDC019323
ATGGGGGGGGGGCCCCCCCCCGCCCCCCCCCCCGGCCCGGGGGGCGGGGGGGGGGGGGGGGCGGGGGGGGGGGGGGCGGGCGGCGGGGGGGGGGGGGGGGGGGGGGCCCCCCCCCCGCCCCGCGGCCGGTCAGGATGCGGCGGCGTCAGCTCCGCTGAGCCGACCGGCCATGTCGGCCACGGCGCGGTAGGCCATCACCATGCCGGAGCCCAGCGGCACGCCGGGGCCTGGATAGACCGGCCCCGCTACCGAGGCCGCGGAGTTGCCCGCGGCGTAGAGGCCGGCAATCACCGAGCCGTCGCCCCGCTCGACCGCGCCTTCGGGGCCGATCACCGCGCCGCCCTTGGTGCCGAGATCGCCGAGGACCAGCCGGACCGCGTGGAAACGGGAGCCGTCGAGCGGGCGCAGGCACGGCTGCGCCGAGGTCGCACCCACGAAGAAGCGGCCGAACGGGTCCTCGCCGCGGTCGAAGTCCGCGTCCCGGCCGCGCTCGGCGAACTCGTTGAACCGGCGCACCGTCGCGACCAGTCGCTGGGGATCGACGCCGATCGCGCCGGCGAGTTCGGCGATGTCGCCTGCGGTGTGCCACAACCCGGCCGCCGAGAGTTCCTCGCGGTCGGGCGAGGGGACGCAGATGGCGGGCAGATCGTCACCGGATCGGTCGTCGAAAACGAACCAGAACGCGTCGCCGTGGCCGAGCCGCATCCGTTCGCGCATCGCGCGGCCCATCCGGTCGTAAGGAAGCATTTCGTTCGCGAAGCGCTGCCCGGTGCCGTCGACGAAGATTCCGGCCCGCACGCCGAGCGTGAACGCGGCATGGCCGTTGGGGAACAGGGTGGCCGGACACCACCACGACTGGTCCAGAAGGTCCAGTTCGGCGCCCGCCGACTGCGCCAAGGCGACGGCGTCGCCGGAGCCGGTGTCGGGGTGCGACGAACTCCAGTCGGCGGTCGGCATGTCCTGCCACTTCGCGCGCAGTTCCGCCGAACGCTCGAAACCGCCCGCGGCAAGCAATACTCCCGCGCGCGCCCGGATGCGGGTCTGCGTGCCGTCCGGTCCGGTGACGACGACGCCGGTGACCCGCCCCTCCTCGTCCTGCACCAGGCCGGTGGCCGGGGTGGACAGTTTCAGCTCGGCGCGACCCGAGGCGTCCAGAGCGAGGATCATCCGGGCGATCCAGGCCTGGCCGCCGTCGAGCATCGACCGGTCCATTTCGATCCCGAACTGGTCGACCGGCACGACCGGCCGGATGTCGCCCAGCCGGTCACCGACCTCCTCCGCCGAGATCGGGCGGGCGAAGATGCTGCGCCCGTTGGCGCTTCGTCCCGGCGCGTCGAAATAGTCCGGGAAAGGCCGGTGCTCGAGTGGGATGCCGATCGTGTTCTCCAGGAAGTCGGCGACGACCGGACCGGTCTCCAGGTAGGCACGCTGCACCTCGGGGCGGGTGCGGTCACCGACGAGCGCGGAGAAGTAGGCGAGTCCCTTCTCGACGGAATCGTCGACACCGTCCCGCTTCAGCACGTGATTGCCGGGCAACCAGACGCTGCCACCGGAATAGGCCGACGTGCCGCCGAAACGATCCGTCTTCTCGATCACGCAGGTCGACAGACCCCGGTGGGTCGCTGCCAGCGCTCCCGCCAGGGCCGCGCCACCCGAGCCCACCACTACAACGTCAAAGGTACTGCCCCAGCTCATCGTCGACTGCACTCCATCTCTCCGGTCCGGGTGTGAACGGCGTCACGCTAGACCTCGCGCGGCACCGTCACGCCCGGTCATCCCGCTCAGCGGTCGTTCGGCTGCGCGGTGGAGCTCACGACCTCGATCAAATAGCCGTCGGGGTCACGCACCTTGCCGATGGTGCGGCCGCCGAACCGGGCCAGCGTGGTCGCGGGCATTTCCCCGGTGCCGCCGTGCGCGCAAGCAGTGTCCAGCAGCCCGGCCACGTCCTCGGTGTTCAGGACCAATTTCACGAGCATGGTGCCGTGGTCGGGTGCCGCGGGAGCGCCATGCGGTGCGATGAGTTCCACTCCGGCCGTTCCGGCCCGCAGGATCACCGCGTCGAAGGTGTCGGTGGTGAAGGACCGCTCTTCGGAGAATCCGCATCCTGCGGTGTAGAACTTGGCCGACCGCGCCAGGTCGGTGACGCGGATCGCGGTGAGCGAGAGACTCACTCCCGGCGTCGGGGTCCCGCTCATCGGGTCTGCGACCCGCCGTTGAAGTCGAGCGTCTGTCCGGTCATTCCCCCGGCTTCGTTCGAGGCCAGGTACGCGCAGAACGCGCCGACCTCGATCGGGTCGCCCAAGCGCCCGATCGGGATACCGGCGATCAGCCGCTCGATCTGTTCCGGCGGCATCTTGTGCACCAGGTTGGCCTGCAGGCCGAGAGCGACGATATTGGCGGTCACGCCGTACTGCCCGGTTTCGGCGGCGAGATGACGGATGAAGCCTTCGATGCCGCTCTTGCCGGTGGCGTACATGGAGACATTGATGTTCTGGCCGGTGCGCGCCGACCCCGACGAGATCTGCACGACACGGCCCCAGCCGTTGTCGCACATGCCGTCGATGACCGCCTTGATGCAGTTCATCGCGCCGTAGATGTTGAGGTCGATCGACGGCGGCCACTGCTCGGGCGTCAGCTCCCGGAACGGCTTGCTGACCCGATCCTCGGCTACGCCGGCGTTGTTCACCAGGATGTTCACGTGGCCCCCCAGCTCGGCCTCGGCCGAGCGAACCGCGTCGACCGTCGCCTGGTAGTCCGTGACGTCGAACGCCCTGGCGATGGCCTTGTTGCCCTCGGCGACGATGTCCGTCGCCACCCGCTCCGCGCGATCGGCGAACAAATCGTTCACCACGACTGTCGCCCCTTGACGCGCCAGCACCGTCGCGATGCCCTCCCCCACGCTCTGGCCCGCACCGGTGACCAGGGCGATTCGCCCATTCAATTCGAACACGAGTTCACCTTTCGTCGATTCGTCACCAGATCGCAGGGGTGACGTCCTGCCTCTGCACACTCTCCGAGCCGGACGTCAGGATTGTCAATCATCATTGGATTTTATTTTGGATCCAATCTGCTACCGTGGCCCCATGACGCCTGACAATCCGGTCGGCGCCCCGTCCGAGCCGCCGGTCCTGACCGACTTCACGGACGGTGTCGCGCAATTGACACTCAACAATCCGCGCCGCAAGAACGCGATCACCTTGGAGATGGCCGCGCTGATCGGTGACTTCTGCACCCGGGTGGAGACCGACCCCGGCATCGGCGCGGTGGTGGTGCGCGCGGCGGGCTCCTACTTCTGCAGCGGCGCCGACACCCGCGACCTGGCGACATCCTCGGCCGACCCCGCCTCCCCCGAAGCGGTGAGCCGCACGTCAGCGGTCTACGGCGCCTTCGTCCGGGTCGGCATGCTGCCCGTTCCCACCATCTCACGAGTGGTCGGCGGCGCGGTCGGCGCCGGACTCAACCTCGCCATGGCCACCGACCTCTTGGTGGTCACGCCCGAGGCGCGGCTGGAGAGCGGATTCCTCGCTCGCGGCATCCACCCCGGCGGCGGGCACCTGGCACTGCTCGGCCGTGCCGTCGGCTGGTCGAGCACCATCGCGCTTGCCGCCTGCGGTCTGTCGCTGACCGGTACCGACGCGGTCGCCCGCGGCCTGGCACACCTGGCCGCCGCGGAGTCCGACCTCGACGCGCGCATCGCGGAGCTCACCGCCCCGGCCGCCGCCGATCCCGAACTCACCCGCCGCATCATGAACAGCGCCCGGCTCGAACTGGGCCCGCCCGCGGTGAGCTGGTCGTCGGCCCTCGAGATCGAGCGCGGTGTGCAGATGTGGTCGATGTCGCGCAAGGGCGAGAGTTCCTGGTCGTCGCGGGGGCCCGGACGATGACCGCCGTGTCCACTGCGCCCGGCGGCTCCCCCGCCGCGGACGCCGAGCTGCGGCGGGTCCGCGGCGAGGTGCGCGCCTTCTTGCGCGCGGAACTCGACGCCGGTTCCTTCTCCCCCGCGCCGGACAACTGGATGAGCGGGTTCGATCCGGCGTTCAGCGCCCGGCTGGGGGCGCGCGGTTGGCTCGGCATGACGCTGCCGAAACGCTATGGCGGGCACGAGCGTCCCCTCCTCGAACGCTTCGTGGTCACCGAGGAACTTCTCGCTCACGGTGCACCGGTCGCCGCGCACTGGATCGCCGACCGGCAGATGGCGCCGAGCATCTCGGCCAACGGCACGGAGCAGCAGAAGCAGCGCTACCTGCCCGGCATCGCGGCCGGTGAGCTGTTCTTCGCCATCGGGATGAGCGAGCCCGACGCCGGCTCCGACCTCGCCGCGGTGCGCACGAAGGCGGTGGAGCGCTCCGACGGCTCGTGGACGATCAGCGGCACCAAGGTCTGGACCACCGGAGCGCACGTGGCACACGCCATGGTGTTGCTGGCCCGCACCGACGGCGGTCCTGGTGACCGGCACACCGGGCTGTCGCAGTTCGTGGTCGACCTGTCGCACGCGGATATCGAGGTACGCCCGCTGCGCAGCATCGACGGCGGCGCGCACTTCAACGAGGTCGTCTTCCACGACGCGCACGTCGGCGCCGACGCCCTGCTCGGTCGGCGCGGTGCGGGCTGGACTCAGGTGATGAGCGAGCTCGCCTTCGAACGGTCCGGCCCCGAGCGCTACCTGTCGACCATGCCGCTGCTGCACGCGTGGGCCGAGCGGCTGCGCCGCACCGGCGCCACCGAGCAGCAGCGCGTCACACTCGGTTCGCTGACCGCGCACGCCTGGGCGCTGCGCCGGATGTCACTCGCGGTCACCGCCGAACTCGCCGCGGGCCGCAAGCCCGACGTCCTCGCGGCGATGGTGAAAGATCTCGGCTCCACCTTCGAGGGCGACCTCGTGGAGGCCATTCGCGCCTGCGCCGAGACCGAGCCCCGGCGCCATGGCGGCGATGCGTTCGCCCGCCTGCTCGCCGCCGGGGTACTGCACACACCGGCGTTCACCCTGCGGGGCGGCACGAACGAGATCTTGCGCGGAATCGTCGCGCGCGGAATGGGATTGCGATGAGCTACCTCAACCTCGAGTTGATCTCGGCGGTCGCCTCGATGGCCGAGCGCGTCGGGATCGACACCACTACGCCCGCCGGGGGAACCGACGGCGCGCTGTGGGCCGCGCTCACCGAGGCAGGCTTCACCGAGATCGGGATCCCGGAGGCGCAGGGCGGCAGCGGCGGAAGCACGGCCGACGCGCTGTCGGTGCTGCACGCGGTCGCCCGGCACGGCGCTCTCACCATGCTGCTCGAGCACACCGTGCTGGCGAGCCGTCTGGTCGCCGAGTGCACCGGCAACCCGGCGAATCAGCCCGCCACCCTCGCCATCGCTCGCGAGGGCTGCACTGCACGCGACACCGGCGACGGTGTCGTGCTCGACGGCATCGTCACCGGTGTCGTCCACGGGTCCGACGCCCAACTGCTGGTCGTGTTGTTGCCCGCGTCCGGCGCGGGTGAGCGACCATCGGTCGCGATCGTGGCGGCCGACGCGGCCGGCATCAGCTCGGAGAGAGGCAGCGACCTGCTGGGTGCCGCACTCGACGACTACCGCTTCGACGGCACGCCCGTCCGGCTGTACCGATCCCCAGTGGACACAACCGAAGTCGAGGAACGCGGAGCACTCGCGTACGCGGTGGCGCTGACCGCGGCAGCGGGTGCGGTCCGCGATCGGACGCTGCGCTATGCCGCCGAGCGAGTCCAGTTCGGTCGCCCCCTCGCCAAGTTCCAGGCCATCCAGCAACGACTCGCCGGCCTCGCCGCGTCGACCGCGTTGATGGAGACGGCGACCGAGGCCGCCGCGACCGCCGACCACACGGCTCGCCGCACCGCGATCGCGGCCGCCAAGGTGGTGACCTCCGCGTCGGCCCGGGAGGTGGCCGCCGCCGGGCACCAGATCCACGGCGCCATCGGATTCACCTCCGAGCACATGCTCGGGCGCTCGACCACCGCGCTGTGGAGCTGGCGCAACCGCTACGGCTCGGAGCGGTACTGGTCGGAGGTCCTGGCCGGGCAAATCCTGGACGAGGGCGCCGATCCATGGGATCTGATCATCGGTGCGGAGTCAACCGACGCTGTTGCCGCAGAAAGGTATTCGCGATGACTATCGTCACCACCGACGAGACGGGCGTCGACGGCCGCGCCGCCTGGCGCGCCGCGGACACCGCGACCGGCGCCGGCGTATTGAGCGGGCTGCGCGTGCTGGATCTGAGCCGTGTGCTGGCCGGCCCGTACACCGCGCAGATGCTGGCCGATCAGGGCGCCGAGGTCATCAAGGTGGAGGGGCCAGGCGGTGATGAAACCCGCGGCTGGGGCCCGCCGTTCGTGGACGAGGGCGCCAGCAGCGCGTACTACGCCAGTCTCAACCACAGCAAGGAGAACATCGGTCTCGACCTGCGCACCGACGAGGGCCGCGAGATCCTCGCACACCTGCTCGCCGGCGCCGACGTCGTGATCGAGAACTTCAAGGCGGGCACCATGGCGCGCTGGGGATTCGATTTCGAGACGGTGCTGGCGCAGCGGCATCCGCGCCTGATCTACTGCCGCATCACCGGTTTCGGCGTGGACGGGCCGATGGGCGGGCTGCCCGGTTACGACGCGGTGCTGCAGTCCTTCGGCGGGCTGATGAGCATCAACGGCTACCCGGACGGGAACCCACTGCGGGTCGGAGTGCCGATCGTCGACATCGTCACGGCCAACTTCGCGGTCAACGGAATCCTGCTGGCGCTGTTCGAGCGCGAGCGCAGCGGCCGGGGGCAGTTGGTCGACCTGGCGCTGCTGGACTCGGTCATCTCCCTCCTGCATCCGCACGCGGCCAACTGGGTCGCCAGCGGCAAGGTGCCGCAGCGGACCGGGGACTTCCATCCGACGGTGGTGCCCTACCAGGTATTCCGTGCCGCCGACGGCGACTTCTTCGTCAGCGCGGCCAACGACCGACAGTTCCGTTCGCTCGCCGAGACTCTCGGGGTGCCCGAACTCGCCGACGACGCACGCTTCACCACCAACGGCCGGCGCCACGCCCACCGTGAAGAGCTCGTCGCGATCCTCGCCGAGCGGATCGCGCCGTGGTCGCGGCAGGAGCTGGCGCTGCGCCTGGAACAGGTCGGAGTGGCCGCCGCACCGGTCAACACCGTGGACGAGGCGTTGCGGGCCGCGCAGACGCGGCATCGCGGCCTGTTTCTCGAGACGGAGGACTATCGGGGCGTCGGGGTGCCGATCAAGCTGAGTCGGTCCCCGTACCGCACCCCGCGCCCTGCGGTGCCGCGTGGCGCCGACACCGCAGCCGTGCTGAGCGCCATGGGCTACAGCGCCGAGCGGATCGCGGCGCTGCGGGCGGCTGGTATCTTCGGGAATCCGTGAGCAAGCGAACCGGCAGTGCAGCGGCGGCGGAGGGCGGTCGCGACGTCGGCCGGGCCACCGGACGGGTGGTCGAGGAGATCGAGCGGCTGATCGTGAGCGGTGAACTGCTGCCGGGTCAGCCGATCCGCCAGGTCCTGATGGCTGAGCGACTCGGCGTCAGCCGACTGCCGATCCGCGAAGCCTTGCGCCACCTCACCGCCGAAGGCCTGGTCGAGCACGAGCCCAATGTCGGCTATACGGTAGCCCGTCTGCAACAGTCCGACTTCGACCAGATCTACCTCATGCGCGCCGCGCTCGAGCCCGAGGTGCTGCGGTCGCTTCCGCTGTTTCCCGAAGACGCCCTCGCCGAGGTCACCCGGGCCGCCGAACTGGTGGTCGCCGCCGCTGAGCACGGTGACGTACTCGCCATGCGGCTGCACAACCACGCCTTCCACTTCGCGATCTTCGACCGATCACCACTGAACCTGGTGGTCGCCGAAGTGCGCCGGCTGTGGACGCTGGCCATGCCGTACCACGCCGCCTATCTCTACGACCCGGCCGCCCGTGCGCGCGTGGTGGCCGAACACGACCAGATGATCGAAGCGCTCGCCCGCCACGACAACGAGCGGCTCGTCGAGTTGATGAACGAGCACCGCCGGGGTGGGGAGACGAGCACCGGGATCATGTTGCGCGCCACGCGCACAGCCGCGGATCACCCGGCAGTTCCCGCCGTTCCCCAGGAGTAGACCAGTGACCGTTCCGACCGGGCATCCGCCGTACCGTTTCGTCTGGGATCCCGATGTCGCCGTGCTCGTCGAGCGGATGGCGAGCATCGGAGCGGCCCCTCTGCGGACCGTCGGCGTCGAGGCGGCCCGCCGTTCGCTCGAGTCCATCGTCCGCCCGCCCGGCCCTGAGATGGCGGCGGTACGCGACGCGACGATCGCCGGCCCGCACGGCACGATCCCGCTGCGCGTCTACCGGCCGCACGCGGCACCGGAGACGAGCGCGCCCGCACTCGTCTGGTTCCACGGCGGCGGCATGATCATGGGCACGCTGCAGTCGTTCGACCGGCTGGCCCGTGATGTCGCCCACGCCACCGGTGCGGTGGTGTTCAACGTCGAGTACCGGCTCGCACCCGAGCACCGCTACCCCGTCGCCAACGACGAGGCGTACGCGGCCCTGTGCTGGGTGAGCGAGAACGCCGCGGCATGGGGCGTCGACGCTGCCCGCATCGGCGTGGGCGGAGACAGCGCGGGCGGCAGTCTGGCCGCGGCGACCGCGCTGCGCGGCCGGGACCTGGCCGGGCCCGCCATCGCCCAGCAGGTGCTGTTCTATCCCGGGATCGAACGGCGCACAGATAGGCCGTCGATGCGCGAGTTCGGCGATTCCCCTTTTCTCACCGCCCCGGATATCGACTGGATGAAGGGCTTGTACCTCGGTGAGGATCCGGCCGTCGACGACGCCTACGGCGTTCCGGCGCTGGCGGATTCACTCGCGGGTCTGCCGCAGGCCGTCATCGCCGTCGGCTACGGCGATCCCCTCCGCGACGCCGTCGAGGCCTACGGCGACCGGATGCGGGACGCCGGCGTACCCACCGCACAGCTGCGCTACCCGGGCGTCGGCCACGGCTTCGCCATGCAGACCGCCTCGGTCGCCCGCGCTCGGGCGGCGATGGCCGAGGTCGGCGCCTTGGTGGCGGCGCGTTTCCGGCAGGCGTAGCCGCGCGAACACACGACACGGGCCCCGGAGCCGATGCTCGGAGGCCCGGGTTCGTGCGGCTCGATGCTCAGCCGCGCCCCGGCGCCAGCAGCTTCTTGAGCGGGACCGCGTTGTCGGACAGAACTTCTGGACCTGGACGATGGCCCTTGCCGAGCGCCGACCGCAACGCCACGAAGTCGGCCGGCGAATTCAGGCACTCGGCGGCGACCAGCGCGTCGTCGGTGAAGTAGAGGGCGACCCGCCGGCGCGGGCGCTGCGGATCGACCCGCACGAGCATCGCGGTGTGGCCACCGATGAGACCCGTGATTTGCAGCTTCTGATCGCCCTGATCGGACCAGAACCACGGGGCGGCCCGATCGGGGACCGGTCGCCCCAGCAGCACCGCGGCAGCGGTATCGGCCTGTTCCACCGCGTTGTCCACCGACTCGAGCCGGTAGCGGCTGCCGGTGCTCGACACGTGGGTGGTGCAGTCGCCGACCGCCAGTGTCCACCCGTCGGAGGCCAGGCACCGCTCATCGACGACGATTCCGCCGTCGCACTCCAGCCCGAACTGCTCGGCCAGCTCGGTGCGCGCTTCGGCTCCGATACCGACCAGCACCGTCGCCGCCGGTATCTCGCGGCCGTCATCGAGCCGCACCGCCCGGACTCCGTCGCCGTCGTGCAGTATTTCCACCGGCGCCGCGCCGAGCACGACCTCGGTTCCCATCGCACGATGGGCGACGAGCAGGGCGGTGGCGGTGTCCGCGCCCACCGCGCGGGCGAGCAATCGCTCGCCCGCCTCGATCACGGTTACCTCGGCCCCGAGTGCACGCGCGGTGGCGGCGACCTCCAGGCCGACGAACCCGCCGCCGATCACCACCAGGGGGCCGGCCTGCACCCGGGCGGCGAGCGACCGGGCGTGGTCCAGATCGCGCAACACGAGCACGTCGGAGTGGTCCGCGCCCGGCAGCGTCAACCGCCGCGCCCGCGCTCCGGTCGCCAGCACCAGCCGGTCGAACCGTCGCACGAGGCGCTCGCCGTCCCGCGAGAACCGCACCTCGACTCCCGCCGAGGTCCGCTCGAGCTCCTCCACGCGCGCCCCGGTGAGCAGTTCGATCTTCTGGTTCTCGTAGTGGGCGGGACCGCGCAACAGCACCGAGTCGCTACTGGCTTCGCCTTTGAGCCATGCCTTGGACAGCGGTGGCCGCTGGTACGGAAGGTGTGGTTCGTGGGAGATCAGTGTGATCTCTCCGGTGTAGCCCTCGGTACGGAGGCGATCGGCGAGTTGTACACCGGCGTGCGAGGCCCCGACGACCACGACGCTGTGCGGCATCGACACCTCCGGGCCAAGCGTGTCCTGCGCTCCGGTCATCGGTCAGACCTGTTCGTCGGGGACGGTCACGTGCAGGTCGATTCCGTCCGACAAGGTCAGCTGGCAGGACAGGCGTGAGTTGTCCTGCCGGTCCGATGCGGTGCAGTCCAGCATGTCGTCCTCGTCCTCGGTGGGCTCCGGAAAGAACCCCAGCTCCTTTTGATCGAGGTAGACGTGGCAGGTGGCACATGACAACGTGCCACCGCACTGGCCCACGATGCCGTTCACGCCGTTGCGCACAGCGGTCGACATGACCGAGTCCCCAGCGACGCCGTCGACGACCTTCACCACGCCGTCGGGCTGGGTGTAGAACACTTTCGGCATCGCTGCTCCTACCAGCTGACCGGCAGATCGGTGATCGCCTGGGTGAGGTTGTCTTTGTCGATGACCGCCTCCCCGTCGAGCTTCAGTCCTGGCAGTCGCTTGAACAGCTCGGCCAGGCCGACCTGCATCTCCATCCGGGCCAGGGGCGCACCCAAGCAGTGGTGCAAGCCGTAGCTCAAGGTCAGGTGCGGGTTGTTGCTGCGCCGGATGTCGAAGACCTCGTCGTTCTCGACGGCCACGCCGTCGTGGTTGACCGAGGCGGGATCGACCAGCACGGCCTCGCCACGGGCGATCACCTGGCCGTCGAGTTCCACATCCTCGGTGGCGACGAAGGGAACGAGCCCGCCGCCACCGGTGATCGTGTCGCCCAGCGCCATCCGTCCGTGCCGCAGGATCTCCTCTACCGCGGTGGGGGCCATCCCGTCCGGATCCCGCAGGAAGAGCTCGAGCTGATCGGGATTGCGCAGCAGCGACAGCACACCGGCGCAGATGAAGTTCGCGGTGTTGTCGAACCCGCCGATGATCAGAACCAGGGCGATCGGCAGGATTTCGGCGTCGGTGAGGCTGTCGTCCTTGTCGCGAGCGTTGGCCAGGTCACTCAGCAGATCCTCGCGCGGGTTCTTCCTGCGCTCCTCGATGAGGGCCATCATGTACACGACCAGCTCGGTCATGTTGGCGACGACCTCTTCCTCCGGCATGTTCGCCACGGCCAGGGTGGACGAGCTCCACTTCTGGAACTTGGGCCGATCCTCCGGCGGCACGCCGAGCAAGTTGGCCAGCATCTGGATCGGCAGCGCCACCGCGTAGTCGTGCACCAGGTTGGTCGGCGCGCCCTTCGCGATCATCTCGTCGATCAGATGATCGGCGAACTCCACCGCCGAATCACGCATGGCCTTGACCCGCTTCGGCGAGATCGAGCGCTGCACCAGCTTGCGCAGCTTGGTGTGATGCGGCGGATCCTCGAACTGCAAGGTGGTCCGCAGGAAGTCCGGGAACTCCACGAAGTAAGGGGTCACGCGTTCACCGGTGCGGAACGGCTCCCGCACGAATCGGGGATCGCTCAACATCTGCCGAGCCGCGGCATTGCGGTGGATGACCCACGCGTCGCCGCCGAAAGGCATCGTCATCTTCGTCATCGGCCGGTCCGCGGCGATCGCCCGGTACCGCGCGGCCGCTTCGTCGGGATCGACCGCGCCGAAGGGGTATTCGGTGCCGGTCGCCGTCTCGGTTGTGCTCATGTGATGGCTCCTGGAAGGGACGTCGGGATTCAGGACACCGGCATCTGGGCCGGGGCGACGACCTGCGGCACAGCCTGCGGCGTGATCGCCATGATCTGCTCGAACTGCTCGGCGACGGTCTCGACGGTGAGCGAAGGGTCGTGGATGCCGACGGTATTGACCAGCGCCAACCGGTTCACGATGCCGCCAGCCACGTTGAACACCTCACCGGTGACCTGGCAGTCGGGATGCACCAGATAGGCCACCACCGGAGCCACGTGCTCCGGCAGCAGCGCCGTGCGCATGTACTCCATGATCTCCGGCGACAAGGTGTCGGCCGCTGCCTCGGCCATCCGGGTGCCCGCGCCCGGCGCGATGGCATTGACCTTGATGCCCGCGGCCAAGCCTTCGAGCGCCAAGTTGCGGGTCAGACCGAACAACGCGCCTTTGGAACCGCCGTAGTGCGACATACCCGGGTTGCCCAGCATCGCTTGCGAAATGGTGTTGACCACACGCGGGGCGTCGGCCTCGAGCAGGTGCGGCCAAGCCGCCCGGCACAACCGCATCGCGCCGAAGTAGTGCACGTCGAGATGACGCTGGTACTCCTCGTCCGGCACCTCCGTGAAGGGCGCGGTACGGACGATGCCCGCGTTGTTGACGACGGCCGAGAGCTTGCCGAACGACGAGATGGCGGCGTCGACCAGCGCGCGCGCCCCCTGCTCGGTCGAGACGTCGGCGTTGCAGGCGACGGCTTTGCCGCCGGCGGCGGTGATCTCGGCGACCACACCCGCGGCCGGGTCGTCACCCTCTACGCCGGAGCCGTCGATGCGGGCACCGAGGTCACCCACCACCACGGCGGCGCCACGCGAGGCGAGCAGCAGCGCGTTCGCCCGCCCGATGCCACGACCCGCGCCGGTCACGATGACGACGCGATCGCTGAAATCCAGTGTTGCCATTGTCTTTTCCTCGTATTCCTGGCTGTCTCGGTGTGATCAGGGGCGAGTGTCGCCGCCGCGGTGGGCCACATCGGCCACCCAGACGCTGCCCAGCGCCTCCCGGGCCGACTTCTCGAAGTCGTAGACCTCGTACCCGACCGTCATGTAGAGCCGGTCCCGGTCCGGGCCACCCAGCAGGCACGCGGAGGCGATGCCGTTCTCCAGCGGCATCGGGATCGCGTCGGTGATGCCCTGCTCGGTGAAGCGCGCGACGTAGCCGCCGCCGGGCATGGCCGCCCACACCCCGCCCTCCGCGTCGAGCCCGATGCCGTCGGGCATGAACGGGCAGGAGGCGAAGTCACGGGGGTTCGACAGCGTGCCGTCCGGAGCGCGGTCGAGCACGGTGATCTTGAACGCCATGACCTCGGCGGTGTAGACCTTGGTGCCGTCGGCGCTGACGGCGATCCCGTTCGCGCACAGCAGCGGACCCACCTTCTCCGGGGTGGAGACAGCGCCGTCCGGCTCGACCACGATCAGCGGAGAGGCGACCGGTTGCTCACCCTTGAAGATGTCGAAGCCGAGCTGGGTGATGTAGGCGCGACCGTCGGCGTCGACCACCATGTCGTTGGCGGCGGCCGAACAGTACTGCGAGATATCGGCATACACCGACAGGTCGCCGGGTCCGCCGCCACCGTGCGCCAGCACCAGCTTCTCGTGCATGGACACCACGATCAGGCGGCCGTCGGGCAGCCAGCCGAACCCGCCCAGCACGATCGGAGCATCGGTGTTCGCGGCGCGGCCGGTCGCATCCACGACGACGGTTGCGTTGCCGTCGGCGTCGAGCGTCTTGAGAGTTCCGGTGTACATGTCCGAGAACCAGAAGGCGCCCGCGTGCCACCGCGGGCACTCCGGCCAGGAGTATCCACTCGAGACCTTGCGGGCCTCGAAAGTCGAGGCGCCGGCGGCGCTGACGGCGGCAGCGACGGTGTCAACGGGATTGGTCATGGTCTGGACCTTCCGGGAAACGGTGACCGATGTCGCCGGCCCCGCCTGCGGCGGGAACCGGTGTGCGGAAGCGCGAAACTCACGCGTGAACTGGGTCACAAGGACTTGGCATGTCAGGACGATAGGGCGCGCCTCACTCACCGGACGGTGCGCTCCCATTCAGCGGGAGCCCCCACCGGACGGAGCCGGTGCGCTTCCCGGCGAGCGGAACGGGTGGCCTCCGCACGGCGGCCGGTCTGCTGCTATGAGCGGACCGCGGCGGCGAACGGCACCGCCGGGAGAGGACCTGTCACCATGCCCGACCATCGGGCCATCGTCGACGTGCTGAACCGATACGGTTACGCGCTCGACGGCCGCGACTGGACGATGCTCGAAGACGTCTTCCACCCCGACGCCTCCGGTGACTACGGCGGTTTCCGCGTCGAAGGGCGCGCCACGCTGATCCGGACCATCGCCGGATATCTCGATCCGTGCGGCCCATCCCAGCACTTGCTCGGCACCTATCGCGTCGCCGTCGACGGTGACGCGGCGGAATCCAGCTGTTAGGTCCGCGTCGTGAATTTGGGCACGGGCGAGCGCGCGAAACCGTCGACCGGCCGGACAAGCTCGACGCGCTGTCGCCCGAGATGTCGGAGCGCCGGACGCCTTGTGCTGACCGGTTCAGGGCCCGCCTCGGCCAGCGGGAAATGGCCGAGGCCATCGATTGGCTCCCGCAGCTACGGCGCGGCCCACGACGCCGCATGCCGCCCCGCGCGCCGGCCGAAGTAGGAACCGGCGCCGAGTTGGGTTCCGCTGGCGTATCCCTTGCCGTCCTGGGCCAGGCTCGGTGCGCACGCGCCGGCGGCGTAGAGGCCCGGCACGACCGCACCGTCGCCGCCGACAACCCGGCCGTCGACCGTCGTGCGCAGCCCGCCGAGGGTGAATCCGGCGTAGGACGCCGCGCCCAGCGAAAGGTCGAAGGCTGCCCACGGTCCGTGGTCCTGCGGCTCGACGTACTCCGGTTGCTTGTGGAAAGCCGGGTCCTCCCGGCGCACCGCGTGCGCGTTGTACTCGTCCAGGGTCTTCTGCAGGCTTCCCTCCGGAAGCGCGAGCGCAGCTTCCATCTCGGCGACGCTCTCCCAGCCGTCGATGAACGGCACCAACTGGAAATCGCGCTTCTCCAGATGCGCTTCGTCCAGAATCAGGTAGGCCTTCGCACCGGGCTGCTCCAGGACGAAACCCGCCGTGCGGGCGTGGTAGGAATCCTCGGCGACGAACCGCCGCCCGAGCGCGTTGACCACGATGCCGGTGAGATGGCGGGCGGGCGGATAGATCGGGGCGGTGAGGAAGCACTGGTCCATGTGTTCGGTCGCGCCGCCGACGGACATGCCCAGGCGGATGCCAAGCCCGTCGTCATAGGAGGAGCCCAGCGTGTAGGGCTTCTCGGCCAAGACCGGCGCGTATTGCCGCACCATGTCGGGATTCATGACGAAACCACCCGTCGCGACGACAACCGCACCCGCCTTGATCACTCCGCGCTGCGACAACCCTTTCCAGGCGACGCCCGTGACCGCGCCCTGTCCGTCGCACACCAGGTTCCTGGCGCCGACGGCGTAGCGTATCTCTACGCCGAGGCGCGCGAGACGCTCCACGAGCAGCCCGGTGACGAGCGCCGCGCCGCCGGTGTCACCGGCGACGGGAACCTTGTGTCCGCGTGGCGCCGGCACCGCCAGCTCGCGAAACGGCCAGACGTTCTCATTGCCGGTGTACATCAAACCCTGCGTACCGGGCTGGATCACCGCCTTCTGCGGGTAGAAGGTGCGCTCGAACTGGAAGCCCAGGTCCTCCAGCCAGTGGAAGTGCTCGACGCTGTCGGCACAGTAGGCGCGAATCTTGTCCACGTCGGGGCTGCGTGAAACTGCGGTGAGGTACTTCGCCATCTCTTCGGCCGAATCGGAGTGCCCGGTCGCCGTCTGCACGGGCGTGCCACCGCCGAGGTAGAAATGGCCTCCGGCCATCGCCGAGGTCCCGCCAGGCGCCGCCGCGCGTTCCAGGACGAGCACCCGTGCTCCTTGTGCCGCGGCCTCGGCCGCCGCGCAACCCCCGGCGATGCCCGCGCCGATCACGACGACGTCGACCTCGTCCGACCACTCCGCCACCTCGGCGGCCGCCACTACTTCAGGAATATCGGTTCGCATGCCGGGCAGAGTCGCCCGGACCGACGGCGATGCGCCAGATCGCCTCCCACCGAGCGGAACGAGCCCCCCACGCCTGGGGGCCGGTCTGCTGCCATGAGCAGGTCGAGGCGGCCGAAAGCGCCGCCGGGAAAGGACTCCATGTCATCGGTAGCGCAGATCACCGCGGTGGTGCGCGAATACGTGTCCCGCCTCACCACCGGCACGGCGGCGGAAATCGCCGCCCTCTACGCCGAGGACGCCACTGTGGAAGACCCCGTCGGCGCGGAAGTCCGGCGCGGGCGCGACGCCATCACCGCCTTCTACGGCCCGCTCGACGCCGTCGACAACAGCGCGGAGCTGCTGGTGGTCCGGGTCTCGGGGTCTTCGGCGGCCTTCCACATGCGAGTCACCACGACGACGACCGACCGGGTGATCATCGTAGAACCCATCGATGTCATGGCCTTCGACGCCGACGGACACATCACGAGCATGCGCGCCTTCTACAACGCCGCCGATATCGTCACCACAGCTCGCTGAGAGCGGGGCTCACCGCCCTGCGGCCAGCCTCGCGGCCACGCGCTCCCACATGGTCGTGTCGGTGCGCGGGCCGCCCGGGGTGTCGGCACCGTAACGCGCGACCTCGGCCGTGATGTCCAACGGAGCCGTCATCGCGGTGCCCGGCCGCAGCGCCTCCTCGACATGTTCGTCCGGAACCAGCCAGCACACCTCGAACTCGATGCCGTCGGGGTCGCGACCGTACAGCGCTTTGGTCGAGCCGTGGTCGCAGGCACCGATCTCGGCGCCCACACGCCTCAGACGATCGCGGACCGCCGCGAGTTCGGACAGTGTCGCGACCTCCCAGGCGACGTGATACAACCCCACGGAGCCTGCCGCAGGGACGGCACGGTTCCTGGATCGGAACAGCCCCAGATCGTGGTCATTCGCCGATCCCGCGCAGCGCAGGAACGCGCCACCCGGGAAGCCTCCGGGCAGACGTTCGAACCCGAGCACGCTCTCGTAGAACTCCAAGCTGCGCTCCAGATCCGCTACGTACAGAACGATGTGGTTGATTCCGCGCATATCCGTGTGACCTCCTCGCCGGCTGCTCCGCTCGATCCGGCTCACTCGGCGCGAAGCACGTTCTTCATCTGCCCGGCAACCATGTTCGTCGCCCAGCGCGGAGCGAGGCGGACGAGCCGGTCGAGCAGATTCGCGTCCTGCCCGACGAGCACCCGGAAGCTGCCCTTCTCCATGCCGGCGACGACCAGATCTGCCGTACGCTCGGGGGTACTCGCCCTGACCTTCCGGCCGCCGGAGTCGATCATCGCGACGCCTGAGTTGCCGCTCAGATTCGTGCTGACGTTGCCGGGGAAGACAGTGACGACTGTGACGTTCGTGTCCGCCAGCTCCTGGTACAGCCCCTCGCTGAACTGCTTCACCGCTGCCTTGGTGGCGCTGTAGATCGTCTGGCCCGCAAAGGGAATCAGCCCGGACAGACTCGACATGTTCACCAGGATCGCCTCGGGACGCGTCCGCAGCTCGGGCAGAAACGCCAGGCACATGTCGATGGTGCCCCACAGGTTCACCCGCACCACCCGCTCGATCTCGCCACGCTCGAGTTCTATGACGGGAGCGAAGCGATGGATGATGCCCGCGATGTTCACGAGGCCGTCGACCTCTCCGTGCTCGGCCAGCACCGCGGCGGGCAGCGCTGCGACGGCCGCCGGGTCGGTGACATCGGCAACGTGCAGCGAGAGGCGGTCCTCCGGCGCGCCGGCGAGCGCACGCGTCTCCCGCAGCCAATCCTCGTTCAGGTCGATGAGCGCGACTCGCGCTCCGCGCGCGAGCAGGCGCAGCGCCGTCTGCCTGCCGATGCCGTTGCCCGCTCCGGTGACGGCCAAAACCTTTCCGTTCAGTTGCATCGGTCCTCGTTTCTGAGTAGCACGGCGTCGCAGGCACCTCGTGCTACGGATGCCGCCTGGATTCCAGCGGTACCGGGAGGCGCCGCAGGGATCGGGACGCCGATAGACGTTCCCCGACACCAGATGCTCGACGGTTCCAGCCAGCCGCGCGGCAGTCCGCACGTCCGGAACAACTCTCGCTCCACCATGCCCGAGGAGAACGTCCTGACGGTTTCCGATGCCACAACGCCAGCGTGGCGCAACTCGGCCGCTCTCGACGCCAGCTGTCCCGCTGGTCGGGAGATGCGACGAACAGATTCATCCACCGAAGCGCCTGATCGAACTAGCACGTGACACCGGCGCTACTTTTCGTCTACTTTACTGTCTCGTGCTAGTGATACACCTCTCACTGTCGCTCGACAGTGTTCCGAACCACTTCGATGAGGAACTTCGATGAAACTTCGCCGAACGACGCTCACGGCCGCGCTCGCCGTGACCGGCGTCGTGGTGGGCATGACCACCGCGCATGCCGATTCGAACCAGCCGCCGCCCGTGTCCTATCAGGCAAAGCTGGTCGGCGAATCGGTGGTGACCACCCTCGAGAACGGCAGCTTCGCCCTGCAGGACGCCGACGTCCCAGGACGACGCGAGCGCACTTGCTGTCGGGAGCAGGTCGCGGGGCGGCTTCTGCCGATACCCAGATGATCTCCCGCTTTGCCCTGATCCCGAAGTCCGTGGGGGCCATCGGTGAGCATCAATGAACGAACTCCGGGAACGGCTCGCGTGGTCCAGAACGACGCCCCAGCGCCGAGCGCGATCTTTTGATCGAGCGTCAGCGCCGCCGTGGGGGCCTCTTCAGCGATTGCGTCCATGAGGGCTTCGCATCTCCTGTCACTATCTCGTGCTAGTTGCACGATAGCAGTCGACGGCCAGAACAGGCAGATCTCCTCATGCACCGCGTGCGCAGGCATGACACCGCGCCTTACCCGGGCCGTACGCTCACCGCCGCTCGCTCAGGAGAGAAACACCTCCGAGACACGAAGTCGGCGGATCACCGGAAGTCGTCGCACTCGCGACGCGTCGTGGCCGCTCACCTCCTGGGACAGGTGTCACCGATAATCGGAAGTCGTCGGATCGTTCAGCCGACGGTGGAGGCACGCTCGACGAGATCGGGGCGGAAACAGATATGTTCCTGCCCCTGCTGCCGATCGTTTGCCGCTGCTACCAGAAGGTCGATGGCAGAGGATCCGATGTCCGCGCGCGGCTGGCGGATCGAGGTGAGCGGGACGACGACGGACTGGGCGAAATCGATGTCGTCGTAACCGATCAGGGCCACGTCGTCGGGCACCGTGACGCCGTGCAGGGTCAGGCCCTGCAAGACGCCGATGGCGAGCAGGTCGTTGACGCAGAAGGCGGCGTCGGGGCGGTCGCCTGCGGGCATGGCGGCGAGGCGTTCACCCGCGGCGCGGCCGGCGAGCACGGTGGGGGCGGGTGTGTCGATAACGGTGAGGGTGACGCCGGGGCGCCCGGCGGCGGCGCGGTGAGCGCCGGTGCGGCGGTCCGCGATCTGGGAGAGCGTCGCGGGGCCGCCGACGACGGCGATGCGGCGGCGGCCGGTGGCGCACAGGTGCTGGACGGCCAGTTCTCCACCGGCCACATCGTCGACGGCGACCGAGGAGAAGGGGGTGCCGTGCCCGTCGCGGTCCACCAGCACGACCGGAACGCCTCGGTTGTGCAGGGCGATCAGCCGGTCCTGATCGCTCCCGGACGGGGTGATGAGCAGACCGTAAACCCTTTGTTCGTCGAAGGTTTCGAGGTAGAGCCGCTCCCGGTGGGGGTCGTCGTCGCTGGAGCCGAGCAGCACGACGAGGTCGTGTTCGGCGGCGCGCTGCTGGGCGGCGCGGGCGACGTCGGAGAAGAAGGGGTTGGCGATGTCGAGCACTACCAGGCCGACGCAGCGGGAGCGGCCAGCCTTGAGCTGACGGGCCGCGTCGTTGCGGACGAATCCGAGGCGATCGATGGCGGCCAGTACCCGTTCCACGGTGGCGGGAGCGACTTTGTCGGGGGCGTTGAGCACGTTGGAGACGGTGCCGACCGACACCGAGGCCGCAGCGGCCACTTCCCGCATGCTCACCACCGGTGACCGCGCCTCCTATGTGCCGATACTTTGCCCGAACTCCTCACCTTCGATCTTGGATGGACACCGCGCGCGGGGCAAGTCTGGTCAGCTGGGTGACGTGCCGGGGCTGCAGTTCTTCCAGGCAGGTCACGCCGAGCAGTCGCATGGTGCGCTCGATCTGCCCGGCCAGGATCTCCACCGCACGGGCGACACCGGCCTCGCCGCCCGCCATCAAGCCGTAGAGGTAGGCGCGACCGATGAGGGTGAAGCGGGCGCCGAGCGCGATGGACGCGACGACGTCCGCGCCGGACATGATGCCGGTGTCGAGGATGATCTCGATGTCGTTGCCCAGTTCGGCGGCGACCTCGGGCAGCAGGTGGAACGGCACCGGTGCCCGATCCAGCTGTCGTCCACCGTGATTGGACAGCACGATGCCGTCGACTCCGACGTCCACCACGGCGCGGGCGTCGGGGAGGGTCTGGATGCCCTTCACCACGACCTTGCCCGGCCACTGGTCCCGGATCCAGGCCAGGTCCTCGAAATTCACCGTGGGGTCGAACATGGAGTCGAGCAGTTCGGCGACGGTGCCGGACCAGCGGTCCAGGGACGCGAAGGCCAGCGGTTCGGTGGTGAGGAAGTCGATCCACCAGCGCGGCCGGGGCAGCGCGTCCAGGACAGTGGCCGGGGTGAGCGCGGGTGGGATGGACATGCCGTTGCGGGTATCGCGCAGCCGGGCGCCGGCCACCGGCACGTCCACGGTCACCAGCAAGGTGTCGAAGCCCGCGGCGGCGGCCCGCTCGACCAGAGCCATGGACCGGTCGCGGTCCTTCCACATGTAGAGCTGAAACCAGTTGCGCCCGTGCGGGTTGGCGGCTGCCACGTCCTCGATGGAGGCGGTGCCCATGGTGGAGAGCGAGAAGGGGATGCCGGCTCGCCCTGCCACACGTGCGCCCGCGTACTCCCCCTCGGTCTGCATCATGCGGGTGAAACCGGTGGGGGCGATGCCGAAGGGCAGCGAGACAGGACCGCCGAGCACGTCCCAGCCGGTGGTCACCTTGGACACGTCACGCAGGATCGCGGGGTGGAATTCGATGTCCAGGAACGCCTGCCGTGCGCGATCGAGCGAAATCTCCGCTTCGGCGGCGCCGTCGGTGTAGTCGAACGCCGCCCGCGGGGTGCGCCGCTTGGCGATACGGCGCAGGTCTTCGATGGTGAGTGCGGCGTCGAGGCGGCGCCGGGTCGCGTTCAGACGCGGCGCGCGGAACCGTAGCAGCGGTGCGAGATCGCGGGGGCGGGGTACTTGTCGCTTCATCAGCCAGCCTTCCTGACGAGTTCGGTGCGCGGCTCGTGCCGCTGCGGCGGGAACGCGGTGGCCACCTCGGCCCGCAGCGCGTCCACGTCGCCGTGCAGCAATCCGTGTGCGCGGGCTTGGACCAGTATGTTGCCGAGTGAGGTCGCCTCCACCGGGCCTGCGAGCACCGGTAGGCCGGAGTGGTCGGCCAGCAGCTGACACAGCAGCCGGTTGCGCGCGCCACCGCCGACCAGGTGGATAGTGCGCACGGGGACGCCGCTGAGTTCGGCGGCGGTGCGCACGCCGGTGGCGAAAGCGGCGGCAAGACTCTCCACGATCGCTCGCACGGTCGCGACCGGCCCTTCCGGCACCCGCAAATCGCGCTGCGCGTACCACTCCGCGATGCGCTGGGGGATGTCGCCGGGTACGAGGAACACAGGATCGTCTACGTCGAATACTGCTGCGGGCGCGGGGCTTTCGGCGGCCGCGGCGAGCAGGCGGGCCAGATCATAGGTCGCGCCCGCGCCCTGCCAGTGCCGCATGGATTCGCTGAGCAGCCACAGCCCCATCACATTGCGCAGGAAACGGGTGCGACCGTCCAGACCCGCCTCGTTGGTGAAGTTGGCGGCCCGGCTCGCCGGGCCGATCAGCGGGCCGGACAGTTCCACGCCCACCAAACCCCAAGTGCCGCAGGAAATGTAGGCCGCAGACTCCGGCGCCATCGGGACAGCGGCGACCGCGGACGCGGTGTCGTGCGAGGCGACGGTACTCAGGGTGAGTCGGCGGTCCAGCCCGAACGCCGACGCGACACCGGGCAGTACCGGGCCAAGCGGGGTGCCGGGATCAGCCAGCGCCGGGAAGAGGCTCGGCAGCCTCAGCCGCGCCCGCAGGTCGGCGTCCCAGCGGCCGTCGATGCCGAGCAGGCCGGTGGTGGACGCGTTGGTCCGCTCGGTGACCCGGGTTCCGGTGAGCCAGAAGCCCAGCAGGTCCGGAATCAGCAGAGCCGAGTCGGCGGCGGCCAATGTGCCCGCGATCCGCTCGGCTACGAGCTGGTACACGGTGGTGAACGGTAGGAACTGGAGGCCGTTGCGGCCGTACAGATCCGACGGGGCGACGACGGCGTGCGCGGCGGCGACACCGTCGGCGGTACGGCCGTCGCGGTAGTGGTAGGGCAGTCCGAGCAGCCGACCGTCGCGGAACAGGCCGTAATCCACCGCCCACGAGTCGATTCCGGCGCCGAGCAACGCGGGTTCGGACCGGGCGGCCTCGGCCAGCCCGCGCCCGACCTGCCGGTACAACCCGGGCAGATCCCAGTGCAGTGCCTCGCGAACGCCGTTCCACAGCGGCAGTGGATCGTTGGCGAACCGGGCGACTTGCCGCATGGTGAGCCGACCCGGGCCGACCCGGGCGAGCATCACCCGTCCGCTGGTGGCCCCTAGATCGACCGCGGCCACCGCGCCGGTCGCGGTCATCGCAGGAACGCCGCGGCGACCCCGGCGTCGACCGGCACGTGCAGGCCGGTGGTGTGCGAGAAGTCCGCGCTGCACAACGCGAACGCGGCGTTGGCGATGTGCTCGGGCAGCACCTCCCGTTTGAGCAGGGTGCGCTGGGCGTAGAAGGCGCCCAACTCGGACTCCTCCACCCCGTAGACCGCGGCGCGCTGCGCGCCCCAGCCACCGGCGAAGATGCCCGAGCCGCGCACTACCCCGTCGGGGTTGATGCCGTTGACCTTGATGCCGTGTTCGCCGAGTTCGGCGGCAAGCAGCCGCACCTGGTGCGCTTGGCCGGCCTTGGCCGCCGAGTACGCGATGTTGTTCGGACCGGCGAAGATCGAGTTCTTGGACGAGATGTAGAGGATGTCACCACCCATACGCTGGTCGATCAGCACACGGGCCGCCGCCTTGGAAACCAGGAATGAGCCCTTGGCCATGACGTCGTGTTGCAGGTCCCAGTCCGCTTCGGTTGTCTCGAGCAGCGACTTCGACAGCGACAGTCCGGCATTGTTGACCACCAGGTCCAGGCCGCCGAACGCGAGCACCGCCGCGTCCACCGCGGCCTGGACCTGCCCCTCATCGGTGACGTCGGCACTGATGCCGACCGCCACGTCGGCCGAGCCGATCTCGGCCGCGACCTCGATGGCCTTCTCGCCGTCCCGGTCGGCGACCACCACGCAGGCGCCCTCGGCGGCGAGCCGCTGGGCGATGGCCTTGCCGATGCCGGACGCCGCGCCGGTGACCAAAGCGATCCGGGTGGCCAGCGGCTTGGGTTTCGGCCGGCGGGCCAGCTTGGCTTCTTCCAGCGCCCAGTACTCGATCCGGAACTTCTCGGCCTCGTCGATCGGCTGGTATCGAGACACCGACTCGGCACCGCGCATGACATTGATGGCATTGAGATAGAACTCGCCCGCCACCCGCGCGGTCTGCTTGTCCGCGCCATAGCTGAACATGCCGACGCCCGGGATCAGCACAATGGCCGGGTCGGCGCCGCGCATGGCCGGGGAGTCCTGGGTGGCGTGCCGCTCGTAGTAGGCGCGATACTCCGCCCGGTACGCCTCGTGCAGTTCGGTGAGCCGTTCCTTGCACCGCTCCACGGACGCGTCCGCGGGCAGGTCGAGCACCAGCGGCGCGACCTTGGTCCGCAGGAAGTGGTCCGGGCAGCTGGTGCCGAGCGCGGCCAGCCGCGGATGCTCGGCGCGGGAGAGGAATTCGAGCACCGGGGCGGTGTCGGTGAAGTGCCCCACCTGGCGTCGGTCGGTGGACGCGAGTCCACGCAGGAACGGCGCCAGCGCGGCCGCCTTGGCCCGGCGCTGCGACTCGGGCAGCGCCTCATATCCCGGCAGCACGGCCCCGAACGGCTCGGGCTTGCCGTTGACCTGCAGGAAACGCTCGATGGTCTGGATGATCTCGCGGGAATGCGCCTCCGCGTCGTCCGAGGTGTCGCCCCAGGCGGTGATGCCGTGCCCGCCGAGGATGGTGCCGATCGCCTGCGGGTTGCGCCTGCGGATCTCGGCGATGTCGAGGCCCAGTTGGAAACCGGGTCGCCGCCACGGCACCCACACCACCCGGTCGCCGAAGATCTTCTCGGTCAACGCCGGGCCGTCCACGGCGGTGGCCAGCGCGATCCCGGAGTCCGGGTGCAGGTGGTCCACGTGCGCCGCCTCCACCAAGCCGTGCATGGCGGTGTCGATGGAGGGGGCGGCGCCGCCGCGACCGTGCAGCGTGTAGTCGAACGCCGCGACCATCTCGTCTTCGCGCTCGACCCCCGGATAGACGCCGACCAGGGCACGCAACCGGTCCAGCCGCAGCACGGCCAGGCCCTGCTCGGTGAGCGTGCCGAGGTCACCGCCGGAGCCCTTGACCCACATCAGCTCGACGGGCTCGCCGGTCACCGGGTCGGTGTCGGTGCCCTTGGCGGAGGTGTTGCCGCCGGCGTAGTTGGTGTTCTTCGGGTCGGCGCCGAGCCGGTTGGACCGGGCGATGAGGTCCGCGACCGTGGGGTGGGTCATGACAGGTTCTTTCCTCGTTTCGGGTGGTCGATGTGGTCAGGCGCCCCAGGAGGCGGCGCTGCCCCCGGCGCGTTCGGCGGTAAGCCGTTCCTGCTGCCCGGAGCGGGCATAGGCGGCCATGGGGTCCTCCGGCAAGCCTCGCTCGGCGCGCCAGGCCGCCAGCCGCGGCCGGACGTCGGTGTAGAAGGCGTCCATGAACACACCGTTGGCGGTGAGCACGTCCCCCGCCTCCTGGGCGGCGGCCAGTGCGTCGAGATCGACCAGCGCGGCGCGCGCGGTCATCTCCTGCACATTGAGCACCGAGCGGATCTGGCCGGGGATCTTGTCCTCGATGTTGTGGCACTGGTCGAGCATCAGCGCGACCCCGGACGCCGGGTCGAGGCCGCCGCCGCGCAGCACTTCGAACAGGATGCGGAACAGCTGGAACGGATCGGCCGCGCCGACGATCAGGTCGTCGTCGGCGTAGAACCGAGAATTGAAGTCGAACGACCCCAGCTTCCCCAGCCGCAGCAACTGCGCCACGATGAACTCGATATTGGTGCCCGGTGCGTGATGCCCGGTGTCCAGGCACACCACCGCCCGCTCCCCGAGCGCGCTCACCTGGGTGTAGGCGGTACCCCAATCCGGTACGTCGGTCATGTACATGGCCGGCTCGAAGAACTTGTACTCCAGCACCAACCGCTGGTTCGCACCGACATGCCGGTAGATGGTGGCCAGCGATTCGGCGAGACGATCTTGGCGCCCCCGAATATCGCCCTGGCCGGGATAATTGGTGCCATCCGCCAGCCAGATCTTCAAATCCCGCGACCCGGTGGCCGCCATGATCTCCAGGCAGTCGAAGTGGTGGTCGATCGCCTTCTGCCGGATCCGCTTGTCGGTGTGGGTCAGGCTGCCGAACTTGTAGTCGTCGTCCTGGAAGGTATTGGAGTTGACCGTGCCGAGCCGGACCCCGAGATCTTCGGCATATCGCGCGAGTTCACCGTAGTCCGAGACGGTGTCCCATGGGATGTGCAGCGCGACGGTGGGTGCGAGCCCGGTGAGCCGGTGCACGGTGGCCGCGTCGGCGATCTTCTCGTGGACGGTGCGGGCCGTGCCGGGGGTCCCGAACACTTTGAACCGGGTGCCGGAGTTACCGAACGCCCAGGACGGCAACTCGATGGCGAGGGACTCCAGGACGGTGTCGACGGACACGAGCGGCGCTCCTTTTACGGGGGCAGGGAGATACGGGTCGGTCATGTCAGTGCCCTCCCACCGGGGCGCCCTCGACACCGCGACCGGTCTCGGTGCTGATCACCGTGCGCGGCCCGACTCCGCCGAGCTCGCCCACGGGGCTGCCGTAGCGCTCGACTTCGATCTCGCGCAGCGTCTTGCCCTGCGTCCGCGGCGCGAACACCGCACCGATCACCAGCGCGACGGTGAGCAGTCCGACCAGCAGCAAGCCGACGGTGGTGAGCCCGGTGGCGGCGAGCATGGTCGGGAAGAAGTAGCTGAGCAGGCCGGTGGCCGAGCGGACCACGAAGAACAGGAAACCCTGAGCGCTGGCCCGATAGGGGGTGGCGAAAAGTTCGCTGGTCCACAGGCTGTAGAACGCTTGCGCGCCGATGCCGCTGGAGATTCCCCACAGCACCGCGAACAGCAGCAAGGTCGGCATCCCGGCGTCGGTGAAGAACACCAGCACGCACCAAGCCAGCACCCCCAGCGCCGCGCCGATGAGGTAGAGCAGCCGCTGCGAGATCCGGTCGGCGTAAGCCATGAAACCGAAGTACGTGGCCGCGACGGTGCACCCCCATACCAGCACCTGCAGCAGGTTCTGCTGCACGGCACTGTGCACACCGGCGCTGTCGTAGACCCGCGGCATGAAGATGCCGGCCTGGCCTGCGACGGTGTTCCAGAATCCGTAGATGCCCATCAGCACGAGCAGGGCGGTGAGATTGATCCGGCGCGAGAACAGCCCGCGCAGCCCTTGCCCACCCGTGGTCGACCGCAGCGATGCGCTCGCACCGGAGGCCGCCTCGTCCTGCCAGATCTTCGATTCGGCCAGCCCTTGCCGGATCCACCAGACCACGGCCGCCACCACGAACAGATGCAGGAAGATCAGCCGCGAGCCGAGCAATCCCAGCGGCGCAAGCGCGGCGGCCAAGGCGAATCCCACCAGCGGCCCCACCGACCAGGCCAGCTGCGCGGTACCGACGTGGCGAGCGCGGTTGGTGGTCGGCGCCTGCTCGGCGATGTAGGTCCAGGAAGCGGGCACCCCCGCTCCGACCGCGACACCGGTGATCACGAACGCGGCCAGCAGCATCGCGAAGTTCATCGCGAACGCCGCGAGCAGTACGCCCGCCATGTAGACGAGCAGGTCGTAGGTGTAGATCGCCTTGCGGCCGAAGCGGTCGCACAGGGGCCCGCCGATCCCCGCGCCGATCGCCGCGCCGAAGGCGTTTGCGCTCAGCGCGGCCAGCAGGCCCACGGCGAAGTTGCTGATGCCGAACGCGTCCTGCCAGAAGGTCAGGCTGGTGGCGATGGCGATGATGGAGCCGGCCTCGATGTAGTTGGACATCGCGACGGAGATCGTCGCCTTCCACCCGGTGGTGGTTCGTGCGCCTACCTTCATTGGTATTCCTCGGGTCTAGCAGTGGGTTCCAAGCGGAGTGGGGACGATGGGTCAGTCGAGGTGGAAGTACTCCGCGAGGCGGTGCACGGATTCGTCCGGACGCGCGTCCGGCTGCACCCGGGAGAACGGGGACGCCTGGAAATACTCGGCCATGCTCGCCTGCCAGCGCGCGTTGACCTCGGTGGCCGCCATCGCCGCCTGTGCGCGTGCGAAGTCCTGGGTTTCCAGGTAGCCGACGACCAATCCGTCCTCTGGACGGAGGAACAGCGAGTAGTTCCGCCAACCCGCCGCCCGCAGCGCCGCCAGCATCTCCGGCCACACCCTGGCATGCGCGGCCAGATAGTCCTCGATCCGGTCCGGCCGCAAAGTCAGCAGGAAGCAGACACGCTCCATGGTGTCGGGCATAGGTTCAACCTCGATTGAAACGTTTCAAAATGTGAATGCAGTCACCGTACGGGGCATTGGTGATCCAGTCAATACTGGATCGCAGCGCCCGGAACGAACCCCGCCGACCGAGTACCCGCGAACTTAGGAGACCGAGGGCACCGCGACCCCGCCGCCTTCGCGCTCGAAGGTTTCACTACCGCGTACCGGATCAGACAGCCCATCACCCTGCGAGCCATCAAGGTCGCAGTCGGAGGCGTCATCGAGCGGCCGTGTGCTCGAGTGGCGAACGCTGCGTCGGGTCGTGGCACAACCTAGGGAGCCAACTCGAGCCTGTCGGTGTCGTCGCGGCCGGGTCCTGTGGACGCAGGGCGCAATGGACGTTCAGGAGACCGGCCCACGCGGCGACGTCGGAGGGAGTCGGCCGCTTCGGACAGGCCGCCGACGAGGCGGCGGCCTGCGGCGCGGTCGCGGCGATCAGCGACCGGCCGTGTGAGGCGCTGCCGACCTTTCTAGTCGATGACCCCCGACGTGTGCTGGGGCCGCTCGCCTCGTGGATCTACGGCCACCCTCCCGCGAACTCGACGTCTTCGGCGTCACCGGAACCAACGGCAAGACCAGCACCGCCTATCTGCTCGACGCGGGCCTGCGGGGGGCAAAGATCGAAACCGGTTTGATCAGCGGCGTCGAGATCCGCGGACCGTGGGGCGAGCGGTCGGCCGTGCGGACCACACCCGAGGCCAGCGAACTGCAACAGACCCGAGAAAATCTGTATCGCAGGGTGTAGACATTCTGGAAGGCGGGGAGTACATTCACTGTCGTTGGAGATGAGATGTCTGGTTGGCCGGGCAGGTGAACTGCACCGGAAGCAAGATCCACCATCCCCTCCGGCGGAGAAGAGAATCCGGTGCAGTCGGCCGGACCGCCGGAGGGGATGACGAACCCCCGCAGACACGTTCGGCAACCCAGGAGGTGGTTACTGAACAGCTCTTCCCAGATTCCGCGTCCCGGGCTGTTGGCGGGCGCGGTCCCCGCGGTCGGCGCTACCGCCCGACCAGCGGGAGCGATGTGAAACCCCCCTCGATCCCAGGCCCCGGCGCAACAGGCGCCGGGGCCTGCCGACGTTGAAACCCCAGAGGTGTTGTGCAGCCACCGAACGACCCCACCCGCCCCATCGACCCCGCCGACGTTTCCGGTGCCGCCGACCGGCTGGACGACGAGGACTACCCCGCCTACAGCATGGGCAGGGCCGCGGAAATCCTCGGCGTCACCCCCGCCTTCCTCCGCGGCCTCGATGCCGCCGAACTGCTGACACCGCAGCGCTCACCCGGCGGGCACCGCCGCTACTCCCGTTCCCAGTTGCGCATCGCCGCGCGGGTCCGCGCCCTCGTCGACGCCGGCACACCCCTGGAAGCGGCGTGCCGGATCGTCGTCCTGGAAAACCAACTCACCCAAGCCCGCGAACTCAACGCCGAACTCACCCGACGAAACCCGCCCGAGCCCGACCACGACAGCTGAACTCCGATCAGCCGCCGCAGCGGGCACCCAGTTCGGCCCACACCGTCTTGCCGCTCAACTGATCGGCAGTGCGCTCAGGATCGGGTTGTAGGCCCAGTTCAACATGCGTTCGGCGTCGTCCTTCGCGGCGCGGTCGCTGTCGGGTGAGCTGTGCAGGACCACACCGATCAGCGGGATCCCTGCCCTGACCGTCTCGAACAGCAGGCACGTTCCGGCGGCGTCGGTGTACCCGGTCTTGATGCCGATGGTGCCGGGATAGTCGCGTAGCAGCGAGTTCGTGGTCTGCCAGAGGTGCGCGCGGTTGTCCGGGCCCGCGGGCACGTGATAGCTCTGCGCGCTGACGACCTCTCGGAACACCGGCAGGCTCATCGCGCGCAGCCCGAGGGTCACCAGGTCCGCCGGGGTGGAGTAGGTGGAGTGGTCGGTGGGGGCGGGCAGGCCGCTGGGGTCGGTGAAATGCGTTCCCGCCAAGCCCATCTGACGCGCGGTGTCGTTCATTTTGGCGATGAAGCCTTCTTGGCCGGGCCCATAGGCCTCGGCAAGAGCATAGGCGGCGTCGCAGCCCGACGGCAGCATCATCGCGTACAGCAGCTGTCGCGCCGTGAGCACCTCGCCGGGGACCAGGCCCGCGTTGCTTCCGTCATACTCGGCGTCGTAGGCGATGACTTCCTGCGGCACGGTAATGGCCCGATCGAGGTCGCCGGCGTTGATCACGACCAGTGCCGTCATCACCTTCGTGATGCTGGCTATCGGAACCGGGGCATTCGGCTGTCGCGACCACAGCACCGTGCCGGTGATTCCGTCCGCCAGCGCTGCTCCCGACGCCTGCACCGCCTCCGGCCCGGACGTCAGCCAAGGCAACTGGATATGGGTGTCGCTCGCCGCGGGGGCAGCCGCGACGCTATGACCGGCTATCACGACCAGCGCACCGGCAACAGCGATCCGCAACAGTTCAGCAAATTTCCACATCGCCATATTGTGCCGGGAAGACGTGATGATCAATGGGATTTCACCGACGAGTTACCGCGCCCTTCGCTGCACAGCATCCCCGTGGCTACTACAAGTACCGAGCTGAACGTTTCCCGCATGCTGCCGCTCGAGCAGCGGCGCGGCCGTGCCGTTCTGGCCGACATCCGGCATCGGCGGTCAGACTCCCCGCTCGAACCCCAGCTGCTCGGTCATCCCCTAGCGCGACGCCGTCTCCAGCCAGGCACGAACCTCGCTTCTATGGACGAGCGCCACGACGGCCCGGCCGATCCGTACCCACCACCGACGAACCCGTCTCGAGCATTCGGCGCAATCAGGCCGGCGGTCACCACGGCTGTTCGCCGACCGGGATCAAGGTCGCGGTCAGCACACCGAACGGTTCGCCGCCGTCGTCGTCGGGTTCGGCGGCGACGAGCGCGAACGCACCGACGACTTCCAGCACGCGGAACACCCACCGACTGCCGGGAACCAGTCGCACTCGATCACCGATATGCACGCCCACACAGAGCAGACTATTCTCCTCACCAGCCCGGGGAATAGCCATACACGGTCATCTCCGCGTGGGCGTCCCGTTCGCCGCGTCGGTGTAGCGGCGCGCCAGGCGCGCGAAAGCGGCCGTGAGTTCGGGCGGCCCGATGACTTCGATGTCCGCGTCGAACCGGCCGAGACTGCCGGCGAGCGCGAGCCATGACCACGAGCCGAGGACGACCCGGCAACGGTCGGGACCGAGCGACTCGACCACCCCGTCATGGAGGAAGGGCGCGATGTCGGCGGCGGGGCGGTGCAGGATCACCGCCCCACGGCACGGCCAGTCGCCGGTCCCCTCCGCGCCGCGGAACTTGCCGGTCAAGAAGGTCGCCACATCACCGGCCGGGAGTGCGCGCGCAGTGAAGCGGGGGCCGGTGGGGGTGCGCGGGGCGATCCGGTCGGCTCGGAACGTCCGCCAGTCGTCCCGGTCCAGGTCCCAGGCCACGAGATACCAACGTCCCGCCCAGGTGACGAGGTGATGCGGCTGCACTCGGCGCGGCGGGCGCGCGGCGGCGTCCGGTGGGGCGGCGTAGTCGAAACGCAAGACTTCGCGGGCGGCGACGGCGGCGGCGATCACCGTGAGGACCTCTGTGCCGACCTCGGCCGCGGCCGGTGCGACGGCGGTGATGCGCAGCGTGTCCATGCGGTGACGCAGCCGCGCGGGCATGACCTGACCGACGGTGTGCAAGGCGCGCGCCGCTGCCTCTTCGAGACCGGCCCCTGCGGTGGTGGCGATCTGTAGTGCGACGGCGAGGGCGACGGCCTGCTCGTCGTCGAACAGCAGCGGAGGCAGACGCGTCCCCGTGCCGAGCCGGTATCCCCCGTCCGGGCCCTTGGTGGTGACGATGGCATAGCCGAGTTCCCGCAGCCGGCCGACATCCCGGCGCACGGTACGCGGGCTGACCTGCAGTCGTTCGGCCAACAGCGTTCCCGGCCAGTCCCGGCGCGCTTGCAGCAGCGACAGCAGCGCCAGTAGTCGAGCGGAAGTTTTCGGCATCCTCGCATCCTGCCCGAAGTAGCGGACACATCCTGGCCACTACTCCTGCGAGGGTTGCTCCCGTCAACCGATGAGCCGAATCAGGAGCAACTGTGTCCCTTGCAACCACCACCCACCTGAACTTCCGCGGCGACGCTCGCGCGGCGCTGGAGTTCTATCGGTCCGTTTTCGGCGGTCACCTCGCCGCCGTCACTTACGAAGACGCCGGGAATGTCCAGGTCGCGTCCGAGGCGGACCGGATCATGTGGGGACAGGTCGAGGCCGACAACGGTTTCCGCGTCATGGCCTACGACGTGCCCGCGCGGATGGGCTACGACCGAGGCGAGAACTCGTTCTTCGTCTCGGTGCGCGGCGCGACCGTCGAAGAGGTGTCGGGCTATTGGGACAAACTGACCGAGGGGGCGACGATCGTGGTCCCGATGGGCCCGGCGGGCTGGTCGCCCGCCTACGGGATGCTGCGTGACCGTTTCGGTGTCGTGTGGGTCCTCGACGTCGTCAGCGAATACAACGGGTAGCGCGGTGCGTCACCGGGGCGGCGGGCGCTGCCGCCCCCGTGGCACGCATCCGCGCGGAGTTGCCGTGGTGTCGGATGTCGTGGCTAATCTGCCGGGCATGGTCAACCCCGATACGGCACTGCGCCGCCTGCTGCGCGAAACCGGAAAATTGCTACAGCCGTACGGGTTCCACGGCACCGAGCCCACCTGGACACGAGTCGAAGCACGCGGTGTCGCCTCCGTCGGGCGCACCCGTGTCACCCGCACGTGGATCGACGGGCAACAGGTCCTCGGCTTCGGGTTGACCTTGCGGGCCACCCCCATCGCGTGGTGGGAGTACTGCACCTGGCGCGACGCCCGGCTGGGCCTGCCCCCCATACCGCTGGAGTCGGCCACCGGCCCCGGCCTGATCGACAGCCGGTCATTGGCCGACGAGCTGACCACGCCATGGACCCTGCGGGTCGACCCGGACCTGCCCGGCAGCCACGCGCTGCGATCCGATATCGACACCATCCGCAGCGAACTTCCCCGCCGCGTGCACGCCTACGCCCGCCGGGCGCTACGACTGCTGGAAACCGATCGCTACCTGGACGAACTGTCCGACCAACCCGATCAGGGAATCCGGACTCGCGAAGCGATCGTCGTCCTGCTCGCCGACCGAGGGCCGGGGCCGCGCCTCGACGAGGCCGTCCACCGCTTCCGGCAGTGCGCCGCGGAATCGGCCTACCCGGAAGACGCCATCGCTTACGCACGAACCCGGACAGCGGTCGGCGAAATCGTCTGCGAGAGCTGACGTTCTGGTGACTGGGGATCCCGCGATCCCGATGAGCCGTGCGGAATTCCGGCGCGGGCCTGAGTCTGGGCTGGGGCCGTCGGTGTAACCGGTCAGCGGCGTGCCGATCGGTTGTCCGGCCGCCCCGACGGAACCAGCGGAGGCGCGGGGAACACGCGGCGCACACCGCGCGTGAAAACGACGACGGTGGGTAGGCCGGGAACGTGACCGAACCCGGAAACAAGAACGCACCCGAACTGGGCGACCCAATCGATACCTCCCACCCTGACGACCTCGATCTCGAAGCCGGTGAAACCCCGGAGAACGAGGACGTCGACGAGGCGGCGGGCGCCGTCGAACCGCCCGACTGAGCACCGTTTCGCCCACGGCGGCCGGGGAATTCCGGCCGCATGGGTATCACTGTCGCCGTCACCGGGCCGACCGGCGAGATCGGCATCTCCGCCGTCACCGCACTGGAGAACGATCCGGCCGTGGACCGGATCGTCGGCATGGCTCGCCGCTCCTTCGAACCCGCCGCACACGGCTGGACCAAGACCGAGTACCGGCGCGGCGATATCCTCGACCGAGCCGCCGTCGACGCCCTGGTCGCCGACGCCGACGTGGTGGTCCACCTGGCATTCGTGATCATGGGCTCGCGGCAGGACAGCGCGCGGGTGAATCTCACCGGCACCCGCAACGTCTTCGCGGCGACGGTGGCCGCCGGCCGACCCCGCAGGCTCGTGTACACCTCCTCGGTCGCCGCCTACGGCTACCATCCCGGCAATCCCTCGCCCCTGACCGAGGACGTGCCGCCCGAGGGCTCGACAGAGCACTACTACTCCCAGCAGAAGGCCGTCTGCGAGGCCGCGCTCGCCGAGATCACCGCGGGCTCCGACCTCGAGGTGTTCGTGCTGCGGCCCTGCATAGTGGCCGGCCCGAAGGCTCCGGCCCTGCACGATCTGCCGTGGGCGAAGATCCCCGGCCCGCTGCGCGCGCTGGCCCGAGCCAATCCGCTGTTCAAGCCGCTGGTTCCCGACCCGGGCCACCCGCTGCAACTCGTCCACCACGACGACGTGGCCGCGGCCATCGCGCTGGCCGCCACCGCGGACGCGCCGCCCGGTGCCTACAACATCGCCGGTGACGGCACGCTCAGCCTGTCCGAGGTGGTGACCGCGCTGGGCGGCAGGCCGGTACGCGTCCCCGCCTCCGCCGCGACGGTCGCCTCGGCGGCCCTCACCTATCTCCCTTTCGTGCCCGCGACCCTCGAGTGGCTGCACATCGTCCGCACTCCCGTCGTCATGGACACCACCCGCGCGAAACAGCTTCTCGGCTGGAAACCGGCGCACACTTCCGCCGAAACCCTCGCGGCACTCGCCGCCAGCCGCTGAGCCCCGCGTACCATCCGCTCGGTGCGGAGCGCGACATGTGGTTACGGGCCCCGGACGCGCGCTCCCGCCCGCACGGATTCGGTCATCGGGTCGTGCGTGAATCCTTCCGCGCCGGTCCGCGACTCGTGTGGGCGCGCACGGCATCGAGATAGTCGGCGATGGCCTCCCGATTGCGCGTCAGGCAGTCGATGCGCCGGGACATGCGGGTCAGTTCGTCCTCCAGCAGGGCAAGCATCTGCGGCGTGGCCTCGTCGAACATGATGGAGCACGGCCGGTCGAGACAAGGCGGGACCTACCCGTCACGGTCGCGTTCGCCGCGCCGGATCCCGGCCTGATCGACGGCTACGCCGAGGCCGGAGCGCGGCGATTGCTCTTCGGCCTGCCGACCCTGCCGGAGTCGGAGACACTGCGTGCGCTCGACGAGCTCGCGAAGGCCGCCGACCAATACCTGAGCTGAGTCGGGAAGGCGCGACGGATGCTTCGGGTCCGATCGCCACACCGCCACGGGCGCAGCGGGATCGCCCACCGCTTCGGACTTGCCTTGACGTCGGCGACAAGGTTTACCGTTGCGATGCCGGTGTGCTGGTGAAGGTCGCGAGTACGGCGACAGCGATCACGCACCGGCTCCGCTCGGCATCCGAGATTCTCCCCCGCTGGGTCCGCACCGACGCGCATACGAAGGAATGTCCGTGAAATTCGCGATCAGCTACAGCACGCCGTTCAACGGGACCGATCCCGATCGGCTCACAAGGTTCGCCCAGCATGCCGAAGAGTGCGGTTTCGAGGCACTGTACGTGCAGGACCATATCGCCCTGTACCCGGGCGCGTCCTACGGCGCCGGACAACTGCCCGCGACGCTGCCCTACTTCGACCCGCTCGACTGCCTGAATTTCGTCGCCGCGGCCACGCGACGACTGCTGCTGGGCACCGGTGTCCTGTTGCTGCCGTACCGCCACCCCGTGGTACTCGCCAAACGCCTGGCCACCATCGATGTCTTGTCCAAGGGACGCATGCGGCTGCTCACCGTCGGAATCGGCGCCCTGCCGGGAGAGGCGCGGGCGGTGGGGGTGGACTTCCGCACCCGCGGCCGCCGCGCCGACGAGGCGATCGACGTGCTGCGACTGCTGTGGTCGGGCGGCCCCGACGGCGTCGGCTATCACGGCGAATTCTACGACTTCGACGATCTGTGCAGTTACCCGAAACCGTCGAAC
This sequence comes from Nocardia sp. NPDC019323, assembly GCF_044389845.1. Lineage (NCBI taxonomy): Bacteria > Bacillati > Actinomycetota > Actinomycetes > Mycobacteriales > Nocardiaceae > Nocardia > Nocardia sp. NPDC019323. The sequence goes on from NZ_JBIRYN010000001.1 coordinate 580,479, forward strand.
GTGAAGGAACTTCCGATCCATGTGGGCGGATCCAGCCGGGCTGCCGCCCGCCGCGCCGGACTGCGCGGCAACGGCTATTTCGCGGGCGGAATGCTGGCGGAGGCCGAGCGTGACCTGCAGATGGAGGCGGCACGCAGGGCGGCCGCCGAAGCGGGGCGCGATCCGGCCGCCTTGGAGTACACGCGCTGGGGCTCGGCCGATCTGTCGGTCGAGGAGGTCGGCCGACTCGAAGAACACGGTGTGACCCGGATCGTGGTCAACCCGACCGCGGCGAGCGCCGCGGAGCAGCACGACACGATGTCGGCATTCGCCGAGCGATTCGGTCTCGCGACGACGTAGTCGTCATGGGGCGACCGTCGCGGCCGCCCGGGGCATGACCGCCTCGGCGCGACGCTCCCGCCGGTCGATTCGCCCTGTCGAGTCACAGCGCCCGAACCTGGGGCGGATCACACCTTACGGAAGATCCACTTCTCCCGATCGCTTTCCTGGTTGATCATCAACTGGGGTCGATTGTTCAGAACCACCCCGATAACGAATTCGTCGTCACTGGTCGCGATCGGTGTTATCTCCGGGAAATCCGGCATGTCCCAGCCGTAATGCTCGTCGCAGCATACCAGGTGCCCATTCGTACGGATCGCCGCGAGGTGGCCACCGGTTTTCGTGTTGACGATGTCGAAATCACCCTCTTCGGGATTGGCCGGGCAGGTCCACAGCTGGGCGTTGTCGTCGGCGGCACGCTGGCGCATGGTCACGCTGTCCGCGTCGCCGTCGACCGCCAATGCCTGGCCGGTCTCGTAGTTGATGATTTGGTATGTGGTGGCAGTCTTTTCGGCCATGGTGTCGTCCTCACTGTGTGAGCGCACCGCTACCGGGCTCGACGCCGCCCGTGACGCTGCGCTGATCTCGTAGTCGTCGTCCAAGGCGAATCGCAGACAGCCAGTACAGCAGAATCGGCGCCACATCGGAGCGGATTCCCTCAGCTGTATCCCGATTGCCGTTCGCACTCCTCGGTGCGGAAGTAATTCATCCGAAAGGGGTGAGGGAAGGCCCGGCCGCGAATTCATATGCTGCACCGTGCGAACGAGATGCACGCGATCGATTCCTGCCGAGCGCACGACCTGAAGGGAGACGACCGATGACCGATACCGGCATGGGTGCCAAGCAAAAGATCGTGCCGTTGTCCTCGCTGACCGAGCAACCGCCCGCCCAGAAGAGCTCGCCCGGCTGGTACAAGCTGTACAACGACACTGACGTCTACGTTTCGGTGTACCGGCAGGAATGGAACAAGCCCAAATCGCTGTTCGTTCTCGCCCCCGGGCAGACCAGCTCGGAGTACGAGGCAGGACACGAGATCTACATTTTGTGGATCACGAATGTCGGCACCGAGTCGACGCCGATCACTTGGGATGATTCCGGCGGTTTCAGCTGTGAATACGTGTGGAGCGGGTACACGCAGGCGAACCAGGTGAACAACGTGAGTTCTTTCGGGTAGGACGAGACGCCGCCGGCCTACCGGCCGCTGCGGCCGGAGCGCGGTGCCCCTGCCCGACGGAGGAGTCGCGCCGCTGGTGAACGAAGATTTGGCCGAAAGTATGGATTTTCTGACCTCAGGTGTTTGGCATCGGTCTTTGTCCGGGTCATAGCGTTGTCACCATGAGCACACCTTCGATCGTCATCATCGGCACCGGTTTCGGGGGGCTCGGCATGGCGATGGAACTCCAGCGGGCGGGCCTGCACGATGTCACGATCCTGGAGCGGGCCGAGGACGTCGGCGGCGTCTGGCGGGAGAACACCTACCCCGGCGCGGGCTGCGACATCCCCTCGCCGCTGTACTCCTACTCCTACGCGCCGCGCACCGACTGGCCCAAGCGGTTCTCCCGGCAGCCCGACATCCTCGCCTACCTGCGCGGCATCGCCCGCGATCACGACCTGCTGTCCAAGATCCGCTTCCGCACCGAGGTCACCGAGGCGGAGTTCGACGACGCCACCGGACGGTGGACCGTGCGCACCGCCGACGGCGGCGAGCTGACCTGCGATGTGCTGATCTCCGCGGTCGGTCAGCTGTCGCGGCCCGCGCTGCCGAACATCCCCGGTGTGGAGAGCTTCCGCGGCACGGCCTTCCACTCCGCCGAGTGGGATCACGACGCCGACCTGACCGGCAAACGGGTGGCGGTCATCGGCACCGGAGCCAGCGCGGTGCAGTTCGTGCCCGCGATCGCGCCTTCGGTGGCGCATCTGACGCTGTTCCAGCGTTCGGCCGCGTGGATCATGCCGAAGCCGGACGTCGAGTACAAAGCCTGGCATCATCGCGCCTTCCGGCTGTTGCCGGTCACCCGCCTCACCGAGCGCTTCGCGTTCTGGCTGTTCTGCGAGTTCCTGGCGCTGGGGATCGTCGACGTGCCGGTCATCCGCAAACTGGTGACGCGGATCGGCCTGCGGCATCTCGAGCGCCAGGTCCCCGACCCGCGGCTGCGCGCCAAGCTCACCCCGGACTATCCGGCCGGCTGCAAGCGGGCGCTGTTCTCCAACGACTACCTGCCCGCGCTCACCCGGCCCAACGTGACGGTGGAGACCACCGCGATCACCGAGATCACCCCCGATGGCGTGCGCACCGCCGACGGCGTGCTGCACGAGGTGGACGCGATCGTCTACGGCACGGGCTTCAAGGGCACCGAATTCCTCTGGCCGATGCGGATCTCCGGCCGCGGCGGGCGCAAGCTCGCCGACGAATGGTCGCAGGGCGCCCGCGCGTACCAGGGCATCACGGTGCCCGGTTACCCGAACCTGTTCCTCGTCTACGGCCCGAACACCAACCTCGGCGTCGGTTCGATCGTCTACATGATCGAATCGCAGGCCCGCTACATCCGGCAGGCCGTCGCGCGCATCGCCGAGCGGCCCGGCCACGTGCTGGAAGTGCGACCCGAGGTCGAGGCCCGGTTCGATCGCAGGTTGCAGCAGCGCCTCGACCGCACACCGTGGAACTTCTGCTCGAGCTGGTATCGCAACGCGGCCGGGCGGATCACCAACAACTGGCCCGGCACCGTCACCAGCTACCGGTGGCACACGCGCAAGGTGGACTTCGCGGACTACGACTCGAGGCGCGTCTGTTGACGCTCGCCTCCCCTGCGGCAACAACTTCGACAAGTGGTGGAGATCAGATGACGTTCGACTACGACGTGGTGGTCGTCGGTTCCGGCTTCGGCGGCAGTGTGACCGCGCTGCGGCTGACCGAGAAGGGTTACCGGGTCGGCGTGCTGGAGGCGGGAAGACGTTTCGCCGACGACGAATTCGCCGAGACCTCGTGGGACGCGCGCAAGTACCTGTGGGCGCCGGCCCTGGGTTGCTTCGGCATCCAGCGGCTGACGCTGCTGAAGGACACCTTCATCATGGCGGGCGCCGGCGTCGGCGGCGGCTCGCTGGTCTACGCGAACACCCTCTACGAACCGCCGGACAAGTTCTACCGGGACCGCCAGTGGGCCCACATCACCGACTGGAAGGACGAGCTCGCCCCGCACTACGACCAGGCCAAGCGGATGCTCGGCGTGACGGCCAATCCCGCGACCACGCCGTCGGACCGCGTGCTGGCCGAGGTCGCGCAGGAGATGGGCGTCGGAGCCAGCTACCGCAGCACCCCTGTCGGCGTCCTGTTCGGCGGCAACGGCGCGCGGCCCGGTCAGGATGTGCCCGACCCGTTCTTCGGGGGTGTCGGCCCCGCCCGCAACACCTGCACGCACTGCGGCGAATGCATGACAGGCTGCCGCCACAACGCCAAGAACACCCTGGTCAAGAACTACCTCTACCTCGCGGAGCTGGCCGGAGCCACGGTTCATCCGCTCACCACGGTGACCGACGTGCGCCCGCTGCCCGGCGGGGGCTACGAGATCTCCACCGTCCGCACCGGACGCTGGGTCCGTAAGGCGCGCAAGAAGTTCACCGCCGAGCAGGTCGTCTTCGCCGCGGCCGCGCTCGGCACCCAGAGACTGTTGCACCGGCTGCGCGACCGCGGTTCCCTGCCCGACATCTCCCCGCGTCTGGGCGAACTCTCGCGCACCAACTCCGAGGAACTGCTCTCGATACGAAGCCGCCGCAAGGACTCCGACTTCACCAAAGGGGTGGCGATCACCTCCTCCATCCACCCGGACGACGACACCCATATCGAGCCCGTGCGCTACGGCAAGGGCAGCAACGCCATCGGCCTCATCGGCACCGCCATGATCGACCCCGACGGGCGCACATCGAAGCTGCGGCTGTGGGCGCGAACCATGCGCAAGCTCGGACGCGACGCCTTCCACCTGCAGAATCCGCGCGGCTGGTCGGAGCAGATGATCGGCTTGCTGGTGATGCAGTCGGTCGACAACTCCATCACCACCTACACCAAACGCGGTCTGTTCGGTCGCAAGATGACCACTAGACAGGGTGTGGGCGAACCGAATCCGACCTGGCTCCCGGCCGGGCACGAGGTGGCCCACCGGGTTGCCGAGAAGATCGACGGCATCCCGGGCGCGGGCTGGAGCGCCCTGTTCGACATCCCCATGACCGGGCATTTCATCGGCGGCTGCGTCATCGGCGACTCCCCGGAGACCGGAGTCGTCGATCCCTACCATCGGATGCACGGCTACCAGGGACTGCACGTCATCGACGGCTCGACCATCTCGGCCAATCTCGGGGTGAACCCTTCGCTCACGATCACGGCGCAGGCCGAGCGGGCCACCGCGCTCTGGCCGAACAAGGGTGAGCCGGATCCGCGACCGGAACCCGGCGCGCCCTACCGGCGCATCGCCCCCGTGCCGCCGCGCAACCCGGTGGTCCCGGCCGACGCCCCTGCCGCGCTCCGCTTGCCGATCGTCGAGATAAAAGGCCCCGCCGATCGAGCGGAGCCGACCGCGGACCCACGCGGCTGACTCGCGGAAACGGCGGGCCATGCCCATGGCCCGCCGTTCCAGCGCTCAGATGCCGACGTGCGCCGGGATGGACAGCGCGAACGGCGCATACCAACGACCATCGCGAGCACGAGCACAGCGATCAGACCGGGACGCCGCCATAGGTGCGCCGGTAGCGCGCTTGGAGGAATGACAGGATCCCGAACGCCATCAGTCCGAGGGCTACCGCGATGAGCAGCCACGGCCCCAACACACTGCCGGCGAAATCGTGCAGCACGGCGTCGACCCCTTTGGCGCTGGCGGGCTCGTAGTTCGCGGCTGCCACCACCGCGGCGAGTCCGATGCCGACGACGATCGCGCCGCGCGCCAGATAACCGATCCGGCCCAGCCAGATCACACTCTCCCGCGAAGCGTGCGTCATCCAACCCATGCGCAGGTCGTCGACGAAGGCGAGACGAATCCCGCGCAGGGTGATCAGGACGCCCGCGGCCACAACAGCCAAGCCGAGCAGCAGTACGACCACCTGTCCGCCGTCCCAGCCGAGGATCCGGGCGGTCACATCGCGTGCGAGAGCGTCGCTCGGCTGCGGCGTCCGGCCGTCGACGACGAACCGGAAGACGACGAAAGACGCGATGGCATAGAGGATTCCGAGCGCCAGAGCGCGCAACCGCGGCCCGTTCGACCGTGCTGCGGACGCGGCGGCGGCCTGCGTCAGCCGCCAGGCGGCGAGGGCGGCGAACCCGAGGGCCAGAATCCACAGCAGGAGATACCCCAACGGCTTGCCCGCGAGGGTGGCGAGCGCCCCACCCGCGGTCGGCTCGTGTTGGGCGGCGCCGACGGCCAGCATGAACGCGAGAATGCCGATGACGATGTACGCGATCCCGCGTGCGATGAAGCCGAAGCGCGCGGCCCCCGACAGTCCGCCGGATCTCGCGTACCCGCCGCTCCTGCGGTCGTGCCGTCGCCACCGGCCGCCATACCTGCTGCGCCAACCGCTTCCGTAACCGGTCCGCCACCGACTGCGCCGCACTCCGCCGTTGCGGCGCCATCGATATCTGTCAGCACTTCCGAACATGCTCATGGTTCTCACCTCTCCATGGACCGTATTGCCCACTGCGGGTGGAATAACCACGAACTCACCGGGAGAGCGAGAGATAATCCCGGACGGCGTCGACGGCTCGCTTAGCGCTCTCCGCCGCGGATTCCATCGTGGACGGAAGCTGGGTGCGGGTCCAATCGCCCGCGAGGAAAAGCCCGCCGATGGGCGTTTTCTGACTCAGCCGCAGCGACTCGAAGCCGGGGTGAGCGGAGAACGTGGCCTGCGGCTGGTGGATCACCTTGGTGCGCAGAACTTGCGCAGCGCGCGCCTCCGGATAGTGCTGGTGCAGCGATTCCGTTGCCCTGCGAACGAACTCGTCGTTGCGCAGATGCACGACGTCCCAGGACGCGCTGACCGCGAGCGAGTAGCAGTACCCGTCCCGATGGTCGCCGTCGTGCATACCGGTGGTGTCGAACACCCACTCGATGGTGGTGTCCCTGAGGTTCTCTGCCAGCCGCACCATGCGCAGCGGGCGGTCGAGCCAGACGTACACGCTGGAGATCGGCGCCGGCTCGATCTTGCGGACGGGATCGAAGAATTCGTGTCCGGCGAGCACGCCGCGGTCCAGCAGTGTGGTCAACGACCACGGTGGAAGTGTCAGGATCGCCGCGTCGCAATCGATCCGCCGCCCATCCGCCAACCGGAGGGCGGTCAACCGGTCATCGTCCAGCTCGACGTCGACGACCTGCGCACCGGTCGATATCTCCGCACCGCGTGCGCGCAGGAAGCGTTCGGCCGGCGCGACGAACAGTTCGTGCAGGCTCACCCGCGGCCATACCGCGTCGCCCGCGCGGAGATTTCCGGCCAGCGCGCGGCGGGCGATGAAGTGCAGGGCCTGGGCGAACGTGAAAGCCGATACGCGGTCCGGCTTCTCGTTCAGCAGGCCGATCACGAGTTGGTCCAGCGTCAGCTTTCGCAACGACTCCGGCACGCCGATTTCGCGGAACCACCGGTCGGCGGTCATGGTGTCCAGATCCGGCGACGGTTTCCACGCCGCGGTACCGATCCGCAGCCAGGTCCGCACGGCGGCGGGGCGTTCTCGCCACGGAATCGGCGGCCACACAAGCCAGGACAGGCCGGCGGTGTTCCGCAGCACGGCGGGCAACCAGCGTGGCCCACGTGCGGTGAGCAGCCGATCCGGCCCGGTCCTGATCGCGAACGGCGGTGCGTCCCAGTGCAGGTGCTCCTCGGTGCCGATGGTGCCGACGTACTCGAGCAGCGCGTCGTAACAGCCCGCGAACAGATGCTGACCGTTGTCGACCATGCCCTCGACACCGGGCACGTCGAAGGAGAACGTACGGCCACCCAGCCGCCCCCGCTTCTCCAGCAAGCTGACCTGGTGGCCCTGCTCCGCCAACCAGACCGCGGCGGCCAGCCCGGCCAACCCTGCTCCCACCACCGCGATACGGCGCGTACGCGAACCATCACCATGGAGAGACTGATACGTTACTTCAGTCATTTTCTCATAGTACGCGGCACCCCCGCCGCCCGGCCGCGATATCACCGATCGAATCGCCGGTGACGATGTTCGCGAATGAACCAGAATCGCCGTTTACTTTCAGCTATCGTCGGTGCCAGAGCAACCGCTCTGCGGGACGCCGTGGATCCGCGCGGCCCGCGCAGGCCCTTGCGGTCGGATATCGACCGCTCCGTTCCACCGAGGAGCCGCATGTACCCCGGCGCACACGTCGACCGATTCCCGGACAAACCTGCTGTTGTCGTCGCCGAGAGCGGCGAAGCGCTGACCTATCGGGAACTCGAGGAGAACTCGGTTCGACTGGCCCGGCACCTGCGCGACGCGGGGCTGCGCAACGGCGATCACGTCGCGCTACTGTCGGGAAACGACCCGAAGATCTACGAGGTCTATTGGGCGGCGTTGCGAACCGGGCTTTACATCACCGCGGTCAACCGGCATCTGTCGCCGAGCGAGATCAGCTATATCGTCGACGACTGTGGAGCCAGGGCGCTGATCGTATCGGCCGGTCTGGCCGACGCCGCCGAGCAGATCGTCCCGGAGACACCCGGGGTGGAGATCCGCCTCGCCTTCGGCGGCCACGTGCCGGGGTACAAGTCCTACGAGGAGGCCATCGCGGCGTCGTCGCCGGAGCCGCTGCCAGATCAGCCGCGCGGCGCGGACATGCTCTATTCCTCCGGCACCACCGGACGGCCCAAGGGCATCAAACAGCCGCTGCCGGACCGGCAGGTCGGCGATGCGCCCGGTGACACCTACACCGCGATCTTCGGCCCGCTCTACGGGTTCGACACCGAGACCGTCTACCTCTCCCCCGCACCGCTCTATCACGCCGCGCCGCTGCGCTTCGGAGGTGTGGTCCACGCGCTCGGCGGAACGCTTGTGATCATGGAGAAGTTCGACGCCGAACAGGCGTTGGCGGCGATCGAGCGCTACCGCGTGACCCATAGCCAATGGGTGCCGACCATGTTCGTCCGGATGCTGAAACTCGACGAGGCCGTCCGCGCCCGCTACGACGTGTCCAGCCTGCGGGTGGCCGTGCACGCGGCCGCCCCGTGCCCGGTGGACGTGAAGCGGGCGATGATCGACTGGTGGGGCCCGATCCTGTACGAGTACTACGCCTCGACGGAGGCCAACGGCGCCACTTTCATCGACAGCGAGCAATGGTTGCGCAAGCCCGGCTCGGTCGGCACGGCCGGCCTCGGCACCATCCGGGTGTGCGGCGACGACGGCGCACAACTGCCCGCAGGAGAAATCGGCACCGTCTACTTCGAACGCGACGAGGCCCCCTTCGCCTATCACAACGACCCCGCGAAGACGGCCGAGGCGGTCCACCCGGAACACCCGACCTGGACCACCACCGGGGACATCGGATACGTCGACGAGGAGGGCTACCTGTTCCTCACCGACCGCAAAGCCTTCATGATCATCTCCGGCGGTGTGAACATCTACCCGCAGGAGGTCGAGGACGCGCTCGCGCTGCATCCCAAGGTGTTCGACGTCGCGGTGATCGGCGTGCCCGACGAGGAGATGGGCGAATCGGTCAAGGCCGTCGTCCAGCCCGCTCCCGGCGCGGAGCCCGGTCCGGAGCTGGCCGCGGAGCTGCGCGATTATCTGCGCGACCGCATCGCCCACTACAAGGTGCCGCGGAGCTTCGACTTCGCCGACGATCTGCCCCGCACACCCACGGGAAAGCTGGTCAAGGGCAAACTCCGCCAGCGGTATGTGTGAGAGGTCCCGGCACTACGCGGCGTAGGCGAGCTCCGCGGTCTCGCCTACGCGCGTCATCAGGCGCGCGACAGCCTCCGCCACCAGGCCGGGCCGTTCCAGGATCACGGAGTGACCGGCGCTGTCGACGATCACGAGATCCGAGTACTCGACGGCGGCGGCCATCGCGACCGAATGCGACGGAGGTGTCATCAGGTCAGCGGCGCCGCACAGCACCAACGTGGGAATCCCCGACAGCAGCGTGAGCGCGTCGGTCCGGTCGTAGACCATGAATTCGCTCAGGTAGCTCGCCATCGTGACGATCGGCGTCTCGTTGCGCATCGCGTTGGCGAGGGCGAGTACCCGCGGACTCACCTTGCGATCACCGAATTCGGCGGTGCGGATGAGCGGGGCGAACAGGCGGCATGCCAGCAGCTTCGCGTGGTGCATCGCCCCGGGAGCCCGGCGGACGGCCGCCTGGAACGCCGACACCACCGGGTTGCGCAGCAGACGGCCGAAGCCTGCGTCGGCGAGTCCGCCCGCGGCGGTCGCCAGCAGAGCCACGCCGACGATGCGGGTGCCGATCTCGTGCGGATTCTGTTCCGCATAGGTCAGCACGGTCATGCCACCCATCGAGTGGCCCGCGAGGACGACCGGCCCGATGGGGGCGACGGCGTCGAGCACCGCGCGCAGGTCACGGCCGAGCTGGTCGAGGCGGTAGGTCCGCCGGGACGCCGTGGCGGACTCGCCGTGGCCGCGATGGTCGTAGCAGACGATCCTGGCGCCCGCGTACCGGCGCAGCAGCTCGTCGCGGACGTAGGTCCAGGACTCGCTGCGCAGGCAATGCCCGTGCAGCAGGACAACGGTGAGGTCCGCGTCCGGCGGGCCGTATTCGCGAACCGCCAGCGCCACCCCGTCTTCGGTCCAGACCGTGGCACACCGTTCCGCCGTCGCGGGGATCGAGTTGAGAATCGACATGGGATGCTCCGGTTCACTGGCGTTGACCCGTCCTACTTTCCGCCGTCCGCGCCGCCGCAGGCAGGCCCCCGAGTGCTGGGCTGCGGTCCCCAAGGGGTATGCCGATCACCACCAAGGTGGAGGTGGCCGCCGTGGCGTGCTCGCGCCGCGGGCGATGACCGCACGCGAAACCGCGAACGTACTGCTAGCGGGCCGGATCGACCCCCAGCACGCCCAACGCGAAATCGCCGTACTGCGCGGCCACTTCCTCCGGCGTCGCCGGGCCGGACTCGCGGAACCACTGCGGGATGGCGGTGCACATGGTGGCTATGGCGCGCCCCGCCGACCGGGCTTGGGGAACGGCGATGCGGCCCTCGGCGTCGGCCGCGGCGATCGCGTCGTCCAGGATGGCTTGGATGTCGCGGCGGGAACGCGCGATGCGCGCGCGTTCGCTCGGGGAAAGGCTGCGCATCTCGCTGGCGCCGATGAAACCGAGGTCGCGGCGGTGCGTGTGGAACAGGGCCAGTGCTTCCACGATCAGGCGCACCCGGTGGACGCTGTCGCGGCCTTCGGCGCGGGCGGCGCGCACTCGCCAGTGCAGTTCGTCCATGGTCAGATCGAGGATGCGGACCAGCAGGTCGTGTTTGTCGCGATAGTGGTGGTAAAGGCCGGGAACGCTGGTGCCGGCCCGCCGGGCGATGGCGCGAACGGTCGTGCCGTGATAACCGATCTCGACGAACGACGCGAGGGCGGCGGCCAACACCGGGTCGACGTCCAGCGGGGCGAATTCGCGCCAGCCACCCCGCGCGCCCGGCTCGGGATCGACCCGGTCGTAGCTGGGCCGCGGCGCGAGCGTGGCGTCCCCGAGCAGCTGAGCGACCGGCACGCCGAGCACCTCCGACAAGCGCGTGAGCCGGGCGATCGAGATCCCGGTCTTGCCCGTCTCCACGGCGCTGAGCGTCGCCGGACTCACCTCCAGCCTGCGGGCCGCTTCGCGCAGCGACAGGCCGGCGGCGCGGCGCGCGCGGCGGATCGCCTCGTGCGGCGCCATGGCCTCGTTTCGCATTTGTTCAGCATAGCTGAACAGTAGGATTGTACGGACATGCGCCTGATCTTGGCCTGAACTGCACGCTTTGACACCGCACCGCAGCCGGTGGGACAGTGTCCGGACAGAGCGATCGTTCGGTCGAGGGACGAGGCTCTGGATGTCGAGGAGGAATGCGCGATGCCGATCGATCTGACCTATTCCGACGAAGTTCGGGCGCTGACCGACCGCACCCGGGAATTCGTGCGGGAGACGGTGCTGCCGATCGAGGACGAACACCACGGCGACATCACCGCGGCCGGCGGCGACGGACTGCGCGTCACGCTGAACAAGCTGGCGCGCGAGGCCGGGGTCTTCGCGCCGCACGCCCCCGTCGAGTACGGCGGTCACGGGCTGTCGATGTCGGAGCGCGCGCCGGTGTTCGAGGAGGCGGGCTACTCGCTGTTCGGCCCGACGGCGCTCAATATCGCCGCACCGGACGAGGGCAACGTGCACATGCTCGCCCACATCGCCGATCCCGAGCAGAAGCAGCGCTACCTGGAACCGCTCGCCCGCGGCGAGGTGCGCTCGGCCTTCGCGATGACCGAGCCCGCACCCGGCGCGGGTTCCGACCCGGCGGCGCTGGCCACCCGGGCGGTTCGCGCCGACGGCGGCTGGCGGATCAACGGCCACAAGCACTTCATCACCGGCGCCGATGGAGCCGGCTTCTTCATCGTGATGGCCCGCACCTCCGGTGAACCGGGACAGCGCGGCGGGGCGACGATGTTCCTGACGCCTGCCGACACCCCTGGCCTGCGCGTCGGCAGGCATATCACCACGCTGGACCGCGCCATGATCGGCGGCCACTGCGAGGTCTTCTTCGAGGACATGTTCGTACCCGACGAAGCGGTGCTCGGCGCCGTCGACCGCGGCTTCGAATACGCCCAGGTGCGGCTGGGTCCGGCCCGCATGACGCACGTCATGCGGTGGCTGGGGGCGGCGCGCCGAGGCCACGACATCGCCGTCGAGCGAGTCGCCCAGCGCGAAGGCTTCGGCGCGCGCATCGGCGATCTGGGGATGGCGCAGAAGATGATCGCCGACAACGAGATCGACATCGCCGCCACCCGCGCGCTGCTGGTCCGTGCCTGCTGGGAGCTGGACAACGGCGAGCACGCGGGCAACGCCACCTCGATCGCGAAGACCTTCGCCGCCGAGGCGATCTTCCGCATCGTCGACCGCAGCATTCAGTTGTGCGGCGGCCTCGGCGTCTCCGACGACCTGCCGCTGGCGCGGCTGTCGCGCGAAGTACGGCCCTTCCGCATCTACGACGGACCCTCGGAGGTGCACCGTTGGGCCATCGCCAAGCGTGCGGTCAGCGCCGCACGCCGGGCAGCGGCCGACGGGTCTTCGCGCTGATCCGCACGGGCTCGCGTACGTGCGCATTGTCGAGGGGTACGCCTTGCGCGCCGCTCCCGAGGTATTACGCGGACCGCCGCCGCCAGCTCTGCTGACGGCGGCGGGTGTCTGCGGTGGGTCGAACCGGTGTGGTTACCGCCCGTGCTGATGCGCCGACTGGCGGGCCTCGTCGACGTCCGCTTCGGCCCGCGCCTTCTCGGCCGCGGCTTCCTTGCCCGCCGCCTCGCGCTGGGAATCCGCCTTGTCCTGCTGCGCGCGACCTTCGTCCTTCAGGTCTTCGTGCCCGGTGACGGTACCGGCGGCTTCCTTCACCTTGCCCTTGACGTCTTCGACGACGCCCTCGACGCCCTCACGAGCACCGCTTCCATGTTCAGCCACAACAACCTCCCGGATATCGGAACAAGCTGACATCTGGCGCATACCCGAGACAGCGGCCTCGAATCCGCCCGCGACGAAGTTCGGTGCGCACGCGAATCACGACCCACGGCGGGGGCGCCGGGTCAACGCAGCGGAGTGGTCTCGCTCGGCCCTTGGCGATACCGCGTCATGGTGAGCCGCTGCTCCCGGTCGTTGTACTCCGGAATCGGCAGCGGGAACCAGTAGCTGCCGTCGAGCCAGGCCTGCCCGAGCAGCGGCACCGGCTTCTGCAGGATGTTGACGCCCTTGCCGTGCGGCGGGCTGGCGAATGTCCCGACCGGCGCGCCGTCGATGAAGAATTCCACGTGCTGTTCGGTGAGCCGGACCGCGTAGGCGTGATCGTCCGACAGCAGTGCCGGGTCGAGGGGCGTGATCTGTGGCACCAGCTCACCGCCCCGCTTGACCATCAGGAAGAACCCGCGGGGCAGATCCTGCCCGAGGACGTTGAAGACCGGCCGGGTGAGTTCGCTGGCGTCGCCGAGGAATCCGTGCGAGCCGTTGTACATGAACCACGCGATCTCGAGTCCGAGCGGATCGATGGAACGGTTGGAGACGCCCCACCCCGCGGTGCCGTTGTGACCGGTCAGATCCGGAGCGCCCTTGATGTCGATGGTCATCGTCTGGCCGGGTTCGAACACCGGCTTCGACAAGACCTCGGAGTTGTTGTAGGGGAACAGGCCGTCCCGCGTAGGCGGATTGACGAAGGTGACTCCCTCGGGACCGTAACTGGTGGACGAGTAGCCGACGTTGGTGTTGCACCAGTCCCCGACCGGGGCGGTCGCGAAATTCTCGTCCATCGCCTTGGTCGGACGTGGTTCTCCGGTGCCGATGTATCCGGCGAACGCGTTGATGTTCAGCACCGCGCAGTTGGGTAGTCCGTCATCGGCACCCGGAATCTGGATGTTCGGATCGGCGACGGCCCCCGCCGTCCCCATCACCGTGCAGAGCGCCACGCTGGCTGCTCCCACCGCCGTCTTCAGCGCCTTCCGGCCGTGTCCATTGCTCACTGATCTTCTCCCGTAGCCGAGTAGATGAGAAGTTGCAATGGAAACATTATCAACCTTTCATCATTTCGTTTTGTCATCATGCTCACGCCGCCGCACCCGTTTGAGTTCGGAAACTGCTGTCTCGCAGGACATTCCACGACACTCGCCGCTTCATCGATGATTGGAAGCCGCGCACCTTCCCCCGCGGCGGCGAGATTGATAAGATAAATGTCCAAACATCTCATTGCCACAGCGTTCGTGGCTTGCGGAAGCGAGTAGTCCGATGCCGTGCTGTCTCCTTGCCGGTTACCTCGCCGCCGGTGCGCATCGCCTCTGGCGTCGGCTGCGCGGGCGATCCGAGCAGCCCATCGAATTCCCGCCCACCGCGTACCGCGCGGGTCCCGCGGACGTCCCCGCTTCCGGCGCCGCCGGGTACGAGGCGGCGGCATGACCAGCGCACCGGCAGCGGGCACCGCGCCTCCCGTCGTCGAGTCCGATCAGGACGATCTGGCGTTCCAGCGCTTCGTGCTCGACCTCGCCCTGCAACCGCTCGACCGATTCGACGGCTTCGACCGCATCGAGCAGATCGGCGGCAGCGCACTGCGATACCAGCTGAACTTCATCGGCTACGCGCTCGCGATGGCGCAATACACGAGGACGCCCGCGTTCACCGGGTACCTCGCCGAGGCGCAACGCAACGCAATCCTCAAGATGTGCGACAAGCGCGTCTGGGGATATTGGGCGACCGAGAGCCTCATCGGCTACGGCCGCAGGGAGACCGACCCCATCCGGCACGCCAATGTCATGTACTCCGGGTACTTCGGCGTCATGATCGGGCTCTACGAGACCCTCAACGCCGACCCCGGCTTCGACCGGCCCGGCGGGCTGACGCTGCGATGGAGCCCGAAGCTGGTGCACGAGTACGACTTCGCGCGCCTCAGCGCGGCGATTCGCCGTAATATGCTCGCGCGCGAGAACTGTCCGCAATACGCCTGCGAACCGCACCTGATCTATCCGATCTGCAATGTCTTCGCCTTCAACACGCTGGTGATGCACGATCGCCTGCACGGCACCGCGCTCACCGGCGACCTGGTCGACCGGATCCGGCACAGCTACCTGCACGACGGATGGCGCCTGCGCAACGGGCGGTTCATCCCGGGCCGGCTCGGCCCATCGATCACCATCAGCAGGCCCGTGCTCGGCTACGACGCCGGCATGGTGGCCTGGCTCAACGCGATGATGCCCGACCTCGCCCGCGACACCTGGACCACGCTGCGCGATCGTTTCATCGACTTCGACGGGCAGCGGGTGCGCCTGCGCGGCAGCTCGCGCACCCGTGTCGACCTCGGCAACTACAACGTGATCAACGGTGACGGGATGACGCGGATCTTCGTCGCCACGGCCGCCGCCGAAATGGGCGAATCCGACCTCGCCGCCGCCCTGGTGCGCTCCATGCACGAGCGGTATCGGGTCGACGAGCGCAACGGCGCCCGGCGCTTCGCGGGAGTCTCGACGGTGACCAACGCCCACCACGCACTCACCCGGTTCAACCGGCCCGACGGACTGCGCGACCTGGTGCTCGGAGCGGTGCCGCCCGAGTGGCGGACCGGACCGATCCTCGGCACAGCGCCCTATCCGGATGTCCTGGTCGCCAAGGCGGTGACCGACGGCAGCTCCCTGGAACTGGTGCTACGGCCTGGTCACGGAGCCGGGCGGGTGCGGCTGGGGCTGCGACGGCTGATCCCCCACCGCACCTACCGCGTCACCGGCGCGACCGAGCCCAGCGTGGTCGCCGACGAGGCGGGCGAGGGCATCATCGAGGTCGACCTGGGCGGGCGGCACGACGTGCGCGTCACGCCGGCGTAGGTGCACCACACCGGCCTGCCGCCCGCGGCGACCTGGGGGATGATCGTCCTGTGCTGCTGCGGCGCGGCCGTCGCCGCCGTCGGTCTGCTCCGTCCGCGCCGGGCGCCGGGACGACTCGCCCGTTACGGTGAGCGCGGCTCGGAGCTGTTCCACGCGGTCATGCTCGCCGCCATGGCGGCGATGTGGAGCGCCGTCGGCGCGAATCTCTCCGTGCTCGAGTGGCGGCTGCTCTTCGGCGCTCTCGCGATCGCCTCGCCGTTGTGGCTGGTCGTCGTCGCGGCGCGCGAGCGGTCCGCCGAGCGCGCCGACCGGATCGGCGCCGCCGTCTACCACGGTGTCGCCGCGCTCGCGATGGTCTACGCGACGCTCGGCACGCACGCTTCCCCGCCGGAGCACGTCCATCACGCGACCGCGCACGCGCCGGGTCTGCCCTACCCGGTGATCGGCTGGATCCTCGCCGCCATGTTCTTGCTCGACGCGCTGGTCGTCGTCGCCGTCGTGGTACGCCCGCCTGGCGAAGCCCCGCCGACGCGGCACGAGATCGCCGTCACGGTGTTCCCGCATCTGGTTATGGACATCGCGACGGCGGTGATGCTCGTCGCCGCGCTCGATCCCGCGGAACTCGCCGCAGCCTCCGCCGGACGCTGAGCCTGCGGCCGCCTATGGCTGCGTGTCGGAGCCACTCGACAGGGTCAGCTCGACGGGTTCGCGCGGTTGGCCGGGGCGGAACACGCAGCGAGTGCAGGTGTAGATCGTGGGCATGCATTCGTTGCAGTGCACGCACGCAGACCGCGTCGACGCATCCGATCGGATGCGGCGCAACAGGTTCGGTTCCCGCAGCAGCGCACGACCCATGGCGACGAATTCGAAGCCTTCCGCCCTCGCCAGCCGCATGGTGTCCAGGTTGGTGATGCCGCCCAGCAGAATGAGCGGCATCGACAATTCCCGCCGGAAGTGCCGCGCACGCTCGAGCAGATACGCCTCCCGGTACGGATACTCCTTCAGGAAGGCCTTGCCGACCATACGGAAGCCCCACCGGGCCGGCACGGGGAGAACGTCGGCGAAGGATTTGCGCGGGGCGTCACCGTGGAACAGCAACATCGGGTTGAGCAGTGAGCTGCCCGCCGTCAGTTCCAACGCGTCCAGCGTGCCGTCGGCTTCCAGCCATGCGGCGACCTGCAGCGATTCGGGCACGGTGAGCCCGCCCCGCACTCCGTCCTCCATGTTCAGTTTCGCGGTCACCGCGAGCCTGCCGCCAACGGCTTTCCGAACAGCTGCGGCGATCTCACGGGCCAGCCGCGCGCGGTTGACCAAGCTGCCGCCGTACCGGTCCGTGCGGCGGTTCAGCTTGGGACTCAGGAACGAGCTGACCAGGTAGTTGTGCCCGAAATGGATTTCCACCGCATCGAAACCGGCCTCCTCGGCCAGCTTCGCCGCGTCGGCATGCGCGGCCACGAGTGCACGGATCCCGTCCTCGTCCGGGCTTCGCATCATGCGCATCGACAGCGGGCTGAGCATCCGGCTCGGCGCCAGGGCCGGAGCCCGGTTGGACGCCGCGTTGGCCACCGGACCGGCGTGCCCGATCTGCGCGCTCGCCGCCGCGCCCTCGCCATGAACGGCGTCGGTGAGCCTTCGCAGCCCCGGCACCGCTTCCGGACGCAGCCAGATCTGGTGCCGGTCGGTCCGGCCCCCAGGAGCGACCGCGCAATACGCCACGGTCGTCATCCCGACCCCACCGGCGGCGACCTCGCGATGGAACTCGATCAAGTCGTCGGTCACCAGGGCGTCCGGCGTGCGGCCCTCGAATGTCGCGGCCTTGATCACCCTGTTGCGCAAAGTGATCGGCCCGAGCCGGGCCGGTGTGAATACGTCGTTCATCGTTTCTCTCCTGTCGGCGCGGTCAATCCGGCCACCACGAATTCCCGGAGGGTGGCCACCGCCTCCTGCGACATCTCTCGGTGCTCCGCACTGCCGAATCGCATGATGAGCAGGTCGAACGCCAACATCCACCGGCGCATGCTCTCGCGCTCGCTCAGCCCCGGCAGCAGGCGCACCCAGGCATCGATGCGGAACCACGGCTGCCGCCACTCGGTCACCTGCCTGCCGAGGACGAACTGCGCCAGCAGTCTCAGATGCATCCGGCCCACCGGATCGGCGGCCAGCTCGACGAACGGCTCGATCACCGCGTCGACCACCTCGCCGATGGAGCCGTGCCCGTCGGCGACAGCGGCCAGCCGGTCTTCCCATACCGGGCCCAGCCGCTCCTCGAGCAGCGCCGCGACCAAGGCGTCCTTCGATCCGAAGTGGTAGTGCACCGCCGCGGGATTCGCTCCGGCCTGCGCGCAGATGCCCCGCACGGACACCTCGTCGTAGCGGCCTTCGAGCAGTAGACGCTCGGCGGCGGTCAGCAGACGATCACGGGTGGTGGCTGCGGCTTCGGAAACCGGCTTCGGCATGCGGCCAGTCAAGCACGTTTCCATCGTTGATTCAATCAATGATTGAAAATCCCGAGCCCAGGGATCAGCAGCGCCAAGGATGGGCTCGACACCCCGAGATCGGCGACGAAGCCGATGGACGAGACGGGATCGGACGGTGGCCGCCTCAGCGGATCGCGTTTCACTACCGGACGCGCCGGCCGATCACCGACCCGACCGACCAGGCGAGCAGCCGGTGCACCGGGTTCAGCGACTTCAGGAATGCCCCGCGATGATCACCTCGGGGATACCGGTGCCGAGCGGAACCGGCCGGCACACCGGCGCCGGGCTGCCCGGATCCAGCACCGTGAGCAGCAACTGCTGCACGAACGGGTCGTAGACCATGTGGAAGTGCCCGGTGAGATCGGCCGGGCAAAGGTCTTGCAGCGCGATGTTGCGGGCGCCCGGCCCGCGCAGCGCGATGTTCTCGAACGGCTGGATCATCTCGTCGACGCGACTGCCGACGGTCACGTACCGCACGCCGGGCACCGTGTCGCCGCCCGCGTTGAGATCGAGCATGATCGGCGACCCTTCGGCCTGCTGCACGGCGGCGAGCGAGGTCACCTGGGCGAACGCCTGCAGTGCGCCGGGGATCGCCTCGGCGACCGGCACCAGCCCGTACATCACACCGCCGTAGCTGGGCGACGCGAGGCCGACCCATTGCTCGACCTTGGGCGCGCCGCCCAGCTTGTTGACGTAGTAGCGAGTCACGTTGGCGCCCTGCGAGAACCCGACCAGATCGACCTTGCCCGCGTGGGTGGCCGCCAGGACCTGATCGACGAACGCGCCGACCTGGTAGGCGCTGAGCACCAAATCCTCGGTGCCATAGCTGTGCGCGCCCGGTTTGCCCCCGTAGTTCAGCGCGAACACGCAGAATCCGGCCGCTGTCAGCTGCGGCGCGATCCCCGACCAATCGGAATACGCCGAGGAGTCGGTCCCGTGCGCGAGCACCACGGGACGGGGATGGCCGGCACTGGGCACGCAGTCGAAATCGTTGGTGCCGCTCGGGACCGCATCCGGATGACTCTTCTGATACCACGCGGCGGCCAGATGATCCGATTGCGGCGGAGCGGCGTCGGTCGGCACCTCGGGCGGGCGGAAGCCGAGCGGCTCGGCCGACGCCACGCCCGGACCGAGCGCGGCCGCACCGGCCAGCACGAAGGCCAGCACGGCGGCACGCAAGTGTGAAACGCCCCAAGTTCCCGCTCGGCTCCACTGTCGCATCTCACAATGATCCCCCTGATCGACTCGAAATGCGCGCGGTATCGGGGTGTTTCGCCTCCCCTACTTCTCGGGGGTCTCGTCCTCGGCGAGGATGCGGTAGAGGGACTTGCGGGTCTCGGTGAGCAACTCGGCCGCCCGCGCCGCCTGCTGCGGGGTACCGGCCGCGGCGACCTGGGCCACCGCCCCCATCAGCTGGCCGACGAGCGCGCGCAGGTCCATTGCCTGAGCGCCGACATCCTGCTGCACGTCCGCCCACGGATCGCCCAGCTCGTCGCGGTGCGCGGCGACGTACTCGGCGCCGGACTCGGTGAGCTTCGCGGTCTTCCGCCCGGCGACCTTCTCGATGAGGACCAAGCCCTCGTCCTCCAGTTGCGCCAGCGCGGGGTAGATCGATCCGGGGCTCGGCCGCCAGATGTCGTTGCTGCGCTCGCGGATCTGCTGAATGAGTTCGTAGCCGTGCATGGGCTGCTCGGTGAGTAGCAACAACACGGCGGCACGGACGTCTCCACGCCTGCCCCGGCCGCCGCGGCCGCGGCCGCGGCCGAAATGCGGCCCGAAGCCGGGCCCGAAACCGGGACCGAACCCCGGCCCGAACTCGGGTCCGAAACCGTGGCGCCCGCCGCGACGGAAGCGCCGCCCGTGTTCGAAGCCCTCGTGACCGGGCAGTGGGCCCCGGCCGCGACGGCCGAATTCTCGATGTTCTCGGTGTTGCATGTCAGCCTCCCAAGGCTCTCGTGGTCGTATCATGCTATCGACGATATATCGGCAATGCATCGAGCGCAAGGCCCGGTTTCGATTTCCGGGCCCCGTCCGAGGTCAGCTCACCAGCGAGTCGATCCAGCGCGACAACCGCGCCCCTTCGACAACCATCAGTTCGGGATCACGAAAAGT
Organism: Nocardia sp. NPDC019323; assembly: GCF_044389845.1. Lineage (NCBI taxonomy): Bacteria > Bacillati > Actinomycetota > Actinomycetes > Mycobacteriales > Nocardiaceae > Nocardia > Nocardia sp. NPDC019323. Next base: position 600,891 of record NZ_JBIRYN010000001.1, read on the forward strand.
ATTGGTGAGCAGCGAGATTCCTTGATACGCGGCGACATAGGCGACGGCGAGTTCCTCAGCGTCCGCCCGTCCCATCGCGGCGAACTGCCGCTCGGCCCAGTCCACGAGCACCCGCATCACCTCGGCGGCCGCGGTGTCCAACCCATCTCCCCGCTTGTCCAATTCCGAGGACAAAGTGCCGAACGGACATCCGTATCGCACGGTCTGGTCACGCTCGGCGACCCACCCCGCGATCAGGGCCTTCAATCGCTCCGCGGGCGTCTCGTGCTGATCGCTCGCGGCGATCACGGCATCGAGGATGCGGGCGTGCGAGCTGATGGCCGCCTCGATGAGCTGGTCTTTCGTCTTGAAGTAGTAGTAGACGTTGCCGACCGGGACCTCCGCGGCGCGCGCGATGTCGGCGATCGTCGTCTTCTCCACGCCTTGCTGATAGAACACCCGGGCCGCGGCATCGACCAGCCGCTCCCGCTTACCCGATCCGGCCTTCGCCTGTGAGTCAGTCACACAACTAACTGTAGACAGCGCGGCGGCGATCGGCTACGGTGCATTTAGTCAGACAACTAACTAAGGAGTTGACGATGATCGTGGTCACCGGAGCCACCGGAAATATCGGCGCGCCGCTCGTGCGCCTGCTGGCTGACGCCGGCGAAGAGGTGACGGCCGTCGCCCGGCATGCGGACCTCTCGCTGCCCGCCGGTGTCCGGTCGGTTCAAGCCGATCTGGGCGAACCGGAAAGCCTCTCCCCCGCCGTCACGGGAGCCGACACCCTGTTTCTCCTGATCACCGGCGAGCAGTTGGTGACGGGTCCGGCCCCCGAGCAGGTGCTGAAAGTCGCCGCGGCGGCAGGCGTGCGGCGCGTCGTCTTCGTGTCCTCGCAGGGCGTCGCCACTCGTCCGGACGCCGCGGGCTACGCCAGGCTCGTCGCCTACGAAGCGGCGATCAGGGAATCCGGGCTGGCCTGGACCTTTCTCCGGCCGTCCGGATTCTTCTCCAACACCTATGCGTGGGCGGACGCGGTGCGCACGCAGCGCATGGTCGCCGCGCCGTTCGGCGACATCGGTCTTCCCTCGATCGATCCGGCCGACATCGCCGCGGTCGCGGCAGCGGCGTTACGCGACGACCGGCACGACGGGCACGTCTACACCCTCACCGGGCCCGAACTCGCCACACCGCGGGCTCAGGCCGAGGCACTCGGCGCGGCAATCGGCGCGCCGCTGCGCTTCGTCGAATTGACTCGTACGCAAGCTCGTTCGACGATGCTCGAGTTCATGCCCGAGCCGGTGGCCGAGCACACACTGACCATCCTCGGCGAGCCGACGCCCGCCGAACAGCGGATCAGCCCCGATGTGCCGCGGGTGCTCGGGCGTCCGGCCACGAAGTACGCCGACTGGGCCGCCCGCAATCGAGCGGCCTTCGTCTGAGGCTCGGGCAGCACGCTGCGCGAACGAGAAATGAGCACCGCCCGACGTTCCTCGGCTGGCGGAGTTCCGGCGTCTCGCATCGTCCGGGTGGCGGTGACGTGAACGGGTCACCGCCGTTGGCGCCTAGGCGGCGAAGACCTGGCGACCTGGGTGCGCACGGCGATTGCGGAGAAATCGCCGGGCCGGCTCGCGGGTCCGGCGACCGTCAGCCGATGTCGACCGGATCGATCTGCACGCGAAGGGGGGCGTCGGAGCGGTGCGTGCTGCGAACCGCCTGAGCCGCGCGCAGAGCACGCGCCAGCGCGGCTCCGGATCGGCGATCGACCCGCAACAGCAAGCGCTCCACTTCGGCGGGCGCATCGCCGGAGGAGAACGGTTTGCGGGCGCCGTCCGGCAGCGGCACCGGTCCGAGGCGGTCGACCGTGTCGGGCAGGTCCGCCGCCGAGAGCAGTTCGGCGATGGTGTCGGCGGTGCCATCGATCGCGGCGAGACGGACGGCGGGCGGGAAGCCGACCTCGGCCCGCGCCGCCACCTCCGCCCGCGCCGCGCCTACCGGATCCCACCGGACCAGCGCCTGCACGGTCGGGATCGAGGGCTCGGCCACGACGACGACCTGACCGTGCGCGCGGACCAGCGCCGCGGCGGCCATCCAGCGGCGCAACGCGTCCTCGGCGGCCCGCAGGTCGGCACGGCCGAGCAGCGCCCAGCCGTCGAGCAACAGCGCGACGCCGTACCCGCCGGGGACCACGGGTTCGGCGCCGACCGTGGCGACCACGACCTGCGGGCCCGGCTCGACGGTGTCGAGCACGGCGCCGCCGCCGGAGCCGCGGATCGGCACGCCGGGAAAGGCGCGGCCGAGTTCCTCCGCCGTGCGCGCCGCCCCGATCACCACGGCGCGCAGGGCGCGCGAACCGCAGGTGGCACAACGGAACGCGGCCTCGGTGATCCCGCACCAGCGGCACGCGGGACTCTGCGCGGCCGCGCCGTCCACTTCCGCCCGGCGGGTCTCCGGCAGCGCGAGCGGCCCGTTGCAGTGCCTGCACCGGGCCGGAGTACGGCATTTCCGGCAGGACAGCGCGGGGATGTACCCGCGGCGCGGCACCTGCACCAGCACGGGTGCGCCTTCCTTCAGCGCGGCGCGGGCAGCCGCGAAGGCGACGCCGGGAATCCGGACGGCCTTCGCGACCGGGTCGCGTTCCAGGGCGATATCACTGTCGCCGGGGGCGCTGATCCGCGGAGCGGTTTTGCGGAGCACGGCACGGTCGGCGATCAGGTCATGCGCCCAGCCGGAGTCGACCACCGCCTGGATCTCCGCGGTCCGCGCGAAACCGGCGGCGACGAACGCCGCACCGGTGTCGTGCGCCCGCAACATCGCCACCTCCCGCGCGTGCGGATACGGTGCGCGGGGTTCGGCGTAGGTGCTGTCGCCGTCGTCCCACAACGCGATCAGCCCGAGGTCCGCCGCCGGGGCGAACACCGCGCTGCGCGTGCCGACCACCACCCGCGCCGAACCGCGCAGCACCGCGAGCCACCGCCGGTACCGCGCGGCGGGACCGAGTCCAGCGGACAGCCCGACCGCCGAGTCCCCCACCAGCCGAACGCATTCCGCCAGTACCCGGTCGAGGTCGCGTTGATCGGGAACCATGAGGATCGCGCCGCGGCCCTGCCGTGCCACCACGGCGGCGAGTTCCGCCAGCCGCCGGGGCCAGTGCTCCCCGGGCAGCGCCTGCCAGGCCGCACGCGCCCCTTTGCCTTGTGCGAGGGCACCGACGAAAGCCGAACCGTGCACGTAGCGCTCCCAGGCAGCGAGATCAACGGCCTCGAGCAGCGCGACCTCGCGGGCCTCATCCGCGCCGTCGCTGCTGGCCGGCGCACGGTGTATCTCGCCGTCCGAAGACGACTCGCTCTCGGGCTCAGCAGTATTCGCCGAAGACGAGTGAGCTTGCCGCGCGGCGTCCTCGTTTGCGAGGGCCTCGCGGTCCGAATCGGCCACACCGCCGGTTTCGGTATCCTCCGACGCGGATCCATGCCCGCCGACCGCCGGATCGGTCTGCGACACACAGGAGTTCACCAGCCGTGCGAAGCGATGCGCTGCGGCTGGCATGGCATCGGTGTCACCGTCTCGACCGTATGACGTTGAGGCACAGGTTGTCCCGGATTCCCCCGCGCACCCGGATGCCGCCGCGTCCACCGGCGAGGCAGAAGGCGCAACCGTGGAGTCGACGGACTCTGCCGGTGCCGCAGCGGACTTCTTCTTGCCCCCGGTTTCCGTGCGGGCGTGGCGTGGTGGGATGGCCAGCCGCAGGACGTCGGCGCGCGTACCCGCGTACCGGGACGCGACCTTCTCCGCCAGGTCGAGGATTTCCGGAGTCAGCACGCGTTCACCGGACACGACGCGTTCCAGCGCGACCAGCTTGCCGCCATGGTCGCTGTGCGGCATTCGAGCGAGCAGGTAGCCGTCCACCAGCCGTCCGGCGAATCGCACCCGCACCCTGACCCCCGGCTGGGCGAGCTCGTCCAGCTCGGGGGGCACCACGTAGTCGAAGTCGCGATCGAGGTGAGCGGGCGAGAGCAGCGGAAGCACCCGGGCGATCGGCAGCTCGACGCCCGCGGGACCCGCGGCCGAACGGTCCGCCTCGGAGGCGGGGATGTCCGCCGCGGGTTCGTTCACTCGGACCTGGTCGAGATCAGAGTCCGACGGCGGCGCGCAACTTGTCCGCGCGGTCGGTGTGTTCCCACGGCAGGTCGACGTCGGTGCGGCCGAAGTGGCCGTACGCGGCGGTCGGCGCGTAGATCGGGCGCAGGAGGTCCAGGTCGCGGATGATGGCGCCGGGACGCAGGTCGAAGACCTCGGTGATCGCGGTGCTGATGCGCGCCGGGTCCACCTTCTCGGTGCCGAAGGTCTCGACGAACAAGCCGACCGGAGCCGCCTTGCCGATCGCGTAGGCCACCTGGACCTCGACGCGATCGGCCAGATCGGCCGCGACGACGTTCTTCGCGACCCAGCGCATGGCGTAGGCGGCCGAGCGGTCCACCTTCGACGGATCCTTGCCGGAGAAGGCGCCGCCGCCGTGGCGGGCCATGCCGCCGTAGGTGTCGACGATGATCTTGCGGCCGGTCAGGCCCGCGTCGCCCATCGGGCCGCCGAGCACGAACTTGCCGGTGGGGTTGACCAGCAGGCGGATGTCCGAGATGTCCAGGCTCGGCACGTCCAAGTCGGCCAGCACCGCCTCGAGCACCTTCTCCCTGATGTCGGGGGCGAGCAGGTTGTCCAGGTCGATGTCGGCGGCGTGCTGGGTGGAGACGACCACGGTGTCCAAGCGGACCGGGCGGTCGCCGTCGTACTCGATGGTGACCTGCGTCTTCCCGTCCGGGCGCAGGTAGGGCAGCACACCGGTCTTGCGGACCTCGGTCAGCCGCCGCGACAACCGGTGCGCGAGCGCGATCGGCAGCGGCATCAACTCGGGCGTGTCCTTGGTGGCGTAACCGAACATCAAGCCCTGATCGCCCGCGCCCTGCCGCTCGATCTCGTCGTCGGAGCCGCCGACACGGGCCTCGTGCGAGGTGTCCACACCCTGCGCGATATCCGGTGACTGCGCGCCGATCGCGATATTCACACCGCAGGAATTTCCGTCGAATCCCTTTGCCGACGAGTCATATCCGATTTCCAACACCTTTTCCCGGACAATTCGGGGAATATCGGCGTACGCCGACGTGGTGACCTCACCGGCGACATGGACCTGGCCGGTCGTCACGAGGGTTTCCACCGCGACCCGGCTGCGCGGATCCTCCGCGAGCAACGCGTCGAGAATGGAATCGCTGATGGCATCACAGATTTTGTCCGGATGACCTTCGGTCACGGACTCACTGGTGAAAAGCCGGCTCCCGGACGTGCGCACAGTTCTTCCCTCTCCCTCAACGGGTTACTCGTATCGGGTTGCGACAGTAACGCGATGTCGTGACTGCGCAACCCTTATATCTCAGCCTATTCCAAATCACCGACAGGGCGGACCGCAACGACGCGGCCGTACCGGACAGCTGAACTCCCGGTGGCCATGCGGCGCCGCATCGATGACGGCGTCGCCAACGACCGACCGGAGGGCAATTCCGGCCGGGACGCGGCCCGGTTCAGCGCAGCAATCCACTCAGCGCGTCGAGCACACGGCTGGCCAGCAACGCCTTGGAGCCGTGATCGAGCGCCTGTTCGGTGCCGTCCGCGCCGAGCAGCCAGCCGTCGTTGGTGTCCACCTCGAACGCTTTACCCTCGCCGACCGCGTTGACCACGAGCAGGTCGCAGCCCTTGCGGGCGAGCTTGGCCCGCGCGTGGGTCAGGACGTCGCCGTGCTCGTCACCGGTCTCGGCGGCGAAGCCGACGATCGCGGTGCCTGGCAACTGGCCGTCGCGGCGCGCCTGCACCAACCCGGCGAGGATGTCGTCGGTCTTGGTCAGCGGAATGACGTCCGGCTCGCCCGCGCCCTTCTTGATCTTGGCGGCGGCGACGTTGGTCGGCCGGAAATCGGCGACCGCGGCGGCCATGATCACCGCGTCGGCGCCGACGGCGTGCTTGTCGACGGCGGTCTTCAGCTGTTCGGCGGTGGTGATGTGCACCAAGTCGACGGCGGCGGGCGCCGCCATCTCGATCGTGTTGCCCGCGATCAACGTCACATGGGCGCCCCGCTGGGCCGCGACCCGCGCCAGAGCGTAGCCCTGCTTGCCGGAGCTGCGGTTGCCCAGGAAGCGCACCGGATCCAGCGGCTCCCTGGTGCCGCCCGCCGTGATGACGACCCGGCGGCCCTCCAGATCCCGCGGGATCGCGTCGGCACGCTCCATGAGCAGCGACGCGAGGCCGAAGATCTCCTCGGGCTCGGGCAGGCGCCCGGGGCCGGTGTCGGCGCCGGTGAGCCGGCCCGCCGCGGGCTCCATGACGATGGCGCCGCGGGCGCGCAGGGTCGCGACGTTGGCGACGGTCGCCGGATGCTCCCACATCTCGGTGTGCATCGCGGGCGCGAACAAGATCGGACATCGGGCCGTCAGCAACGTCGCGGTGAGCAGGTCGTCGGCGCGGCCGGACGCGGCGCGGGCCATGAGATCGGCGGTCGCCGGGGCGATGACCACGAGGTCCGCCTCCTGGCCCAGCCGAACATGCGGGACCTCGGGCACGTCGGAGAACACGCCGGTATGCACCGGGTTCCCGGACAGTGCCTCGAAGGTCGCCTTGCCGACGAACTCCAGCGCCGAGGTGGTGGGGATCACCCGGACGTCATGTCCGGTTTCGGTGAATCGCCGGACCAGAGAGCACGCCTTGTAGGCGGCGATGCCTCCGGCCACACCGACGACGATCCTTGTGGTCACTACGCCTCCGGCCTAGTCGTGGTCACTGGCGAACCGGGTTCGCCTCACTCGCCTTCGGAGTGCTCGAGCAGGTCGGCGTGGATCTCGCGCAGCGCGACCGACAGCGGCTTCTCCTGCAGACCCGGCTCGACCAGCGGGCCGACGTATTCGAGGATGCCGTCGCCGAGCTGGTTGTAGTAGTCGTTGATCTGCCTGGCCCGCTTGGCCGCGTAGATGACCAGGGCGTACTTGGACGACGTGCGCTCCAGCAACTCGTCGATCGGCGGGTTGGTGAGGCCGACCGGCGTGTCGTATGCGGGCGCGGTCTTGGTGTCCGTACTGCTCACTAGGGAGACTCCTGCTGTGTGGTCTGGCGCATGAACGAGGGGCCCTGCGAGTGCGGCGGCGCGCCGACTCCGGGCCCTGGTCACTCATGCCGGAGTGGATTGCGCATGCGCGAAGGGCCCTACGTGGTTACGCAGGCTACCTCCTCCGGGCCTGATCGCTCATGCGCAGGTGGGGGTCACGAACTCGAATTTGTGCTAACGAACAACGATACCAACTGCTCACAGGCGCTGGTCACCTCGTCGTTCACGATAACCATGTCGAACTCGTCACAGGCCGCCAGCTCGATCCTGGCCGTCTCCAAGCGGCGCTCGATCACCTCGGGCGACTCGGTGCCGCGCGAGGTCAGGCGCGCCACCAACTCCTCCCAGCTCGGCGGGGCCAGGAAGACCAGGATCGCGTCCGGGATCGCCCGGCGCACCGATCGCGCGCCTTCCAGATCCACTTCCACCAATACCGGAAGGCCTTCGGCCAGCGCGGCGCGCACCGGCCCTGCGGGAGTGCCCGAACGCTGCAGCCCGCCGTGGATGTCCGCCCACTCGAGCAGCTCACCCGCCTCGATCATCGCGTCGAACTCCGCACGGGAGACGAAGTGGTAGTCGAGGCCGTCGACCTCCCCGGGCCGCGGGGCCCGGGTCGTTGCCGACACGCTGAAGACCAGGTCGGGCAGTCGTTCGCGGACACAGCGGACCACGGTGGACTTGCCCACGGCCGAGGGGCCGACCAGTACGACCAGTCGACCCTTCCGCGTGTGTTCGATCACCCTCGTCGTCAGGCGTCGAAGTCGAACCGGGCCAGCAGCGCCTTGCGCTGCCGGTCGCCGAGTCCGCGCAGCCGCCGGGTGGGGGCGATCTCCAGCTCGCTCATGATCTCCGCCGCCTTGACCTTGCCCACCTTCGGCAGGGCCTCCAGCAGCGCCGACACCTTCATCTTGCCGAGGATCTCGTCGGTCTCGGCATCGGTGAGGACCTGCTTCAGGTTGGTGCCGCCACGCTTCAAGCGCTCCTTGAGCTCCGCCCGAGCGCGGCGAGCGGCAGCCGCCTTCTCCAAAGCAGCGGCGCGCTGCTCGTCAGTCAGCTGGGGAAGGGCCACGGTTCCTCCGTCTCATCGTTCATTGCATCAACTCCTGCCGGTAACCCGGCAGTCTCAGCGACCGTACCCACGACGTCCGCCGATTGCGAACCCACCCCCCAGGTCAGCGCATGATTCCGGGTACGGACCGCACCGGGGCGGCCCGGCCCCGGTCCCGCCCGCGCCATCGAGCGCATCCCGCTGCTCGATCAGCGAAATATGCCGTCAGCAGGGTGTTTTCGACAAACCGAATGGTTTGCGGAAGGGTTGCGACACGGCAGCGCATCTCTCCAGCAACCCCTCACGCGCCCTACCAGGAACTTTCTGGAAATCCTCCGCGTGTCGCGAGTTTTTTGCGCGTGTCGGGCGTCACATTCGGCCTGTTGCGGCCGCCACGGCCCGGCATCCGGTGCCGATCCTGGCCCTGTACGCCGGTCCAGGGGCGATGCGCCCACCCGGTGGCACCGATGGCCCCGAAATCAGCGCAGCAGCCCACACAGGCCCCGCTAAGGGGCACGTGTGTGCGAACAGCTGCACGCACAACAGGCGGAAACGCGAAAGGCCGGCGCGGATGCGCCGGCCTTTCGCGGTCATTTCTGGAGGAACGCGAACGCGTCTTGGAACTCGCGCACTTTGGCACGCAGTGCCGGAACGGTCGGTCCGTCCTTCAGCACCTCGCGCGAGACGTTCGGCACGACCGCCGCGAGCATCGGCTCACCGACCAGTCCCCGGATGGTCTCCGGGCCACCGCCCTGGGCGCCGACCCCCGGCATGAGGATGGGGCCGTTGAGCGCGGACAGATCGGGCGCGGCATTGAGCGTCGCGCCGACCACCACGCCGACCGACCCGAACTCCTCGCCCGCGTTGCGAGCCGCCGCCTCGTCGACCATGGTCTGCGCGACGGTGCGGCCGTCCGCCACGACCGCCCCCTGCACCTGCGCGCCCTCGGGGTTGGAGGTCGCCGCCAGCACGAAGACGCCGCGGTGACCCGCCTCGGCGAGCGTCAGCGCCGGCGCCAGCGAACCGAACCCCAGGTACGGCGACACCGTCACCGCGTCGGACCCGAGCGGGCCGTCGGCCAGCCAGGTCCGCGCGTAGGCGTCCATGGTGGACCCGATGTCGCCGCGTTTGGCGTCGGCGAGCACCAACGTTCCCGAGGCCCGCAACACCTCGATGGTGCGTTCCAGCACCGCGATGCCCCGGGAACCGTAGGCTTCGAAGAACGCCACCTGCGGCTTGACCAGCGCCACCAGGCCGTCGAACGCTTCCACGCAGATCTCGGCGAAGCGTTCGAGTCCCTCGGCGTCCTCGGGGAGACCCCAGGACCGCAGCAGCTCCGGATGCGGGTCGATCCCGACGCACACGGGCCCGAACTCCCGCATCGCGTGCCGCAAGCGGCCACCGAAGGTCTTCATCTCGCCCGTTCCGTCCGATCGCGGCTCACCCACGCAGCACCGCGTGCAGCTCCTGCAGCGACCGCACGCCGATGCCGCCGTTGATGCTCGCCTCGATGCCCTGCACCGCGGCCGCCGCACCCTGCACGGTGGTGATGCACGGGATGTTCACCCCGACGGCCGCGCTGCGGATCTCGTAGCCGTCGACGCGGGGGCCGGAGTTGCCGTAGGGCGTGTTGAACACCATGTCCACCTCGCCGTCGCGGATCTGCTCCACGATCGTCGGCTCGTCGTCCGGCCGCACCTCGGAGTGCTTGCGCACCTGCTCGCACGGAATCCCGTTGCGGCGCAGCATTTCCGCGGTGCCCTCGGTGGCGAGGATGCGGAAGCCGAGGTCGTGCAGGCGCTTCACCGGGAAGACCATCGCGCGCTTGTCCCGGTTGGCGATCGAGACGAACACGGTGCCCTCGGTGGGCAGCGAGCCGTAGGCGGCGGTCTGGCTCTTGGCGAAGGCCGTGCCGAAATCGGCGTCGATGCCCATCACCTCGCCGGTCGACTTCATCTCCGGCGACAGCAGCGAGTCGATACCGCTGCCGTCGGCGCGCCGGAAGCGGTGGAACGGCAGCACGGCCTCCTTGACGGCGACCGGAGCGTCCAGCGCGACGTGCCCGCCGTCGCCCTCGCTCGGCAGCATGCCTTCCTTGCGCAGTTCGGCGATGGTGGCGCCGAGCATGATCCGCGCGGCGGCCTTGGCCAGCGGCACCGCGGTGGCCTTCGACACGAACGGAACGGTCCGGCTCGCGCGCGGATTGGCCTCCAGAACGTAGAGCACGTCGTCCTTGAGCGCGTACTGCACGTTGAGCAGGCCGCGCACGCCGATGCCCTTGGCCAGCGCGACGGTCGAGCGGCGCACCGCTTCGATGTCGCTGCGGCCCAGCGTGATCGGGGGCAGCGCGCAGGCGGAGTCGCCGGAGTGGATGCCCGCCTCCTCGATGTGCTCCATCACGCCGCCGAGGTAGACCTCCTCTCCGTCGCACAGCGCGTCGACGTCGATCTCGATCGCGTCCTCCAGGAACCGGTCGACCAGCACCGGGTGCTCCGGGCTGAGCTCGGTCGCGCGGGAGATGTAGCCCTCCAGCGAGCTCTCGTCGTAGACGATCTCCATGCCGCGGCCGCCGAGCACGTAGGACGGGCGCACCAGCACCGGGTAGCCGATGTCGGCGGCGATCTTGCGCGCCTGCGCGAAGGTGGTCGCGGTGCCGTACTTCGGCGCGGGCAGCCCGGCCGCGACCAGCACGTCACCGAACTCGCCGCGGTCCTCGGCCAGGTCGATGGCGGCCGCGCTGGTGCCGACCACCGGCACGCCCGCGGCGGTGAGCCGCTGGGCGAGGCCGAGCGGGGTCTGCCCGCCCAGCTGCACGATGACGCCGGCGACGGTGCCGGACTCGCATTCGGAGTGGTAGACCTCGAGCACGTCTTCGAAGGTCAGCGGCTCGAAGTAGAGGCGATCGGCGGTGTCGTAGTCGGTGGAGACGGTCTCCGGGTTGCAGTTGACCATCACCGTCTCGTATCCGGCCTGCGACAGCGTCTGCGCCGCGTGCACGCACGAGTAGTCGAACTCGATGCCCTGGCCGATGCGGTTGGGCCCGGACCCGAGGATGATCACCTTCTCGCGTTCGCGCTGCGGCGCCACCTCGGACTCGGCCGCGGGATCGAGCTCGTAGGCCGAGTAGTGGTACGGGGTCTTGGCCTCGAACTCGGCGGCGCAGGTGTCGACCGTCTTGAAGACCGGGCGGATGCCGAGCCGGTGGCGCAGGGCGCGCACACCGCTCTCCCCCGCCAGCTCCGGCCGCAGCGCGGCCAGCTGACGATCCGACAGGCCGTAGTGCTTGGCCCGGCGCAGCAGCGGCTCGTCCAGCACCGGCGCGTCGAGGATCTCCCGGCGCAACTCGACCAGACCGGCCACTTCGGCCACGAACCACGGGTCGATGCCGGAGGCCGCGGCGACGTCCTCGATGCTCGCGCCCAGCCGCAGCGCGCGTTCCACCTGGTAGATGCGTCCCTCGGTGGGCGTGCGCAGATCCTCGAGGATCGCTTCGACGTCGGTCCACGCGCCGTCGTCCTCGGTCCAGAAGCCCGCGGCCTTGGTCTCCAGCGAACGCAGCACCTTGCCGAGCGCCTCGGAGAAGTTGCGGCCGAGCGACATGGCCTCGCCGACGGACTTCATGGTGGTGGTCAGCGTGCCGTCGGCGCCCGGGAACTTCTCGAACGCGAACCGCGGCGCCTTCACGACCACGTAGTCGAGGGTCGGCTCGAAGCAGGCCGGGGTTTCCTTGGTGATGTCGTTGACGATCTCGTCGAGCGTGTACCCGATGGCCAGCTTGGCGGCGATCTTCGCGATCGGGAAGCCGGTCGCCTTCGACGCCAGCGCGGACGAACGCGACACCCGCGGGTTCATCTCGATGACGATCAGGCGGCCGTCGAGCGGGTTCACCGCGAACTGGATGTTGCAGCCGCCGGTGTCCACGCCGACCTCGCGCAGGATGGCGATGCCGAGATCGCGCAGCTTCTGGTACTCGCGGTCGGTGAGCGTCATCGCGGGGGCGACGGTCATCGAGTCGCCGGTGTGCACGCCCATCGGGTCGACGTTCTCGATGGAGCAGACCACCACGACGTTGTCGCGGCCGTCGCGCATCAGCTCGAGCTCGTATTCCTTCCAGCCGAGGATGGACTCCTCGATCAGGACGTTAGCGGTGGGCGATGCGGCCAGGCCGCCGCCCGCGATGCGATCGAGGTCCTCTTCGTTGTAGGCCATGCCGGAACCGAGGCCGCCCATGGTGAACGACGGGCGCACCACCACGGGGTAGCCGAGTTCGGCGACCGTGTCGCGGACCTCGTCCATGGTGAAGCAGACCCGCGAGCGGGCGCTCTCGCCGCCCACCTTGGCCACGATGTCCTTGAACTTCTGCCGGTCCTCGCCGCGCTGGATGGCGTCGAAGTCGGCGCCGATCAGCTCGACGCCGTACTTCTCCAGCACCCCGCGCTCGTGCAGCGCGACCGCGGTGTTCAGCGCGGTCTGGCCGCCGAGGGTGGCCAGGATGGCGTCCGGACGCTCCTTCTCGATGACCTTCTCGACGAACTCCGGCGTGATCGGCTCCACGTAGGTGGAGTCGGCGAACTCCGGATCGGTCATGATCGTCGCCGGGTTCGAGTTGACCAGCGACACCCGCAGGCCCTCGGCCCGCAGCACCCGGCACGCCTGCGTGCCGGAGTAGTCGAATTCGCACGCCTGGCCGATGACGATCGGGCCAGAGCCGATCACCAGGATGTGCTCGAGATCCTCGCGGCGAGGCATCAGGCTCCTTCCATGAGACCGGCGAAACGGTCGAACAGATACGCGGCGTCGTGGGGTCCGGCGGCGGCTTCGGGGTGGTACTGCACGGAGAAGGCGCGGCCGTCGACCAGCCGGACGCCCTCGACGGTGCCGTCGTTGGCGCAGACGTGACTCACCTCGGCCGTGCCGAAGGGGGTGTCGAACCGCTCGCCCCGCTCGCCCTCCAGCGCGAAACCGTGGTTCTGCGCGGTGATCGAGATCCGGCCGGTCTCGTGCTCCACCACCGGGATGTTGATGCCGCGGTGGCCGAACTTCATCTTGTAGGTGCCCCGGCCGAGCGCGCGGCCGAGGATCTGGTTGCCGAAGCAGATGCCGAACAGCGGCAGGCCCTCGCCCAGTACGCCACGGGTCAGCTCGACCGCCGCGTCGGCGGTGGCCGGGTCGCCGGGACCGTTGGACAGGAAGACCCCGTCGGGCTTCAGTTCGAGGATCTGATCCAGCGTGGTGGCCGAGGACACCACGTGCACCCGTGTGCCGCGCTGCGCGAACATGCGCGGAGTGTTGGTCTTGATCCCCAGATCGACCGCCACGACGGTGTGCCGGTGGTCACCGTCCGGCTCGATCGTGTACAGCGCGTCGGTGCTCACCTCGCCCGCCAGGTCGGCGCCCAGCATGGACGGCTGCCCGTTCACCCTGGCCACCAGTTCGTCGGTGGCGGCGAGCGCGTCGCCGGAGAAGATGCCCGCCTTCATCGAACCGCGGGTGCGCAGGTGACGCACCAACGCGCGGGTGTCGATGCCGGCGATGCCGACGATCCGCTGCCGTTCCAGCTCGTCCGGCAGGGTCCTGCTGGCGCGCCAGTTGGAGGCGCGCCGCGCGGGGTCGCGCACCGCGTACCCGGCGACCCAGATCTTCGTGGATTCGTCGTCCTCGTCGTTCCAGCCGGTGTTGCCGATCTGCGGCGCGGCGGCCACCACGATCTGGCGGTGGTAGGACGGGTCGGTGAGGGTCTCCTGGTACCCGGTCATCGCGGTGCAGAACACCGCCTCACCGAGCGTCTGGCCCACGGCGCCGTAGGCCTGGCCGCGGAATACCCGGCCGTCCTCCAGCACGAGTGCTGCGCCCGTCCCCGCCCTGCTCCCGCCCGTGTCTCCTGTCATCCCTCGTCATCTCCCGTCGTCGTCCCGCTCTGATCCGCCGCGGGAAGCCTGCGCCAGGCCGGATAGACCGACTTGTCGTCGCCGCGGAAACCCGTATCGATCTCGGTTCCGGTCGGCAGCTTCCAGCGAATGACCAGCACACCATCTTCCGTCATCACTTTGCCCGCGTGTCCGCGTTCGGTGCGCACCGCCGTGATGGATTCCTCCGGAATCCAGATCGCCGTCGCGCCGTCGCGTTCGAGCAGAATTCCCTTGTCGAACCGGGTGAGTTCGGCGGTGGCCCGGAAACCCAGGTCGCCCACCGTGATCCGGTCCTGCCAGCTCGGCGCTATGGTGCTGCCCAGGTACAGCCCGGTGGTCGGCTCCAGTACCTGCGCGCCCAGTTCGTCGGGCACGGCGGGCAGGGCGCCGATGCGCTCGGCCTGTCGTGCCGCGCGATTGCGCCAGCCCCGGTACATCAGCCACAGGCAGACCCCGAACAGGACCAGCAGCCCCACCACCCAGAGCGTTCTCTCCACTACGAACCTCCTCGAACGGCTGCGCCCCGGTCACTCATCTATGCCTCCGCCCGGTTGCCCAGCGTCTTGCCGTCCCTGGCGGTGATCCGGCCGCGCAGCAGCGTCGCCGTCACCCGCGCAGGAAAGGTCATCGCCTCGAACGGCGTGTTGTTCGAGATGCTGGCGAGGTCCTTTCCGCGCACCGTCCAGCTCGCCCGCGGGTCGACCAGCGTCAGGTTGGCCGGCTCGCCGACTTCGAGCGGCCTGCCGTGCTCGTCCAGGCCGACGATCGCGGCGGGGCGCTCGCTCATCACGCGGGCGACGCCGCGCCAGTCCAGCAGCCCCGGCTCGACCATCGTTTGCACGATGATCGACAGCGCCGTCTCCAGCCCGAGCATGCCGGGCCGGGCCGCGGCGAACTCGCAGCACTTGTCCTGCTCGGCGTGCGGCGCGTGGTCGGTGGCGACGCAATCGATGATGCCCTCGGCGAGCGCCTGCCGCAGCGCGGCGGCGTCGGAGGCCTCGCGCAGCGGCGGGTTGACCTTGTTGACCGCGTCGTAGGTCTCCAGCCGGGAATCGTCGAGCAGCAGGTGGTGCGGGGTGACTTCGGCGGTGATCGCGATGCCCTGGGATTTGGCCCACTTCACCAGTTCCACGGTGCCCGCGGTGGAGGCGTGGCAGATGTGCACGCGGGCGCCTGCGTCGCGCGCCAGCAGGGCGTCGCGCGCCACGATCGACTCCTCGGCCGCGCGCGGCCAGCCGGCCAATCCCAGCCGGGCCGCGGTCGGACCCTCGTGTGCGACGGCGCCCTCGGTCAGCCTTGGCTCCTCCGCGTGCTGGGCGATCAGCACGCCGAGCGAGTTCGCGTACTCCAGCGCGCGGCGCATGATCAACGGGTCGTAGACGCAGTGGCCGTCGTCGGAGAACATGCGCACCGCGCCGACGCCCGCGGCCATGGTGCCCATCTCGGCGAGTTGCTTGCCCTCCAGGCCCACCGTGACCGCGCCGACCGGATACACGTCCACCAAGCCGACCTCGCGGCCTCGCCGCCACACATGGTCGGTGACGACCACCGAGTCGGCGACCGGGTTGGTGTTGGCCATCGCGAACACCGCGGTGTAGCCGCCGAGCGCCGCGGCGGCGGAGCCGGTCTCGATGGTCTCGGTGTCCTCGCGGCCCGGTTCCCGCAGGTGGGTGTGCAGATCGACGAAACCGGGCAGCAGGATTTGATCGCGCGCGTCGATCACCTCGGCGTCGACCACGCCCAGATCGGTGCCGATCTGCCGGATCTCCCCGTCGGCGACGAGCACGTCGACCGGCTCGCCTTCGCCGTAGAGCAGCGCGCCTTTGATCAGAACGTTCATGCTCGAGCCACCGCCTCCTGTGTTCCGACGAGCAGGCGGAACAGCACCGCCATCCGCATGTGCACCCCGTTGGTGACCTGTTGCAGCACCGCGGCCTTCGGCGAGTCCGCGACCGAGGACGCGATCTCCATGCCGCGCAGCATCGGGCCGGGGTGCAGTACGACGGCGTGGTCCTCGAGCAGGGCCAGCCTGCGCTCGGACAGGCCGTAGGTGATCGAGTACTCGCGGGCCGACGGGAAGAATCCGCCGTTCATCCGCTCGGCCTGCACGCGCAGCATCAGCACCGCGTCGGCGCCGATCAGCTCGGCGTCCAAGTGGTGCGAGACGCGGGCGGGCCAGGACTCCACGCCCACCGGCAGCAGCGTGCGCGGGGCGACCAGCACGACCTCCGCGCCGAGCGTGGCCAGCAGGAAGACGTTCGATCGCGCGACCCGGCTGTGCAGGATGTCACCGACGACGACCACCCGCTTGCCCTCGATGTCACCGAGCCGTTGCCGCAGCGTCAGCGCGTCCAGCAGCGCCTGGGTGGGGTGCTCATGGGTTCCGTCGCCCGCGTTGATCACGGCCGGACCGGAGCCGCGCCCCGCCGAGACCGCCCACTCGTCCATCCAGCGCGCGATCTGATGTGCCGCGCCGGAGGCCGGATGCCGCACGATCAGCGCGTCGGCTCCCGCGGCGTGCAAGGTCAGCGCGGTGTCGCGCAGCGACTCCCCTTTCGAGACGGAGGAACTGCTCGCGCTCACGTTGATCACGTCCGCGCTCATCCACTTGCCCGCCACCTCGAACGACACCCTGGTGCGGGTGGAGTTCTCGTAGAAGACGGTCATCACGGTGCGTCCGCGCAGCGTGGGCAGTTTGTGCACCTCGCGGCCGAGCAGCGCCTGTTCGAACCGCTCGGCCTCGTCGAGCAGCTCGGTCGCGGCGGCGCGATCGAGCGCGGCGACCGACAGCAGATGCCTCATGCGCCCGCCTCCCGCCGCAGGCCGGCGTGTGCCGGATCCATCACGCCTCCTCCTGGTGCAGATAGACGCCGTCGCGGCCGTCGTGCTCGGTGAGCAGCACCGAGATGTCCTCGGAGCGGTTGGTCGGCACGTTCTTGCCCACGTAATCGGCGCGAATCGGCAGTTCCCGGTGTCCGCGGTCGATGAGCACCGCCAGCTGCACCGCGCGCGGGCGGCCGAGATCACGCAGGCCGTCGAGCGCGGAGCGGACGGTGCGACCGGAGAACAGGACGTCGTCGACCAGGACCACCAGCGCGTCCTCGATGCCGCCTTCCGGAACCGACGTGCGCTCCAGCGGCCGGTGCGGACGGCTGCGCAGATCGTCCCGGTAGAGGGTGATGTCGAGCGAGCCGAGAGCCGGGCGGACGCCGGAGAATTCCTCGATCTTGCCGGTGAGCCGCGCCGCCAGGGTGGTGCCCCTGGTGGGGATCCCGATCAGCACCACGCGTGGCGCGTCCGGCTGGCCCGCGTCCAGCGCGGTCTTCTCGATGATCTGGTGCGCGATGCGCGCGATCGTCCGTCCGACATCCGAAGCCGACAACAACTCTCGCCCTGCCGCCACCCATTCCGGGGTATGTCGCTGCGATGTCTCGGCAGCGCCGGACTTGGCGGCCCGTTCTTCGGGCACGGCCATGCCGACCTCCTTCCCCGCCTCACCGGACGGTCCGTTAAAGGATGTCTTACGGCAAGCAGCGTAGCAGCGGCTCGAACCCCGCTTTCACCAGGCATATGGCGCTGTGAGCGGGGCCACTGGCAGCGGCGGGCCGCGCTACCGGCGGACCGCGAGAACCAATCGGAGATCCCGGTTGCCCAACGCGGCCGGGCGGTCGAGCGGCGCCACCAGATCGTCCCAGGCACGGAACTCGATCCGCCATCCGTGCCCGGCGAGCCACTGGTCGGCGTCGGGGCCGAGCCCACTGGGTTCCCTCGGTCCGTCCGCCCCGGCTCGCACCAGTCGCCGCAGTTCGGTGTACCGGTCGCTGTGCTGATCGGTGTCGAACTTGCCGAGGCCGAACCGGCTCTCCGGCGCGGACAGCTCCGTCAGCGTGGCCGCCACCCGCATGGCTTCCGCACGCCGCAGATAGCCGAGAACCCCTTCGTCGATCCAGTGGGTCGGGACGTCGGTGCGGAAGCCGTGGGCGCGCAGCGCGGCCGCCCAGTCGCCGCGCAGATCGGCCGCCACGACGTGGCGCGCACAGACCGGACGGGCGCCCGCCGCCTCCAGCACCGGTTCTTTGAACCGGAACAACTCGGGCAGGTCGATCTCGAAGACCTCGACCTCGCGCGGTAGCGGCATCCGGTAGGCCCTGGTGTCCAGGCCCGCGCCGAGGATGACGACCTGCCCGCAACCCGCCGCGACGGCCGCTCGGGCGGTGTCGTCCACCAGGCGCACGGAGACGCTGCGGCCCTCGTAGAACTTCTCGGCCAGCGCCTCCAACCGCGCCCAGCGCTCTTCGCCCCCCGGCTCGGCGCCGAAAGCGCGTCGCGCGGCGTCGGCGAACAGCTGCGCCCAGGGATCGTCGTAGAGGCGGTCCGGCCTGCGCGATTCCCATGCGCGGATCACCGCAACTCCGAGCGCTGTCATCGCCACGCCCGCCGTCGGCGCTTGCGGTGTGGTTTCGGTCATCGACGACTCCCCTCGTCCGGGTGACATCCCGCTCGGCAAGGTACTCGGCCTACCGGCGACGCGAGACGACGATCCGAGAAGAGTGACCGAAAACCGCTAGCACATACGTTCGAACGACGGTAGGCTCGGCCGCATGTCCACACCGCTACAGGGATCGCTGCTCGACGGTTTCGGCGACACCGAACTCGGGCCGCTGCGCGCCGCGCGCCGCACGGTGCTCGACCACGGCGCCTGGGTGGATCTGCTGCCCGGCTGGCTTTCCGGCGCCGACGCGCTGTTCGACCGACTGGTCGACCGCGTGCCATGGAAAGCCGAGCGCAGGCCGATGTACGACCGCGTGGTGGACGTGCCCAGGCTGCTACGGTTCTACGCGGAGCACGAACCACTGCCCGATCCGGCACTGGCCGACGCACGCGCGGCGCTGAGCGAGCACTATCGGCACGAACTCGGCGAGCCGTTCCGCACCGCGGGCCTGTGCTACTACCGGGACGGACGCGACAGTGTCGCCTGGCACGGCGACGACATCGGCCGCGGCGCCACCCACGACACCATGGTCGCGATCGTGTCGATCGGGGCGCCGAGGGCCTTGCTGCTGCGGCCCCGCGGCGGAGGCGCGAGCATCAGATACCTGGTCGGACACGGCGATCTACTCGTCATGGGCGGCTCTTGCCAACGCACCTGGGAGCACGCGGTGCCCAAGACGCGCAAACCCACCGGTCCGCGGATCAGCATCCAGTACCGGCCGCGCGGCGTCCGCTGACCCGGCCGGACGCGCCGGCTTGACCTGAACCATTGTTGGGGTCGGAAGCTCGTCGCATGAGTACGACAGCTTCCACACCTCCCTCGGTCGAGGACACGACGGTCGACCACTCCGCCGACATCGCCGCGATCCGGCAGATCGTCGCCAACGCGGAGACCGGTTTCAACACCAATGACGCCGACCTGCTGTCGGCGGATTTCACCGCCAACGCGGCCGTCGTCAACGCGACGGGCACGCTGATCACCGGATTCGACGCGCTGCTCGACGCCGGCCGCCGGGGTCTGGCCGGATTCCTCGCCGACCAGTACGCCCGCTATGAGATCGCCGACATCACCTTCCTGCGTCCCGACGTCGCGATCGCGCACAAGCGCGCATGGGCGACCACGCCGGACGGCGAGCCCGTCGAGCACGATCACGCCATGATCGCGCTGTACGTCTTCGTCAAGGAAGGCGAGCGCTGGTACGTCGCCGCGCGGCAGAACACCTTGGTACCCAAGGCCGAGTGATCGTCGTCCGCCACGTGTCCCCCGCTCCGGTTAGCCTGGCATCATGAGCAATCCAGGGGCGGGGGTCTTGGCCGTGATGCCGCTGCACACGATCAGCGAGGTCTACGGCGCGGCCGGGCTGCGCGAACGACTACTGCTTGAAATCGCCGAGTTGCCGGACTCGCAGCGGCTGGCCGCCGCGCTGGAGCTCGCGGCCGACCTGCATCGCGACGATCGCTACGGCCGGGAGCCGTACCTGAGTCATCTGCTGCGCGTGTCGATTCGGATCATCAGCCACTACGAGGTCCGCGATCCCGACGTGGTCGCGGCGGGGCTGCTGCACGACTCGGTCGAGGACCATGCCGCCGAGCTGGCCGCCGATCGCCCCGGCCCCACCGTCGACGCGGCGCTCGACGCGCTCACCGATCGGTTCGGTGCGCGAGTGGCCGATCTCGTCGCCGCGGTGACCAATCCCGAGCCGGATCCGGCGCGCGACCGGCAGGCGCAGTACCGCGAGCATGTCGCGACGAATCTCGACCGCGACCCGTGGGCCCGCGTCATCAAGCTCTCCGACTTCACCGACAACGGCGTCGGCATCCTCTACGCCACCGGCCCCGCGATGGCGAAACTCGCCGCCAAGTACCGCCCGCTCACCGATGTGTACCGCGACTTGGTCACCCGGCCGGACACACCGCTGGCCGAACACGTCCGGCAGCACATCCTCGATCAGCTCGACCGGGCCGACGAACGGTTCGAGGCCATCCTGTCGCGGGATTGATCGGCACGCGACACGAACAGATCGAAACCTCTTCCAGCACACGGGAATAAAGCGTCCCGATTCGTCACGGCGCGCGCAGCACCGACTCGACCAGCTCGCGCACCGCGGCCAGTAGCCGTTCGGTCTCACCCGCACGCACCATGGCCGGTACCCATTCGGCGCTCAGCGCGCCGAGCAGCAACCGCCCGACCACTTCGGCGTCCAGGTCCGGACGCGCTTCGCGCAGCAACGTGGTGATGTGGTTGTCCCAGAACGCGTGGAACTCGGCCGTTCGCGGGTGCGGCGGCTCGGTGCGATAGGCGGCCATCAGCTCCGCATTGTCGATCACCAGCCGCGCCATGGCGTCGAAGTAGGCGATCAGGCGGGCGCCCGCGGGCGCGCCGGGGCCGAGCGGCGGCGGACCGCTGGTGATCGCGTCCATCAGCGCGACCGCGCTCTGCGCGACCATCTCGTGCAAGAGCCCCGCACGGCTGCCGAAGCGATGGAAGATCGTGCCCTTGCCCACTCCGGCGGCGGCCGCGACGCGGTCCATGGTGATCGCTTCGGCGCCGTGCTCGGCCAGCAGGGCGAAGGTGGCGTCCAGTATCGCCCGCCGGTTGCGCGCCGCGTCCGCCCGTTCCCTGGGTCGTCCGTCGCCCATCGCACTCGCTTTCCTAGACAAGTTGACCGGCGGTCCATATCATCGGGAAGTCAATTGGACCGTCAGTCAACTTATGGAGTTCATGATGCAGGCAATCGTAATGACGGCGACCGGAAGCCCTGATGTGCTGGTCGCCGCGGATGTTCCGGCGCCGCGGTCGGCCGCGGACGAGGTGGTGGTCCGCGCCGAGGCGATCCCCGTGCTGTTTCCCGAAACCAAGCTGCGCTCCGGCGAGTTCCCGCTCGGCACGCCGCTGCCGCTGGTTTTCGGTTTCCAGGCCGCGGGGGTCGTCACCGAGGTCGGCGAGCGAGCCGATGCGGCGCTGATCGGACAGCGGGTCGTCGTGGCGACGCGCGGTTACGGCGCCTACGCCGACTTCGTCGCCGCCCCCGCCGATTCGGTGGTGCCCATTCCGGACGGCCTGTCCTTCGTGGACGCCGCCGCGGTGCTGATGAACGGATCGGTGGCGATTCCTCTGCTGGAAACCGCCGCGCTCACCGGCGTGGAAACCGTCTTGATCGAAGCCGCGGCCACGGGCATCGGCAGCGCGCTGACCCAATGGGCCAGAGAGTTCGGGGCGGCGCGCGTCATCGGGACCGCGGGCGGCCCCGGCAAAACCGCCCACGCCCGCAAACTGGGCGCCGACGAGGTGATCGACCACAACGATCCGGAATGGACCACCCGACTGCGCGAAACCCTCGACGGCGCAACGGTGGACGTGGTGTTCGATTCGATCGGCGGTGCGAGCGCTTCCCGCCTGCTCGATCTCATGACGCCCCTGCGCGGCCGGATGCTCGGCTACGGATGGCTGTCCGGAGCACCCGCGCAGGTGTCGGCGAGCGACCTGCTCATGCGCGGACTCACCTTCACCGGCTGCGCGGGGCCGGACTGGCTGAACCGAGTCGCTGCGGCGCGCACCGCCGTTCTGGCCCGCGCGGCGGCGGGTGGGCTCGATCCGCTGGTCGAGGCGGTGCTGCCGCTGGACCAGGCGAGCCGCGCGCATCGGCTGCTGGAGGAAAGGGCGGTGCTGGGCAAGATCGTGCTGCGTCCGGGCTCGGCCTTGTCCGGATAGCGACGCGCGGCCGCGTGCCGTGACTAGGGTGGACCCGTGCGGACTTCGCTGCAATCCCATGTCGGCGCCGCCAACGCGCTCACCGCGCGGTGGTGCGTGGCGGCGGGCGAACGAGACTTCGTGGTCTCCGGCGCCGGGGTGTGGCCGCTGCTCGCCCTGCTCGCCTCCGCGGCGGACGGTCCTGCGCGGGACGAACTGACGACCGCGACCGGCGTGCCCACGGCGGACGCGCGAGCCGGGGCGCTGCGGCTGCTGCGCGACCTCGAGGGCGCGGAAGCGGTGTCGGCCGCACTCGGCGTGTGGGTGCGCCGCGATCTTCCCGTGCACGAGGCCTGGTCGCAAGCGCTCCCCGATGGCGTGCTCGCCCGGTTGGCCGGGCAGTCGGAACTCGACAGCTGGGCGGCCCGGCACACCGATGGGCTCATCGACCGCTTCCCTCTGACGGTCGATCCCGAGACGCTGCTGGTGCTGGCCACCGCTCTCGTCGCGAAAACCCGGTGGCGGGTGCCTTTCGACGTCGGGACGCTGGCACCCGAGAACGGTCCGTGGCACGGGCACCGCGGACCCGGGCTGTCCCGCGCGAGCCGCGACCTGACCGACGCCGCGATCCTCGACGCGGCCGAACCGGTCACGCGCGTTGTCGTCGAAGGCGTCGCCGACCTCGACGTCCACCTTCTGCTCGGCGCCGGGGCACCTGGCGCCGTGCTCGGTACGGGCTTGGCCGCGCTGTCCGGCAATGTGCCGATCCGCTCCGAACTGCCGGTCGGCACAACGGGACCGGGGCTGACCGTGCGTACCGAACCGGTGGTGCCCAATACCGGTCGACTGCGCATCCAATTGCCGCCGTTCGAGGTTCGCTCCACCCACGATCTGCTCGCTGCCCCGGGCCTGTTCGGCATGAACGCCGCCACCGACTGCACCCGCGGTCACTTCCCGGCGATCTCCCCGCAGCCGTTGTGCGTCGGCCGCGGAGCACAGGAAGTGCTCGCGCGGTTCAGCCACGAAGGATTCGAGGCAGCCGCCGTGACGGCCTTCGCGTTACGCGCCGCGGCGGCGGTGCTGCGGCACGACTACGCGCCCGTCGTCTCGGTGGTCTTCGACCGCCCCTTCGGTTTCCTCGCCGTGCACCGCCCGACGGGACTCGCGGTCGTCGCGGGATGGATCGCCACCGCGCCGACGTCGTCCCCCGACGCTCCGGCCTGAGCGCTACCGCCGGGCGAAGTACGGGGCGTGCTCGGGCAGGACACCGCGAGCGAGCAAGAAGGTCGGCACGCTGCGAACAACCGGAACGCGCCGCAGGACGCGGATCGGCAGCGGTGCGCGTGCGGAGTTCGCGATGTCCATGCGTCCGTCGAGGGCGGGGGCGATCGCGAAGGCGTGCAGGAGTCGCTGTATTCCCTGCGTCACCACGGTCGGGACGCGGCGCCGCCGCTGCACCTTCGCCAGGTGCCTGGTGCCGAGTGTGCCCGAGAGCAGGGGCGGGGCGAGGATTGCGACCGCGGCCACGGCGTCTTGGACGGCCAGATTGATGCCGACGCCACCGGCCGGGGACATCGCGTGCGCGGCGTCACCGAGGCAGAGCAAGCCGTTGGTGTACCACTTGGTCAGCCGATCGAGTCTCACCTCCAGCAACTGGACCTGGTCCCAGCTGGTCAAGGCGTCTATCCGGTCGGAGAGCCAGGGCGCGGCCGCGGCCAGACTGCGCATGATCTCCTGCACCGGCCCCCGGCGGGCGGATTCGTCGGCACCTTTGGCGATCAGGGTGGCGCACTGCCAGTAGTCGCCGCGATCGAGCAGCACCGCCACCCGCCGGGCGCTGGCGATCGGCAACGCGCCGACGGGATCGATATCCGTGCGCGGCAGGCGGAACCACCAGACGTCCATGGGAGTCGACCACCTGCGGACCGGCAAGCCGGCCGCCGACCGCAGCAGCGAGCCGCGGCCGTCGCAGGCCACCGTGAGGTCGGCCTCGATCGAACCGGCCGCGCCGTCGGCGGTCCGGTAGGCGACGCCACCGACCCTGCCGTCGACCCAGACCAGATCGGTGGCCTCGGTGTTCATCCGCAGCCGGAAGGTGGGCTCGGCGGCCGCGGCCCGCGCGAGCAGATCCAGCAGATCCCACTGCGGCACCATGGCGATGTACTTGTGCTTGCCCGGCAGATGCGTCAGGGTGGCCAATGTCTGCAGACCGCCCGCGATCGGCAGTTGCACCTGATCCACCTTGCGCGCGGGCAGTTTCGCGAACTCCGCGCCGAGACCCAGTTCGTCGAGCAGGTCGAGGGTGGTGGGATGCACGGTGTCGCCACGGAAGTCGCGTAAGAAGTCTTTGTGCTTCTCCAGCACCGTCACCTCGACACCGGCTCTGGCCAGCAACAGCCCGAGGATCATTCCGGCTGGCCCCCCACCGACCACCAGGCATGTCGTGCGTTCCATCGACTGTGCCTCCTCGGTCACCACATCGCCGCAAGATCCCGCCTGTTTGCGCAAATCCTAGTGTGGCGGGGGCGGTACCGGACCCGATCGGCGACGGCCGACCGTCAGCCGACGTCCCTGTGCAGCAGGAAGAAGTACGGTTCGGCCATACCGCGCAAATCCATCACGCCGAGCAGGGTGTGGTCGTCGGCGCGGCGGAAGTGATCGATGATCGGCAGATGGTCGTAGACCATCGCGGCACTTGTCACGCCGCGGTATTCGACCTCGCGCAGCCGCGCGGTGTATTTGCGGGTGCGCAGCGTTGGCCGCAGGATCGGCAGCAACTTGCGCACGGCGCGCACGCCCGGCAGCGGTACCCGTCCGGCCAAGGCGACCGGGACGCGGCGCGGATCGACGGCGAATATCGTTCCGCCCGAGGCGAACAGCAACGGATGCACGCTGTCGGGTCCGTCGAACTGCTTGCCGTACCAGCCCGAGGCGACCAGCACGCCGTCCATCGGATGGCCCGTGTCCAGTTCCTCGCCGCGCCAGCGCCCCGTCGTGATGTCCTCGACCCGCGCCGCGGGGAGGCGGTCGAACAGCGCCCACGCCTCCTGCGCAGAACGGATGGCGGTCAGCTCGTTCGCAGCCATGTCTCCTACTCCTCACCGAGGCAACGTTGCAATAGTCACCCTATCTGTCTCTCAGCACCTGGCTGTCGACCAGGTCCGGACGCGCCTCGGCGCAATGGTTCAGTAGGACGCCATGAGATAGATCCCGGCGATGATCATGACGCAGGCCACGACGCGCTTGGAGCTGACCGTACGGCGCGGGAACCCCATCAGCCCGAAGTGGTCGATGGCGAGCGCGCCGAACATCTGCCCGGCGATGATCAGGGCGTTGAAGGTGCCGGCGCCCACATCGGAGGCCACGGAGATCATCGCCAGGATCGCGGCCCCACCGAGCAGACCGCCGAACGGCGCCCACCGTGGCATGGTCCGGATATCGGCCTTCGTCGGCCACGGCCGATTCCGGGACACCAGCAACGCCACGGTCAGGAAGATCGCGAAGCCGGTGAAGGCCACGGTGTAGGAGATCACGCCGCACAGCCAGACGTTCTTCAACGCGAGCTTCAGCGAGTTCTGGCATCCGGCTTCTACGGAGCGCAGCGCGCCGCCGACCAGGATGAACGCGAAGATGAGTGCCATCGTGGCGCGGGGCAGCGCGGCACGGGTCTTCTCGGCGGTCTGAACCGTCATGGAAAGTCCTCAGGAGAGTGCGAAGAGTGGATGGCGCGGCCGGCAGCGGGGCTGTCTTGCCGTCAGGTGACGCTGACCCTGGGTTCGTTTCCCGCGGGTTCGTCGGCCATCAGGTAGATCGCGAGCGTGATCAGCCCGCAGGCCACCAGACGCGGAAGGCTGGCGGAGCGCTCCTCGAATCCCATGAGGCCGAAGTGATCCATGATCACGGCGACCACCATCTCGCCCACGATCACCAGCGCACTGAACGTGGCCACGCCGACATGCCGGGCGACGGCGATCATCCCCATCACCGCCGCGCCGCCGAGCAGACCGCCGAACGGCGCCCACCACGGCATGTCGCGCACGTCGTCCAGCGTGGGCCACGGCGTCTTCGACGACAGGGCCAGGAAGATCGAAAAGCCGGTCAGCGCAACGGCATACGAGATCACGGCGCACAGCCACATGTTCTTCATGTGGTTCATCAACGTGTTCTGACAGCCGGCTTCGGCCGACCGTAGGCTGCCTCCGACCAGGATGAACAGAAATACCAGTCCGATGACGATGCTCATGGGCAATACATCCTTGGCTTCGGTGGCGGACGAACACCGAGAATGCGTCGGGCGCAACGTCCCACCCGAACGATGGGATCGGTTTGCGCCGGAGCCGACGTCCGACCTGTGTGACGCGAATAACGTACCATTGCATAACGGCACGTTCAATGGGTAATCGAGAACCGCTCCGGCTCGCCCCGGCCGGGAAGTGCCCGCGCAGCAGGGCTGCCATGATGGCACCCGTGCCCGAACTGGTCGATTCCTCCGCACGCAACCCTCCCGCGACCAGGTCCGAGCGGCGGCTGAGCCTTCTGGATCGAATCCGGCTCGCCCTGCTCGCGGTCGGTCTGCTGTGTGTGCTCACGGGCCTGCTGCCCCGCGCCGAGGCCGCCGCGAACATGCGCCGCATCGGCCCGCTGCTGCTGTTTCTCGCCGCCGTGATCGTGCTGGCCGAACTCACCAGGCAGGCCAAGGTCTTCGACGCCATCGCCCATCGCCTGGCGATTCTGGGTCGCGGCCACTACCCGGCGCTGTTCGGCCTGTGCGTGCTGTTCGCCTCCGCCACCACGATCCTGTTGAACCTCGACACCACGGCCGTGCTCATCGCCCCGGTCATGCTGGCGCTCGCCGCACCCGCTCGGATTCCGCCATTGCCGCTGGCCATGACCACCCTGTGGCTGGCGAACACCGCGAGCCTGCTGTTACCGGTCTCCAATCTCACCAATCTGCTCGCCGCCGACCGAGTGGCGCTGACCGCGACCGGCTTCGCGGGGAGAATGTGGGCGCCGCAGTTGGTTTCGATCGCCGTGACGACGGCGTGCCTATGGGTGTGGTACTGGCGGCGCGGCCGCAGGGAAACCGACCGCTACGTGCCGCCCGAGCCGATCCGGCCCGCGAACTTCCGGGAGCGCTCGCTGTTCTTCGCCACGGCGGGGGCCTGCCTGCTGTTCATCGGCGCGATCCCCGTCGTCGGCGACCGGATCGGTGTCGCGGCGGCGGTCGCGGCGCTCATCGCGTTGGCGGCGTTCGCCGTGTTCGATCGCGGCGCGTTGCGACTGTCGCTCATCCCGTGGCAGCTGCTCGTCTTCGTGGTCGGGTTGTTCCTGGTGGTGCCCACCTCGAGCCGGTTCGGCCTCGGTGACTTGATGCATGCCTTGATCGGCGCCGACTCCGGTGCGTCGGGCGCGTTCCGTGCCGCCGCGGCGGGCGCGGGTCTGTCCAATGTCGCGAACAACTTGCCCGCCTACACCGCGGGCGAGGCGGTGATCCCCGCGCAGAACGGCGATCAGCTCCTCGCGTTGCTGATCGGCACCAATGTCGGTCCGATCGTCACGCCGTGGGGCTCGCTCGCCACGCTGCTGTGCTTGGAGTTCTGCCGCACGCACGGCGTCCGGGTGCCCATGCGGCGTTTCGTCCTGACCGGCCTCGCGCTCGCCACCGTCGCCACCGCGGGCGCGGTCGCGGCACTGCTGGTGACCGGTTAGCGGTCGAGAAGCCCGGCTCTCTTGACCTCGAGTGCGGTCGAGGTACGAGGATGCCGTTTCGAGGCCGGATCGAACGCACGTCGGGTTCGGTCTCCGCGCGGAACCATCGGTTCCGGTGCTCCCGCTGGTCATCCGTACACCCACCAGCGGGAGCCATGCGCGCGGTCTCGCGGAGAAGTCCTCCGGGCGCAGCGATCAGCGCCCTACTGGAGCGCCGATCCGTCAGGAACCACGCCCGAGGGAAGTCAGTTCGGAGCCGTGACTTCCCATTCGTAGATCGTGAGTTCCGAGGAGCCGGTGGTGTGCACCGGATCGGTGAACGCGATCTCCCGCGCGGCGGCGAGGCTTTCGGCGTAGATGACATACGCGCCCCCGGTGCCGTCGGTGAAGCGGCCGCTCTCCTGTAACTGCCCGCGATCCTGCAGCGATCGCAGGAACTGCCGATGCGGCTCGATCACGGCGGTGTCGAAGCGCGGGGTGCGCATCGCCAGGACGAGGTACTTGTTCACGCCTCGGGCTCCGGTCGCGGGGCCCTGGTCGCGGCCGCGGCGGCGCGCACCTGCGGCGCCACCAGGACCACCTGCCCGAGCACGCCGTTGAGGAAGGACGGGGAGTCGTCGGTGGACAGTTCTTTGGCCAGCTCCACCGCCTCGTCCACGGCGACGACCGGGGGGACGTCGCTCGCGTGGAACAGCTCCCACACCGCGATGCGCAGAATCGCGCGATCCACGGCCGGAAGCCGGGGCAGGGTCCAGTCCTGCAAGTAGGACTCGATGGTCCCGTCCACCCGGTCGAGATCGTCGGCGACGCCCTCGACCAAGGTGCGGGTGTAGGGGTGCACCGGCGCTACCGACTGGTCGCGGGCGGCCAGTTCGGCGCGCTCGTCGAGCAGGTCGGCGGCGTCGACGTCCCTGGCCTCCGCCTCGAACAGCAGGTCGACCGCGCGGCGGCGGGCCTTGTGCCGCGCGCCGAGCTTCTTGAACGTGGACTTCTTGTCCACGGGCTGTTCAGCCACGGTCACATCATTCCGGATCGGACGGCCCGGCGCTCAGGCGTTGACCCGGCCGAGGTAGCTGCCGTCACGCGAGTCGATGCGCAGCTTGTCGCCGGTGTTGATGAACAGCGGGACCTGCACCTCGGCGCCGGTCTCCAGGGTGGCGGGCTTGGTGCCGCCGGTGGAGCGGTCACCCTGCAGGCCGATGTCGGTGTGCTGGACCACGAGCTCGATCGAGACCGGCAGCTCGACGTACAGCGGCGCGCCCTCGTGCATCGACACCTGCACGGTCATGTTCTCCAGCAGGAAGCGGGCGCCGTCGCCGATGGTGGCCTCGGAGATGGAGATCTGGTCGAAGGTCTCGCCGTCCATGAAGACGTAGTCGGAGCCGTCGTGGTACAGGTAGGTCATGTCGCGGCGGTCGACGGTGGCGGTCTCCACCTTCACGCCGGCGTTGAAGGTCTTGTCGACCACCTTGCCGGACACGACGTTCTTCAGCTTGGTCCGCACGAACGCGGGGCCCTTGCCCGGCTTGACGTGCTGGAACTCGATGATCTGCTGGAGCTGACCGTCGATCTTCAGCACAAGGCCGTTCTTGAAGTCGCTGGTGTCCGCCACTGTCTTCGGATCTCCTCGTTCTACCGCTTGGTCTCGGGCAGACCGGCGTCAGTCGACGACGGTCAGGTCTGTGCTGGTGTGGGTGAGCAACTCGGGGCCCCCTTCGCGCACCACGAGCGTGTCCTCGATCCGGACGCCGCCGCGGCCGGGAAAGTACACACCTGGTTCGACGGTCACCGCCACGCCAGACAGAAGTGTACCGGTTCCGGTTTTCGCGATTCCGGGCGCTTCGTCGATCCGGAGGCCGACCCCGTGGCCGAGGCCGTGCACGAACGATTTGCCGTGCCCGGCCGCCTCGATCACCGCCCGCGACGCGGCGTCCACGTCGGACACGGGCACCCCGGGGCGCAGGGCAGCGCGCCCGGCCTCGTGCGCGGCGGCGACCAGCGCGTGAGCCTCCCGCTGCCACTGCTCGGCCCGGCCGAGGACGAACGTGCGAGTGAGCACGGCGTGGTAGTCCCCGACGACCGCGCCGCACCGGACCGCGACCAGATCTCCCGCGCCGAGCGTGACGTCGGCGGGACGATGCCGTGGGACGGCGGAGTTCTTCCCCGTTGCGACCGTGGCCGCGGCGACCGTTTCCGCGCCGTGCTCGAACATCGCCCACGCCAGATCGCGAGCCACCTGCCGTTCGGTCCGCCCCGGCCGCACTCCGCCTGCTTCGAGTACTGCGCGCAGGCCCGAGTCGCACGCGACCGCGGCGGCGCGTATGCGCGCGGCCTCGTGCGAGTCCTTGACCATGCGCAACTGCTCCACCAGCCCGACGGTGGCCGCGAACTCCAGGCCGGTGCGCCACTCGACCAAGCGGCGATGCTGCTCGACGGTGACCACATGGCTCTCGTACCCGACCCGTCCGACGTGCCACTCACCGGCCAGCTCCACGATCCGGCGCGCCGCGGCGCTCGCGATCTCGGCGCGCAGGCCGGGCGCCTGGACGGCGACCAGATCGCGGTGGCAGCCGTCGGTTCCGAGCACGGTGCGTTCCTCGTCGTTGCCGGTGTCCCAGGAATGCACCAGCAGGGCGGAGTCCTTTCCGCAGAACCCGGTCAGATATCTGATATTCACCGGATCGGTGACTATCAGAGCGTCGACCTCGTTCTCCATCAGCAGACCGCGCAGCGCGCTGCGGCGCGCAGCATAGTCCGGGCCCCGACCTGCGTGATCAGCAGACATGCGTCCAAGCTACCGCCGGAACGCGGTCGTTGGCGCGCAACACGGAGACCGTCCCGGATGGGCACCGGCCCGCGCGCACGCCGGTGACGACGATCCGACAGCGTGGACGAATTCTGATACACGGGATCTTCACTTGCGCTGGAGTTGTGCACATTTCGCCGGCGCCACGTCGAACTCGGGCTGGGGGCAACGAGCCTGGAGGCATGTCACCGATCGGTTTCGCCGCGCTCACGGCATGGTGCATCGTCGCGAGCTGCATCGACATCCGAACCTTGCGGCTCCCGAATGCCCTCACCGGCTGGGGCGCCGCCATGATCTTCGGATTCGCCTTGCTCACAGGGCAATTCACGATCGCGCTGTGCGGCGCGGCACTGCTCGCATCGCCCTATCTGCTCGTGCACTTGGCCACGCCCGCCGCCTTGGGCGCCGGCGATGTGAAGCTCGCCGTGGGTCTCGGCGCGGCCGCCGCGCTGGGCGGCGCGCAATGCTGGGTCTCGGCCGCGCTCATCGCACCGGTCCTCACGGCGCTGGCCGCCGTCGTGCTGCTGGTGCGCCGAGCGGCCCGCGCGGGCCCCCGGCCGGACCGCGCCGTGGTGCCACACGGGCCCTCGATGTGCCTGGCGACCTTGCTCGCCCTCGCGGCCTGGGCGCCGGGAGCGCACTGAGCGGGCCGGGATCACGTAGTCAGCAAATATTCCGCAATTGATCGCTAGCATCAATCACGGGCATCGACTTCCCGAGCAGTCGCTGAAGCTGGGCTCGACGGCGGCCCCTCGGCGAATTGCCCCGAATGCGCACGCCAGCGATGCAGCGTCCAGAAGGAGCCGCCCAGTGAATCCGACGCACCCGTCGCGCAGACCGATCGTCGCGGGAACCGACGGCTCCGAGCAATCGATCGTCGCGGTCCGCTGGGCCGCGCAGACCGCCGCGCTGCACGACGCGCCCTTGCACATCGCGCTCGTCGTCGAGTCGTCGCTCGGCTCGGCCGACGACGATCCGCCGCGTCCTGCGGCATTGCTGCGGGTGCGCGAGGCGGACGAGGCGATCGAGCGTGCCGCGAACGCCGCGGTGGCGGCCGCCCATGCGGTGCGCGACATCGCCATCGGCACCGAGATCCGCACCGCGCACATCGCCACCGCCCTCATCGAGCGATCGCGCAACGCGGCGATGCTCGTGGTCGGCGCCCGCGGGATCGGCCGCGTCCAGCGCGTCCTGCTCGGCTCGGTCAGCAGCACCGTCGCCAGGGACGCCGACTGCCCGGTGGCGGTGGTGCCCGCCGAGACGCCGCTGTGGGACAGGGCGAACACCGATCCGGTGATCGTCGGCGTGGACGGCTCCACCGCCGAGCAGGCCGCCATCGGGGTGGCGGCGGCCGAGGCCTCGTTGCGCGGGGTCGACCTGGTGGCGGTGCACACCTGGGGCGAGGTCGAACCGCTGGCCGCGATCGGCACCGATTGGGCCGCGTCGCGCCGGACCGAGGAGGCATTGCTCGCCACCGCCCTGGCGGGTTGGCAGGAGCGGTACCCGGAGCTGACCATTCGGCGCGAGGTCGTTCGCGACCGGCCGCAGCGGCGATTGCTGGAACGCTCCCGGGAGGCACAACTGCTGGTGGTGGGCAACCGTGGCCGGGGGGCCCTGGGCCGGCTGCTGTTCGGCTCGGTGGGTGAGGCGCTGCTGCGCGCGGTGGATCGCCCCATCGTCATAGCCCGCTGAGCGCCGGGGCCGCGACCCCCGGCGTGCGCGCCGTCACGGCGGGCCGCATTCCGGAGCACCGGCGTCGACATGGGAAGATGAACGATGTGCTGCGTTGGATAACTGCCGGAGAATCCCATGGTCCCGCTCTCGTCGCCATCCTCGAAGGGATGGTGGCAGGCGTCGAGGTGACGTCGGACGAGATCTCCGCGCAGCTGGCGCGCCGCAGGCTCGGCTACGGTCGCGGCGCGCGGATGAAGTTCGAGGCCGACAAGGTCACCGTCGTCGGTGGCGTGCGGCACGGGCGCACGATGGGCGGCCCGGTGGCCATCGAGGTGGCCAACAGCGAGTGGCCGAAGTGGACCACCGTGATGTCCGCCGACCCGGTCGACCCGGCCGAGCTCGCCGACCTGGCCCGCAACGCACCCCTGACCCGGCCACGGCCCGGACACGCCGACTACTCCGGCATGCTCAAGTACAACTTCGACGACGCCCGCAACGTGCTCGAGCGCGCCAGCGCCAGGGAGACCGCCGCGCGGGTCGCGGCGGGCACCGTCGCACGCAATTTCCTGCGCCAGGCGTTCGGCGCGGAGGTCGTCTCGCATGTCGTGTCGATCGGCGCCGCGCAGAACACCTCCGGCATCGTGCCGACCGCCGCCGATCTCGCCGCGGTGGACGAGAGCCCCGTGCGCGCGTTCGACAAGGACGCCGAAGCCGCGATGATCGCGGAGATCGAGGCCGCCAAGAAGGACGGCGACACCCTCGGTGGCGTGGTCGAGGTGGTCGTCGCGGGACTTCCGGTCGGCCTCGGCTCGTTCACCAGCGGCGAGAACCGGCTGGACGCACGCTTGGCGGCCGCGCTGATGGGCATCCAGGCCATCAAAGGCGTCGAGGTGGGCGACGGTTTCGAGACCGCGCGCCGCCGCGGCAGCCAGGCGCACGACGAGATGCGCCCCGGCCCCGACGGCGTGCTGCGTTCGACCAACCGCGCCGGCGGCCTGGAAGGCGGCATGACCAACGGCGAGGCGCTGCGCGTGCGCGCGGCCATGAAGCCGATCTCCACGGTGCCGCGCGCGCTGTCCACCGTCGACATGACCACCGGCGACGAGGCCGTCGCCATCCATCAGCGTTCGGACGTGTGCGCCGTGCCCGCAGCGGGCGTGGTGGCCGAATCCATGGTGGCGCTGGTCGTCGCGCAGGCCGCGCTGGAGAAGTTCGGCGGCGACTCGCTCACCGAGACCGTCGATAACATCACCAGCTACCTCGAGCGCATCAGCACTCGCCCCCACGTGCATGCGGACAGTCGGTCGCAATGATCGTGCAGACCGATCCGCGCGCCCCGCGCGTGGTGCTGGTCGGACCGCCGGGGGCGGGGAAATCCACGATCGGCCGCAAGCTCGCCAGGGAACTGGGGGTGGAGCTGTACGACACCGATGCCGGCATCGAGCGGGAGACCGGCCGCACGATCCCGGAGATCTTCGCCGAAGACGGTGAGCCCGAATTCCGCAAGATCGAGGAGCGGGTGGTGCGCCGCGCGGTCCTCGCCGAACGCGGCGTGGTCTCGCTCGGCGGCGGCGCGGTGCTGTCGGCGAACACCAGGGACCTCCTGCGTGGCCGCACCGTCGTCTACCTGGAGATCAGTGTCGCCGAGGGGCTTCGGCGCACCGGCGCGAGCACGCAGCGGCCACTGCTCAACGGCGCCGACCCCGGCGCGAAGTACCGGGAGCTGATGCGTACCCGCAGGCCGCTGTATCGGGAAGTGGCCACCGTCCGGGTCCGCACCGACGGCCGCAGCCCCGGCCGGGTGGTGCGGATGATCATGACCAAGCTCGGGATGGAGCCGGTCGAACCGGCCGACGCGGACCTGCGGCCACCGCCCAGCGGAATCCCGCAGGGCAGCAGCCGATCCCGAGCCCGCCGGCGCGCCAGGGCCAGAGCGGCGGCCCGGCGCAAGGACGCCGATCAGCGCGAGACCACCGACACCGCGACCGGCGCGGCGGGCGAATCGGCGGTGACCGCCACCGTCCGATCCCGCCGCGCCCGCAGGAGCGTCACCAGCGAACCCGACGCCGCGAGCGGGACCGGCAGCGGGGAGCCTGCGGCGGGCAGCCGGTCCCGGCGCGCCCGCGCACGCCGCGCCCGTTCCCGGGCGCGGCAGCAGTCGACCACAGCAACAACAGAATCGGAGCAAGCCACGTGACAGAGCCGAGTCGTCTCGAAGTCCGGACCGCCGACCCGTACCAGGTGATCATCGGCCGCGGGTTGCTCGGCGAACTCGTCGAGTCGGTGAACAACGCGACCAAAGGCGTGCGCACCGTAGCCATCTTCCATCAGCCGCCGCTGACCGAGACCGCCGAAGCGGTGCGCAAGGCGCTGGCCGACACCGGCCTGGACGCGCACCGGATCGAGATCCCCGACGCCGAGGCGGGCAAGGACCTGGCCGTCGCCGGATTCTGCTGGGAAGTGCTCGGGCGCATCGGCTTGACCCGCAACGACGTCGTGGTCAGCCTCGGCGGCGGCGCGGCGACCGACCTGGCCGGTTTCGTCGCGGCCACCTGGATGCGCGGCGTGCGCATCGTGCACGTGCCGACCACGCTGCTGGCGATGGTCGACGCGGCGGTGGGCGGCAAGACCGGCATCAACACCGAAGCGGGCAAGAATCTGGTCGGCTGCTTCCACGAACCCGCCGCCGTGCTGGTCGATCTGGCCACCTTGGAGACAGTGCCCCGCAACGAGATCGTCGCGGGCATGGCCGAGATCATCAAGGCCGGCTTCATCGCCGACCCGGTGATCCTGGAGCTGGTGGAACGCGACCCGGAAGCCGCGATCGACCCGTCCGGCGAGGTGCTGCCGGAGCTGATCCGCCGCGCGATCCAGGTGAAAGCCGACGTCGTCGCCGCCGATCTCAAGGAATCCAGTCTTCGCGAGATCCTGAACTACGGTCACACCCTCGGCCACGCGATCGAGCGGCGCGAACGCTACCGGTGGCGGCACGGCGCCGCGGTCTCCGTCGGACTGGTGTTCGCCGCCGAGCTCGGCCGGCTCGCGGGCCGTCTCGATGACGCCACCGCCGACCGGCATCGCGCGATCCTGTCCGCCGTCGGGCTGCCGACCAGCTACGACGCCGACGCGCTCCCCCAGCTGCTGGACGCCATGCAGACGGACAAGAAGACCCGCTCCGGCGTGCTGCGCTTCGTCGTGCTCGACGGCTTGGCCAAGCCAGGACGTCTGGAGGGTCCCGATCCCACCTTGCTGGCCGCCGCCTATTCGGCGATCGCCCGGGAGGACAGTCCGAGCGGCGGTGCGGTGCTGCTGTAGTCCGCACCGGCCACACGGAAACGGCGCGCCCGGTTCGGGCGCGCCGTTTTTCGTCGGATCAGATCGCGCTGCCCGCGGCGGAGTACAGCGACGGCGGCGTGGAGCGCCCCTTGCCGTTCTGCCGCTCGGCCAGCATCCGGCCGACGCCGACGCCGACCAGCGCGGGCACGAAGATCAGCAGGATGATGAACGCCGCGCCCGCCGTGAGTTCGAACAGCAAGCCGTTGTCGCCGAGATCGAACCGGGGGACCCGGTCCAGGATCCAGGACGCCAGTCCGCTGCCGACGCCACCGACGACAGCGGCCTTCAGCCACAACATGGTCAGATCGGCGCCGCGTTCGGCGTCCCCGCTCGCGACGCGGTCCCTGCGACCGTCCAGCACACCCCAGGCCGCGATGGTCGCGACCAGCACGATCAGGCACAGCAGCCGCATCAGCGCGCCGTGCGTCGGCCAGTACACCATCGCGAACCCGAGCCCGGCGCGCAACGCCACCACCAGCGCGCCGAGCACGACGGCCCGCAACAACCAAGCATTCATGCGAAACACCATAACGCCCATTCGGCCGTAATCGAACGAAACCGGCGCGGCGAGATCGCGCTGCGGCACTGCCGCTCTGCCGTATTCTGGCCGGACCCGCACTCGTCCGAGGTAGCCATGCGCGTCACGAAAATGACCACCCACGTCGGGGCCGAAGTCACCGATATCGATCTGGTTCGACTTTCCGATTCGGAAACAGCCTCCCTCCGTGCCGCGCTGCTGGAACACAAGGTCTTGTTCTTCTCCGATCAGGAACTCGACCATGCCCGCCATATCGAATTCGCCCGCAGGTTCGGTCCGGTGACGGCGGCACACCCGCTGGTCGACACCTCGGAGTCGGCTTTTCCGGAGATCTTGACCGTCGACAATCTCGCGAACGAACGGAAATACGGCAAGAGCGCCGCCGAACGGCGCCGGACGCAGACATCGCCGCTGTCGTCCTGGCACAGCGATCTGACGCCCGTGGTGAATCCGCCGTCGATCGGCATCCTCCGCGCGCAGACCGTCCCGGCTTTCGGCGGTGATACCCAGTGGTGCAACCTGGTCGCCGCCTACCGGGGCATCTCACCGGCGGTGCGGGCGATGCTCGAAACGCTGGAGGCCGAACATCGCTACCTCGCCGGCTACCAGAGCGCCGAATCCGACGACCGGTATCACCGCACGGTCGCCGCCCGCCCACTGGCGGCGGTCCACCCGGTGGTGCGCAGGCACCCGGAGACCGGCGAGTCGGCATTGTTCGTGAATCCATTGTTCACCCACCGCATTCTGGGCCTGACCGGCGCGGAGAGCAGGCACCTTCTGGCGATGCTCTTCGAACAGCTCACCGACCCGGCCTTCACCGTGCGGTACCGGTGGCACGCGGGCAGCGTCGCGATGTGGGACAACCGGGCTACGGCGCACACTCCGCCGGCCGATCTGACCGGACCGGTGGAGCGCGTGCTGCACCGGGTGTCGGTCGTCGGCGAGATCCCCGAAGGCGTCGGCGCCTTGCGCTCGTACGCGTTGGACGGCGATCCGTGGCCCGCGCACGATCACGCAGACGCGGCGGGCTGACCGTTGGCCTGCCGGGCGGGCAGCAGGAACCGGTGCCGCTCGTCGACGGTGAGTTCGCGCAATCCCATCGCGTTCGCCACGGCGGTACGGAGTCGAGATCCCTGCCGAAGTTCCAGATCCGGATCTCACCGTCGTCGCTGCTGGTGGCCAGCTGTTCGCCGTCCCTGCGCCAATGCAGACCCCAGACCGGCTGCTTGTGCCCCCGCACCACGGCCAGCGACCGGTGGTCGTCGACCGACCAGAGCCGGATCGTGCCGCTGCGCGTGGCCCCCGCGATCCAGCCCGGCTCCCGAGGCGACCAGGCGACCGCCTGGACCGCGTCGTCGCCGATGCCGAAGCTCGCCAGCAGCTCCCCCGAGGCGGCGTCCCAGATCCGCAGGTAACCGTCGAAGCATCCGGTCGCGATCCGCGTAGCGTCGGCCGACCACGCCGCGGTCCAGACTTCGTCGTGATGTCCGTCCAGCGCCAGGATCTCCCGCTGTCCCGCCACGTCGAGGACGCGGACCGTCCGGTCCAGCAACGCCACGGCCAAGCGGCCGCCGTCGCGTGACCAATCCGTGGCGGTGACACCGTCGGCGAAGGTCAGCACCGTCGGCGAGGGCTCGTCGACCGACATGTCCCACAGCCGCACGGTGCAGTCCCGTGAGGCGGTCGCCAGCCGGTCGCCTCCCGGACTCCACGACACCCAGGTACCGACCCCGGAGTGACCGCGCAAGACGCGGTGGCAGCCGCCACCGGCGGAGTCCCAGATCCGGATGGTCTGGTCTCGGCTGGTGCTGGCCAGCAGTCCCCCGGACGGGGACCAGTGCAGATGGACGGCCTCGGATTCGTGGCCGAGGAACGTGGTCAACTCGCGTCCGGTGCGGACGTCCCACAGCTTCACCGAACCGTCGAAGGCCGCGGAGGCCAGTCGCCGTCCGTCCGCGGCCCACGCGACGGCGCGGGTCAAGCGGTCGTGCTGCAGCTGGGTCACCGCGCTGCTCCAGACCCGCAGGGTTCCGTCGGCCGATCCGGTGACCACCTGACTGTCGTCGGGCGCCCAGGAGACCGACGTGGTCGCCTGGTCCTGGCTGCGCTGGGTGATCACCGCGCGGTACGGCCGCACCGACCAGATCTTCAGCGTCCGGTCCTCGCTACAGGTGGCCAGCCGGTCGCCGTCGTGGGACCAGGCCACGGCCACCGTCGCGGCGTCGTGGGCCACGAACAGCTCGTCGAGCGCACGCTCCCGCGGCGCCCAGATCCGCACGATCCAGTCGCTGGACCCCGACGCGAGCCGATCTCCGCTCGGATTCCAGTCCAGGTCGAGCACGGCCGCTTCGTGCCCGTACAGCACATCGGTGGCGGTCGCGCCCGCGACGTCCCAGAGGCGAACGGTGCGGTCGGCGCCCCCGCTGGCCAGCCGCGCGCCGTCGGGCGACCACGCCACCGCGTGCACCGCACCGGCATGCTCGCTCCAACACGCCACCTCCGACCCCGCCGCCACATCCCACACCCGCACCACCCCATCCGCGCCACCGCTGGCCAACCGCGCGCCATCCGCCGACCACGCGACCGCGCAGGCGCCGCTCGCACCCACCGGCCAGGACACCGTCTCCTGGCTGCCCGCGCGGTCGTACAGCATCACGGCGCCGTCGGCCAAAGCGGCGGCGATGAGCTGGCTGCCCGGCGCCCAGGCCACTTGGCGGACGGCCGCCGAGGCGAGACGGGTCACCCGATGCAACCTCGTCGCGCACAGAGCGGCGACGAGCACCTGACGGGTCTCCGGGGTCGGCGCGTAATCCCGTTCGGCGGCGAGCGCCACCATGATCGCGGTATCGGGCTCGCGCATGATCCACTCCGACGCCACCACGGCGCTGGCATCGGCGAGCCGTTCCGCGGTCACCCGGTCCGCGCGGGTCGAGCGCTGCAGGAACTCCTCGACCGTCGGCACCGCCCGCGCGTCCGCTCCCGCATCCGCCCACCACCCCAGAGCGGCTTCCAATCTCGCTCCGGCGAGCAGGAATTCGTCCGCGCGATCGGACTCCGCCCAGTCCCTTGCCCACCGTTCCAGCCGGGAAAGCTGTTCCAGGCCGGCACGTCTGGTCTCGGCCAGCTGCCGCAGGGGCGCCCAGTGCCGGATCAACGCCTCGTGGGTGACCTGGTAGAAGACCCCGTCCGATTGCGGGCCCGAGTCCGCCGAAAGCAGCCGTGCCTGCACGAAAGCCGACACGATGCGGCGATCGTCCGGCGACAGGGTGGCGTCTCGGACCTGTCGGCGGGTGAAGCTGGACCCTTCCAGGTGGAAGAAACGCAGCAGCGTGTCCAGAATGCGGTCCTCGACGGCCCCGCGGCGCACGAGGTCCTCGGTGACGCTGTTCGCGCGGGCGGACAATGCGCCGAGCACGCCGCCGGAGGCTTGGTAATCCGCCTCGGTGATCACCGTGCGGGCCCCTTTGCGTTCCCACAACTCCATCAGCGTCCAGGCCAGCAGCGGCAGCGCCTCCCCGCTGCCGGTCTCGCCGACCATCTGGCGCACCAGGTCCGGCGGATCGAAACGCACACCGGCGGCGTCCGCCGGACGCTCGATGACCTCGTGCAGCGCCGAAGTCGGCAGCACCGCGACCGGCACGGGATGCTCGAACAGCTCGGCATGCGGCCCGGACAGGAAGTGGGTCAGGAACTCCGACCGGAACACCAGGATCACGCACGCCCACGGACACGTGCGGAGCACACGCTCGATCATGGTCAGGTAGCGGCGCTCCTCGTCCTCCGAGCGCGCGGTCACCAATTCCTCGGCCTGGTCGACGATGAGCAGCAGCTGCGGCGAGCGATGCGCCGCCTTCGCGCGCAACCGCTCCAAATAGTCCCGAAGATGATCGGTGTCCAGACTCAGTCCGCGCTCGACCGCACCGACCGACCCGTCCAAACCGCATTCGATCAGCGCGCGGGCGAGCGAACGCAGGGGTTCCGGGCCGGGCACCACCCGGGGCAGCACCACCCACCTCCCCCGGCGGGCCGCCAGGCGGGGCACCAGCCCGGCCTGCACCAGCGACGATTTCCCGGAGCCGCTCGGCCCGACGATCGCGATGCAGCGCAGCTGGTCCGTCTGCTCGCCCTGGACCCGATCGAGCAGCCTGCGGATGTCGCGATCGCGGCCGAAGAACGCACCCGCCTCGCTCTCGGAGAACGCGTCGAGGCCGGGATACGGACTCTCGCCCGCCTTCAAACGCACCCGCTCCCACCGTGATTCGGAGAAATGCCGCCACACGCGGACCCCGATCAACAGCAGGGCCGAGGCGAGCAGCGCGCCGAAAGCCCAGAGCGGAGCCGCTTCATGGACGAAGGTGGGCAGGTTGTCGTCACTGGTGGCGAGGTTCGTCGCCAAACCGAGCAGCGTTCCGACGAGGATCGAGAACAGATCGGGTACCAGATCCGACCGCGGTTTCATTTATTCCACCTTATGGACACACGCGGGCTCGAGTTGTTAACTTTAAGACCTTCGCCATGCACGGAAGCATGGAAAGCTCTGTATGCCATCCGGTTCAGATTACCCAGAGCGGGGGACGGGCCATGATCGTTTCCGAAATGCGAGCAGCAGCCGCCACAGCAGCGCGATCGGCGGTGCCCGACACCGTGCCGGGCACCGCGGGCTGGCTCGCCGAGCCCGTCGCGCGATCGGCGGCGCCCGACGCGCTGCCCGGCGCCGCGAGCTGGCTCGCCGAATCCGCTGTGGAGCACTCGGTTACCGCCGGGCGAGCACAGTCCGTGATGGACGTCATCGACGACATCGTCGGCGACATGCGTCCTTGATCAGCGGCGCCGACAACGTGCCGACGGCCGAGGACGCCGATCTCTATTTGGCCGGCCTCGGATTGAAGCCGTCACATGTGACAGCGGAAACCCGAACAGTTCTGGGCCGAGTTAATCGAATTCTGTACGCCAGCTACGTTCCCGGCACGGCGGAATTTCTCCGTGCACTCTGCCCGGACATAGTCGATACTTCGGAATTCTATGTACACGGTTCCGATCGGCTGCGCACCTATAAAACGATGGCGGCGCGCGCGCTGGAGGCGGCGATCGAGATGCCTCCGGTAGCGCTGGCCTTGTACGGACATCCCTTGCTGTTGTCGCTGCCGT
Organism: Nocardia sp. NPDC019323; assembly: GCF_044389845.1. Taxonomy (NCBI): domain Bacteria; kingdom Bacillati; phylum Actinomycetota; class Actinomycetes; order Mycobacteriales; family Nocardiaceae; genus Nocardia; species Nocardia sp. NPDC019323. The sequence continues at coordinate 642,361 of NZ_JBIRYN010000001.1, forward strand.
CGGCGATCTGCCTGCGCGCCGGTCCGCGCCTGGGTGTGCGGGTACGCACGCTGCCGGGCATCTCCGCATTGGATTGCCTGATGGCGGATCTCGGGATCGACATCGTCGGCACGGGCGTCCAGATGCACGAGGCCACCGACATCCTGCTGTATCGACGGACGCTGCAGCCGGAGCTGGCCGCGGTCATCTGGCAGGTCGGCTTGCTGGGCACGCGGCTGCACAGCGCCGACACCGGCAACACGCCCGACCGCATCCGGGAGCTGGGCGAGTATCTGTCTCGCTTCTACGCACCGGGCCACCCCGCCACGTTGGTCGTCTCGGCGATCACCGATGAGCCCTCACGCCTCTACCACTCGACGGTGGGGCAGCTCGGTGAGGTCGGTGAACTACTCACCCCCGCGACAACGCTGTATCTGCCGCCGATACCGGTGCCAGAACGAGTGGACAGCGACATCGCCGCCCGGTTGACGAACCCGGACTATCTCGACGCCGTCACCCTGCCCACAGGAAATTCGTGATCCAGTCCCGGATCGCCTCGGAATAGTCCAGCAACGCGGGGAATTCGCGCGGCACGTGGCCGATGTCGGGAAACTCCACCAGCCGAGCGGGCGCGCGACCGTCGGCCCGCAACGCGTCGTGCAACTGGCGCCCCTCTCCCGGCGGAGTGCAGCGGTCGCGCCCGCCGACGATCACCAGCGTCGGAGTGGTGATCTCGCCCGCACGGCGCAGCGGATTGCGGCGAAGCGCGGCCCCCGTGGCGAAGGTCTCGGCGAACCGCCGGATGTTCGACGTCCGCTGAAAGCTCGTCCAGTCGGTGATCGGCGAACTCACCACGGCGGCCTTGAACCGGGTGGTCTCCGTGAGCAGCCACGCGGTCAGATACCCTCCGTAACTCTCTCCGCCCACCGCGGTCGGCAGTGCGCCCAGCACCTGCGCGGACAACCAATCCAGCCCGGACAGGACGTCTTCGGTGTCGACGCCGCCGAGGTCGCCGACCAGCCGCGCCACCGATTCGCGGCCGTCACCCACGCTGCCTCGCGGATTCGGCCGGAAGATGGCGATGCCTTCGGCGAGCAGATAGCTCATCGACGCGGGCCGCCCTTTCCATTGATCCGCCGACACGCTGACCGGCCCGCCGTGCACCCACAGCAGCAATCCGCGCGGCGCACCGGAGGGCAGCGTGAGCAGGCCATGGATTTCCGTGCCGTCCGAAGACTTCCAACTCACCCAGCGCGAGGTGACCCCCCGCAGGCCGGTGTCGTCGGCTGTGCCGCCGACAGACCAGATCCGCCTGCGGCGACCCCGGGTCAGCTCGACGAGTCCGGTGGGCGTGTCGAGGTTCTCGGCGATGGCGAAGATACGCTCGCCACCGACAACCACCTTCGGGAACCGGCGGGCGCCCCCGAGAAAGTCCAAACCCTCCCAGAGAGTTTCGGCGCGCTGCGTTGTGGCGTCGATGGTCGCGACGATATTGCACGGCCCCCGCAGGCCTGCCGCCACGAATCGCCCGGAGTGGTCCGACCGAGCCAGCGAGGTCGCGTCGAAACCCGCCCGGAACGACGCGCTGACACCGGAGACGAGATCGAGTACCCGTACATCGCCCGCGACCAGCCCTCGATCACTGCACACCCCCTCGATGAGGCCGACCCATCTTCCATCGAGAGATGCGGCAAGCCAACCGAGTTGCGGCTGCGAGCCGAACCCGGTCATCGGCCGATACAGCAGTTCGGTCGAACGGGATCCCAGCGCCAGCCGGACGACACGGCTGCTGTACCACGAATCCTCGGACGCGTCGTCGGACACCAGTAGCACGAGCGCGTCGGGGCCACACCAGATGGCCTCCCAGACGTTGAGCCCGGGCGAGGTGACTCGCTCCCAGTCCCCGGTGACCGGATCCAGCACGGCCAGCCACCGTGGAGTCACCGGCGCGGCGTCCGAAGCGGGAGCCGCCTTTCCGACCCGGTCGGACCCCAGCGCACCCGCTCGATCGACGCCGTCGGGTGCGACGCCGATCAAGATCCTTCGGCCGTCGGGGGACCACTCCACGTATTCGGCCCAACCGGGCAGCGGAAACTCTCTGCCATTCCGGCTCGCGTCCGGTTCGACGATCCACAGCTGATGGGCGTCGGAGGCATCCGACTCCCGAATCGCCGCCAACCGGCCGCTGTCGGGAGACCATGTCGCCGCCCCGTGGATCTGCCGATCACCGGGTAACTCGCGCAGCGACCGCCGCTCCGGATCGATCAGGTACAAGCGTCTTTCGGGTGGGCGGCCGAGTTCGCGCTGCACCACTCCCGTGCAAGCGACGTGGCGCCCATCCGGGGCCGGGCACGGGTCGGCGAGATCGCCGACCGCGCCGAGCAGGGGTGCGAGCGTTCGGGAAAACCAGTCGGCAAGGCTGTACCGATCCGGCATGGTCGCCCCCGTTCGTCAATTCCGGTCGTGACCGGTCAGCGCGGTGAGTGGCAGGGAGCCGCGGTCCAGCAGCGCCGTATGGGCCGCGGCGAGTGTCAGGCCCGAACCGACCATCTCGCGGATATGGTTCGCGATCGCCCGGGCACCGACCGCGTAGCCCAGCGCTTGGCCGGGCCAGGCCAGGTAACGGACGACTTCCTTGCGGACTTGGCCGACGTCTTGGAGAGTGTGCCGCGCCATGAACTCCACGGCCTGCTCCACGCTCCAGCCCCGCACATGCAAACCCACGTCGGTCACCAGTCGCGCGGCCCGCCAGCGCTGGTGCATCAGCAGACCCAGCCGGTCCAGCTCGCTGAGCTCGAGGCCCATCTCCGCATGGAGGGTCTCGGCGTAAACCGCCCACCCCTCGGTGAACGCGTTGACCGGAAGCAGCCGCAGCACCTCGGGCACCGCGTCGTTCTCGTCGAGGAGCGCGATCTGCAGGTGATGCCCGGGCACGCCCTCGTGCATCGCGAGCGGTAGCACTTCCGACGACCTCGTCGAGGTCGGCAGCATGGCATTGACGAACAGCGACCCGGGGCGCCCGTTGCGATACGACGACGGACCGTAGAACGCGGGCGGACCCGTCGACGCGTTCGTCTCCGGCATCGGTTCGACCTGGCAGGGTGCCATCGGCCACCGCTCGACCAGCACCCGGCTCGCCGAGGTCAACAGCTCGTGCGCGTCGGCGAAGCGCCGCATGATCTCGTCGCCGGGAAGCAGCTCTCGCGCGAAATCCCGGCCGGAGAGGGCGGTGAACTCGGCCTCGGTCGCGCGCAACAGATCCAGGCCGATGGCTTCGAGCCGCTCGGGCGACAGCGGCACGCTCGTTCCGCGAAAGATCGCCTCGCGATAGCGGTCCGGACCCGCCGGCGAGATCGCCGACGGCGCGGCGGGCACGGCCGTCGCGAGTTCCGCGACGGCCACCGAACGCAGCTCCGCCAGCGCCCGGTAGACCCGCTCGACGACCTCCTGTGGGATCTCGGCGACCGAATTCCCCTGCTCGCGAGCGGCGCTCATGCCGTGCAGCAGCGGGTCGGGGCCGCAGGCACGGGTCGCGAAAAGCGTGTCCACCTGGCTGATGAACGCGTGCAGCACCGGCGCCGAACCCCGAACGGTCTCGCTCGCGGCCGCGATCTCCCCGACCAGCTCGGACACATAAGCGGGGAAGGCCCGCAGCCGCTCGACATACGAATCGAACCGCGGATCCTCGCGCTGCGGCCAGGAACGCGACGCCCAGCTCAGCCGAGCCACCGGGCCGGTCATGTGGTTGAGCTCGGAGATGTCGCGCGATGTCGCGAGCGAGGCGGCGGACAGCAGATGGAATCGCATCGCGGCGCGCAGATCCTCGCAGGTGCGGTCACCGCCGAATTGATCGAGTTCCTTCAGCAAGAGTTCGATACGATCACGCACGGCGTCGCGCCCGCCCTGCGTCGGATCCTCCCACAGGACCGGAGGTAGCCTCCCCGCCTCGATCGCGGCGTCGGGGGTAACCGACCACACGGATTCGAGAATGTCCCTCGAGTAGGCCGCAACATCCCGCTCGCGCATCATGCCATGGTATCCCCGGTCCACGTCTCCGTCGCTGGAATCGCGTCCTACCAGGGGTTTCAGGACAAACCGAGCGAACGTCGCAAGAAGTCGAGCTGATGGAGCAACAGGTTGGCCACCACTCGTTCGTCTGTCGGCTTGTGCGTCGCGCCGGAAAGCGGAAGCACCTCGTGCGGATGTCCCGCGGCGAGCAACGCCGCCGACAGTCGCAAGGTGTGCGCGGCGACGACATTGTCGTCCGCCAACCCGTGGATCAGCAGCAGTGGTCGGGTCGGTTCGGCGGACGGCGCGAGGCCGGACGCCGTGACCAGGGAGTTGGCGGCGTACACCTCCGGTCGCCGATCCGGGTGGCCCAGATATCGTTCGGTGTAGTGCGTGTCGTACAGGCTCCAGTCGGTGACCGGCGCACCCGCGATCGCCGCGTGGAACACATCGGGTCGCCGCAGCACCGCCAGCGCGGCGAGATAGCCGCCGAAGGACCATCCGCGGATCGCGACTCTGCTCAGGTCCAGCGGGTACCGCGCGGCGAGCGCGCCGAGCGCGTCGACCTGATCGTCGAGAGTTCCGGCCAGGTCCGCGGCCACGAGCCGCTGCCGTGCCGGATTCTGGCAGGCCATACCGCGACCGTCGACCACGATCACCGCGAATCCCTTGTCGGCCAGCCATTGCGCTTCCAGGTAGGCGCGCTGGTCGCACAGCACCCGCTGGCCGTGCGGGCCACCGTACGGGTCGAGCAGCACCGGAAGCGGATCGTCGCCGGAATACCCGGTCGGCAGCAGCACCGCGGCCGGATTGTGCTGCGCTCCGGCCAACTGCAGATGAGGCCGGGCGGTCAGCACCGGCGCTGCGGAGAAAGCCGGGATTTCACCGAGGACGTTGCCGCCGCGCAGAATCCGCGTCCGAGTGTCGGTGCTCGCGAGCGTATTGGATCGCACGACGATGACATCGCCGCCGCGGGTGGCCGAGTGCACCCCTGGTTCGCTCGTCAGCCGAACCGTTCCGTCACGGCCCCAGCGGTACACGTGGATCTCCCCGATCTCGCGGTGCCGGGGGGACGCGGTTTCGCAGGCGGTGAACAAGATGTCGTCGTCGCGCACGTCCAGCACCGCCCGCACGTGCAGCTCCGGCGCGGTCACCCGCTCGTCGTCGACGAACAGCGCGCGCGTCGTCGCGTCGTCGCGCACGCGCACGAGCCGCCCCGCCGGTGTGCGGGCCGGCACACCGGCGACCAGTTCGAGCCAGACCTCATCGGCTTCGGCGGCCACGAGATCGGTCCGGCCGGTTTCGACATCGACCGCCAGATGATGCTGCGTCCGTTGATCACGGCTCTGGACCAGCAACAGCGGCGGCCCACCGGCCGTCCAGTCCACCCGCGCCAGATACGGATAGGCGTCGCGATCCCACTCGATGTCGACCCGATTGCCGTCCAGATCCACCACGTGCGCGGTGACATCGGCATTCGCGGTCCCGGCTGCCGGATAGGCGAGTTCGGTGGGTGGCTGCTGCGGATTGCGGCTGTCGGCGATCCACCACCGGTTCACCGGCGCCTCATCGATACCGGCGATCAGCAGATGCTGCGAATCGGGCGACCACCAGAAGCCGCGATCCCGGCCCATCTCCTCGGCCGCGATGAACTCCGCCAGACCGTACTGCCTGGTGTCGTCGACACCGCCGATCACGACGTGGTCTGTGGCGCTATCGATTTCGAACACCCGCACCGTCGGCCCCGACACGTAGGCGACCAAGCGTCCGTCCGGCGAAAGCCGTGGATCGAAAATCGGTCCGTCGAGCTTGTGCTCATCGACCGCACCGGTATCGACGTCGGCCACGTAGAGCGTCTCCGCCAAGACGAAGACCACTTTCGAGACCGCGGCATCGGTGGCGTACCGGACGATTCCGGTAGCGGCCTCGCGCGCCCGCTCGCGCAGCGCGCGTTCGCGCGCCGAACTGGTCTGCGTCCGCGCGCCCAGCAGTTCGGCCGAATCCGCGACCATCCGCTCCACGCCGGTCTCGACGTCGCGTACCCACAGCGACGTCACGGAATCGGTGCCCGACCGCGAACGCAGGAAGACCACATGGCGCCCGTCCGGAGCGACCGCGCAGTTACGCGGCACGCCCAGCGTGAAGCGCTGGGTGCGCGCGGATTGGACGGGAAACTCGGTCTCGTCGGTCATGAGACGATGCTAAGCGCAGCGATGCCCTCGCCCTGCCCTCTGCGTCCACGGCGGCGCTTGTTTCGGGCGGTTCACCAGCGAGACGTTCGAGGCCGCGCCCTCGCATAGGCCCCCGATCGGGTCCGCCGATGCGCGGCCATCGGCTTTCGCCGCCGGGGAACACGCACGCGGCTATGGCAGGCGCGGCCGCGATCCCGATTCGTCGAGCGCCGCCGCCATCTCCGTGCGCGGCGCCTGCTGCCCGGTGAACAGCTCGACCTGGCCGTAGGCCTGATTCAGCAGCATCTGCAGACCGCTGACCACCGTGTGCCCGGCCCGGGCCACCGCCTCGGCCAGCGGGGTCGGCCACGGGTTGTAGATCGCGTCGAGCACCACCGGCGCCTCGGCCACCGCCGGGGCGACGACCGCGGCCGCCGTGGCCGGAATGGTGCTCACCACGGCGCCCGCCGCCGCGCAGATCGCGTGCAGCGGCCCGGTGTCGAATCCGGCGAGCGACGCGATCATGCCCAGTCGCTCGGCGAGTTCCAGCGCGCCGCGCGCCCGTCCGGCGTCGCGGGCGACCACGGTCACCGACTTCGCGCCCAGCTCCGACAACGCCAGCAGAGCGGGCCGCGCGGTGCCGCCCGCTCCCAGCACCACGGCATCGGTCAGGTCGGTGACACCGCCGCCGCGCAGCGCGCCGAGCACGCCGTCCACGTCGGTGCAGTCGGCCAGCCAGCCCGCGTCGCCGCGGACCAGGGTGTTGGCCGATCCGACCAGCACGGCCCGGTCGGTGCGCTCGTCCGCGTAGGCCAGCGCCGCTTCCTTGCCGGGCATGGTCACCGACAGCCCGACCCATTCCGGCCCGAGTCCGTCGACCAGTCCGGGCAGCTGTTCTGCCGAGCATTCGATGCGCTCGTAACTCCAGTTCAGTCCGAGCGCGCGATACGCGGCCAGATGCAGCTGTGGCGATCGCGAGTGCGCGATCGGCTTGCCGAGCACCGCCGCCTTGCGATCAGCGCCCACCGCTGTCCTTGGAACTGTCGAGGATGCCGCTGCGCTGTGCCCGCGCGATCAGGCGCAGATGCTCCTGATAATCGTCGGTGAACAGGGTGGTGCCCTGCTTGTCGACGGTGACGAAGTACAGCCACGGCCCCGCCTCCGGATTCTCCATGGCACGCAACGCGTTCAACGACGGCGCGGCGATCGGAGTCTTGGGCAGGCCGCGCATCGCGTAGGTGTTCCAGGCGGTTTCCTGAGCGCGGTCGGCGTCGGTGGTCGCCACCTCGGTGCGATCCAAGGCGTAGTTCACCGTCGAGTCGAACTGCAGCATCTGATCGGCCCGCAGCCGGTTCACGATCACCCGCGCCACTTTGCCCATGTCCTGGGGTTGCGCCTCACGTTCCACCAGCGAGGCGGCCACCAGCGTCTGATACGGCGTCAGTTTCGTGTCGGCGCCGGATTGCAGCAGTCCGGTGGATTCGTAGCTCTTCGCGCTCGCGGTCACCAACTGCCGCAGGATCTCCTGCGGTGTGGCGCTGGGATCGAAATCCCAGGTACCCGCGGCGATGAGGCCTTCCAGCTGCCTCGTCCGGTCCGGGCAGTCCTTGACACCCTGCATCGCCCACGCGGGCACCCCTAGCGCGGCCAGGTCCAGGCTCGCGCCCGCGGCATCGAGCTGTTCGTAGGTCACGCACTTCTGGTTGGCGCCGGTGCCGATGCAGCTGGCTTCCGCGATCTTGCGGTAGATGCCGTCGTAGCGCCCGCCGGTGTTCATGTCGTGCTGGTCGTGCAGCAGCCGCCCCTCGGAGACGACCAGATTGCCGACCCTGGACTGTTTGCTGACCAGCGTCGCCACCGCCTCCGCGGCGGGGCTCTGGCTGGGGATCGCGTAGAAGCCGGGCTGCACCGAGTTCATGTTCGAATTACGCACGGCCGCTTGGAAGAACGCGCCCGTGCTGGCCACGACACCGCGCTCGACCATGGTCGCGGCGATCTGCTGCGAGGTGTCGCCGGGATGCACCTGCACCACCACCAGCGGTCCCCCCGGCCCGGCGAAGTCTTTCGGCGGAGCCAGACTGCCGATGAACTTCATCCCGGCGAAGACGACGGCGCCTGCGAAGAGCAGCACAAAGACGCCCGCGACGACCCAGAGGGTGCGGCGGCGCTTCTTGCGCTCGGCGGCTTTACGCGAGGCGACCCGGGAGCGCTTACCGCGCTGCGAGCGGCCGGAGCGTTCGGGCTTGGCGCGTTTCGACTCCGCGCGTTCGGAGTCAGCGCGCTTCGAGCGGCGCGGCGCTTCCGCACGCGCGGCCCTCGGGCGCTGTCCGCCACGCCGCGGGGGCGGTGGTGGCGGTGCGGGCTCCGGCTCCTCCTCGTCGTCGACGTAACGGGGGATGACGGTGGTGTCGTCGTCGTAGTCGTCGTACCGGTCACCGTCGTACTCGCCCCAGGCCCGGTCGTCTCTCCGGTAACGCCGATCAGCTTCGCGCTGTCGGAACAGTTCCTCGGCCCGCGCCCACCGATCCGTCATGCATCGTCCCCGGGCGACGCAGGACGTCCCGCTTCCACCGACCTCAACACCGCACTCCGTTCGTCCAACCATCCTTGCAGGATCGACACGGCCGCCGCCTGATCGATCACCTGCCGCTGGCCACGCGCGCGAACTCCACTGTCCCGCAATGCACGTGCAGCTGACACCGTAGTCAAACGTTCGTCGGAAAGCCGGACCGGCACCGACCCGACAGCAGCCCGCAATCGCTCAGCGAATGCGCTGGCCAGCGTAGCCGCAGTGCCCTTCTCCCCGCGTAATGTCCGCGGCAATCCGACGATTACCTCGACTGCCTCGTACTCCCGCACAATTTCGGCAATTCTTTCGATATCGGGTGCGGGAGCCGATCGCCGAGACTGTTTCGCGCGCGGCACGGTCTCCACCGGGGTGGCGAGAATCCCGTCGGGATCGCTCGCGGCGACCCCGATCCGGACACTGCCGACGTCGACGCCGATCCGCCTGCCCCGACCGGGGTCGGTGGCCGGCTGCGGCCGGTCGGCGCCGCGCTGCGCCGACCGCTCCGGTTCCGTTGGATCGCCCATCACCCGGCGAGTTCGGCCACCCGTGCCCGGACCGCGGCCAGGCCGGCCGGAATGCCGGAGGGGTCCGAGCCGGCGCCCTGCGCCATCTCCGGCTTGCCGCCGCCGCGTCCCGCGATGCTCGGGCCGAAGCTGCCGACCAGATCGCCCGCCTTGATGCCGAGCTCCTGAGCGGGCTTGTTCACCGCGACCACGAACGGCACCTTGCCCTCGGCGTTGCCGAGCAGCACCACCACGGCGGGCTCGCTGCCGAAGCGGCCACGGATGTCGGTGGCCAGGGTGCGCAGATCCCCCGCGGAGACGCCCTCCGGCGCGGCCACGGCGACCAGCAGCAGCCTGCCGATCCGCTCGGCCTCGTCGACGAATCTGCCCGCCGAGGACAGCACGGCGGCCATCTTCGTGCGCTCGAGCTCTTTCTCGGCCACCTTGAGCCGCTCCACCAGCTGCTCGACGCGCGCGGGCACCTCTTCGGAGGGCACCTTCAGCGCGGAGGCGACACCGGCCAGCAGCGCGCGCTCCTTGGCCAGGTACTTGTAGGAGTCCAAGCCGACGAACGCTTCCACGCGACGCACGCCGGAGCCGACCGACGACTCGCCGAGCACCGTGATCGGGCCGATCTGGGAGGAATGTTGCACGTGCGTGCCACCGCACAGCTCCATCGAGAACGGGCCGCCGATCTCCACCACGCGCACCTCGTTGCCGTAGTTCTCGCCGAACAGGGCCAGCGCGCCCATCTGCTTGGCCTTGGGCAGATCGGTGACGAAGGTGTTCACCGGGAAATCGGCGCCCACCGCGTCGTTGGAGACGGCCTCGATGTCGGCCTTCTGCTGCTCGGACAGCTGGCCCTGCCAGTTGAAGTCGAAGCGCAGGTAGCCCGGCTTGTTCAGCGAACCGGCCTGTACGGCGTTCGGACCGAGCACCTGCCGGAGGGCGGCATGCACCATGTGCGTGCCGGAATGGCCCTGCGTGGCGCCGCGCCGCCAGGCCGGGTCGGCCTGCGCGAGCACGACGTCGCCCTCGGTGACCTGGCCGTGCTCCACCGTGGTCTTGTGCACCCACAGCTTCTTGGCGATCTTCTGCACGTCGTTGACGCGCAGCTTCAAACCCGAGGAGGCGGTGATGGAGCCGCGGTCGGCGATCTGGCCGCCGGACTCGGCGTAGAGCGGGCTGCGGTCGAGGATGACCTCGACGTCCTGGCCGGCGGTCGCGGCAGGCACCCGGACGCCGTCGGCGATCAGGGCGAGCACGGTGGCCTCGGAGGTCAGCTCGTCGAAGCCGGTGAACTCGGTGGCGCCCCGGTCGACCAGTTCCTTGTAGATCGTCAGATCGGCGTGGGCGTGCTTGCGCGCCTGGGCGTCCTCCTTGGCGCGCTGGCGCTGCTCGGCCATGAGCGAGCGGAAGCCGTCCTCGTCGACCGACAGGCCGGCCTCGGCGGCCATCTCCAGCGTCAGATCGATCGGGAAGCCGTAGGTGTCGTGCAGGGTGAACGCGTCCGATCCCGCGATCGTGCTGCCGCCCCGCGCCTTCACCGCGGCGGCGGTGTTGTCGAAGAGGGTGGAGCCGGTGTTCAACGTCTTGAGGAACGCCGTCTCCTCGCCGACCGCGACGGTCTCGATGCGGCGGAAGTCGGTGGCCAGCTCCGGGTAGGACGGGGCCATCAGGTCGCTGACCACCTTCATGAACTCGCTCATCACCGGCTTCTCGGCGCCGAGCAGGCGGGCCGAGCGCACGATGCGGCGCAGCAGGCGGCGCAGCACGTACCCGCGGCCGTCGTTGCCCGGGTTCACGCCGTCGGCGATCAGCATGGCGGCGGTGCGGGCATGGTCGGCGATCACGCGGAAGCGCACGTCGTCCTCGTGCTGGACACCGTAGGAGCGTCCGGTCAGTTCTCCGGCCTTGTCGATGATCGGGCGCAGCAGGTCGGTCTCGTAGACGTTGTCCACGCCCTGCAGCAGCAGCGCGATGCGCTCGACGCCCATACCGGTGTCGATGTTCTTCTTCGGCAGCGACCCGACCGGCGGGTGCCCGAGCTTCGGGCTCAGCTCACCGCGGACGTCCTGCATGAACACCAGGTTCCAGATCTCGAGGTAGCGGTCCTCGTCGGCGACCGGTCCGCCGTCGCGGCCGTACTCGGGGCCGCGGTCGTAGTAGATCTCCGAGCAGGGGCCGCCCGGGCCGGGCACGCCCATGTCCCAGTAGTTGTCCTTGCCGTCGCGGAACTGGATGCGCTCCTCGGGGATGCCGGCGACCCGCTTCCAGATCTCGGCGGCCTCCGGGTCGTCCTGGTACACGGTGACCCAGATCCGCTCGGGATCGAACCCGTAACCGCCGTCGTCCTGCGGCTTGGAGATCAGCTCCCAGGCGAGGGTGATCGCCCCCTCCTTGAAGTAGTCACCGAAGGAGAAGTTGCCCGCCATCTGGAAGAACGTGTTGTGCCTCGTGGTGACGCCGACCTCTTCGATGTCGCCGGTCCGCACGCATTTCTGCACGCTGGTCGCCCGCGGGTACGGCGGCGCCTCCTGACCCAGGAAGTACGGCTTGAACTGGACCATGCCCGCGTTGACGAACAGCAGGTTCGGGTCGGCCAGGATCAGCGAGGCACTCGGCACCTCGGTATGGCCGGCACGGAGGAAATGGTCCAGGAAACGCCGTCGAATCTCGTGGGTCTGCACGAATACCCAGCCTACCGGTGCCGCGCACGCGAATTTTCATCGACCGGGCTCCGCGCGCGTCCCCGCGACCGGTCAGCGAACCCAGGCGCGCAGCGGCTCGCTGTCCAGCGTCATGCCCACGGGAGCAGGCAGTTCGACAGTCTTCCCGAACGCCCGCCGCACGGTCTTGCTGTACACACCGTCTTCCGGCTCGCTGAACACGACCACCTCGCAGCTGTCCCGGTCCACCAGCAGGTAGACCGGGATACCGGTCTCGGCGTACGCGCGCGGCGTCTCGACCCGGTCCCGACGGGTGTCGGTGTCGTACGAGGTCACTTCCACAATCATGAGGACTTTCGCCGGGTCGGCCCATTCGCCTCACCTGCGAAACTCCCGTCGGGGGCGAACACCCCATCCGGACGCACCCGCCCCTTCCGGTACGACTCGACCTGCAAACCGCGCTCCAATTACAGCCACATCTCCGGCCGTTGCGGAACGAAATGGCGGGTCAACCAACGGATGACCTTCACCGATACCGACACAGTACGCCTGGTACTGGGCGGATCAGCCGCGGACGATGCGGCGCAGTTTGTCGACCCTGGGGCCGATCTCGCGTTCGTGGCCGTGGTCGGTGGGGTGGTAGTAGTCGACGCCGACCAGTTCGTCGGGCGGGTATTGCTGGGCGAGCACGCCGTCTTTGTCGTCGTGGGGGTATCTGTAGCCCTGCGCGTTGCCCAGCGCCGCCGCGCCGGGGTAGTGGCCGTCGCGCAGGTGGGGCGGGACGGGGCCCGCCTTGCCCGCCGCGACGTCGGCCATGGCGGCGCCGATCGCGGCCACAACGGCGCCGGACTTCGGAGCCGTGGCCAGGTGGATCGTTGCCTGCGCGAGCGCGAGGCGGCCTTCTGGCAGGCCGACCAGCTGCACCACCTGCGCGGCGGCGGTCGCGGTCTGCAACGCCATCGGGTCGGCCATGCCGATGTCCTCGCTCGCGTGGATCATCAGCCGTCGCGCGATGAAGCGCGGGTCCTCCCCCGCGCTCAGCATGCGGGCCAGGTAGTGCAGCGCGGCATCGACGTCCGACCCGCGGATGGACTTGATGAACGCGCTGATCACGTCGTAGTGCTGGTCGCCGGCACGGTCGTAGCGGACCGCGGCCTTGTCGACGCTGGCCTCGACCAGGTCCACGTCGACGGTGCCGTCGAGCGAGGATTCCGCGGATGCTTCCAGGGCGGTCAGCGCGCGGCGGGCGTCGCCGCCCGCGATCCGGACGATGTGATCGAGCGCGGCGTCGGTCACGGTGTACTCGCCGCCGAGGCCGCGTGGATCGCCGATCGCGCGGCCGAGCACCTCGCGGATGTCGGCTTCGGTCAGCGACCGCAACTGCAGCACCAGCGAGCGCGACAGCAGCGGCGACACCACCGAGAACGACGGGTTCTCGGTGGTCGCGCCGACGAGCAGGACGATGCGGTTCTCCACCGCGGCGAGCAGGGCGTCCTGCTGGGTCTTGGAGAAGCGGTGCACCTCGTCGATGAACAACACGGTCTGCTCGCCCGCCGACAGCCGCCGCCGCGCCATGTCGATGACCGCGCGCACCTCTTTGACCCCGGCCGAGAGCGCCGAGAGCGCTTCGAACCTACGGCCGGTGGCCTGGGAGATGAGCGAGGCGAGGGTGGTCTTCCCGGTGCCGGGCGGCCCGTACAGCAGCACCGACGCGGCGCCCGAACCCTCGATCAACCTGCGCAGCGGCGAGCCGGGCCCGAGCAGATGCTGCTGGCCGACCACTTCCTCCAGCGTGGCCGGGCGCATGCGCACGGCCAGCGGCGCGCCCGCGTCCCGGCGCACCACAGTGTCGATCGAATGCTCCGGGGGCACCGCGGCTCCGGGCACGTCGAACAAACCATCGCTCACGGCAGGAACGTTACCCAGGCGCACCGACAGCGCGACATGCCGTGGCGCGCCCTCGCGGTCCGCACCGCGAGCGGCACACGGAGTTGCGCGTCGCCGGTACTTCGGATGGGATCGGTACCCGTGACTGAAAACGCATCCGTTTCAGATCCCTCGTCCACTTTGCGCTTCGCTCGACGCGTGCTTTTCCAGGGCAGCGCCGCCACCGCGACCGTGGTGCTGGCCGCCGGGCGTGCCGACGCCGCGACAACGGTGTTCCGCCACGGCGTCGCCTCGGGGGACCCGCTGCCCGACGGCGTGATCATCTGGACCCGCGTCACCGTCTCCGACGACGCGGCGCCTGGCTCGGGCCTGGGTGACCCGGCGACCGTCCGGTGGGAGATCGCCGCGGACGAGCGGTTCGCCTCGACCGCCGCGTCCGGCACCGTGACGACCTCGGCGGACTCCGACCACACGGTCAAGGTCGACGTTTCCGGCCTGGCTCCCGGCGGCGAGTACTTCTATCGGTTCAGCGCACTCGGCCAGACTTCGCCGGTGGGCCGCACCAGGACCGCTCCCGCCGCGGCCGACACACCGGACCGCCTTCGGTTCGGCGTGGTGTCGTGCGCGAACTGGGAGGCAGGCTACTTCGGCGCCTACCGCCATCTGGCCGCTCGCACCGACCTGGACGCGATCGTGCACCTGGGCGACTACATCTACGAGTACGGCCGCGGCAAGTACGGCGGCCGCGACGGCGCCGTGCGCGCGCACGATCCGGCCAACGAGATCGTCAGCCTGGCGGACTACCGCATCCGCCACGCCCAGTACAAGACCGACCCCGATCTGCTCGCCCTGCACGCCGCGCTGCCGTTCATCTGCACCTGGGACGACCACGAATCCGCGGACAACTCCTGGTCCGGCGGCGCGAACAACCACGATCCCGCCACCGAGGGCAGCTGGGCGGACCGGCGCGCCGTTTCCGCGCGGGCCTACCTGGAGTGGATGCCGGTCCGCGCGTCCGGCTCCGGCGCGGATGTGCGGATCTACCGCAGGCTGCGCTTCGGCACCCTGGCCGAACTCGCCATGCTGGATCTGCGCAGCTACCGCGACCAGGAGGCGAAGCCGGGGGCGAACTGGCGCGAGGCCGACAACCCGGCGCGCACCATCACCGGTAAGGCGCAGATGGAATGGCTCACCGCCGGCTTGGCCTCCGCTCCGGTGCGGTGGAAGCTGGTGGGTAACTCGGTCATGATCGCCCCGCTGGTGTTCCCGCCGCTCGAGCCCGCCACCACGGCGGCGATCACCAGCACCATGGGCCTCCCGCAGGCCGGCCCCTCGTTGAACGGCGACCAGTGGGACGGCTACACCGCCGACCGCACCCGGCTGTTCCGCGCCATCGTCGACCAGCAGATCTCCGACGTGCTGTTCCTGACCGGGGACATCCATTCCTCATGGGCCGCCGACCTGCCTCTGGACGCGGCGGGCTACCCGGGCGGCGCGACGGCGGGCGCCGAGTTCGTGGTGCCGTCGGTGACCTCGACCAGCATCGGCGACATGCTCCGGGCGAACTCCGCTCCGATCGCCGAATCGATCAAGACGGTCAACCGCCATTTGCGGTACGTCGAGTTGGATGCCCACGGCTACGGCGTCCTGGAGATCACCGCGGACCAGGCGCAGATGGACTGGTACTACCTGCTGAACGTGGCGGACCAGAACTCCGGTGTTCGCCATGGCGCATCGTTCGCCGTCCGCTCCGGGGGCCGGATCGAGCCGAGGCAGATCCCGCTCGGCTGAGCGCTGCCGTCGACCACTGGCGTCCTCCCCGGCACGCTACCGGCATTTCGGTGCCGGGACCGCACGACGATGCGCGTCCCGGTGCTGTGCCTGCGGGCGTCGACCACCTGGAGGCCGCTTTACTCGCACGCAGGGCGGGTGTCGCCGAGAGCGGCCTGATGCACGCGAACTCGACGCAGCGGGCTTACTCGCCCCAGCGTTCTTCCAGCCGCGCCGACACGTCCTCGGCGAAATCCCCCACGATGTCGTCTCCCGTGCACCGCGCGTCCTCGGCGAGCGCGGCCCAGCGGTTGATCAGCGCCGCCGAACGCGGCACCGAAAGGCCGTGCTCCCTGGCGGCGGCGATGCGGGCGTGGTCGGCGGGCAGGAACCAGTAGGTGGACAGCCAGACCCAGATCAACCGGGCTTCCAGGATGCGTTCGGCCAGCTGGTCGTCGTCGGCCAGCGCGGGCCACACGCCGACGACCTCCGCACGCCAGGCCTCCACCATCTGGCGCGCCCGCTCCCGCGAGAGCTCGAGATCGCACAGGCAGCCGGGGAAGGACACCAGCGCGTAGGCGATGTCCAGGGTGGCGTCGCGGAATCCGCCCCACTCGTAGTCGAGGAAGCGAGCGCCCTCCTCGTTCAGGATCACATTGTCCGGGCAGAGGTCCGACGGGCTGAACGCGCGGAAGCGGCCCGCGGAGTACAGGCGGTTGCCGCGCACGATGCGCTCGGCGATCTCGCCGGGCACCTCGATGCCGAGCTCGCGCTCGAGCAGACCGGGCACCTCGGCGATCGCCGACTCGGCCTGCTGGGCGATGCCGTCGACCCGGTGCACCACATCGACCCGGCGCAGCAACGCGACGAAGTCGGCTTCGCGCCCGACCGTGGCGGCATGCATCCGGCCCAGCGCCTGGGCGAACGCCATCAGGGCGTTGCGGGTGGCGGGCTCGGCGCCGGAGCGGAGCACGGCGGTCAACAGGGAGTTCTCACCGAGGTCGCTGAGGATCAGCAGACGGTCGGGAAGGCTGTGGGCGATCAGGTACGCGCCCGGCCGGTGCTCCCGGCTCAACGCGGTGGTGAACTGATACGACACCGTTTCGCGCAGGAACGCGGAGTCGATGCTGGCGACCCCGGGCGCCAAGCCGCTGGTCCGGCGTTCCTGGGCGGCGCCGCGAACCTGCTTGATGATCAGGGTTCGCGGCAGCGAGAAGGCATTTTCCGCTACACGCACACGTAGGACCGTCGTCCTACCACTACCGCTGAGTTCGATCGGATCGCTCAGCTTTACCGGAGCACCCATTCGCTTTGTGAGCAACTGTTGCGCTGCGGACACGACTTCGGCGGCGCGTTCGGCCAATAGTGCGGTCATCGCCTCTCAAAGTACTCGCTCGGGGTCACTTCTAGCGAGCGGTTACACAACCTTTCCGCGTCGCTCGGCGTGTCCGCGGCACGGCCGGACGGCGCCCGCCGGTCGCTTGACACCTCCGCACCCGTCGGGTTTTGTCATCGTCAACTGCCCTGCGCCACACCGCAAACCAGTTGAGTGGAAAGGTCTACGCATGACCGACACCCCGCCTCCCGCACCCAAACAATCAGCTGGCGGCGCTCCCTCCCAGAACGACGACGCACGCTCCGCCGCGCGGCCGGGGCAGCACGTGAACCCTGATCCGCAGGCTGCCGCCCCCAGGACAGGGCACGCCCCCCACGAGATGGCAGGCCCGGGCGGATACCCGCAGTACGAGGGGCCCGGCGCGGCGCATTACGGCAACGAACCACCGCAGCAGGCCCCACCTGCCGGCATAGGCCACCCCGGTTACGGCCCGCAAGGCACCGGGCCGGGCTGGGCGCCCTCCGGTCCGGCGCCCGCCCAGGAGCCGGTCTACGGCTACCAGCAGGTGCCCACCGGTCCGGCCACCCTGGACGTGGGCCGGGCGCTCAGTTACGGCTGGGCGCGATTCCGGTCCAATCCGGGGCCGTGGGTGGGGGTGACCGCGGCGGGCCTGGTGATCTACCTGGCATTCGTGCTCGTCGTGCAGGTCGCCGACCCTACGACGATGCTGCCGCTGCTGCTCGTCTTCCTGGCGGTCATGGCCGCGATATGGCTGCTGCAGGCGGCGATGGTGCGTGGCGCACTGTATGAGACCGACGGCACGCCACCGCCTTTCGGCGCCTACTTCCGATTCGTCAACGCGGGCAACGTGCTGCTCACCGCACTGCTGGCGTTCACGCTGACCTTCCTCGGGTCGGCGCTGTGCCTGCTTCCCGGGTTGATCGCGGGATTGCTGTGCGTGTTCTCGCTGCACTTCGTCGTCGATCAGGACCAGGGTCCCTTCGAGGCGCTGAAGTCCAGCTTCACGCTGGTGGTCGCCAACGCGTGGCAGGTGCTCCTGCTCGCGCTGGCGGTGCTGGTGATCACGTTCCTGGGGCTGCTGCTGTGCGGGTTGGGGCTGTTGGTCGCGGGCCCGGTCGCCGTGATCGCGGTGACCTACGCCTACCGAGTGCTCACCGGAGGCATCGTCGCCGCGGCGTGACGCAGGGTCACTTCTCGATCAGTGAGCGCATGCCGATCCAGCGCTTGAACCGTTCCACAGGACCGGCCTCGCTGCCCGCGCGCGGCCGGAGCTGGAGCACGATGATCCCGGCCACGATGATGCCTGCCATGTTCACCGCCAACTGCCCCGCGGACAGGAACGCCACCCGCCACTCCCCCAGGGTCGCCGCGACCACGGCGAAGCCGGCCGCGGGCACGGTGGTCACCGAGATGAACACCCCGACCAGCGCGGCCGATTTCGCGGTCACCAGCGACAGCATGCCCGCCGCGCCCGCGAGCAGCGCGACGACCAGGGAGAACGGCCCCACCTGATAGATGAAGTCGACCTGCTCGACGCTGCTCACCCCGTCCATGGTGATCCAGCCGACCTGCTCCCACACCAGCGTCGCGAGCAAGGTCACCATCATCGCCACCGGAAACCCGACGGCGAGCGCGATGGCCGAGCGACGGGCGAGCCCGAAGTCTTTGCGCGCCAGCGCCACCGCGAACGCCGCCAGCGGGCCGAACTCCGGCCCCACCACCATCGCGCCGACGATCGTCACCGGCGAATCGGTCGCGACACCTACGGCCGCGAGCAGGCACGCGATGGTCAAGAACGCCAGAAACGTCGCGTTGAGCCTCGACTCCTCGTGCGTCTGTGCGACCAGTTCCTCCCACACCACCGCGTCGCTCGGATCACCGGGCGCCTCGTGCACCGCGCGCTCGCCCGCCTCCGACAGGACCGTCTCGACCGGCGTGAGCGTCATCCCGCCGGATCGGCAGACGCCGAGAGCGGTCAGGTCCTCGAGCACGTCGTTGGCAGCCTCACGAGCCACGTCCGCTTGCACCAGATCACCCTTCGGCTCCAGCGCGATGCCGCGGGCCAGGGTCACATGCGTGACCCCCGGATCGGCGGCGAGCACCGCGAGCACCTCGTCGGTGAGTTCGGGCGGGCTGATCAGGCGCAAGTGCAGCAACGGGTTTCCTCGCGGTCGGGCAGACGGAGCTGACCAGAAGGTACCGTCCGGGTGAGCGCTCCGCTACGACGCGGCCTCGGCGTGCTCGCCCTTCTTCTGCTCCGGCTTGACGTCCAGACCCGCCTCTTTGCGCTGCAGCTCGCTGATCGGCGCGGGCGCGTCGGTCAGCGGATCGACGCCGCCGCCGGTCTTCGGGAACGCGATGACCTCACGGATCGAGTCCTCGCCCGCCAGCAGTGCGGTGACCCGGTCCCAGCCGAAGGCGATGCCGCCGTGCGGCGGCGCGCCGAAGGCGAAGGCGTCGAGCAGGAAGCCGAACTGCTCCTGGGCTTCCTCCGGCGTGATGCCCATCACGTCGAAGACACGTTCCTGCACGTCACGACGGTGGATACGAATCGAGCCGCCGCCGATCTCGTTGCCGTTGCAGACGATGTCGTAGGCGTAGGCCAGCGCCGAGCCCGGATCGGTGTCGAATGTGTCCAGCGACTCCGGCTTCGGCGAGGTGAACGCGTGATGCACGGCGGTCCAGGCGGAGTGGCCGACCGCCACGTCACCGCTCGCGGTCGCCTCGACGGTCGGCTCGAACAGCGGCGCGTCCACGATCCACACGAACGACCAGGCGTCCTCGTCGATGAGACCGACCTTGCGGGCGATCTCGACCCGCGCCGCGCCGAGCAGCGCGCGCTGCGCCTTCGCGGCGCCCGCCGCGAAGAACACGCAGTCACCCGGCACCGCGCCGACGTGCTTGGCCAAGCCGTCGCGCTCGGCCTCGCTGAGGTTCTTGGCGACCGGGCCGCCCAGAGTGCCGTCCTCGTTCACCAGCACGTACGCCAAGCCCTTGGCGCCGCGCTGCTTGGCCCATTCCTGCCACGCGTCGAGCTGCCGCCGCGGCTGGCTCGCGCCGCCCGGCATCACCACCGCGCCCACGTAGGGCGCCTGGAACACCCGGAACGGGGTGTCCTTGAAGTAATCGGTGCACTCGGTGATCTCCACACCGAAGCGCAAGTCGGGCTTGTCGCTGCCGAAACGGCGCATGGCCTCGGCGTAGGTCATGTGCGGGATCGGGGTCGGGATCTCGTAGCCGATCAGCTTCCACAACGCGACCAGGATCTCCTCGGCCAGCAGGATCACGTCCTCCTGGCGCACGAAGCTCATCTCGATGTCGAGCTGGGTGAACTCGGGCTGCCGGTCGGCACGGAAGTCCTCGTCGCGGTAGCAGCGCGCGATCTGGAAGTAGCGCTCGATGCCGCCGACCATGAGCAGCTGCTTGAACAGCTGCGGGCTCTGCGGAAGGGCGTAGAAGCTACCCGGCTGCAGGCGCGCCGGCACCACGAAGTCGCGCGCGCCCTCGGGGGTGGACCTGGTCAGCGTCGGGGTCTCCACCTCGACGAATTCGTGGCGGGCGAGCACCTCGCGGGCGGCCGCGTTGACCTTGGACCGCAGCCGGATGGCATGCGCGGGGCCTTCGCGGCGCAGATCCAGGTAGCGGTGCTTCAGGCGCGCTTCCTCGCCGGGCTGCTCGTCCAGCTGGAAGGGCAGCGGGGCGCTCTCGTTCAGCACCTCGAGTTCGGTGACGTTCACTTCGATGGCGCCGGTGGGCAGTTCCGGGTTCTCGTTGCCGCTGGGCCGCGGTTCGACGGTGCCGGTGACGCGCACGCAGTACTCCGCGCGCAGCCGGTGGGCCTGCGCGGCGGGTTCGCCCTCGCGGAACACCGCCTGGGCCACGCCGGACGCGTCACGCAGATCGATGAAGATCACCCCACCGTGGTCACGCCGCCGGGCCACCCAGCCGGTGAGAGTGACGGTCTGACCGGCATGCTCGCTTCGCAGCGAACCAGCCAAGTGGGTGCGCAGCACGGGGTTCCTTTCGACGACTCTGGCACCGGCGCGGTGTGACCAGGTGCGAGTCCATCGTAGTGAGACACATTCGGTGAGTGGAAACCGATATCGACGCGCCCGTGCCAAGCTGTATCCGAGGGAGTGTGAACCGGGGGCCCGGACCGCCGCGGGTTGGGTGACCCCGGGGGACGAGCGAGAAAGCGACGACGATGACCTTCAACGAGGGCATGCAGATCGACCCCGACCGGGTTTCGTCCGGCGGTCCCGGCATGGGCGGCAAGCTCGCGCTGGGCGGCGGCGCGGGCGGGCTCATCGTGCTGGTGCTGGCGCTGCTGCTGGGTGGCGACCCCGGATCCATCCTCGGCAGCTTCACCGGCGCGCAGGACCAGAGCCAGACGCAGCCGGGCACGGCAGGCACGCCGAGCCACTGCAAGACCGGCGCGGACGCCAACAGATACGTCGACTGCCGGGTGGCACTCACCGCGCAGAGCCTGGACGCCGTGTGGTCGGCCGAGCTGCCGAAGCAAGCGGGCAAACGCTATTCGCAGCCGAAGGTCGTGCTCTTCTCCGGAGCCACCTCGACCGGATGCGGCAACGCCACCAGCGAGGTGGGACCGTTCTACTGCCCGGCCGACCGGACCGCCTACTTCGACACCAGCTTCTTCCAGGAACTGGTGGATCGCTTCGGTTCCAGTGGCGGCCCGCTGGCGCAGGAATACGTCGTGGCGCACGAGATCGGCCATCACATCCAGAACCTGCTCGGTGACATCGGCCGCGCGCAGCGCGATCCCAGGGGCGCGAACTCCGACGCGGTGCGCACCGAATTGCAGGCCGACTGCTACGCGGGCATCTGGGCGCACTTCGCGGACAAGCAACGCGCGCCGGGCAGCGACCAGCCGTTCCTGAAACCGCTGTCGGACAAGGACGTCAACGACGCGCTGTCGGCGGCCGCCGCGGTCGGCGACGACCGCATCCAGCGCGCCGCGCAGGGCCGGGTGAATCCCGAAGCGTGGACCCACGGTTCGTCCGATCAGCGGCAGAAGTGGTTCCTCACCGGCTACAAGACCGGTCAGGTCCGCGCCTGTGACACGTATTCGGCGCCGGACCTGAACAACCCGTCCGGTCTGCGATAGCAGCGGATCCGAGCGATACAGCGCGCCGACTCCCGCCGAGGGTCGGCGCGCTGTCATGATCTACGGCAGTTCGCCTGTGCCGCAGGTGGACACGGACAGCACCGGAAGATGGGATCGATGCGAGTAACGAAAGCCGTTCTGCTGGTTGTGACGCTGATCGTCGCGGTGGGCTCGGGCGCCGCGACGGCCGACCCGGCACTGGATCGCCCCAGCGCGCTACCGCCGATCGCCGCGCCGCTGGCGCTGTTCACGCTGACCACCATTCCCGACGGTTGGCAGACGCGGACGGATCTGCGCCCGCAGCTGGAGATCTTCGCCGACGGCAGGGCGGTGAGCAGCCCCGACGCGGTGGCCGCCGAGCGTCGTCCCGAGACTCCGCCGAAGCGGATCGACGGGCATATCCCCTCCGACGTGCTCAGCGCGGCGCTGGCCGAGACCAAGGCGCTGGCCACGGCGGACCTGGGCGTGCCGAAGGCCACGGACCAGAGCAGCCGGATCATCGACCTCATGCCGCAGTCGCCGTCGGACGACGTGCACCTGGTGGTGTACTCGCCGGACACCACCGAGGGGCTCGGCGCGGAGCAGCAGGCCGCACGCAAACGCTTCGCCGACCTCTACCGGAAATTGATCGACTCGTTCGTGCAGGACAACTGAGACTCTCGTCGTCACCCGGCCCGGCGGCCGTTCGGGCCGGGTACGGCGCCCGGCCCGCTCGGCGTTGCGTCAGAACTGGTCCTGCTCGTAGTCGGAGCTGATGATCTCGTCCGAGTGCGTGGCACCGATGACATCCGGCGTCGACTCGCCCAGGGGGCCGGTGAGGTCGTCGTTGCCGGTGGGGCTCGAGTAGGGCTGCACCGTGCGCGAGTGTTCCTCGTCGTTGGCGCGCTGCCCCGCCGCGCCGGCCGGGCCGCCCATGAAGCTGCTGGATCCGGCGGGGGTCGTACCGGCCGGTGTGCCGGTACCGAGCGACGTGCCCGGTACACCGGAGACCGGCCGGATCGGCGGGACAGTGGTGCCGGGCAGGCCGCTGGCTTTGGGAACCGACGGCGTGCTCGGGCTGCCGGGACGGCCGGGGCTGCTGCCCAGCAGACTGCTGGGCGTGCCGTGGCTGGTGCTCGGACTGTGCGGGGTGCTGTGCACCGACGACGGCGTGGTCGTGGGCGACGTGGTCCCCGGCGTGGCGGAGTCCAGGCCCGCCGCCTTGGTCGCGGTGTCCGAAGCGGTGGACTGCGCCTGCTCCAGGATCGGTTGGCCGACGTTCTCGGCCAGAGCCTGGGCGACCTCCTGCGGCGCGGGCCCGCCTCCCGGCGCGACCAGCTGCTGCACCATCCCGCTGAGCTCGGCGGTCTTACCCGCCAGGTCACCGCGGGTGGCGTTGACCACGCCGACGGCCTGACCGAGGTGTTCGGTGGCCGACGCCATCAGCGTCGCCTGGGCGGGCGGGGTGAGGATCACCGGCGCGAGCGCGGTGGCCTGGGTGGCGAACGACGACGCGATGCCGAGCAATTGCGCGTTGCCCTGCTGCACCACCGCGGCGGCCCGCTGTGTGAGTTCGGAGATGTCGATGCCCCGCTGGCTGGTCTCCTGCCCCTGCACATTCGCCTGCTGACTCGCCGCCTGGGCGTTGCGCGCGGCCTGGCTCTGCCACAGCTGCTCGACCGTGCTCATGCTGCCCTTGCCCACCTGCATGGCCATCTCGATGACCTTGGAGGACTGGCTGAGGATCGCGGTCGGGTCGAACGCGCCGATGACGCCGGTGCCGAAACTGCTCAGCAGGTCCAGGATCGGCTTCATCAACACGTCGACGCCGGGCAGCGCGGGCACCGCGACGCCCTGCAGCAGGGCGGCCACCGGATCGGCGGGCAGAGCGGGCAGCGAGCCGGCCGCGGCCGCCGCCTGATTCACCGTGCTGGCGATCGCGCTCGGCGCGGCGGCGAGCGCGCCGTTCAGCACGCCGTTCGCCTGATCGAGCGCCGTCTCGATCGCGGGTGCCGCGACCTGGTCGAACGCGGTGTTCGTGTCCCCGAGCAGCGCCGAGGCCTGATGCGCGACGCCGTGCGCGTCCTCGGCGCTCGGCGCGCCGTTCAGTCCGGGCAGACCGGCGGGCACGGTGGCCGACTGCTGATCCTCGGAGATCTTGCGCGACAGCACGAACGCGGGCGGCTCGATGGGGGGAAGGTCTTCGGGCAACTGCGGCAGCGGCAGGTCGAGCACCGCCTGGGCCGGTGTCTGCTGCAGCGCGTCGAGCACGGCCTGCTGGCCGATGGCGACGTTCTGCTCGGCCGCGTGCGCGACCGCCTCGTCCTGCGGCGCGATGAGGCCGCTGTCCAGTGGTCTCATACCGCGCCCCCGATCTGGCCCGCGATGGACCCGAGCGCACCGGCGTTGGACCAGTCCACGGCGTCGTACGCGGCGGCGGCGCTGAACGCCGAGTCGGACAGCTTGGCGTACTTGGCGGACAGATCGTTGATGTCCTTGGCCTGCAGCACTTGCGCCGCGGCGAACATCGCCAGGTAGTCCGCCCCGATCAAGCCGAAGACCGGCACGAGCGCCGAAACGTTCTTCACCGCGTCGAAATTGCCCGCCCCCGCGAGATCACCGGCGATACCGGCGTTCGTGGCGGCGAACGCCCGGACCGCTTCGGTCTCTACCGAGAGATCACTCATCGAGTTGCCCCCCAAATCGTCGTACAGATCCGCGTCATGCAGTTTTCGAATCCGCCTACCCTGCCGAATCGGCAAGGGCCGCTACGGATGCGCTCAATATAGCGGACCGGACCGGCATGTTTCGAGCCCGAACGCGCCGCAGGACCGGGCGAACCGGACCGAACTGGAACGTGTTGCAAATTAGAACAAGTTCTATATTCTCTGTCCCATGAAGGTCGCAGTGACCGGCGCAGCCGGCTACCTTGGCACGAATCTGCTCCGCCTCCTCACCGAGCGCGGTCACCAGGTCACGGCCGTCGATCGGGCCGTTCCCGCCGAGCCGGCGGCGCCCGGCGTCACCTGGGTGCGCGGCGACGTGCTCGACCCGGCGTCGATGCGCGCCGCGCTGGACGGCGCCGAGGTGGTCTACCACCTGGTCGCGGTGATCACCCTGGCCGAGAAGAACGATCTCGCCTGGCGGGTGAACACCGAGGGGGTGCGCGTTGTCGCCGAAGCGGCGCTGGCGGTCGGCGCGCGCAGGATGGTGCACGCCAGCTCGATCCACGCGTTCGACCAGTACAGCTGCGGCGGCCGGATCGACGAGAACGCGCCGCGCTCGACCGACCCGGCGCTTCCCGTCTACGACCGCTCGAAATGGGCGGGCGAGGTGGCGCTGCGCAAGGTGATCGACCAGGGACTCGACGCCGTGCTGTGCAATCCCACCGGCGTCTTCGGCCCGCTGGACTACGGCAAGCCGCTGTCCCGCATCAACCGGACGCTCAGGGACGCGGCGCTCGGGCGCGTGCCCGCCATGATCGGCGGCGGATTCGACCTGGTGGACGTGCGCGATGTCGCCGAGGGCCTGGCACTGGCCTGCGAGCACGGCCGCACGGGCGAGAACTACCTGCTCGGCGGCTCGATGATCTCGATGCTCGAGCTGTGCCGCGTCGCCGCGACCCACGGCGGCAAGCGCGGCCCGAGGTTCGCCATCTCCCCCAAGCTCGTGTCCGGCGTCATCCCGATGCTCGCGCCGATCGGCAAGCTGTTCAACTCCGACATCGTCTCCAAGGCGGCGCTCGGCGCGCTGATCTCCGCCCCGGTCGTCGACCACGGCAAGGCCGAACGCGAGCTCGGCTACCGGCCGCGCTCGCTCGACGACACGGTGCGCGACCTGGTCGCCTTCTTCGCCGACCCGGCGGCGCTCACTCCTCCCGGCGCCAAGCAGATCGCTTGACAGTCGCTAGAACACATGTTCGACTGAGGGGGTGCGGTGGCAAAGCCAGACCCTGGACGCCGAGGACGGCGCCTTGCCCGGGTTGTCCCGGGCCGGTCTGGTGCGCACCGTGCGGACACCGGAGTTCGAGGGCATCACGTTCCACGAGGTGCTGTG
Organism: Nocardia sp. NPDC019323; assembly: GCF_044389845.1. Lineage (NCBI taxonomy): Bacteria > Bacillati > Actinomycetota > Actinomycetes > Mycobacteriales > Nocardiaceae > Nocardia > Nocardia sp. NPDC019323. The sequence goes on from NZ_JBIRYN010000001.1 coordinate 668,437, forward strand.
CAAGAGCGCGCTGAACCGGGTGCCCGAAGGCGCGAACGTGCCGTTCCAGTGGACCGTCAATCCGATGCGGGGCTGTTCGCACGCCTGCCGCTACTGTTTCGCGCGCGGCACGCACGAATACCTGGACCTGGACGCGGGCCGGGACTTCGACTCGCAGATCGTGGTGAAGACCAATGTCGCCGCGGTGCTGCGCAAGGAGCTCGGCAGGCGGTCATGGCGCCGCGAGCCGGTGGCGCTGGGCACCAACACCGATCCCTATCAGCGCGCCGAGGGGCGATATCGGTTGATGCCGGGCATCATTCGCGCGCTGACCGAATCCGGCACCCCCTTCTCCATCCTCACCAAAGGCACCTTGCTGCGCCGGGATCTGCCTTTGCTCACCGCCGCGGCGGGGCAGGTGCGGGTGAGCCTGGCGGTGTCGATCGCGATCCTCGACGAGGATCTGCACCGGAGCCTGGAGCCGGGCACGCCGTCGCCCCGGGCCCGGCTGGAGTTGGTGCGCGCGCTCACCGACGCGGGGTTCGCGGTGAACGTCCTGGTCGCACCGGTCATTCCCTGCCTCACCGACGGCCGCGCCCACTTGGACGCGATCTTCGGCGCGATCGCCGAGGCGGGGGCGGAATCGGCGGTCGCGTTCCCCATGCACCTGCGCGGCAGCACCAGGGGCTGGTTCCTGTCCTGGCTGGCCGAGCACCATCCGGCGCTGCTGCGCCGCTACCGCCAGCTGTACCGGCACGGCGCCTACGTCACCCCGGAGTACTCCGCCTGGCTGCGCTCCCGGGTCACTCCGCTGCTGGCGAAACACGGTTTGACGGCGCGCGGGCGACCCGAACCGGAGACACGAACCGAAACCGCACCCACGAGCGACGCGCAGCTGGCATTGTTCGCCTGACGCGGGCAACCGCCGGATCTCGCCGGTCCGCGCGCTTCACGGGCGCGCACCGCGTTCGACGGAGTAGTTTGGCGATGGCACCTCTCAGCGACGAGGAAGTGAAGCAGGCATATGGTTTCACACCAAAACGATGTCGGCACAGCTAAATTGGAAAAGGTTGTCATTCGGTTCGCCGGGGACTCCGGCGACGGAATGCAGCTGACCGGCGATCGCTTCACCCACGAGGCCGCCGCCTTCGGCAACGACCTGGCCACCCAGCCCAACTTCCCCGCCGAGATCCGCGCGCCCCAGGGCACGCTGCCCGGCGTCTCGTCGTTCCAGATCCAGATCGCCGACTACGACATCCTCACCGCGGGTGACCAGCCCGACGTGCTGGTCGCGATGAACCCCGCCGCGCTCAGGGCGAACCTGGAGGACCTCCCGCGCGGCGCCACCGTCATCGTCAACACCGACGAGTTCACCAAGCGGGCGCTCGCCAAGGTGGGTTACGCCGCCGATCCGCTGGCCGACGAGACGCTGTCGGACTTCGTGGTCCACCGGGTCCCGATGACCTCGCTCACCCTGGGCGCGACCGAGTCCACCGGAGTCGGAAAGAAGGACGCCCAGCGCGCGAAGAACATGTTCGCCCTCGGTCTGCTGTCCTGGATGTACGGGCGCCCGATCGGCGGCACCGAGCAGTTCATGCGGGAGAAGTTCGCGACCAAGCCCGACATCGCCGAAGCCAACATCCTGGCCTTCCGCGCGGGCTGGAACTACGGCGAGACCACCGAGAGCTTCGCCACCACCTACGAGATCGCTCCCGCCAAGCTTCCGCCGGGCACCTATCGGCAGATCACCGGCAACACCGCGCTCGCGTACGGCCTGATCACCGCCGGTCAGCTCGCCGGGCTGCCGGTCTTCCTCGGCACCTACCCCATCACGCCGGCCTCCGACATCCTGCACGAGCTGAGCAAGCACAAGAATTTCGGCGTCACGACCTTCCAGGCCGAGGACGAGATCGCGGGCATCGGCGCGGCGCTGGGCGCGGCGCTCGGCGGTTCGCTCGGCGTCACCAGCACATCCGGCCCCGGGCTCGCGCTCAAGAGCGAGACCATCGGCCTCGCGGTGATGACGGAGCTGCCGTTGGTGGTGATCGATGTGCAGCGCGGCGGTCCGTCGACCGGACTGCCGACCAAGACCGAGCAGGCCGACCTGTTGCAGGCGCTCTACGGTCGCAACGGCGAGTCACCGGTGGTGGTGCTCGCGCCCCGCTCCCCCGCCGACTGCTTCGCCACCGCGGTCGAAGCCGCGCGCATCGCCCTCACCTACCGCACTCCGGTGCTGCTGCTGTCCGACGGTGCGATCGCGAACGGGTCCGAACCGTGGTCCATCCCGCGCGTGGCGGAGCTGGAACCCATCGACCCGGCGTTCGAACCGGAAGGCGACGACAGCGATCCGTTCCAGCCGTACGCACGCGACCCCGACACGCTCGCCCGCCCGCTCGCCGTCCCCGGCACGAAGGGCCGCGCCCACCGCATCGGCGGTCTGGAGAAGGCGGACGGCAGCGGCAACATCTCCTACGACCCGGCCAACCACGAACTCATGGTCCGCCTGCGCCGAGCCAAGATCGACGGCATCGAGGTGCCCGATCTCGTGGTGGACGATCCGGACGGCACGGCCGAGCTGCTGCTGATCGGCTGGGGCAGTTCCTACGGTCCGATCGGCGAGGCGTGCCGGCGCGCGCGGCGGCGCGGTGTGCCGGTCGCCCAGGCGCATCTGCGGCATCTGAATCCCCTGCCCGCCAATCTCGGTGACGTGCTGCGCCGCTATCGCGTCGTGGTCGCGCCGGAGATGAACGGCGGCCAGCTGGCCATGCTGCTGCGAGCGAAGTACCTGGTCGACGTGCGGCCGTGGACGAAGATCGCGGGCACGGCGTTCTCCGCCCAGGAACTGGTCGGGGTCATCGACGCGGCGCTGGACGGGTCGATCGAGGAGCTGGAACAGAACAAGGTGTTCGCCGCGAAGGCGAGGGCCACATACCGAACGCTGCCGGACGAAGTCCGTCCACAGCCCTGTGCCGGGCCGAGCGCAGGCGAGGCAGCCACATATCGAACGCTGCCGGACGAAGTCCGTCCACAGCCCTGTGCCGGGCCGAGCGCAGGCGAGGCAGCCACGTACCGGATGGCTGGGGGTAACGCATGACCATCGTGGAAACCGCACTGGTCGGCACCGACCTGGGACTGACCGGAGTCTCCGGGGTGCCGTCGGCGGACGGACCGCAGAAGGTGAAGGACTTCACCTCCGACCAGGAAGTACGCTGGTGCCCCGGCTGTGGCGACTACGTGATCCTGGCGACGGTGCGCGGCTTCCTCGCCGAACTCGGGTTGCGCCGCGAGAACCTGATGTTCGTGTCCGGGATCGGCTGCTCGAGCCGCTTCCCGTACTACTTGGAGGCCTACGGGATCCACTCCATCCACGGTCGCGCGCCCGCGATCGCGACCGGCTTGGCGGTCAGCAGGCCGGACCTGTCGGTGTGGGTGGTGACCGGTGACGGCGACGCGCTGTCCATCGGCGGCAACCACCTCATCCACGCGCTGCGCCGCAACGTGAACATGACCATCCTGCTGTTCAACAACCGCATCTACGGCTTGACCAAGGGCCAGTACTCGCCCACCTCGGAGCAGGGCAAGATCACCAAGTCCACCCCGATGGGCTCGGTGGACCACCCGTTCAACACCCTGTCGGTGGCGCTGGGAGCGGAAGCCACCTTCGCCGCCCGCGCCCTGGACTCCGATCGTGCGGGACTGACCGAAGTGCTGCGCGCCGCCGCCGAGCACCGCGGCACGTCGTTCGTGGAGATCCTGCAGGACTGCCCGATCTTCAACGATGGCTCGTTCGACGTGCTGCGCCGCGACAACGCCGCGGACCATCTCATCCCGCTGCGGCACGGCGAGCCGATCCGCTTCGGGGCCGAGGGGGAACTCGCGGTTGTGCGCCGTGGTTTCGGGCTCGCGGTCGCACGCGCCGACAGCGTCGCGGAGTCCGACATCGTGGTGCACGACGCCTACGCCGACGACCCGGAGTACGCCTACGCGCTGTCGCGGTTGTCCGATCAGGGGCTCGAGCATGTCGTCACGGGCATCTTCCGCAGCGTCAGCCGGCCGACCTACGACGACGCGGTGCGCTACCAGACCGAGACGGCGCGGGAACGGAAACCGGTCGGTCCGGAATCGCTGCAGTCGCTGCTCACCGGCTCCGAGACCTGGACGGTCGAATAGCGGGCCCCGCGCCTGCTCCGCGGGGCCGGTCAAGCTCGCTTGGCGAAACCGAGGTCGATGACGGCGTCGCGCTCCTGCTCCAGCTCGGCGACCGAGGCGTCGATCCGGGCGCGGGCCTGCTCATCGATCGTCAGCCCGGGCACGATGGTGTACTCGCCGTTCGCGCAGGTGACCGGGAACGAGCTGATCAGCCCTTCGGGCACACCGTAGGAGCCGTCCGATGGCACGGCCATGGACACCCAGTCGCCGTCGCGGGTGCCGCGCACCCAGTCGTGGATGTGATCGATCGCGGCGCTGGCCGCACTCGCCGCCGAGGACGCGCCGCGGGCCTGGATGATGGCGGTGCCGCGCTGCTGCACGGTGGGCACGAACTCCTCGGTCAGCCACGCCGGATCGCCGACGAGGTCGAGGGCGGGACGTCCCGCGATGGTGGCGTGCGCGATGTCGGGGTACTGCGTCGCCGAGTGATTGCCCCAGATCGCGACCCGCGCGATGGCGGCGGCGGGCGCACCGGTCCGCTTGGCCAGTTGCGCGATGGCGCGATTGTGATCCAGACGGGTCATGGCGGTGAAACGCTCGGCGGGCACGTCCGGCGCGTTGCTCATGGCGATGAAGGCGTTGGTGTTGGCCGGATTGCCGATCACGAGCACCTTCACGTCGTCGGCGGCGCTGGCGTTGATCGCGGCGCCCTGCTCGGTGAAGATCGCGCCGTTGGCGGCGAGCAGGTCCGCACGTTCCATCCCGGCGGTGCGCGGCCGTGCGCCGACCAGCAGGGCGATGTCGGCGCCCGCGAAACCGATCCACGGATCGTCGCTGATGTCGACGGAATCCAGCAGCCCGAACGCGCCGTCTTCCAGTTCCATCGCCACGCCCTCCAGCGACGCCACCGCGGCGGGAACTTCCAGCAGCCGTAGACGCACGCGCGTGTCGGGGCCGAGCATCGCGCCGGAGGCGATCCGGAACAGCATGCCGTAGGCGATCTGGCCCGCGGCTCCGGTCACGGTGACGGTCACGGTCCCAGCGGCGGTGCTCACGAACGAACTCCTTGCGATCGGCGGACTTCTGCTGCCCACCCTAACCACTCTCACCGCGACCGAACGCCCACGGTGAGCTACGCGACAGTGCCGCGCGCGCGGTCCCCGAGGACAACCGCGGCAAGGTCAGCCGAGCGTGGCGACCTCGCTGTCGGTGAGCACGATCGGCGACACCGCGTCCTTGGCGCGCGCCAGCCGCACGGCGCGATACAGCGGCCGCTCCTCCAGCCCGGCATCTCGTGCCTCGGCCCGCAATTGCTGCACCAGCATCTCCGAAACCGCTACCGCCGCGGCCAATTGACTGGCGGCGAGCGCGTCCGCGAGCCTGCGCAAACCGAGCAGATGCATTTCGCGGCCGCTGCCCGCGTCGGTGTACATGGCCAGCGGAACGACCTGCGACACCTCCCCCGCGGTGACCCGCAGGGCGATCCGGCTCAACCGGGCCGGGAACACCAGGACTTCGACCCCGGTGGCCGCCGACATCTCCACCCGCCGTTCGCCGAACAGCCTGCGCGCGTGAATCACCGTGCCCGTCAACCACATTCGCCGCCGGCGCAGCGCGACGGCGTACAGGACGGTCGGCGCGCCGACGACGACGCCGACGGCGGCCGCGATCGGCCAGCTCACCACGGTCGCGGCCAGCAATGCCGCGCCGAGCCCGATGCCCGACGCGGCCAGCGCGAGGCGGCGCAGCATCGGCGCGTACAACTCGGGCGCGACCAGATCGAGGCCCACCGGCGCGATCGCCTGCTGGTCATCAGAATTCGTGGACACTGCTCCGCCCTCTCGCGACTCCGGCGGCGGTGGTGCGCGCGCCGGTCACGCTACCGCTCCCGTCGCCCGGCCGGCCACGGGTTCGACGCACAGTACCGTGCGGTCGGCGGTCGCGCCGCGAAACCCGGCGCGTACCCGCCACCGCGCTACCCGGCCAGCGACTCCCGGATCACGCCGACCACCTCCGGCAGCGGAATCTGCCGCTGGTCACCGGTCGCCATGTCCTTGAGCCCGATGGTGTTCTCCGCGAGATCGCGATCGCCGAGCACGAGGGTGAACTTCGCCCCGGAGCGGTCGGCCGCCTTCATCGCGCCCTTCACACCGCGTCCGCCGTAGGCCAGATCGACCCGGACGCCCGCCGCGCGCAACTGGGCGGCCACCACCACCAGCCGCTGCTTGGCGGCGTCGCCCAGCGGCACGCCGAACACCTCGCAGCGCGCCGGGTTGCCCGCCGACTTGCCCTCGGCCGTCAGCGCCAGCATGGTCCGGTCCACGCCGAGGCCGAACCCGATACCCGACAGCGGCTGCCCGCCGAGTTCGGCCATGAGACCGTCGTAGCGGCCACCGCCGCCGATGCCGGACTGCGCGCCGAGACCGTCGTGCACGAACTCGAAGGTGGTCTTGGTGTAGTAGTCGAGGCCGCGCACCATGCGGGGGTTCACCACGTACGGCACACCGAGCGCTTCCAGGTGGCCGAGCACCTGCTCGAAGTGCGCCTTGGCCGACTCCGACAGGTGATCGATCATCAGCGGCGCGTTCGCGGTCATCTCCCGCACCTGCGGCCGCTTGTCGTCCAGCACGCGCAGCGGGTTGAGCTGGGCGCGCCGCTTCGTCTCCTCGTCCAGCGGCAGCCCGAACAGGAAATCCTGCAGCAGTTCGCGGTACTGCGGGCGGCAGGTCTCGTCACCGAGCGAGGTGACCTCGAGCCGGAAGCCGTCCAGGCCGAGCCCACGGAACCCGGCATCGGCGATGGCGATGACCTCCGCGTCCAGCGCCGGATCGTCGACGCCGATCGCCTCGATGCCCACCTGCTGCAACTGCCGGTACCGGCCCGCTTGCGGCCGCTCGTAGCGGAAGAACGGACCGGAGTAACACAATTTCACCGGGAGCTGGCCGCGATCGAGACCGTGTTCGATCACCGCGCGCATCACGCCGGCGGTGCCTTCGGGCCGCAGCGTGACGCTACGGTCGCCGCGGTCGGGGAAGGTGTACATCTCCTTGGTGACCACGTCGGTGGACTCGCCGACACCGCGGGCGAACAGGCCGGTGTCCTCGAAGACCGGCAGCTCGATATGCCCGTACCCGGCCAGTCGTGCGGCGCGGAGCAGGCCGTCGCGTACCGCCACGAACTCGGCCGAGCCGGGTGGCACGTAGTCCGGTACCCCCTTCGGGGCGGAGAAGCTGCTGGTCTTGGTCACGATGCTCCAGTTTCCACCACTACGGCCCCGCAAGTCCAACCGGTTGTCCGAACCGCCTCTCGAGGAGGTTGCGGAACAGTCTCAGGGAGAAATGGCACACTCTTATCCCGATGTAACCGGATACGGGAGGAACGTGGTAGTGCCGACCAACGAACAGCGACGAGCAGCGGCGAAACGCAAGCTGGAACGTCAGCTCGCCAACCGGGCCGAGCGGGCGCGCAAGCGCAAGCAACTCACCATCGCCGGATCGGTACTCGGTGTCGTCGTGGTGGTCGCCGCCGTGACCGGGGTGTACTTCTTGACCCGCGGCGACGACAGCAGCAGCTCCGACGCCGCCGACGCCTCGCTGTCCAGCACTCCCGCCGCGGCCGCGCCGCCGTCCGCGAAGGCCAAGCCCGCGACGGTCGACTGCACCTATCGCGACAGCGCCAAGCCCGCCGACAAGCCGGTCGGCAAGCCGAAGGCCGACGGCATCCCCACCACCGGCGTCGATGCCAAGATCAGCGTCAGCGTGGAGACCAGCCAGGGGCCGATCGGGCTGACCCTGGACAACGCCGATTCGCCGTGCACGGTGAACAGCTTCGTCAGCCTGGCGTCGCAGAACTACTTCGACGGCACCAGCTGTCACCGTATGACCGCGGGCGAGGGCCTGAAGGTCTTGCAGTGCGGCGATCCGACGGGTACCGGAATGGGCGGACCCGGTTACGAGTTCGACAACGAATACCCGACCGATCAGTACGCTCCGAACGATCCTGCGGCGACCTCGGAGCCGATCGCCTACAAACGCGGCGTGCTGGCCATGGCCAACGCGGGACCGGGCACCAACGGCAGCCAGTTCTTCATCGTGTACGCCGACTCCCAGCTTCCGCCCCAGTACACCATCTTCGGCACCGTGGACGACAACAGCCTCGGCACTCTCGACAAGATCGCCGCGCTGGGCCAGGACGACTCCAACGGCCCCGGCGACGGCAAGCCCAAGCAGCCGGTCACGATCCAGTCGGTGCGTATCGACCGCTGAGTGTGCGCCCTCGGGCCCGCCGCCGTTCTCCGGCAGCGGGCCCGAGTCGTGTCCAGCCCCAGGTCGACGTGAGAAAGTCGAGCCTTCTTCGGTTAGGATGCCCTCAGCTCGAAGATCGTCCGGCTCGCCCGAAGACACGCCGGAAATGTGCGATATATGCCGATGAAGCAGCGCACTCGTTCGTTTGTGCCGACCTTTGTCAGGTAACCTCGAAACAAGAAGTTCTTGCAGCGTAGTGCGGCCTCGGCCGGGCTATCCCCGGGCAGGAAGCGCCACGCCACAAGTTCTTCGGGTGTCCACGTTTGCAGGCGGGACCCGCTGCACGGGACTACAGTTCGCGTGGCGGCGTCCGTAACGAAGCACCACAATCATCCATAGTGATCACTGCAGCATCGGGGAGCAGCCATGTCCGAGGAACTGGACGACATCGGCCGGGAAACCGCGGCCATGATGAGGACAATGTTGCAGCTTGCGACGCTGGTCGCCTTGCGGACCCGCGAGCGTGGTCAGAAGGAAGCCGAAGCGCGCGTCAAGCTCACCGAAGCCCGGCTCAAAGAGGCCAAGGAACTGCAGCTGCGGGAGGCCCGCGACGCGAAGGCCAAGGATCCGCGCAACACCGAGCTGGCCCGGCTCATCGAGAAGCCCATCCCGCAAAAGGGTGTGTCGCTGGAAAAGGACCGGTTCTCCGCGCAGGCGGAGGCTTCCCGAATGGCGGCCACCGCCGCGGGCAACCCGGCTATGCGGTACGACTCCCAGGAACGTCGCATGGCGATCGCGGCCCATCTGGCCAAAATGGGTGTCGCGCCGGAGCTTGCCGCGGTACGGATGCTGATCGAAGTAGGACAGGCACAGCCGCCCGGCGAAGCCGTGCGCACCCGGCCCGGTGAGGCCCCTACGGTCACCAGGGCGGGACGGGAACAGGAGTCCCGCGGCCTGGAACGAAGTCGATAGCCGGAAGACGAACGAGTGCCCGCTGGATCATCCAGCGGGCACTCGGCTGTCGGCGAACCCTTTCGACGGGAAGTGCCCTGACGCCTCGTCGTCACGCAGGAAAGTTACCTATCGTGGGGTCGCTGAACATGCCGTTCTGCGGCGCTTTCGTCGGCAGCGGACTGAGCATGTCCTTGTGTCCGTTGCGCACACTGCAGTACTTGAACGGCCCCTTGGGATCGAACAACTTCGCCATATGCGGATCGGCGTGATCCAGGAACCAGACGCTCAGTCCGGTCGCTCCGTCCTGGCGGTAGTGCTCCCAGGCGCGCCACAGCGCGTCCAGCCGGGCGATGGCCTCCGCGTGTTGCCACCACTCCGGGCACCACACGGTGTCACTGAGATCGGTGACCTGCCGACGGTAGATCACGCTGAGATAGTTCTCGACGAAATCCACCACGTTCGCGTAGTGCATGTTCTGCTGCTGTTCGTTCACAGCGGCCGGACCTCCTCGACTTGGCCGTACTCCGGCGGTGGCGTCGACTTGCTCAGCGACGGCGAACCGATGACGTCCGCGATTCGCGTCTTGTGCTGCGGATCATGGTGCGAGATGGACTGTTTCACGTCCGCAGCGTACTCACCCTCCCACCACGGCACGGTGCGGATGAGCACCGGTGGCGCACCGGAGGGGAACAGGATGGCCCGTCCGCGCGGCAGCGTCGCCAGTCCGTTGACCGAGAAGGTCTTGGACGAGCTCAGCGAGCGCGAGTAGCTCTTGCCGCCCTTGGATTCGGAGACCGACTGCGAGATCGCGTCGTACTCGCCGAGCACGTCCGAACGTTCCTGCAGGAACTTCGTGTCGTCCACGCCGCTGCCGAGCACTTTGATGTTCGCCGCCGACCACAACGCGTTCATGCCGCTCTCGCCCCAGCAACGGACGCCCTGCGCCCAGGACTGCAGCACGGTCATCACGACGATGCCCCGCGAGCCGAAGTGGCTGTACTGCTTGGGCAGATCCTTCCAGCGCACCACGTTGGCCGCCTCGTCCAGCACCGCCAGCAGCGGGATCGCCAGGCGGCCACCGGCCGACTGCGACGCCTTGCGCATCGCCACGTCCACCACCGCCTCGGTGAGCGCGCTCACCAGCGGCGCGGCCGAACCGCGGCCCTCGAGCGACAAACTGTAGAGCGTTCCGTTCTTCTCCAGGAACTCCAGCTCGTCGAATTCCTGGCGGTCGCCGCCCCGGGAGATCCACGGATGCACGTTCGACAGTTTCAGGCACCGGATCATCTTCTTCGCCGTGCCGAAGATGCCGCTGCGCGTGCGCGGATCGGTGTTGTACTGCGAGGACAGGCCCGAGGCCGTGTAGTGATGGCGGGCGGCGCGCAGCAGCTCGATCGGTTCGGTGTCCTGCGGGTTGGTCACCCACTCCCACACCTGCACGATCGGCCTGCTGCCGTTGCGGTCGCCGACGGCGGCGGCGAGGAACAACCCGGCCAGCAGGTCCTCGGCCTCGGGATCGAAGAACGCGTCGGTCTTGGTGTCGCGGCCGTCGTCACCGTCGGCGAAGTGCCCCGCCAGCCGCGCCGCGCGCATCTCACAGCCCTCGCGCTTGGCGTCCACCCAGGACAGCGGATCCCAGAACCAGGTCGGCTCCTCACCGGCGACGCCCTGCGGATCGAAGACGAAAGTGGGACTTCCCTTCCCCTCGCGCACATCCCGGGTCGCGTCCACCACGTCGCGCTTGTTCGAGGTCGCCAGCACCGGACCGATCGCGGTGAGGATCGCCGGGATCACCCGCGACGTCGACTTGCCCTGGCGCGGACCCCAGATGTCCAGGTGCAGATCCTCGTACGAGCCGTAGAGCATCACCCCGTCGGCCACACCGACGCCGATCGGCACGCCCGGAGCGTCGTTGTAGCCGAGCTTCACCCCGAGCTGCTGGGCCTTCTCCCGGACGCCCGCCTCGGTGAGCATCGAGATCGCGCCGCCGTTGCCCATCACGTCGGCCTTGTCGTCGACCGGCAGCCTGCCCTTGGACCTGCGCTTCTCCAATTCCTTGCGGATCACCAGATACGCGACGACGCTCAGGATCACCAGCAGCACGATCGCCGTGGCCGCGGCGGGCCAGCGCAGCCTGCCCCGGGCCAGATCCGCCAGGATGGCGATCGGGTTGAAGGGGACCTTCTGCGGGCTGCCCTCCAGCATGTTGCCCAGATGCAGTGCCAGCCAGAGGGTTCCGAAGATCGCGAAGCCGGCGTAGGTCAGTAGCAGGCTGACGTCGGGTCCGGGGATGGCCGGATCCGTCACCTTTTTCTTCTTCGCCATGTGTCCCTCCTGGGTAGGCCGTCCGGTACGGAAAGCGGGTGGTCAGCGGAATGCGTCGAGCCGCCAGCCGTCGGGTGTGCGCACAACGGTGGCGATCACCGTCGCGGGCGGCAGCGGCTCCTTGCGTCCGTTCGGATAGACGACGGTCTGCTCGATCCCGATCTTGAACTGCTGGATGTTCGGATCGCTCAGGGCCGGCGCCTTCTCCCCGGACGCGAACGTGAACGCCTCCACGTGCGCCCCTTCCCTCGCCCAATCCGCCCATTGCAGCGTCGACTTCGGCGTCTCGGCAGCGGTGGGCGTGGCATCAAGCATACGAATCAGGCTGGGGCCGAGAAACTTCCGCGCCCGGCCCAGGGACTCGCCCTGGGCATCGGTGGCGGGCTGCCAGCTGTAGATCTCCCGCAATGCCGCCACCGCGACACCGTCCGGCGTGACCGGGTCGGGTGCGGGCACGCCCTCCAGCAACCGGGGTGTGGACGTAGCGGAGTGCGCCGCATCGGATCCCGAGTCCGCGCGGTCGGTCCGGCCACAGGCCGCGCCCAGCACCGCGACGCTCACCACCAGCATCACCACCAGTTTCGCGCGTGCATTCGCTCTATCCATCCAGGCTAGCCGCACACCGGGGCGTCGCGGCAGTACCGCCACCGTGTGTTCGCGCCCGTCAACGCTCACAGCACCCTCCTCGCCCGTCCGTCTCCCGGCACCGCGACTTCCGAAACGCCACCGCCAGAGCGGACGTCCGCGCCGGGCACCGACTGGATCATCCGCCCGTTGCCCGCGTAGACGCCGACCTGTGCGGGTCCGCGCGGACCGAAGGAGCTGAACACCAGATCCCCCGGCTGCGCCTTGCTGATCGGCACTTCCGCGCCCGCCTCCCACTGCTGTTCGGCCGTGCGCGGCAACGTCACCGTGCCGGAAGACGCCGCGAACACGGCCGCCGCGGTCAGACCCGGCCCGTCCAGTCCCCCGCCGCTCGGTCCTTGCGGCCCGCCGCCGCCCCAGACGTAGGGCGTGCCGAGCCACTCGTGCGCCGCTTGGACGATCTGGTCGCCGGGCGAACCCTGCCCGGGGGTGAACCGGCCGAGTGAACCCGGCGCCCGGTACTGCGCTTCCATCGTCAGGATGTTGCGCACGTACGGCTGCGTCTCGGCGTAGTGAGCGGCGAGCTGGTTCGGCATACCGCCGGAGGCCAGCACCGCACCCTCGCCCGCGTTGTACGCCGCCAGCGTCAGCGCGACGACATCGCCCTGCACCCTGCCCTCGGCCTGCCACCGCTGGATCTGGTGCGCGATCGCGCACATGTAGCGCCCTTGACCGATGATCGCGTCCCCGTCGTCCCACACGCTGGCGACGCCGTTGCCGTCGGCGTCGATCACATAGGGCTGACCGTCGTCGGGGTTGATGCTCACGGCGGTGGTGGGCAGGAACTGGGCCAAGCCCTGCGCACCGGCCGGCGACGTCGCGCCGCGGCGGAAACCGGACTCCTGCCTGCCCTGCGCGGCCAGCAGCGAGGGCGTGATCTGCGGGCAGAGGGAACCAGCGCGGCGATACCAGATCTCCAGCTCCTGCGGCACCTTGCCCGGGGCGAGCGCGCCACCGGCGGTGCCGAAGCCGAGGCTGCAGCGGGGATCGCTGGAAAAGGCGCGCGCACCGCCGACATCCGGGGTCGGCGCACCGTCCAGCCATGGCAGCGGGTCGATCTGCCGTCCGCCGGTGAACCGGCCGCCGGGGACGATCTCGAAATGCAGGTGCGGGCCGCTGGACTCACCCGCCGACCCGACCGCGCCGATGTGCTGCCCAGCGGTCACCGTGTCGCCCGCCCGGACCAGGACGCCGGAGTCCCACATGTGGCCGTACACCGCCGAGTACGACCTGCCGTTGGTGTCCACCGAGTCGACCACGATCCAGTTGCCGAATCCGGACGCCGGACCGGCGGCCACGACACGGCCGTCGGAGACCGAGAAGATGGGCGTGCCGTCCGGCGCGGCCAGGTCGACGCCCTTGTGCGCGCCACCCCGCGAGCCGAAGGTGTCCGACACGGTGAAGGTTCCGGTGGCCATCGGCAGCGTGCGGCGCAGCGGGCCCGCTCCCGCGGCGAGCGATGGCGTGGCGGTCGCGGCCGGATTGGTCCGGCTCGCGCCGGGACCGGTGGTCGCGGCGGCGCGCCGATCGCCCGGCGGGTAACCGCCCAGGGGCGCAAGCGCCGACTGCGAGCCGAGCACGGAGCCGCCCTCGCAGGCGTCGTCCACGGCGGGCATGACGATGACCAGCACGATGGTCATCAGGCCGAGCACCGCGCCGAGCGCCGTCCACAACGCCGTTTTGCCGCTCACCGCCGCACTCCGGCATCCTGCCGCGCGCGTGCGGGGCTCACGTGCGGCGCCGAGTCTCGTTGAGCGTGTCGGCCAGCGTGCGGTTCATCTCGGCGGCGGCCGCCAGTTGCTGTTGCAGCAGCGCGACTTTGCGCCGCAGCGCGGTCGCGTCCATCCGCTCCAGGCTGGGGCCTTCGGCCGCGCGCACCCAATTGCGCACCGAGTTCGTGTGCACACCGATCTGTTCGGCGACCACCCGGCAGGCCTCCGACTCGCTGCGCAGTTTGCCGGTCAGCGCGATGACCTGCTCGACCGCCGCTTGGCGCACCTCCGGCGACACGCGTCGGTAGGACCGGTGGGGCATCATGCTGCGCTCCCCGGTGAATCCGTCCCCCGCGAGATCGATTCGGTGAACTCGCTGAACCGCTGGTTGGTGTCGTGGATCCCGCTTTCCTTCTCCGACAGCGTGAATTCCATGTGGAACGGGATGCCCGGACGGCGATCCTCGCCGATCTTCAGCAGGAACTTGCCGGTACCCGGCGGGGACGGCCGCTGCTGTCCCGGTTTGAGCGCCTCACCGGTCAGCGCTTGCGGCGCGGACCATCCGGTCACCATCTCCTCCTCGGCCGATGTGAACGGAACCGTGCTGTCGAGCCGTTTGATCTCCTCGGCCGGGAGCGCGCCGAAGATCTTGGCGCGCGCCCGCTCGAGGAAACCGAGCGCCTTCGCGATGGCGGCTTCCGATCCGAGCGCCTGCAGGTCCTTGATGGTGTGGCTGATCATGATCAGCGCGGTGGCGATGCCGCGCTGCAATCGGGTGAGCTCGTCGACGCGGTCGACCATGAAGTCACCGAGGCCGAGCACCTGCCACAGCTCGTCCATCACCACCTGGAAATAGCGCTGCGGACCGAGTTTCGCGTCGGCGAGCACGTGCGCGGCCTCCACCGAGGCGAACCCGTCGGCCCAGCAGGCGAGCATGACCGCGGCCTTGAGCTTCTTGTCGCCGGTCGGGATGTGCGAGACGTCCATGCACACCGCGACCGCGCTGGTGTCGATCGGCACGGTGGTCTGCCCGTTGAAGACCGCGCCGAACGGTCCCTGGGTGAGCGCGCGCAGCGAGCGGCGCAGACCCTTGATCGCCTCCTGATACTCCGCGACGTCGTCGGCGCCCGCGTCCAGCATCAATTCCTCGCCGCCGCCGACGATCACCTCGAGCAGGTTCTCCATGATCGGCGGCTGGTCCGGCGTGTACCCGCTGCCCGGCCGGTACAGGATGCGCAGCGCGGTGGAGATCAGCGTCTCCTCGTAGTCGCGGACCCGGTCGCCGCGAACAAGCTCGACGAGGCCGGCGATCAACGTCACCTGCCTGGCCCGCAGGTCCTGCAACACCTGCAGTTGCAGCGCGGGGAACTCCTCCAGCCGCGGGACGACCGCGCCGAGCACGCCGGCGGCGAGCGGGTTGAGCTTGCCGTGCCCGTAACCCAGATCGATCACCTGGCCGCCGACGAGCTCGACCATCTTCCGGTAGTCCGGCTTGACGTCGGCGAGGATCAACGGCGTGATCCCCTGCGCGATGCCGCCGAGCACGATCCGGCGGACCAGCGAGGATTTGCCGAAACCGTTGAGGCCGAGCACGAACAGGCTGGGCGCGGTGATGAAACTGCCGCGCATGAACCAGTTCATCGGGTCGAAGCAAACCGGAGCGCCGGTGTGCAGATGCGACCCGAGCGGCGTGCCGATCAGCGGCGCGCCCGCGCCGACCGACCACGGCCACAGACCGGCGACCTGGGCCGTGGTGGCGCGGTACTCGACCGGGCGGCCGACCACGTTCATCCGGCCGCCGCCAGGGCCCGCGTAGCCGCGGTCGGTGAGTTGCGCCGTGCTGCGGTCGAATCCGTCCTCGATCGTCTGCTCCGCGCGGGCCGCGTAATTGCGGCGGCGGATGTCGTCGGTGCGGACCCGGAACTGCGCCCACGCCGCCCGCAGGCCGTTGCCCTCGCGGGCGATCATCTCCAGCTTGGCACGGGTGGCGTCGTCGAGCAGCGGCGGCCCGGACTGCTTGCGCCGATCGGCTTTCGCCTTCGCGCGGCGGGCCGCCTTGTCCGTGTACGGGCTGCCCATGGCGCGGTCGGCGGTGTAGTCGACCTTCGCAGGCCGTGCCATGCGGCCGTTCCTCGCGCCGTTGCGATCCGGACGCGCGGCGCCGCGCTCGGCGGCCGCGTCACGGGACGTGCGCGAGGTCCGCTCGGCGCGAGAACGTTCGGCGTGGCCGCGTTCGGCGCGCGCGCCGTCGCTGCGGCCCGCGCCCGGTCGCGCGCGCCGTTCGCCCGCGCGCCGGTCGGCCGTGTCGACGCCGAACCGGTCCTCGCCGTTCACCCGCGCCGAGTCCCGTGCGGGGCGCCGCCGCTCCGGCCGCTGTCCCCACTCGTCCCGTCCGGATTGCTCGAGTCGCCTGCGGCGTGCGTCCTCGTCCCGTTCTCGTACGGGTGGCTCGTAGTCCCGTGCCATGAATCGCTCACCCCGCCAGTGCCTTCGGAATTGTCGCGTGTTCCGGCAGGATCACCCCGCAACCGAGCGAGGCCGCGAAGGCCGCCGCCTGGTAGCGGTAGCACCGCCGAATCTTCAGGCGCGCCTGGGTCGACAGGTCGCGCGTGATGGCTTCGATACGCGGCAGGTCACCGCGCAAGGGCTCGGTGATGGTCACCAGCGCCCCGAAGCGGGTCACACCGTGACCCCTGGCCTGCTCTTCGCGGGCCTGCTGAGTCGCGCCGACCCGCAGCGTCGCCGCCGCGGACACGACTCCGCGTTCGCTCTGTTGGGCCACCAACGCGTTCTTGAAATCGTCGTCGACGATCTCGGCGGCGTCGGCGGCTGAATGCGGACGGTACACGATCGCGATACGTTTGCGCGGCACTTCGGGATTCGGTGCGAGCAGCCGCTGCAGCACCCGCTCGTCGACCGCGCCCTCGGGCGCGGCGTCCATCTCCCAGGTGACCGACCGGCCACCGTCGTGCACCAGGTGATCCCACTTCTCGTCGTGGGACACCGGGCCCGCGTCCGCCCAGTCCAGGCCGTGCCCCTCCGGTTCGCCCGCGGCCACCTCGAGGTCGGCCTGGGAGGCGGGATCGTAACTGCGGCGGATGAACGAGATCACCTCGTCCGCCGACATCGGCTGGGCGCGCACACCGGCTTCCGCCAGCGCGGCGCAGATGCCGGGCAGGCGACGGCCGATCTCCACGGCCTCTTCGGCCGGGTTCTTGCGCCGCTCGGCGGTGGTGGCCTTGAACGTGATCGCCACCCGCGGCAGCAATTGCACCCGCTCCTGCGGCAACTCGGTGGCCAGCTCGTACATCACCTGCTGGGCCAGCTCCGGCGCCTCCGGCCTGGTGATCGTGGAAACCTCGGTGAGCAAACGGTTTCCGGTCTCCGGCACGGTGTCGATCACCGGAACCACGGCGACGATGTCGCTGGTCTGGCCGACCGAGGCGAGGAAGGTTCCCCACGCCGACACCCACCGGTCGATCACGGGCTGATCCACCGCCTCGTGACCCTGCGGCCACGCGCGCAGCACCACGGTGTACTGGGCGAACTGGGGCAGGTGGATCATGCCGAAGCTGTAGCCGCCCGCATCGATGCCCTCGTACAACTTGGAGGGTGCGAGCAGGCCCGGCAAGCGGGTGACGCCGCCCGGGATCCGGGAGAAGCGGCCACCGCGGTACACGTGCTCGCCACGACTGCGCGAGCGCATCCAGTTGAACATCATCAATCCCGTCTCGTAGCCCGAACGACCTCCGGTCCGCCACACCAGCGGGACCATCACGACGACACCCGCGCCGCCGACGATCACACCCCACTGGAAGCCGCCGACCATCGCGGTGATCAGCGCCGTGATCACGACCGCGAAGCCGAGCACGGTTTCCTCCCAGCGCAAGCCGAAAAGGCCCGCGCTGCGCGGCTTCTGCCAGAGTCCGTACGAGCGCCGCTCGTAGGTGTCGCTGATTGTCATCGCGGAATGGTGCTCCTCCCGAGGTCGGGTGAACGGTTCGTCCAGCGATCGCCCGCGACGTCACCCATGGCTTGGTCGGCCCGGCTGAGCCCGCCGCTCGCGGCGCGCGCCGCGCCGATCCGGCCTGCCGTCCTGGCCGCTCCGGACGCTACCCCGGCCGCGCCCGCAGGTCCGGAGGCGCGCGGGGCCGCGCCGCCCTGCGGACCGCCGCCACCACGCGGCGGCGTCGGCCGTGGCGCGCCGCCGCCACCACGCGGTCCGCCCGCGCCGCCCGGACGCGGGCCGGTGCCGCTGCCGCTCACATAGCCGGCCCGGCCCGGCGCCGCCGCGTCCCTGACGCCGACGGCCTTGGTGCCCATGGCGCCGAGCGCAGCCACACCGACCAAGGTGCCGCCCGCCGCGGTGAAACCCGAACCGCCGCTGCCGACGATCGCGACGGCCGGAGTGGCCAGTCGCATCAGCGCGGGCAGCACGAACGCCACGCTGCACAGCAGCACGATCGCGACCAGCATGCGCTGGGCCTGTTCACCGTCGGGCAAACCGCTGGTCGGGGTGAGCGAGTCGACGTGGCCCGCCGTGGTGAACGCGATCATGTAGACGATCGCCGCCACCGGCTTCCACAACATGAAGGCGATGATCCAGCCGATGAGCTTCTGATAGGACTGCTTGCCGATGTTCATGCCGGAGGCCGCGGCCGCCAGCGGCAGCACACCGGCCGCGATCACCAGCAATCCTTGCCGGACGATGGCGAGCACGATCTGCGCGAGCGCGCCGAGCAGGCCGACGATCGCGATGATCAGCACCAGGCCGGGCGAGAAAGCCTGCAGCTTACTGGTTTTCACCATCAGCTCGGCCAGGTCCTTGGCATTGCCGTTGGTCGAGTCGTCGATGATCCACTCCGCGAAGCGGTCCGACGCCTGCGTGCCCGCGACGATCACCGCGCCGAGCATCCAGGAGCTGAACACGACGCGGGTGAACATCCGGAACGATTCGGCCGCCTCGTTCATCGCGGCCCCGCGTCTGGCTTCGGCCAGTCG
Source organism: Nocardia sp. NPDC019323 (assembly GCF_044389845.1). Classification (NCBI taxonomy): domain Bacteria; kingdom Bacillati; phylum Actinomycetota; class Actinomycetes; order Mycobacteriales; family Nocardiaceae; genus Nocardia; species Nocardia sp. NPDC019323. The sequence continues at coordinate 687,446 of NZ_JBIRYN010000001.1, forward strand.
CGCCCCGGACAGGATCACCGACGCGATCAACAACAGGATCTGCGCTTGATAGGTGTAGTCGTTGATCTTGGTGAACAGCGACCCGGAATCGCTGGCCGCCTCGTTGGGCACCTTCATCCAGAAGGTCAGCGCCAGGATGATGGCCTCGCCGAGACCGTTCATCAGCGAATCGACCACCTTGCCGAAGGTCGAATCCCAGGCCTTGTCCTTCACCGCCGTCGCCGCCTGGCCGGGATGCGAGGCGGCGTTACCCGCCTTGCACGCGGCCGACGCGGCGTCACCGAGGGTGAAGCCGGGCAGTCCGAGGCCGTCGAGGCTGTCGTGGATCTCGTTACACGTGTCGTCGAAGCCGTACGTCTGGCCGTAGGCCACGGTCGGAGTCGCGATCATCACCGTGAAGATGACCGCGAGGATTGTGACTAGCCGCCTCACCATTGTGTCCACCCATCGATCGAGCCGATCGTTTCGAGCGGCTGTGCGTCGCCCGCGGACGACTTCAGTCTCCAGCCACCGTCACGCCATACCACGTTGAGTCTCATGGCCACCCAACTTCGCCCGCCGTGCAGGAACTCACGGGTCTTGCGGGCGACACGAACAACAGCGAAATCGTCACCATAGCTTTCGATTCGGAACGCGTCGGACGCGTACAGCAGCGGTTTGACGCTCTCGGGCAGGACGTCGGGCACTTTGCCCTCGGCGATCTTGCGCTCCCGGTCGGCGAGTTCCTCGGGCGTGAGGATCACCACCTGCTGCCACAGCGTGTGGTCGGTGGGCCGGGCCACGGTCCGCCAGTAGATCTGCTCGGCGGCCAAGGCGGCGCCCTGCGGGGTCTTGGCGAATCCGAAGGGAACGCCGTTGTCGATGCGCGCCGGCCCGTCGGTCGTGGAGAACGGAACGACCGGGCCGCCGTACACCTGTTGCCATCCGCCCGGCTGGTTCGTGCCGCCCGGCGCGCCGGTCAGCCACTCCGGATCGGTCGGCGTCCGCGGCGCGCCCGACTGGGTAAGGGCTTGTCCGGCAGGATCTTTCGGGATGTCGAACCGATGGCCGAACGAGTCCTTTCCCGATCCGGCGAACGAGGGTCCCGAAGCCGGGCCCCCGGCGAGATCGGTCGCCGCCGTCGTCGTCTGCGCCACCTGATCGGGTGCCGCGTCGTGGTCCCGGACGGCGAACACGGTGACGACCGAGGCGACCGCAACGGCCAGTACCGCACCCGCGCCCAGCACAGCGGGCGGCATGCGATCGGAAGACCTCCTCCGGCTCACCATCTCGTCCACCCCTGCAACGACTCGATGTACTCGGTCTGGGCGTTGTTCGTGGTCGTCGGCTTCAGGCGCCAGTCGCCCGCGTCCCACACCATGGCCAGGCGCGTCGCGGCCCACAACTGTTTTCCGTCGATCACCGGCCCCCTGGTGGCCAGCCGGACGATGGCCAGATCGTCGGCGTAGTCGTCGACTTTGAACGCGTCCGAGGCGACGAAGTAGCGGGTCACCTTTTCCGGCTGCTGCCGCGGCAGCCGGTCGTCGGCCAGCGCCTTGTCGTAGGCGGCGATCTGCTGGGCGGAGACCCGGACCTGGCGCACATACAGGTCGCGGTCGGCGGGACGGGCGTTGAGCCGGTAGGTGATCTGCGCCGCGGCCAGCACCGCACCCTGCGGGGTGTGCGAGTATCCGACGGCCAAGTCGTCCTCGATCCGCGTCGGCCCGTCGGAGGTGGAGAACGGGACGGACGCGCCGTACACCCGCTGCCAGCCGTGCGGTTCGGCGGTGCCCTCCGGCGCGGCGGTCAGCCAGTCCGGATCGGAGGGCTTGCGCTGCCGGGACGGGTCCTGCGGAAGGGGTTGTCCCGCAGGGTTGTTCGGGATGTCCACGCGCCTGCCGAGGATGTCCAGCTCGGGGCTCGCGAAGCCGGTGCCGCCGGAGCCTTCGGTGACGGCGGGCGTGCCGTCGACCGGCTCGTCGTCGCGGCTGACGAAGACGAAGATGCCGACCACCACGATGAGCGCGAGCACGGCGGCGGAGGCGACGATCCCGAAGGAGACACGGTCGCGCGTGTACGACTCCCTGTCGCTCACGTCGGTGCCTCCACTTTCACGATGTCGGTAGGTAATGCGTCGATCGAGTCGATCGGCCGGTCGGTCGAATCCGGGTCCGGCAGCCGTAACCTCCAGTCCTCGCCGAACCACTCCACGGCGGTGTGATGCACCGCCTTCGATCTGTCGGAGTACTCGGTGTACACGTCGACGGTGGAGCGCGACTCGGTGTAGCCGGTGATCTTGTAGCCGAGCAGACGAGGGGCGAACTCCGCGCCGGCCGGGCCGGTGATCGAGAGCTGCACCCGGTTGATCGCCCACTCGTCCTTGGCCGGACCCGGAACCACCTCCGCCGCGGCGACTTTCGCCCACTGCGTATCCGCGGCCACCGCCAAGCGCACCGAATGGGTCAGCGCGGCGATGGCCGCGCCGCGCGGCGAGTGCTCGAAACCGGTCGCCGCGCCGTCGGCCGTCGACCTCGGCCCTTGGCCGGTGTGCGGCAGCGGCACCCCTTGGAACGGCTGCCATCGCACATCGGTGGGAGCGGCCGAGAGATCCGGCCCCACCGAGTCCGCGTCGCCGCCGCAGCCGACCGCCGCGAACAGCAGCGCGGCGCCGACGACTCCGGCCGCGGGGCGGCGGATGTCACGCCGCCACGCCGCGGAGTCCGCCGGCCGCAAAACTGTCGAAGTCATTCCCGCGTCGTCCCCGTCCCGCTCCGGCGGCTCACGCGGGCAGGAACGCCAGGGCGATCCCCGACGCCGTGCTCGCCACCACAGCACCAAGCAGGCTCATCAGAACGCCGTGCGAGGCATCGTTCATGGCCAGGTCGCTGCGAAAGACCAGCCACAGTTTCCCCGCGGAGACGATCATCCAGGCCAGGCACACCAACAGGACGAACCACAGCAGCCAGTTCAGCAGCTGCATCAGCGGTGCGAGCACGTCGGCGGGCATCTGCTTGTAGGCCAGCGTCCCGGCCGCGAGCATGTGTACGGTACCCATGGTCGGCATCAGGTCCCGATGACCGCGTTCATGATGGTGCCCGCGCTGGTGGCGACCACGCCGCCGATCATCGCGCCCGCCACCATCTTCGGCGACTCCAGACCACCGCCGGTCCACTTCTCCCAGGCGAACTTGCCGCCCGCGTAGACGATGCCGCAGATCCCCGACAGCAGGACGAACCACGTGAGATACCGCACCAACTGCAGGATCTTCTCCGAGCCGGGCGGCGCCTCGGGCGTCGGATTACCGACTTGCGCGAGTACGGTGCCGTACGTGTCCTGCACGGCGAGGAGGAGCGTGCTCATCGGGTGCCTTTCTCGAATAGTGGGTGGTGGTCGCCGATGCGATGCGGACGTTCACTCATCGGGCGGCTTGCGCAGATCCGGTGACCCGCGGTCGTAGCTGGCCTCCTCCAGTGCCGTCCGAGCGGCCGCCACGATGTCGGCGCCGAGCTCCCGGACATCGAGCGGGACTTCCTCCAGCAGATCGAGCTTGCGTTTCCTCGGCGGCACCGGGTCGCCGGGCGACCACACCGGCAGCTGCTCCGGTTCGACCAGCGTCCACTCCTCGTACCACGGCACCTGCCATACCTGTCCGGCCAGGGAGCCGACCACGTCGCGGTAGCGCCGGATCTCGGGCGCCATCCGTCCCGGCCTGGCGGCGACGGTGATCAGGCCGAGCACGTCGCAGGGACCGGCGAAACCCGAAAGATGTTGGCGCAGAAGGTCGTGCGCGCGGGACAGACCGGCGATGGTCTCCCTGGCGACCAGGACGACGAACGGACTTTCGCGGTCGAAGACGCCGGGCCAGCGGCGGCCCGAATCCGCCGCGGGCGCAAGCACATGCGCGAGGGTACTGGCTCCGGCCCCGCCGTGCACACCCAGCAGCCAGACCAGCGGCGCACGGCCGACGCCCGGCACGGGGCGGTCCCAGATGGCGGCACGGCGGGACTCCGGCGGAGCGATCACACCGGCGGGCGCTGGGTCGGGCTGACGCGGAAAAATCATGGCGGCGGTCATGATGCCACCCCGGCCAGCAGGCGCCCATACGCCCGGCGCGTCTCGGCGGCCAGCGAGGCGTGCCGCACGAGTTCACCGCGGGCCAGATGCGGATCGTAGGGAATCTCCCTGATATCGCGGACCCACCCGGACAGGTGCTCGCGCAAATGATCCGCTACCCGGGAGTCGTCACCGGGATACTGGTGCGAGACGACGATGGTGGTGTCGCCGACGATGCCGCCGCCATGTCCTTCCTCGGCCTCACCGAACTGGTCGTCGAGCCATTCCAGAGCCACGCGCAGCCGGTTGGCCGCGTCGGTGCGAGCCGGAATGGCAAGTACCAGAGCGACATCCGCGTCATCGAGCAAGGGCAGCAGTTGCCGGGCGGCAATCGGATGTCCCCCGTCGTAGACGGCGGTGTATCCGGCGTCGCGCACGGCACGGGCGACCGTGAGATAGGTCGCACGCCTGCGCAGCGGCGCCGCGTCGCGCCACAGCAGGCCGATGCCGGAGGTCGCCCGTGACAGGCACTCCTTCAACGGCGCGGGCTCGTCGTCGCCGCGTCCGTACAACCAGGACTGCAAACTGATCGGGTGCAGGTGCTCGTCCGCGCCGCGCAGCGCCAGATCGCTGCCCGCCGACGTGGCGTCCACCGCGACCGTCGGCGTTCCCCCCGTGCCCAGCTCACCCGCCAGACCCAGTGCCGTCGTGGTGGTACCCGCACCACCGCACCCGCCGACCACCAGGATCGGCCGCGGCGCCGGACGATCCGCTTCCGAACCGTCGCCCTTGCCGCGCCGTAACCGCACCACCGGAGCCTTGGAACGCACCGGCCGGCTCGACGTGGCGCCCTCCCCGGGCGCCTCGTCGAGCCAGCGGCTCCAGTCCTCTCCCATCGCTTCTGCTCTCCTTTATCCGGCCGTGATACCCGTGATCAGGGTGCGGCCGTCGATCACCGCGGTGGTGACCGTCTGCCTGCTGTAGGTGGCGGGCGCGCCGCCGGGCCGGTATTCGGTGACCTCCACCGAATACCGGTTGTCCGCGACCGTCACGATCCGTACGCAGTGCGTCGTGCCGATCGGGACGGAGTCGATCCCCCGCTGGATGACCCAGGCGGGCTGGACGTCGGCGTCCGGGGCCACGGCCGCGCGGGCGCGTTCCCCCGAGCGCTCGACGTAGTAGGCGTACTGGAACGACAGCACCGCATCGGGGCCGGAGCCCGCGCCGCCCGCCTCCGCGCTGCGCACGATCGCGTCACTGCGCTCGGTCGGGCAGGCGCCCGCGCTCACCGCGCGCGGATCGCCTGCCGCGTGCGCGCCCCCGACGGTGAGCTGCACCGACTCGGACATATGCGTGTCTCTCGGCAGCGCGGCGCGATCGGCGGCGGAGCGCAGCAGGAGCAGCACGCCCACCGCGGCGACGGCGATGATCACCACCGCCGCGATCCCGATGAGCACCAGCCGGGCCCTGCGGACGGCCGGATGGTCACGGGCGGCTTGCCGCAGCGCGCGCGACACCGTGGGGCGCGGCCGCTCGACCGGCTCGTGTTCGTCGTCGCCTGCCCACGGGAACGGCGCCGGACCGGTCCGGCGCGGCGGGACGTAGTCGTCGTCGGGGCCGGGCGCCCGGCCGGTCACCACCCAATCCGACCACCCGCCGGTGAATTCGCTGCGCTGCGCGGGCAGGTCCGACGGGATCTCATCGGGCCTGCGCTGCCACGGCTCGGCGTCGTCGCGGATGTGGTCCGGGTAGCGCGAGGGCGCGTCGTCGTCCGCGGGAGCGATGGTGTTCGCCTCGTCCCGCTCGCCCGCCTCCGGCGCGCCTTCCTCCGGCTCCAGAGCGCCGTACCAGCGGGAAAGCTGTTTGTACGACTTCAACATTCCCCCATTCCCGCAGAGCAGGGCACGCAGTGTCGCATCGTCGGACCCTCTCGGCGATCAGTTCGTGGAGAACGGGTAGGTGCTGGGTGTGCCGGTTCGGTCGGTGGGCGGAATCGATGTCACGCCGCTGGATGAGGCGCCATCGGCTCCTGTCCCGAACGGAAATTGTCCCGTACCGGACGAACTCGGCGTGGGAGACGCGCCGGAGCCGTCCCCGAAGAATCCGGTCGGCTGCCGCTGCGGCACCGCCCTCGGCTCGGCCTCGCCGCCGAAGGCGTCGGCGAGGTCGCGCGCGATCGCGGCGAACCAGTCCGCGACGAACCGGGTGGGAACGGCACCGTTCGCCGAGACGGTGGCGCTGTTGTAGGCGGTGTGGCGCTGCACGGTGTCCCAGTAGCGCACCCAGGTGGTCGTGTTGAGCAGCTCGCTGTTGTCGGTGATGTTCTGCACCACCGCGTCGAACGCCTGGGTGATCAGACGGACGCCGGTGGTCGGCGGGATCAGCTGGGGAACGGCGCCGAGCAGCTTGGCGCCCAGCGACAGCAGGGCGGCGGGCGGGTTCGCCAGTCCAGCGGTGGCCAGCTCGGTGATGTTCGCCGGGGCGAGGACCGTGCGGACCACCGCGATCACGGAGTTCAAGCCGATCATGCCGACTTTCAGCAGCGCCTGCAGCGCGGCGGGCAGATCCAGCGGCGTGCGCGGGTCGGAGGCGTCGGCCAGGCGCTGCGAGATCGACTTCCGCGGCGAGATCGACAGGGTGGCTAGCGAATTGCCTTGGATGTCCCCCTTCACCACTTCGGTCGCGGTCTTGATGGAGGTGAACGCCAACGCCTGCGCGATCGACACCAGCGAGGCGATCGGGTCGCCGCCGCTGAGCTTGGACTGGCCCGCCACGTTGGCGACCGCCTTCAGGATGGGCGCGCCGTCGGGGGCGTCACAGGCGAGATCGCCCGCCGCGCAGAAACTCGCCACCCGGCCGGTGAGCGCTCCGAAGTTCGCGGCCTTGTCTCGTTCCGGGCCGATGCCGCCGCCGGTGGCAGGCGTTTGCGGCAGTGCGGCGATGGACACCAGCCGGTCGCCCGAGGTCCCCGGCGCCGGGTCGGGCGTCGCCTTGCCGGGCGCACCGGGAAACAGCGGCGCACCGGGATTGCGGGTCGGGTCGCCGAACAGCGCGACCGCGGCGATCTTTTCGGCGGGCAGCACACCGCGGCCCTGTCCGATCTCTTGGGCGAACATCGAGGCGACGTGCGCGCCTTGGGAATAGCCGACCACCGCGAAGCGGCTGTTCGGGCAGGCATCGGCGACGGTAGCGGCCATGCCGCGCAGACGTGCGAGGCCGCCGGCCACGGATTCCGAATAGGGTGCCGCGCCACCGGCTGTCGCGCCGCCGAAGCCGGATTCGTAGGGTACATAGGCCCGATCGACGAGCCCGGTGTCCGGGGCTTTCGCCATCATCGGACGGAACACGGTGGAGAGCATGCCGGTGTCGGTGGTGGGCGCCGCGTCCGGCGACGACTCACCGGTGCCCTGAATCCCCAAGGCGTACAAGGCCGGGCAGGTGGTGAGGCGAATCCGCGTGGACGGACCGGCGGGATCCGGCGGCTCCGCCGCGGCGACACCGGCGGTCGCCACAGCCACGGCGAGTGCTACCAGCATCCCCGAGAGTCTTGCCGAGTATCCAGTCATAGCGATCCGCAATCAAGTCGTCTGCCGCAGCTACCTCAACGCCATGAAACGCAATAGACCGTAACAGATTCCGGCTATTACTGCCGCATCGACGGAAAACTTCCAGGACACACCGAGTTGAACGCGACACGCGGTGGCGCGTTCCGGAGAAGGGTCCGACAAGTTTCCGGCACAGCGCCCCGAATGGCAACCCCTGTAGCGGAATCAGGGGCGGACGAAAACCCTTGCGTTTCCAGCTAATTGATAGCTATCAGGAAGAGCGGCGGCGTCAAGCCGCGGAGGTGACGCGGTAGACGTCGTAGACGCCTTCCACGTTGCGCACCACATTCAGCAAGTGCCCCAAGTGTTTCGGATCGCCCATCTCGAAGGTGAACTTGCTGATCGCCACCCGGTCGCCGTGCGTGGCCACCGAAGCGGACAGGATGTTGACCTTCTCGTCGGCCAGCACCTTGGTCACGTCGGACAGCAGCCGCGTGCGATCGAGCGCCTCGATCTGGATGGCGACCAGGAACACCGAGGACGGCGACGGGGCCCAGGACACATCGATGATCCGTTCGGACTGCTCACGCAGGGAGCCTGCGTTGGTGCAGTCGGTGCGGTGCACGCTCACCGCGCCGCCGCGGGTCACGAAGCCCATGATCTCGTCGCCGGGCACCGGAGTGCAGCACTTCGCCAGCTTGGCGACCGTGCCGGGAGCGCCGGGGATCAGCACGCCCGCGTCACCGGTGACCCGCTGCCTGCTCGGCGTCGTCGACGGGGTGGAGCGCTCGGCCAGCTCGTTCTCCACGTCGCCGATGCCGCCGAGCTGCGCCATCAGCCGCTGCACCACATGGTGCGCGGAGACCTGGTGCTCGCCGACGGCGGTGTAGAGCGTGGAGATGTCGGTGTAGTGCAGTTCGTGGGCGACCGCGGTCATCGCGTCCACGCTCATCAGCCGCTGCAGCGGCAGCCCGACGCGGCGGACCTCCTTGGAGATCTGCTCCTTGCCGCTCTCCAGCGCCTCCTCGCGGCGCTCCTTGGCGAACCACTGGCGAATCTTGGCCTTGGCGCGCGGGGACACCACGAAGTTCTGCCAGTCGCGGCTGGGTCCCGCGTTCTGCGCCTTCGAGGTGAACACCTCGACGACCTCGCCGTTCTCCAGCTGACGCTCCAGGGCGACCAGGCGACCGTTCACCCTGGCGCCGATGCACCGGTGCCCCACCTCGGTGTGCACGGCGTAGGCGAAGTCCACCGGCGTCGACTTCTGCGGCAGCGTGATCACGTCGCCCTTCGGCGTGAACACGAAGATCTCCGGCGATTTCAGGTCGAAGCGCAGCGACTCCAGGAACTCCGCCGGATCTGCGGCCTCCCGCTGCCAGTCCAGCAACTGGCGCATCCAGGCCATGTCGTCGACCTCGGCGGTGTCGGTGGAGTGCTTGCCCCTGGTCTCCTTGTAGCGCCAGTGCGCGGCGATGCCGAACTCCGCGGTGCGGTGCATGTCCTGGGTGCGGATCTGCACCTCCAGCGGCTTGCCGTCCGGCCCGACCACGGTGGTGTGCAGCGACTGGTAGACGCCGTAGCGCGGCTGGGCGATGTAGTCCTTGAACCGGCCCGCCATGGGTTGCCACAGCGAGTGCACCACGCCGACGGCCGCGTAGCAGTCGCGCACCTCGTCGCACAGGATGCGGATGCCGACCAGGTCGTGGATGTCGTCGAAGTCCTTACCCTTGACGATCATCTTCTGGTAGATCGACCAGTAGTGCTTCGGGCGGCCCTCGACGATCGCGTTGATCCGGGAGGCGGCCAGTGTGTTGACGATCTCGGCCCGCACCTTCGCCAGATAGGTGTCGCGCGAGGGCGCGCGATCGGCGACCAGCCGGACGATCTCGTCGTACTTCTTCGGATGCAGGATCGCGAATGCCAGGTCCTCCAGCTCCCACTTCACCGTCGCCATACCGAGGCGATGGGCCAGCGGCGCGATGACCTCCAGCGTCTCCTTGGCCTTCTTGGCCTGCTTCTCCGGCGGCAGGAAACGCATCGTGCGCATGTTGTGCAGCCGGTCGGCCACCTTGATCACCAGCACGCGCGGGTCGCGGGCCATCGCGATGATCATCTTGCGGATGGTCTCCGCCTCCGCGGCCGCGCCCAGGTTGACCTTGTCCAGCTTGGTGACGCCGTCGACGAGGTGGGCGACTTCGGAGCCGAAGTCCTGGGTGAGCTGTTCGAGGCTGTAGCCGGTGTCCTCGACCGTGTCGTGCAGCAGCGCCGCGACCAGCGTGGTGGTGTCCATGCCGAGTTCGGCGAGGATGTTCGCCACCGCGAGCGGATGGGTGATGTACGGGTCGCCCGATTTGCGGAACTGATGCTTGTGCCGCTCGTCGGCCACATCGAACGCGCGCTGCAGCAGCGTCAGGTTCGCCTTCGGGTACAGCTCGCGATGCACGGTGGCCAGCGGCTCGAGCACCGGCTTGACCGCCGCGATGCCGCGCTGCCCGGTCATGCGGCGGGCCAGGCGGGCCCGCACCCGGCGCGACGCGGAGGTCGGAACGGCGGAGGAGGTGCCGGGTTGCCGCGGCGGCGCCGGATTCGCCTGCGCCTGCGGCTTCGGGGACTGCGCGGCGTCGGTGGCGCCCGCACCGTTCGGCCGCGGGCCCGACGTCGATTGCTCGACCTTCGCCTCGCCCAGATGCTGAGTCATGCCACCACCTCTCCGCGCCTCGATCGGACCACCCTATCCGACCGGTGCAACCTCCCGGACCACCAACTTTAGTCCGGGCGGAGCACCGACGTCCGTTCCGCGGACGAAGGATGCCCGCCGGGGTGCCGGTAGCAGCGACCGGCGCGGCTGCGAAGCGGTTCCCGTCATCCTTTTCGAGTGCCGCGTCCGGGACCCGTCCGTGCGTGGGACTCGAAAGCCTCCCTCGCGGCTTCGACGCTGTCGGCGGGTCGCCCAACTTGCTCCTACCAGCTCTTATACCCGTGCGGCGCCCCGGCGACGCACGATCCGGCCAGGAATGCGAGTCGATGCGGGACCAGGGGCGGTCAGCGAATCGCGGCGGGTTGTGCGCCGGCGAACGGCGTCCGGCCGGAGCCGGGCTCGGAGCGCAGCGACCGACCGTCGAGATCGGCGGCGGGGGCGACGTCGAGCAGGTCGAGCACGGTCGGGGTGATGTCGACCAGGGTCGCTCGGGTGCTGGTGGCGCCGGGCCGGAAGTCCGGGCCGCGAGCGATGACGAAGTTGGTCGTCTCGTCCGTGGACTGGCCGCCGTGTCCACCTCGGGGAGTGTGGCCGTGGTCGGCGGTGACCAGGACGGTCCACCGCTCGGCGGGGTGGGCGGCGGCGCGAGCGTCCACGGCGGCGACGATGCGCCCGACCAGGACGTCGACGCGCGTCACGGCGTCGAGGTAGGCGCGCGAGGCGCCGCCCGCGTGGTGACCCGCGTGGTCGACCTGGTCCAGCTGGGTGAACAACAGGTCGGGCGCGAATCTGCCGATCGCGGTCACCACGGCCGCGGCGGTGGCGGCGTCGGTGCGCGACTCGTCCGGATCGTCCGGTACGGGCGCGGTGGAGACGACGACGTCGGCGCGCGGGTTGCCGCTGCCGGTCATCGTGGCGATCCGGTCCCAGGTGGCGATGGACTGGGTCTTCGCGGTGGGCCGGGCCCGTTCCAGCCGGGTGAACACCGTCGGGTACCGCGCGAACGGCTCGGCGGTGAACTCGTTGTTCGTGATGCCGTGCTTGCGATCCCACACCCCGGTCAGCACGGTGGCCCAGGAGGGGCCGGAGATCGTGATGTGCGGGGCGATGGAGGAACGGCTCAGCAAGCCGGCAGCGCTGAGCCGCAGCAGATTCGGCGCCGGTGCCTGCTCGATCTTGTCGTACATCAGGCCGTCCAGTCCGATCACGACCACTTTGTCCGCGGGAGCATCCCCGTGGGCGACTCCGGCCGCGGCGGACAGCGGCAGGAACGCGGCCGCCGTGACGGCAACGACTTTCGCCAGCAGTTGCGCTCGGCTCATACCGCGACCATGCGGGACCGACCGGCACGTGCGATAGCCTGCCGCGACAGTGTTCATGGACGTTTCATCGCGCACCACATTGCCCGTAGCCTCGCTGAACAGGCCTCGAACACGGAATAGCCGACAGCTATATACCGATTTCACGGGTGGTCGCTTCCAGGTGAACGCGAAGTTTCGCACTGCGGCCGAAGATTCACCTCGGACGGGGCTGCCACGAGGCGGCGGAGGCGGGCGGGGCGGTGCTCGCCGTCCACGGACATGCCTACGCGTGGAGAATATTCGGCCGCACCGAGGGTGGCGTGCCGGTGCGCGACGTCTCCCATCCGGTGCTCGGGCGCGGCTACGCCGTTCCCGAGGTCGGGCCGGGTTCATGTCGCCGCCCGCCCACGCGCCAGTATCGTCCGCGCCATGATCGTCGCCCGTTCGATGCTGCTGTTCGCCCTCGCCGCGCTCGCCGAGATCGGCGGCGCCTGGCTGGTGTGGCAAGGCTGGCGGGAACAGCGCGGCGTCGTCTGGATCGCCGCGGGCGTGCTCGCGCTGGGCGCCTACGGGTTCGTGGCCACCTTCCAGCCGGACCCGAACTTCGGCCGCATCCTGGCCGCCTACGGCGGTGTCTTCGTCGCGGGCTCGCTGGCCTGGGGCGTGCTGGTGGACAAGTTCCGCCCCGATCGCTGGGACTACCTCGGTGCGGCGATCTGCCTCGCCGGCGTGGCGGTCATCATGTACGCGCCCCGCCGCTGACCGGTGCCCTCGGTCGACGCCGGCACGACACCTCGGGAACCCCCACGCGGCATCGCCCGAGCGCCCCACGGTGCGTGCGCGCCATTCACTCCGGCGCGCCGAATGCCCACACCGCGGCAGGCCGGCCGGTTGCTTTGACCCGGCGCCGTTCGGTGGTGCGCGCCAGACCCGGGATGGCCGCCAGCGTCCGGTTCAGATTCGCGGCATCGGGACGGGTCCCGGACAGCGCCGTGACGGCCTCCACCGCCCTGGTCGCGGGGAACTCCGCGCCGAGGAGCGCGCGGGTGAACGTCAGGTCCTTCCACAGCAGCCGCGTCAGAACGCCGCGGGCGACGCCGACGATGCGATTGTGGTCGAACGCCAGCTCGGGCACCTCGTCGAATTCGATCCACCGCGCCGGGCCCTCGTGCGGTCCCACCACCGCCCACATCGCGATCGACAGCGTCGGCCCGCGCGGGTCGCGGTTCGGCTCGTCGAAGGTCACCAACTGCCCCACCGCCCCGATGGCTTCCTCCGGGACGCCCAATTTGGTGTGCACGGCTCGCCGCGCCGCGACGGCCAGCCGCTCGCCTCGCCCGAGCAGCACACCCGGCAGGGCCTGCTGCCCCGCGAACGGCTCCATCGCCCGGGGGGCGATCCCGAACCGGACGCCGCCGTCCTCGTCCCAGAACCGCAACGCCACGACATCCACCGACACAACGGACTGCTCCACGCCGCCCCATCCTGCCCGACCAGCCTCCCGGCATGTGGACCCCTCTCGCGGTGTGCCGCCGTGGACGATTCACGCCGCCGCGCGATACGCCGTCTGCGTGCGGTGACGGCGACCGGGGCCGTCGGCGGTGAGGACGACCGGCACGCCGAGCGTCCGGGCCAGCCACGGCACCGGGTCGTCGGGCAGTTCGGCGAGCACGGGCTCGGCGCGCGTCACCATCCGGGTCAGTTCGCGCTGGTGCTCCAGGTCCTGCCACCGGCCGATGGGCAGCGTATCCAACCTGCCGCCGTCCACGGCGTAACCGGTTGCGGCGTAGCGTCGCCCGGGCACGTCGAGGTGATTGACGGCGAGTCCGTCGATACCGCCGGAGACCTCGATCGCGTAACGCAGCAACACCGTGTCCAGATGCCCGAGACGGAATTCGCCTTGGTAACGCCCGGACGTATTGTGCGGCTCGGGCACGTCGAGGCCGGGATCCTCCGTGGGGAACGGGCCTGCGCCGTGGCGGGTCTGGTAGGTGCGGGTCACGCCGAGCACGTAGCCGGACGCGCCGATCTCGGCGAGCATCGCGCGCGCGTTGCGTGGCTCGACGGTGGACCAGGTGGTGTGCGGATGGAACCCGCGCCATTCGTCCAGCAGGACGCCTTGCGCGCCTTCGAACACCACCGTGCCCCGGCGCGCGAACCGCGCCAGCTGGTCGGCGCCGACGATCCGCACCGCCGCGGCGAACTCCTGGTACATCTCGACCAGGTCGTCGATCGGTTCGAAGCGATGTTCGCTCGGGGCGACGAGCGGCCCGTAATGTGCCGCCAGCGTGCGCAGTTTGCGCCGCAGCACCATCGGACGCAGGCAATCCGCCACGATGGGAGCCGCGTGCGCGAGGGCGTAGCCCGCGGTCTCGCCGATCCCCCGCCCGCACGAACCGTGCCGCGCGGAACCCCGCGCGTCCTCGCGAGCACGGTTGGCGGCGATGTGGATCGGCGTGGTGAGCAGGGCTCGCCCGTCGATCCGCAGCAAAGACAGCGGGTCGTGGACGCCCAGCGCGGCCAGCCCGCGCGCCTCGGCGGCCAGCGCGATCGGCTCGACGAGCATGTGCCGCGACAGCAGCGTCGGCACGCCCGCGAACGTCCCCGAGCCGAACTGCGCGAACGTGTGATGGCGTCCTTCGGCGATCACGTTGTGGGCCGCCTGCGCCCCGCCGTTGAACCGGACCACGGCGGAGACCTCGAATCCCGACTCCGGTGCGCACAGCCAGTCGACCGTCGCTCCTTTGCCCGCGTCCCCGAAACCGAGATCCACGACGATGATGTGCGCACCGAACATCACACACCTTCAGCCGCGCCCACGCGGCAAGGCTCGTGGCCGCCGGTCATCGGCGTCCAGCGCTTTGCCGACCGACGCTGCTTCGGCCGCGGAACCGACATCGCGCAGATCCGCCAGTCCACCGGCCAGGTCGACGCGCCCCTCCGCCAATCCGATGGTCAGCGCGATGAGTTCGCATACCGCGGCGGGATCGTCCAAACGCAGGAAGTTCTGGCCGAGCAGCCCGCGCCAGTGCTCGGCGATCTCCGGGTCGTGGAAGTAGCTCGACTGGTTGGGCAGGATGTAGTGCACGTGCCAGCGTTCGGCGAGCTCACGGTAGACGGATTCGACCGAGATGTCCTGGCGCACACCGTCGCCGATGATCGCGCGAATGTGCCGGGAGGCCAGCCGCGGCTTGTTCAGTTCGTCGCCGATCAGGAAGAGGTAACCCTTCTTGCGCCGCTTCTCCCATGCGTCGGTCGCGATGTGCGTCGCGAGGAAATAGGCGGCCAGTTCGTTGCTTTCGGACTTCTGCCCACCGCCACCGCCCTCCAGGAAGACGGCCCGCAACTGCTCGTCCATCCGGTTGTCGGATTCGAACTGCCCCACCTGCAGTGGCACGCGATCGGTGTCCGCGTCACCGATCGCGCCGAACAGGATTTGCGGATCGTCCGCGTAGCCCTTGCGCCGCAGCAGACCGTGCAGGGTGCCCAGCTTGTCCTGCATGATCCGCGGCACCCGGCCCATCGATCCGGTGACGTCGAACAGCACCGCGATCGGCAGCGAGTTGGCGTGGTCGGCGGAATCCCGGCATTCGCGCACGCCGATCCCGAGCGGGTCCAGCATCGGGTGCACCCGCCAGTTCGCGTGCGGCTCGGCCCGCATCTCGGCGGTGTAGCCGAAGTCATCGATGCCACGAGCGGCGCGGAAGGTCTTGGCCGCGCGGTAGGCGGAGTCGTCCCAGTGTCCGTATCCCATTACGATCACGTCCTCTCTTTGTTTTAGTCTATTCGACCAAAACTTAGCCGGTCAAGAGTCGCGAGCCCGGAGGACCGGCACCGGGAGCCGGGCACCACGGTCTGGTGCCCGGCCGCCTTCGGCGTGCAAGCCGAACTGGTCGCCGCCGAGCCCGCCCGGTTCTTCGTGCCGCCCTGCGTCGGGCACCGGGGCTGGATCGGCGTGCGCCTGGATGTGGAACCGGACTGGGCCGAGGTCGCCGAGATCGTCCGGGGCGGTTACCGGCTCGTCGCCCCGAAGCGGCTCTCGGCAGTGCTGGACTGACGGCGGGTCAGGTCAGCAGGGTCTCCGACAATCCCTCCGCGGTGAGCTCGAGGCGCCGGGTCACCCCGATGTCGTCGAGGAACCGCGCATCGTGACTGACCACGATCAGCGCCCCTTCGAAACCGGCCAGCGCCTGGGTCAGATGCTCCAGGCTGGGCAGGTCGAGGTTGTTGGTCGGCTCGTCCAGCAACAGCAGGCGCGGCGCAGGGTCGGCCAGCAGCAGCATCGCCAGCGCCGCGCGCAACCGTTCACCGCCGGACAACGCCGCCGCCGCGACATCGGCGTCCGCGCCACGGAACAGGAAGCGGGCCAGCTGCGCCCGGATCCGCTCCGCCGACGCGTGCGGCGCGGTGGCGGCGACGTTCTCGAACACCGACCGCCCCTCGTCGAACACGTCCAGCCGCTGCGGCAGCATCCGCCACGGCACTTTCGGCCCCTCCTCGGCGATACGCCGCAGCAGCGTCGTCTTGCCGACGCCGTTGCGGCCGGTCAACGCGATCCGCTCCGGGCCGGACACCCGCAAGGTCACCGTCGGCCCGCACGCCAGCTCGACTCCGTCCAGCTCGATGACGTCCTGACCGGGGTACAGCCGTGTATCGGGCAGCTCGACCCGGATCTCCCGATCGTCGCGCAACAGCTCCTTCGCCTGCTCGAGCTGTTCCTTGGCGGAATCCAGCTTCTCGATGTGGTTGTTGCGCAGCTTGCCCGCGGACACCTGCGCCTGCCGTTTGCGTTCGGCCATCACGATTTTCGGCTCCCGCTTCTGGTCCCACATCTTCTGCCCGTACCGCTGCCTGCGGTCGAGTTTGATGCGCGCTTCGACGAGTTCGCGGGCCTGCTTGCGGACATCGCTGCGCGCGTCCCGGATCGCGGCGCGGGCAGCCTCCTGCTCGGCGGCGACGATCCGCTCGTACTCGCTGAAATTGCCACCGAACAAACGGAGTTCGCCGTGGCGCAGCTCCGCGATGGCCGCCATCCGCTCCAGGAGCTCGCGGTCGTGGCTGACCGTGAGCACCGTGCCGGAGAACTGGCCGATCACCTCGTAGAGCCGTGCCCGAGCCACCCGATCCAGGTTGTTCGTCGGTTCGTCCAGCAGCAGCACGTCCGGCTCGGCGAGCAGCTCGGCGACCAGTCCGAGCAGCACCGTCTCGCCGCCGGAAAGCGTGTCGAGCGTGCGATCGAGATGCGCCACCGAGTCGGCGACGTAGTGCAGGCCGAGCCGCGCCAGCAACGCCAGCGCCCGCTCCTCGACATCCCACTGGTTGCCGACCAGGTCGAAGTCGGCACCGCTTCCCGAACCGGACTCGATGCGGTGCAACGCTTTTCGCACCTCGGCGATGCCGAGCACCGCGTCGACGCGCTGCCCCGCGCCCAGACCGAGATCCTGGCGCAGATACCCGAGCTGCCCGGCGACGGTGACCGACCCGCGAGCAGGCTTCAGCTCCCCCGCGATCAACCGCAGCAAGGTGGATTTGCCCGCACCGTTGCCGCCGACCAGGCCGATGTGGCCGGGGCCGAGAACGGCGTCGATCCCCTCGAAAACGGGGGTGCCGTCCGGCCAGCCGAAAGTGAGATCGGAAAAAGACAGATTGGTCATGCCAGCTCCCAGAGGTTGCGACGAGACACGGCGCGCGAATGCGGGCCGCACGGTGGCTACCTCACATGAGCAACGGCAGAACTCCGATCAACGGGAACAAGACCTGTACAGGTTAACGACAACTCCGACCGATGCGCCAGTGCAATTCGGATCACACTTCGTCAGAACGACGCGCCGATCGCCACCGCCAGGCCCAATTCCCGGCCGGGCTCACTCGTCCAGCCGCAGCGACACCTCATCCACGAGAACGAGGGCTTGGTCCACGTCATTCGTTGCGCGAGTTCCGGCGGCGGGCTCTCGCGCGCCGCCGGTAGCGGCTCAGAGCTGAACGATCGAGGTCAGCGGGTAGTCGCCCTGCCGGGCGCGTCCGCCGAGGAAGCCGAGTTCCAGCACCACCGCGGCGGCGGCCACCTCGGCGCCGGACTGCTTGAACAGCTCCGCCGCCGCGGCGAGCGTGCCGCCGGTGGCGAGGACGTCGTCCAGCAGAAGCACGCGACGGCCGGCCAGATCGATGCCGTCCGCGGGAATCTCCAGCGCGGCGGTGCCGTATTCGAGGCTGTATTCCCGGCTGATCACCGGCGGCGGCAGCTTGCCCGCCTTGCGGACGGCGAGCACGCCGGTGCCGAGGGAGGCGGCGACACCGGCCCCGAGCAGGAAGCCGCGAGCATCGACGCCGGCCACCAGATCGGCGTCGGGTGCGCACGCGGCCAGGCAGTCGACCACGGCGCGGAAGCCCTCGGCGTCGGCGAACACCGGGGTGAGATCCGCGAAACGCACACCGGGCGTGGGGAAGTCGTCGTGCCAACGGGTCAAGCGGTCGACCATCTCGGCGGCTCTTGTGGTCCGTTCGGCGGCTACATCCTCGGACTCGATCGCCGCGTGCTTGCTCATCGACACCTCTCCATGGTCACATCACCCACACCGTCTGTCACCGCTCGAGCACCCACCGGTCCATGTTCCAGCCCGTTCCGGCCTGGTTGGGGGCGGCGATCCCGTTGCGCAGCCCCTTGCCGAAGGCGATCGTGCGCGGGGTGGCGAACAACGGAATGCTCGGCAGCTCCGCCCACAGCAGGTTCTCGGCCTCGGTGAGCAGATTCAGCTGTGCGGCCGCGCTGTCGTCGGCCCCGAGCTGATCGGTGATCGCATCGTAACGGCCGCTGCCGTACCGTCCGAAATTGAGACCGTTTCCGGTGCGCAACGCGCTGGCCGCGGCCACTCCCGCCAGGGAGCCCGCCGGCCCGGGCGCCGACGCGGTGCTGCCGAGGACGGCGTCGACCTTGCCCTCGGTGAGCCGGGTGGGCGTGAAATCGGGCGCTGCGGCGTCCACCACGGTGATGCCCGCCGGTTTGCACGCTTCGGCGATCATGGCGACGGTCTGCGCGCGCCGGTCGTCCGGACCCAGGTAGCCGATCCGGACGGTGGGGTTCGGCGCACCCGAGGCGGCGACGGCTCTGGTCGCGTTGGCCACGTCGCCGCCGGAGTAGTTGTTCGACGCGCCGATGACCGCCGGGTAGAGCAGGGCGTCCTGTTGCACCACGTGCGCATTCAGCGGCCCGGAGCCCAGCCCGGTCTTCGGTGCGTCCGGCACCTTGCCGAGCTTGTCGAACAGCGTCTGGCGCGGCAGGCACAGCGCGAACGCCCGGCGCGCCTCGACGGAGGCGAACACTCCCCCGGTGGACAGCGTCAGTTGCTCGGCGCCGCGGCCGGGCAGGGTCTGCACCGAGAAGCCGTTCAGATCCAGGTCTTTCACCGAGTGCGCGCCGATGTCGAGCACACCGACGGCGTTCTCGCCGACCTTCTTCTTCACGTCCACGTTCTTCGGCCACACCACGATTCGCCCGGTCGCCGGTTTGTTGCCCCACCAGCGCTCGTTGGCCACCAGCACCAAACCGTCCTCGTTGCCGAAGGATTCGATGCGGTAGGGCCCCGACGAAGGGAACCGCGACAGGTCCAGCCGTCCGTCGGCCGGGATGGTCCAGCCGGTGTTCCAGAACTCCGCGATCCGGCCCAGCGCGTTCGGATCGCCGGTCTGCAAGGCCGACACCACGTTGGGCACGTTCGCCACGCGAGCCGCGACATGCGCGGGCATCAACTCACCGGCGGCGAACAGGTTGCGCCAGGGCAGATACCGCCTGCCGGGCCGGAACACGACCGTGGCGTCCCGCGAGCCGGGCTGGCAGTCGACCCGTTCGATGGCGTCGTAGCCGCTGGTGCTCGCGGCGTCGAAGAGCGGAACGGGCCCCCGGTCACCCGGCTTGGTGTACCGGCCGCTGCGGGCGGCCCACGCCAGCACCAAGTCGTCGCAGGAGGTCGGCACACCATCGGAGTACACGCCGTCGGGATTGAGGCGGTACTGGATGGTCTGCGACTCGCCCGGCACCTCCTTGGCGGTCCCGAAGTCGGTGTCGGCGACCTGCTGGCCGTCCGGACCGGTGTAGAAGAAGCCGGTCAGCACCCGGGCGAACACCGCAGAGGACCCGGAACTCGCCCCCAGCGTGCTGGCGCCGTTATAGGTGGCGATGGTGGCATCGGTCGCGTAACCGATGGAGGGCACCTGATTCTTGCTGGAGCAGCCGACCATCAGCCCGGCGGCCACCGTCCCCGCAGCGAGCGCTCCGATCAGTCGTACCGCACTGCGTGGCTGTCGCATGAAACCCCTTGCCTGGTGTCAGTTCCGCCTCTTGTGCCGTTTCCCGCTCGGGCGCGCGCCGGGACGCGGCGTCTGCCCGGCCGCGCGCTGCTTGCGCTGCGCCGGTTCGTGCTCTCGACCCGTTGCCATGCTCGCCCGGCGCTCGGCCGCGACGCCCGCACGGGCGCTGGCCGCGCCCGCCCGCTTGGCCATGACCTTCTTCGTGTGCGCCGCCACGGGCCCCCATCGCTCCTTGATCGAGACCAGTAGCGGAGTCGCGAAGAAGATCGAGGAGTACGTGCCGACCAGCAGACCGACCAACTGCACCAGCGCCAGGTCCTTCAGGGTGCCGACGCCCAGCATCCACACCGCGACCACCATCAGCCCGACGATCGGCAGGATGCCGATCAAAGCGGTGTTGATCGAGCGCATGAGCGTCTGGTTCACCGCGAGGTTGGCCTGTTCGCCGTAGGTGCGCCGAGTCAGGTGCAGAATACCGTGGGTGTTCTCCTCGACCTTGTCGAACACGACGACCGAGTCGTAGAGCGAGAAGCCGAGAATGGTCAGGATGCCGATCACGGTCGCCGGAGTGACCTCGAACCCGACCAGCGAATACACACCCGCGGTGACGGTGACGTCGAAGAACAGCGCCGCCAGCGCCGCGATCGCCATGTGCGTCTCGAAGCGGACCGCGATGTAGACCGCGACGAGCACGAGGAACACGGCCAGCGCGATGACCGCCTTGCGCGTGATCTGGCTGCCCCAGGTCTCGCTGACGTCCGAGGTGCTGATCGCGGCCCGGCTGGGATTGCCGGACTTGTCCTTGGGCTGGAACGTGGTGAACAGCGCGCTGTTGAGCGCCTCGACCTGCCTCTGGTCCAGCGCCTCGGAACGGATGAGCATGGTGGCCGAACCGCCGGTGCCGACGGTCTGCACCGAGACCGGATCGGTGCCGATCGCACCGCGGTAGACGTCCTCCACCGCGCTGGTGGTCGCGTTCCCCGCCGGGAACTGGATGCGCGAACCGCCCTCGAAATCGATGCCGAAGTTGAAGCCGCGGAAGAGGATGCTGCCCAGCGAGACCAGCACGATCACGGCGGTGATCAGGTACCACATCCGGCGCTTGCCGATCACGTCGATCGCGCCGGTGCCGGTGTAGAGGCGGTTGAAGAAGCCGTGCTTGGGCGTCTGCGACTCGCCGACCGCGGCGAACACGTCGGTGATCTCGGTGGCGCTCGTCTTGTCCAGCGAGGGGGTGGTGTGGCTGTTGGTCATCGTCCTCACGCCTTCCCGAGTGCGGCCTCGGCCGCCTTCCGCTCGCGGGCGATCTGCTGGATCGCGCCGAGGCCGTTCACCGAGGGCTTGGACCAGAACGCCGTCCGCGAGGCCAGCAGCACCAGCGGCGAGGTGACCAGGAACACCACGACCACGTCGAGGATGGTGGTGAGGCCGAGGGTGAACGCGAAGCCCTTCACCTGGCCGACCGCCAGGATGTAGAGCACGGCCGCGGCGATGAAGCTGACGGCGTTGCCGGACAGGATGGTCCTGCGGGCGCGCTGCCAGCCGCGCGGAGCGGCGGAGCGGAAGCTGCGCCCCTCGCGCATCTCGTCCTTGATGCGTTCGAAGAACACCACGAAGGAGTCGGCGGTCATGCCGATACCGATGATCAGACCCGCGATACCGGCGAGGTCGAGAGTGAATCCGATCCAGCGTCCGAGCAGCACCATGATGCCGTACACCGCGAATCCCGAGGCCACCAGCGACAAGCCGGTGACGAAACCGAGCATCCGGTAGTAGGTGAGGCAGTACAGCAGCACCACCAGCAAGCCGACCGCTCCGGCGAGCAGGCCCGCCTTCAGCGAGGACAGGCCGAGCGTCGCGGACACGGTCTCGGCTTCCGAGGTCTGGAACGACAGCGGCAGCGAGCCGTACTTCAGCGTGTTCGCCAGTTCCTTCGCCGAGGTAGCGGTGAAGTTGCCGGAGATCTGGGTGCGGCCGCCCTGCTGCGGGCCCTGCTGCACGACGGGGGCGCTGACCACCTTCGAGTCGAGCACGAACGCGACGCGCTTGTAGACGTACTCGCCGGTCAGCGACGCCCATGCGTCGCTGCCGCCGGACTTGAAGTCCAAGTAGACCTCGTGCCTGGCCTGCTGCTGGTTCAGGCCCGAGCTGGCGTCCTTGATCTCCTGGCCGTCGATGCGGCTCTTGTCCAGCAGGAACACCTCGTTGCCGTCGGTCGAGCAGGTCACCAGCGGCAGGGCCGGGTCGTCGTTGCCGGCGAGCGGATCGGCCTTGGTGCAGTCCAAGGCGGCCAGCGCGGCCTGCTGCACGGACGGATCGGTGCTCTGTCGCACCGCTTTGGCCGCCTGGATCTCCTTGCTCGCCTCTTCGGTCGGCTCCAGGCCGGGAGCGGCGGGCGGCTGCGTCGGCTGCTGCGCGGGGAACACGCGCTGCTGCGGAGCGGGCTGGGTCGTCTCCGGCGCGGCGGGCTGCGTCGTCTCCGGCGCCGACGGCTGCGCGGCGGGCGCGGGCTCGGTGCCAGGCGCCGTCTGCGGGGTCGCGCCGCGTCCCGCCGCGGGCACGGCCTGCAGCACCGGTCGGATGTAGAGCTTGGCGGTGGTCGCCAGCGCGCGCGCCTGCTGCCCGTCGTCGCCGGGCACGGTGATCACGATGTTGTCGCCGTCGATGACGACCTCGGAGCCACCGACACCGAGGCCGTTGACCCGGTTCTCGATGATGTCCTGCGCCTTCTTCAGGCTGTCCTGGCTCGGCTTGCTGCCGTCGGGCGTGCGCGCGGACAGCGTGACGCGCGTACCGCCCTGCAGGTCGATACCGAGCTTGGGCGTCGGGGACTTGTCACCGGTGAAGAACACCAGCGCATAGATCACGGCCAGCAGCGCGGCATAGACACCGAGCAGCCGCAGCGGGTGCGCCGATCCCTGGGAAGGTGGCACAGTACGTCATCTCCTAGGCGGGAAGTCGAGGATGGAACATGCGGACGTGCACCAGCGACGCCGGGTGCGCGGACGGACGGCCGCGGCGACATCCGGCGAGCCGGGGCACAACCGCGGCGATCAGTCCTTGGTCAGGCGGGTCTCGGTCTGCTCGGCGGATTCCTCGACGGCGTCGGTGGTGTCCGAGCCGGTGGTCTCCGAGCCGGTCTCCTCGGTGCTCACCTGATCGTCGATGCGCACCTCACGGATGGCCTGGCGCAGCCACGTGGTGACCACGTCCTCGGCGATCTCGAGGTCGACCGTGGTGTCGTCGAGTTCGACCACGGTGCCGTACAGACCCGACGTGGTGACGACCTGATCGCCGATCTTCAGGCTGTCCTGCATCTGGGCGACCTTCTCGGCTTCCCGCTTCTGACGGCGGACACCGAGGAACATCGGCACGAGCAGGGCTACCAGTAGCAGCGGAAACAGCAGTTCCATCGTCGAAGTCAGTCCCTAGTTTCGTGGGTGGGATGGGCAAGTACCCCCACAGTCTGCCAGTTCGCCGCGCGGGCGCCACACCCGCACGCCGCTGGGCAGCCACAACTCCCTCATCGCACAACGGCTCGCCCGCCGGACACGCTCCTCGGGCGAGCCGCGCGACGGCCTCAGGCGGTCTTGCCGTAGACGTAGTCCTCCAGCGGGAAGCTCACCGCTTCGCGATGCGCGTTCAGCGTGCTGGTCGGCCGCAGCAGGGCGGCCTCGCCGTGCTGGTTGAAGTAGTAGCTGCGCGCGGTGGCGCAGTCGCCGCCGTAGAACACCGACGAGCCCAGCTTGTCGGTGACCCGGTCCAGGAACGCCGCGTTGGCCTGCTCGGTGACCTCGAAGGTGGTCTCGCCCCTACGGCGCAACTCGCCGAATAACCTGCCCATGTGCTTCATCTGGGCTTCGATGGTGGTGAAGTAGGACAGGCCGCTGTAGGAGTACGGGCTGTTGAGACTGAGGAAGTTGGGGAACTTCGGCACCGTGATGCCCTCATAGGCTTGGAACCGGTTGTCGCGCCAGAACTTTCCGAGATCCACCCCGTCCCGGCCGATAATCTCGATGGCCGGGAAGTTCACGTCCCACAGATTGAAGCCGGTGGCCAGGATCAGGGTGTCGATCTCGGTCTTGTGCCCGTCGGCGGTGACGATGCCGTCCGGCTCGATGTGATCGATCGAGTTCGTCTCCAGGCGCACGTGCGGCTGGTTGAACGTGGTGAAGTAGTGGTTGGAGAAGGTCGGCCGCTTGCACCCGAAGTCGTAGTGCGGTGTCAGCTGCCTGCGCGTCTGCTTGTCGCGCACCGACGCCCGCAGGTGCGCCTTGGCCAGCGCGCCCGCCCCCTTGTTCAGCAGCCGGGCCTGCTTGAAGTGCAGCACCCCCACCACCATCAGCGCCTCCAGCAGGCTGGTGTTGACCAGTCGCGCGGCCTTCTGCGTGGCGGGAACCCGCTCGAACAGCTTGCGCACCGGCGCGGGAATCGCGGTGTCGATCTTCGGGACCACCCAGATCGGGGTGCGCTGGAAGACCGTGAGCGCCCGCGCCTTCTTGGCCACCTCGGGAACCAGTTGCACGGCGGTGGCGCCGGTGCCGATGATCGCGGCCTTGCGGCCGGTGAGGTCGAAGTCGTCCTCCCACGCGGTGGTGTGGATGATCTTGCCCGCGAACGAGTCGATGCCGGGGAACGGCGGGGTGTAGGGCTGGGACAGGAAGCCGGTCGCCGTGAGCAGGTACCGGCCGGTGACGGTTTCGCCGCCCGCGATCGAGACCGCCCAGTGCTGCTGCTCTTCGTCCCAGCGCGCGCCGTCGACGACGGTGCCGAAGCGCATGCGGCGGCGCAGGCCGTATTTGTCGGCGACGTGCGCGGCGTACTTCTTCAGCTCCTCGCCCGGCGCGAACAGCCGTGACCAGTGCGGATTCGGTTCGAACGAGTAGGAGTAGGTCACCGAGGCGATGTCGACCGCCAGACCGGGATAGTGATTGACGTGCCAGGTGCCGCCGAGATCGTCCTCCCGTTCCAGGATGACGTAATTGCTCAGGCCGAGCCGATCGAGCTGAATGCCAGCTCCCATGCCCCCGAACCCCGCACCGACTACGACCGCGTCGTATTGAGGCGCCACACCGAACCTCCTGCTATCTGAACCACATATCACGGAATGACACATCATTCCGTTCGTGATGACTGTATCATCGGGGAGGTGACGAAGCCATCCACGCGTGCCGAGCGACGCAAAGCCGAACTGCGCCAGGAGATCATCGACACCGCGTTCGTCTGTTTCGCGGAGAAGGGCTATCACGCCACCGGCATCGCCGACATCGCGGCACAGCTCGGCATCGGCCACGGCACCTTCTACCGCTACTTCAGCAACAAGCGCGACATCATCGACCACGTCATCGACGATCTGGCCGCGCGCATCATCGCCGCCCTCGGCACCGAGAACGCCCCGGACGCCGCCGCCTCCCTCGATGAATACCGCGCCCAGATCGACCGCATCGGCGTGGCCCTCACCGAGATCCTGCTCGCCGATCGCCGGGTGGCCCAGCTGCTGCTGTTCCATGCCACCGGCATCGACGACGAGCTCACGCAGCGGTTGTACGGACTGCTCGACACCGCCGACGCGCTCACCGCGGGCTATCTCGACCACGGCGTCGAGCAGGGCTACCTGCGCGCCGACCTGGACACGCTGAACACCGCGCGCGCGGTGACCGGCATGCTGATCGGGGGCATCGTCTACTCGCTGCGCGAACCCGACGAGGCCGCCATCGCCGGGCTGAACCAGGCCATCCGCCGCCTGCTCGTGGACGGCGTGCGCAAGGACTGAGCAACTCGGCAATCCCCCTGACATCGCCACCGGCGCTAGGGTGAGGCGCACTGATCCGACGCTCTCGCCAGGGGGACGGCCCTTGTTCGCAAAAGGCCATGCAATCGCGAAGTATTCCTTCCGAGCGGCCCGGGGCGGCGAGCCTGACAGAATGTCGCTCGTGACTCCGGAGGACGTGCGCAGCACCCGCTTCGCGACCCCGACGCTCGGGCATCGCGGCTACCACGCGGACGAGGTGGACGCCTTCCTCGAACTCATCGCCGCGACGCTGGCCGGACACGGCGATCTCGCCGCCGACGATCTGCGCCAGGTCCGTTTCGAAGCGCCCCGGCTCGGCCAGCGCGGCTACCGCGCCGATCAGGTGGACGAGTATCTCGACCAGCTGCGCGCCGAGCTGGAGTTCCGGCAACGCGGTGTCCGGCCGGTGCCCGCCGCGAACGGCGACGGCCAGGCCATGCTCACGTTCGACGACGTGCGGCGCATGCGATTCAGCCAGGCCCCGGTGGGCAGGCGCGGATACAACGAGGAAGAGGTCGGCGCGTTCCTCGATCTGGTCGCCGCGACCCTCGCGCACGGCGGGCCGGGCAGCCTCACCCTCGCCGATGTCGAGGCCGTTCGATTCACCGAGGCCCGGCGCGGCACTCGCGGATATCAGCGCGACGAAGTCGACGCCTTCCGCGATTTGGTCGCCGCCGCTCTGCGCCATCGCCGCTGACCGCGACCGCGATCCACCCCCGCGCGAATCATTCGAAGAGGTCGAGCGTGGGGTGCGGCTCGCGGCCGCGCACTTCGATGGAGCCGAACACCAGGTCGGGCGGCGGGACGAGACCGAGGTGCTCCCACGCGGCGGCGGTGGCGACCCGGCCGCGCGGTGTGCGCGCGACCATCCCGGCGCGCACCAGGAACGGTTCGCAGACCTCTTCCACGGTCGCGGCCTCCTCCCCGACCGCCACGGCCAAGGTGGACACGCCGACCGGACCACCGCCGAAACCACGGACCAGCGCGCCGAGCACCGCGCGGTCGAGCCGGTCGAGGCCGAGCACGTCCACGTCGTAGACCTCGAGCGCGGCCTGGGCGATGGGGCGAGTGATCCGGCCGTCGGCACGCACCTCCGCGTAGTCGCGGACGCGGCGCAGCAGGCGGTTGGCGATCCGGGGCGTGCCGCGCGAGCGGCCCGCGATCTCGGCCGCCGCCTCCTCCTCGATGACGACGCCGAGGATGTGCGCCGAGCGCTGCAGGATGCGCAGCAGCTCGCCGGGCTCGTAGAAGTCCATGTGGCCGGTGAAACCGAAACGGTCGCGCAGCGGGCCGGTCAGCGCTCCCGACCTGGTAGTGGCTCCGACCAGCGTGAACGGTGCGATGTCCAGGGGGATGGAGGTGGCCCCCGGCCCCTTGCCGACGACCACGTCCACCCGGAAGTCCTCCATCGCCAGGTAGAGCATTTCCTCGGCGGGCCGCGCCATCCGGTGGATCTCGTCGATGAACAGCACATCGCCCTCGACCAGATTGCTGAGCATGGCGGCCAGGTCGCCGGCTCGCTCCAGCGCCGGACCCGAGGTGATCCGCAGCGCGGTGCCGAGTTCGGCCGCGATGATCATCGCCATGCTGGTCTTGCCCAGGCCCGGCGGGCCGGACAGCAGGACGTGATCCGGTGTGCCGCCGCGCTGTTTGGCGCCGCGCAACACCAGCGCGAGCTGTTCGCGCACGCGGGGCTGACCGATGAAATCGTCCAGCGACTTCGGGCGCAGACTCGCCTCGATCTCGCCGTCGGACTTCAGATAGTTGGCGCTGACCTGCGACTCGCCGGGGTCCTCTGAATGATCCATGACGCCTTACCGGTTCTTGCCGAGCAGGCCGAGCGCGGCCCTGAGGGCGGCGGAGGTGTCGGCGGCGGGCTGTTCGGCCAGCACCGCGTCGATCGCCTGTTCGGCTTGTCTGGCCGCGAAGCCGAGGCCGACGAGCGCTTCGGTGACCTGCTCGCGCACGGGCGTGACGGCAGTGGCAGGTGCGGATCCGGGCGGACCGGACGGTACCGCAACCAGATTCACCTTGTCGCGCAGTTCCACCACCATGCGCTCGGCGCCGCGCTTGCCGATGCCGGGGACCCGGGTCAGCGCCGCCACGTTGCTCTCGGCCAGCGCTTTGCGCAGCGCCTCCGGCTCGAGCACGGCCAGCACCGCCATGGCCAGGCGGGGTCCCACGCCCGACACGGTCTGCAACAGGCCGAACAGGTCGCGGGCCTCGGTGTCGGCGAAACCGTAGAGGGTCATCGAGTCCTCGCGGACGATCATCGCGGTGTAGAGCCGGGTTTCCTCGCCCCGGGTGAGCCCGGCCAGGGTGGACGGGGTCGCGTTGAGCCGGTAGCCGACGCCGGCCGCCTCGATCACCGCGTGGTCGAGGGCGATTTCCAGCACTTCACCGCGTACCGACGCGATCACCCGTGCACCGCCTTCCGTTGTTCGGCCAGCCGCTCCTTGTATCGGCGCTGCGCCGCGGCCGCCTTGGCCTCCGCCGCCGCCATCCGCTCCAGCAGCGGCGCCCGCCAACAATGGCAGATCGCCAGCGCCAGCGCATCCGCCGCGTCGGCAGGTTTCGGCGCCGACGCCAGGCCGAGGATGCGCGTGACCATGGCGGTCACCTGCTTCTTGTCCGCGGCGCCGTTGCCGGTGACCGCGGCCTTCACCTCGCTGGGTGTGTGGAACGCGACCGGGATCCCCCGCCGAGCCGCGGCCAGGGCGATCACGCCGCCCGCCTGCGCGGTGCCCATGGCGGTACGGACATTGTGCTGGGCGAAGACGCGTTCGATGGCGACGGCCCCCGGTTCGTGGGTGTCCATCCAGCGTTCGGCGGCGTCGGCGACCGCGAGCAGGCGCTGCGCCAGCTCCATATCGCCGGGCGTGCGGACCACGCCGACGTCCACGGCGGTGACCTTCCGCCCCGATCCGCCGTCGACGATGCTGAGGCCGCATCGGGTGAGTCCGGGATCGACGCCCATCACCCGCACGACAACCCCTCTCGCAGACACGAACAATTGTTCGAGAGTCTAGCGGAGGCTTCGCCTTTCACCCTCCAGCGACACAGCCCGGGCTATGCGCCGACGACCGTCGCCTCCCGCGCGGCGCCGGCAATCCCAGCAACTCCGGACGGCTCGCGCGCGCCGCCCAGTGCCGCGCGGGATCGGCCACCATGCGCCGCGCCGTCAGATCCAGCAAGCCGCTGACGGTGGTCACCGTCGCGGCGACCACGCCGTCGGCGCGGGTCAGCACGTGCTCGACCCGGTAGGTCTTGCCCTCCCCCCACTGCCAGGCGCACGACACGTCCACGACGTCGCCACCGCGTAGTTCGCGCTGGAAACGCAGCACGGTCTCGAGGTTGACCGGGCCGAGGCCGGACGCGATCAGGTCCTCGACCGACACACCCGCCGCCTGCACACAGGCGAAACGCGCGTGATCGGCGTATTGGTGATAGGCCGCGCCGGTGACGTGCAACTGGGAATCCAGATCGGACACCCGGACTTCGATGCGGGTACTGAACGACACGCGCCGACTATGCCGGCGGGCACCGACAAGTTTCGCCCACCGGCGACGCGGCCGCCGGAGCCGAGGTGTCAGAGCCCGGAGACCTGCCGCGCGAACGCACCGTGCGCCCGCTCGTCGAAAAGGACGAACCGCACCTGCGAGACCTCCGTCTCGGTCGCGCGAACGGTTTCCACGGCGATCCGCGCCCCGTCGTCCATCGGCCAGCCGAAGATTCCGGTCGAGATCGCCGGGAACGCGACCGTGCGCGCCCCCAATTCGTCCGCGACACGAAGGGATTCGCGATAACAGGAGGCCAGCAGCGCGGAGCGGTCCTCGGTGTCCGACCACACCGGCCCGACGGTGTGGATCACCCACCGCGCGGGAAGCCGACCCGCCGTGGTCGCCACCGCCGCTCCGGTGGGCAGTCCCCTGCCGTAGTGCGACGCCCGCAATCGCCGGCATTCCGCCAGGATCTCCGGGCCGCCGCGCCGGTGGATCGCTCCGTCGACTCCCCCGCCGCCGAGCAGCGACGAGTTGGCCGCGTTGACCACCGCGTCGACCTCCTGTTCGGTGATGTCACCGCGCACCAGCATGAGTTCGACCATGGTCGCATTCTGCCTCGCACGCCACGCCGACGCCGAGGACCCCGCGCCGACGTCTCCGGCGCCACCGCAGGTTTCCCCGGCAGGCCCGGGGGCCGAACCAGCAGCACACCTTTCATCACGGGATCTCCCTGCTGCACGGCTGGCTGCCGGTGACCGTCGCGCTCTTGGCCGCGCCGATCATGCTGGTCGCCGTCGCCCGGCGCGGGAGACGATGGTGGCTGATCCAGCTGCCGCTCTGCGTCGTGGTCGGCGTCGCGGCGGCGCCGGCGGCCGAGTGGTACGTGGCCGACGAGGGATTCGCGTGTTCCCTGCCATGGCCGGCCGGTCGCGTGGGCCTGCCCGCGCCGGCCGCCGACTGAACGCCGGCCCGCGAGCGCACCGGCGTTCAGTTCGCCGCCAGGTCGGCTCGCGTGCGGAACGTGCGCCGATAGACCTGCGGTGACACGCCGATCGCGGCGGCCAGGTGTTGACGCAACGAGGTCCCGGTGGCGAACCCGACCTCGCCCGCGATGCGATCGACGGTCAAGTCGGTGGTCTCCAGCAGATGTCTGGCGCGGAAGACGCGCTGCTGGATCAGCCAGCGTCCCGGGCTCATGCCGACCTCGTCGCGGAAACGCCGGGCGAAGGTGCGCTTGCTCATCCGGGCGCGCACGGCCAGTTCGTCGACGGTCAGCGGATGACTGAGGTTCTCCAGTGCCCACTGCCTGGCCGCGGCGGTCCCGGCCGAGGTCTGCGGCGGCACGGGTTGCTCGATGTACTGCGCTTGACCGCCATCGCGCCACGGCGGTACGACGCAGCGGCGCGCGACCGCGTTCGCAACGGCACTGCCGTGATCGCGTCGCACCAGATGCAGGCACAGGTCGAGTCCCGCCGCCGCGCCGGCCGAGGTGAGGACGTCGCCGTCGTCCACATAGAGCACGTCCGGGTCGAGACGCACCCGCGGAAAGGCGCGCCGGAACAAACCGGCCTGATTCCAATGCGTGGTGGCCGGTCTCCCGTCGAGCAGGCCCACGGCCGCGGCGATGAAGGCGCCGGTGCAGATCGCGACGATCCTCGCCTGCTCCGGAATCCGCGCCAACGCGTCGAGCACCGGCTGCGGCAGCGTGCCGGTGACCGCCGTCGTGATGTCGCAGGCGGGCAGCACCACGGTGTCGGCGTCGCACAAGGCGCGGCTGTCGTGGGCCACCGCGATGTCGAAGTCGGCGGCGCTGCGCACCGGACGACCGTCCACCGTGCAGGTGATCACCTCGTATCTACCTGCGGCACTGCCGAAGACGCGATTCGGGATACCCAGTTCGAAGGGGTAGACCCCTTCCAACGCCAGCACCACCACCCGATGGGGCGCGGTCGAAGTCATGGCACGATCATATCGAAGAATGGCAATCGTGCCATTTTCTTCGCCGCCGGGTCCCGGCAGGCTGACAGCCGTGACCGAAATCGACAGCACCGCGACCATGCGCGCGATCAGCCAGCAGACCCTTGGCGGACCCGAGGTGCTCACCGAAGTGAAACTGCCGCAGCCGGTGGCAGGCCCCGGCCAGATCCTCGTCCGGGTCCGCGCCGCCGGACTCAACCCGACCGATTGGCGCCACCGCGCCACCGCCGGACTTTTCCTCCCCGAACCGCCGTTCGTCCTCGGCTGGGACGTCTCCGGCGAGGTCGCGGCCACCGGCATCGGCGTGACCCTCTTCCGCCCGGGCGACGAGGTGTTCGGCATGCTCCCGTATCCGCACGGCCACGGCGCCTGCGCCGAATACGTCGTCGGTCCTGCGCGTGCTTTCGCCCCCAAACCGGCCACGCTCGACCACACCCAGGCCGCGGCGATCCCGCTCGCGGCGCTCACCGCATGGCAGGCGCTGGTCGACACCGCCGGGCTCGGCGCAGGACAGCGCGTCCTGATCCACGCGGCGGCGGGCGGCGTCGGCCACTTCGCGGTCCAGATCGCCAAAGCGCGCGGGGCGTACGTCATCGGCACCGCCAGCGCGCCGAACCACGCGTTCCTGCGCGGCATCGGCGCCGACGAGGTGATCGACTATCGCGACACCGACGTCGCCGAGGCCGTGCGCGACGTCGACGTGGTGCTCGACTCGATCGACGACGACAACAGCATCCGGTCGCTGCGCACCCTGCGGCCCGGCGGGCTGCTGGTGACGCTGCGGGCCTTCGGCGCGGTCGACTTGGCCGCCGAGGCGGAGGCGCTGGGCGTGCGTGCGATCCGGATGCTGGTGGAACACGATCACTCCGGCATGCTCGCCCTCGCCGGACTGGTCGAATCCGGCGCGCTGCGCCCGACGATCGCCCGGTCGTTCCCGCTGTCGGCGGCCGCCGAGGCACACGCGCTGGGCGACACCGGGCGAACCGTCGGCAAATTGGTACTCACTGTCCCATGAAATGTGCCACGATCAGGGCGTTCGCGCTTCTACCATCCGAGGATGAGCAAAGGCGCAAAAGCAGTCCTCGAAGGCGGGCCGCAAGATCTGCCCGCGCGCATCGTCCCGATCACCCCGCCGGGGGTGGAATTGAAGGTGCCGTTCCGCGGCGGATACGAGCACTTCAAGGTCACCCAGCGGGAACAGGACACGCCCGAAGGGCGGCTGCGCGTGTACGAGTGGTGCGATCGCACCAGGATCGCGGAGTGAGTCCGGCCCCACCTTCCCGGCGGCGGTGAAGCGCCGACCGGAAGGTGGCGGCGCGATCGCCGAACTACTCGAGGCGGCCCGTGCATGGACCGGCCGCCCCGATTTCGCGCACCATCATCCCGCGGTGCGGGGATGCCGCGCGAGGTGGACCGCTCAGTCCTCGAGTTCGGCGAGCACGTCGTCCGGGATGTCGACGTTGGTGTAGACGTTCTGCACGTCGTCGCTGTCTTCGAGGGCGTCGACGAGCTTGATCACCTTGCGGGCGCCGTCGAGGTCCACCGCGACCGACACCGACGGCTGGAAACCGGACTCGGCGGAGTCGTAGTCGATGCCCGCGCTCTGCAGGGCGGTGCGCACCGCGATGAGATCGCCGGGCTCGCTGATGATTTCGAACGAATCACCGAGATCGTTGACCTCCTCGGCGCCCGCGTCGAGCACGGCCAGCAACACGTCGTCCTCGGACAGGCCGTTCTTCTCCAGGGTGACGATGCCCTTGCGATGGAACAGGTAGGCCACCGAGCCCGGGTCGGCCATATTGCCGCCGTTGCGCGTCATCGCGACCCTGACCTCGCCCGCGGCCCGGTTGCGATTGTCGGTGAGGCATTCGATCAGCACCGCGACGCCGTTGGGGCCGTAACCCTCGTACATGATCGTCTGCCAGTCGGCGCCGCCGGCTTCCTCGCCGCCGCCGCGCTTGCGGGCGCGCTCGATGTTGTCGTTGGGTACCGACGACTTCTTCGCCTTCTGGATGGCGTCGTACAAGGTCGGGTTGCCATCCGGGTCACCGCCACCGGTCCGGGCCGCCACCTCGATGTTCTTGATCAACTTCGCGAACAGCTTGCCGCGCTTCGCGTCGATCGCAGCCTTCTTGTGCTTGGTGGTGGCCCATTTGGAGTGGCCGCTCATTCCCTACTTCCTTCAGGTCGGTGGCACGTCTGGTCGTGTGTACGGTACCGGCACGGCCGGGCGGACAACTTCCCCAGCCTACTCGGGCCGCCGCCGCGGCCGTGCAGAGCGGCCCCGACTACGCGGCGGCCGAGCGGACCATCTCCACGAACATGTCGTGCACCCGCAGATCACCGGTGACCTCGGGATGGAACGACGTCGCCAGCACGTTGCCCTGCCGCACCGCGACGATCCGGCCCGCGGCGGGACCGTCCGGCACGGTGGCCAGCACGTCGACGCCCGCGCCTGCCCGCTCGACCCAGGGCGCGCGGATGAACACCGCGCGCACCGGCCCTCCGGCCAGCCCGGCGAACGGCAGGTCGGTTTCGAACGAGTCGACCTGACGGCCGAACGCGTTGCGCCGCACCGTCATATCGATGCCGGACAGATGCTCGGCGTCCGGGCGGGTGTCGAGCACCTCCGAGGCGAGCAGGATCATGCCCGCACAGGAACCGAACGCGGGCATGCCGTCGCGCAGGCGCGCGCGCAGCGGCTCCAGCAGTTCGAAGACCTGCAGCAGCTTGCTGATCGCGGTCGACTCGCCGCCGGGCAGTACGAGCGCGTCCACGGCCGCGAGTTCCGCCTCCCGCCGGACCAGCACGGGTTCGGCGCCGCATTGCGCGAGTGCGGCGACGTGCTCCCGGACGTCGCCTTGCAACGCGAGCACGCCGATCGTGGGACGGGACTGCTTCTGTCCGGCGCCCGCGGCGGGTGCGGCGACCGAGGTAGCGTTCACGCCGGAAAGTTTACGAGCCCTGCCGATGTGGGCCCGCTCACGGTCGGCTGCGTGCTGGTTCAGTCCCGCAGCGTGCGGATGAGGCCTTCCTGCACCACGGCCGCGACGAGCGTGCCCTCGCGGGTGAAGATTTTGCCGCCGGTCAGTCCACGGCCGAAGGCGGCCGACGGCGAGGACTGGTCGTAGAGCAGCCATTCGTCGGCGCGGAAGGGGCGCAGAAACCACATCGCGTGGTCGAGCGAGGCGTTCTGGGTCGGCTCGTCGGGATGGATGACCTTCGAGGAACCCAGCAGCGTCATGTCGCTCATGTAGGCGAGGGTGCACACGTGCACCAGCGGGTCGTCGGGTAGCAGGTGCCGGTAGCGGAACCACACCTGCTGCTGGGAGACCACGCCTTCGCGGCGGGAGACGTTCTCCTGCGGGACCATGCGGATGTCCCAGTGCTCCCACTCGCGCATCGCCCACAGGCGTTCGGGGGACATCGTGGTGCTGGCGTCGGGCAGATCGTCCGGCATCGGGACATCGGGCATGACGTCCTGATGCTCGGGGCCCTCGTCACCGACGTGGAACGACGCCGACATGGTGAAGATCGCGGCGCCGTCCTGGATGCCGGTCACCCGCCTGGTGCAGAACGACCGCCCGTCCCGGATGCGTTCGACCTGGTAGACCGTCGGCTCCTGCGGATTGCCCGGACGCAGGAAGTATCCGTGCAGCGAGTGCACCTGGAATCGCGGTTCCACCGTCCGGACCGCGGACACGAGCGCCTGGCCGGCAACCTGGCCGCCGAACGTGCGCTGCAGCTGGGTCTTGGTGGACGCGCCACGGAAGATGTCCCGCTCCAGCCGCTCTATCTCCAGCGCCTCTTCGATTGTCGCCATGCGCTGAGATTATCCCGGCCGCTGCCCGCGGCGCCGCTCGGCCGCCGGTGAACGCCCGGCAACGCCCACACCGCACCGGCCGTGACGCTTTTGCTGAGATGGACGAGTGCCGCGCTTCCTGCCCATCACCCCCGACGCTCTCGTCGAGCAGGTGATCCAGCCTGTGCTGTCCACGACGTCGCACACGGTGATCACCGTCGACGGGGCGGATGCCGCCCAGCCGGTGGCCCTCGCGGAGCGGATCACCGAGGCGCTGCGCGCGGCCGGCCGATCGGCCGACGTGGTCTCCGTGCACGACTACGTGCGGCCTGCGTCCCTGCGCATGGAGTTCGGCCGCACCGATGAGATGTCCTATCGCACCGCGTGGTTCGACTACGCCGCGCTGCGCCGGGAAGTGGTGGACGCGCTGCGCGAGCACGGCCGGTGGCTGCCCGCGCTGTGGGACGAAGCGACCGACCGCTCCGCACGCGCCGCGATCCGCACGGCGCCACCCGCCACCACCATCGTGGTCGCGGGCCCGATGCTCGCAGGCCGCCATATCGACCCCGATCTGAGCCTCCGGCTGGACCTGTCCGAGGCCGCGCTCCGCCGCCGCACCCCGGCCGACGCGCAGTGGACCGTTCCCGCCCTGCTGCGCCACGATGCCGAGAACCCATGTACACCGACATTCTTCGTGCGGTGGGACCATCCCGATCGCCCGGCGCTGCGGGTCGGTGAGGACCGGGCGGACTGAGTTCCGCCCGTCCTTGCCGATTCCCGTTCGTCACGGTGCGGGATGTTTCTCGGGCCTTCTCATGTTTTGATGCGCATAGTCGCGTACCTATATGTGTGTCTCGACCACCGTCGCCCCGCGATCAGACCAACCGATGCCCGCCGTCCACGTGCAGGACCGTGCCGGTGATGAAGGGATTGCGCATCACGCCCAGCATCGCCTGCGCGATGTCGGAAGGGCGGCCGATGCGGCCGACGGGCAGTCGCGCGGCGAGCTGCTGATGACGTTCGGTTTTCGCGGGCCCGGCGATGGCGTCCCAGATCGGTGTGTCGACCCACCCCGGCGAGACCACGTTGACGCGGACCGGGCCGAGTTCGAGGGCCAGCGCGTAGGCCAGCGAGGCGAGGGCGCCGTTGACGGCCGCCACCATGGCGCCGCCCGGGGCGGGGCGATAGGCCGCGATGCCGGAAGTGAACGTCAGCGAGCCGCCGGGGGCCACCCGGGCGTGTTTGGCCAGCAGCATGGGCCCGATCAACTTGGCCGAGACGAGGTTTCGCGCCAGATCGGCGTCGAACCGGTCCAGCTGCTGATAGGCGCCGGTGACGTCGGCGGCGGTGGTGACGACATGATCGGCCGGTTCCGATCCGGCGAACAAGCGCTCGAGGTCGGCTTCGCGGGTGATGTCCGCGACGACCGAGCGCACCGTGCCCGGTCCCCCGGACAGAGTGCGCTCGGCCGCGGCCAGTCGTTCGGCGGAACGGCCCGCGATGGTGACCTGTGCGCCTTCGTCGATCAGCGACGCGGCCAGCGCCAGTCCCATGCCGGAGCCGCCGCCGACGATGACGACGCGTTCGGGTGTTGTACTGCTTGCTGTCATGACTCCACCCGACCATCGCCATGGTCGGGTGTCCATGTCGCGCTGCCGAATACGCCTTAGGCTCGGCCTAACATCGCGGGTCCGTGGACCGATTCGGCCCAAGGATCTCGGTGGACGGCCACCGCGAAGCGACCCGTCAGGCGGCGCAAGCCGGGGATTGCTGGTTCAGGTTGGCCAGCGCCTGGCAGGCCCAGGCCTTCTGGACCTTCCACTTGCCGTCTTCGAGGACGAACGGAACGTCGACCTGGTTCGGCTGCCCGTTGATGGTGAACGTGGCCTGGGCGGTGACAGTGTCACCGAAGGCCGTCACACCCGTTACCACTGCCGTGGCGTTGGCCTGCTGAAACGCCTGGGCCAAGCGGTTGGGCAGGCTCGGGTCGGCCTGGATGCCCTGCACGAGGTCGAGCTTCTCCTCGTTCGGCACCGAGGGGTCGAGCGCGCGCTGCAGGTTGGCGTTGAGTTCCTCTTTGGTGGGCGGGGCGGGTACGTTCGCGGTCGCCGACGCGGCGGCGGTGGTGGTGTGGCTGGAGCTGTGCGAGTCGCTCTTGTCGTCGCTGCCGCAGGCGGCCAGGCTCAGGGCGGCCGCAAGGGCCAGGCCCGCCGCTGCGATGCGTCCGGTCTCGAGAAGCTTCAACTGTTCGTCCTTTGCACTCGGATCGATCCGACGGTGGTGGGGCGCGATGTGGCCGGGGGGCCATCGAATGGCGAAGCTACTGAGCGTGATTGTGAGAACCATGAGACGACCTTCTGGCCGCCGTAAGAAGTGAACCTAGCATCGGAAGCGTCCCCGGCGGGCTCATTCCGGCGACAGTTCGGCCGTCAGTGCCGTGAGCAGCGCCGCCACGGCCGGATCGCGCACCGTGGCGCGCCAGGCGATCGCATAGGTCACCATCAGGGGCGCACCCCGCAACGGCCGCCAAACCAGACCGGGCAGTCCGTCAGCGCGCGCGGAGCTGAGCCCGATCGCGTCGGGGCGCGACGGCAGCACGGCCAGCATCTGGGCATGCCCCATCGCGCTGTCGCTGAGCCGTACCGCGGCGCCGTGGCCCGCGAGCGTCCGCAACAGCGAATCATGCAGCCCCGCAGCGGATTCCCGGGCGAACAAGATCAATTCCTGCCCGCTCAGCTCGGTGGGGTCCAGCGGCATGGCACCGGCGAGGGGATGCCGCTCGGACATCACGACGCCCAGTTCCTCGCGGGCCACCGGACGTTGCGCGAAGCGGTCGGGCAGGTCCACCGGGGCGCGCACCAAGGCGAGATCGACTTCGTCGTCGTCGAGAAAGCGAACCTGGTCGGCGGTGGTCCCCCCGGTGAGCACCATCCGCGCGCCGGGCAGCGCCGCGGCGAGCAGACTACCGATACGGGTGGGCAGCCAGGGCGGGACGCCGTTGAGCAGTCCCAGGCGCAGTACCGGGGCGCCTCCTACGGCGGCACGCCTGGTCGCGCGCATCGCCTCGTCCATCGCGCGCAGAACGTCGCGGCCGGAACGCAGCAGCACCGCGCCCGCGGGCGTCAATTCCACCCGCGGCTCCCGGACCAGCAGGGGACCGCCCACCTCCCGTTCCAGCACCTTGATCTGCTGGCTGAGCGTCGGCGTCGAGATGAACAATCGCTGCGCGGCCCGGCGGAAGTGCAATTCCTCCGCCAGAACCACGAAGTACCGCAACTGCCGCAACTCCACGCGGCAGACGCTACCGGCCGCGGATCACCAGCCGCGCTCGGCCAGGCGATGCGGCTGGGCGATCTCCTCGACGTTGATGCCGACCATGGCCTCACCCAGACCACGCGACACCTTCGCCAGCACATCCGGATCGTCGTAGAAGGTGGTGGCCTTGACGATGGCGGCGGCGCGCTGCGCCGGGTTGCCGGACTTGAAGATGCCCGACCCCACGAACACGCCCTCGGCCCCGAGCTGCATCATCATCGCGGCGTCGGCCGGAGTGGCGATGCCGCCCGCGGTGAACAGCACGACAGGCAGCTTGCCCGTCTCGGCGATCTCACGGACCAGCTCGTAGGGCGCCTGCAGCTCCTTGGCGGCGACGAACAGCTCGTCCTCGGGCAGGGACGACAGCCTGCGGATCTCCTGGCGGATCTTGCGCATGTGCGTGGTCGCGTTGGACACGTCACCGGTGCCCGCCTCGCCCTTGGACCGAATCATGGCCGCGCCCTCGGTGATCCGGCGCAGCGCCTCGCCGAGGTTGGTGGCGCCGCAGACGAACGGCACGGTGAAGTTCCACTTGTCGATGTGGTTGGCGTAGTCGGCGGGGGTGAGCACCTCGGACTCATCGATGTAGTCGACGCCGAGGCTCTGCAGGATCTGCGCCTCCACGAAGTGGCCGATGCGGGCCTTCGCCATGACCGGGATGGAGACCGCGTTGATGATGCCGTCGATCATGTCCGGGTCGCTCATCCGGGAGACACCGCCCTGGGCCCGGATGTCGGCGGGGACGCGCTCCAGCGCCATCACCGCGACCGCACCGGCGTCCTCGGCGATCTTGGCCTGCTCCGGCGTGACGACGTCCATGATCACCCCGCCCTTGAGCATCTCGGCCATGCCGCGCTTCACGCGGGCGGTACCGACGGTCTGGGTGGTCTCGGGGGTGGTCACAGCAAACTCCTCCAGGCATCGCGCCAATCGATCACTCGCATTCGAACGCCACGATTCTAGGTGGCCGCAAAAGGCCACCTGATAGCCAGTTGGAGCGCACTGGCCTGGTGCGATCCCGGTACGGACGCTTTACGCCGGGAAGGCTCGGCTGCCCAGCCGTCCCGGCGCCGCACCGGCCTTCCCGGTCCGCGCCCGGCGTCCGATCACAGCGGGCCGACCACCAGCAATTGCGCCCAGTACTCCGCGGCCGCGGGGCCGATCAGCGGCAACAGGAAATCGAACAGCAGGTACGACATGAATCAACTACCTCCACGACCGAACAGGAACAGCACCGCCGACGGCGGGACCACGACACCGAAATCACATGCGTCCCTGACATCGATACCCTCCGGCGCCCTGGATCATCGCGACGCTATCAC
This sequence comes from Nocardia sp. NPDC019323, assembly GCF_044389845.1. Classification (NCBI taxonomy): domain Bacteria; kingdom Bacillati; phylum Actinomycetota; class Actinomycetes; order Mycobacteriales; family Nocardiaceae; genus Nocardia; species Nocardia sp. NPDC019323. The sequence goes on from NZ_JBIRYN010000001.1 coordinate 727,036, forward strand.
GATCGTGAAGCACATCACATTCGTTCCCGGACCGGTCAGCGGATGGAGCGGACCTCCGGATCGCCGGTCCCCGACGCCGCCTCGGCCGCTCCGGCCAGCAGCTCGTCCAGGTGATACGGGTAGACCGTTTCGCCGGAGCGGTCCAGCGCGACGATGTCGGCGGCGGTGCACCATTTGTGCCCGGTGATGGAGCGGCGTTCGATGAGGGTCCGATTCGCCGCGTGCGGTTGGAATCCCCGCGTGCGCAGCGCGAAGAACAGCTCTTCGGAGCGGATCAGCTCACCGTCGAACGGAAAGACCGCGACCCGCCGCCAGATCGGGCCACGCAGGTCGGCCGGGTCCGCGCGATACCCGGTCTCTTCGTACAGTTCCCGGACCGCCGCCGCGCGCAGGGTCTCCCCCGGCTCGACGCCGCCGCCGACGGTGAACCAGAACGACACCTCGGGCGTCTTCGGATCGTTCCCGCGCATCAGCAGGGTCCGGTCGTTCTCGTCGAACAGCACGACACGGGCAGTGGTACGGATGGTGTCCACCGCGAGACCCGTGGACGCGGCGGGTGTCGCGCGCTCGGTGATCTCGAAGTAGGACGGTAAGGGGGCGGTACCCCCGAGGTGCAGCATGCGGACCGGGCGGCGCGTGCGCAGCGCCAGCGTGTCGCGCACGGCGTCGTTGTGGAAGCGGCGGGCGATCAGCACCCTGGCCTCGGCGTCGGCCAGCTCGGCGACCAGTTGCGGGCGCAGCGTGCCGATGTCGACCGCCGACAGCGCCGTGGACAACCGGTTCTCCACCGTCTCCCGCTCGGCGCGGCCCGCGCGCTCGGCCCGGTCCGCCAGCGCCGCCAGTTGAGCGGCCTGCTCCGCCATGGCCGGATCGGACACCGGACCCGCGATCGCCATCGCGACCGACCTGGCCACCACCGCGCGCCGCGCCAGCGCCGCGTCGAGCGCCTGCCAGGACTGGTCGGAGCGCACGTGCAGCCGGTCGAGCCGGTTGGCGGTGGAATACGCCCACAAGCCGATCGCGACGACCACAGCGGCGATCAGCGCGAGGACGAGAACGGTGGTCGCGGAGAAGGTGATCATCCTGCGGCCCGCACTCTCATGTCGCCCACGGTCACCGTCTCGTAGACGCGCAGGATCTGTTCGGCCACCACCGGCCAGTCGTACTCGCCGACGACCTGGGTGGCGGTACGCACCAAAGCCTCTCGGCGCACTTCGTCGGTGAGCACGGTGTGCAGCGCGGCGGCCAGGGCCGCGGAGTCGCCGACCGGGACCAGCATGCCCGCCGTTCCGTCCCGCAGCACCCGGCGGAAGGCGTCCAGTTCGCTGGCCACGACCGCGGTGCCCGCCGCCATCGCCTCGATCAGGATGATGCCGAAGCTCTCGCCGCCCAGGTTCGGCGCGACATACACGTCCGCGCTCCGCATCGCCGAAGCCTTCTCCTCGTCGGACACCTGCCCGAGGAAGCGCAGATGGCCGGCCAGCTCGCCGGCTTCGCGGCGCAACCGGTCCTCCTCGCCGCGGCCGACGATCAGGATCTCGACGTCGGGGTGCTCGCGCACCAGTTCGGGCAGCGCGCCGAGCAGCACCTGCATGCCCTTGCGCGGCTCGTCGTAGCGCCCCAGGAACAGCACCGTCCCGCCGGGCCGCGGATAGCCCGGCAGCATCGGCGCGCGAGCGAAGGCCGGGACGTCGACACCGTTGGGAATCTCGACGGCGTCCGAGCCGAGCGCTTCGACCTGCCAGCGGCGCGCGAGTTCGGACACCGCGATACGACCGAGGATCTTCTCGTGATACGGCCGCAGCACCCCCTGAAAAGTACTGAGCACCAGGGATTTCGTCGTCGAGGTGTGGAAGGTCGCCACGATCGGGCCCTCGGCGATCTTCAGCGCGAGCATGGACAGGCTGGGCGCGTTCGGCTCGTGGATGTGCAGCACGTCGAAGTCGTTGCCGTCGATCCATCGGCGAATCCTGGTGTAGGCCATGGGCCCGAACGACAGTCGCGCCACCGACCCGTTGTACGGGATGGCCACCGCGCGCCCCGCCGACACCACGAATTCCGGCAGTGGAGTGCCCTCCGAGGCGGGCGCCAGAACACTCACCTTGTGCCCGCGTTCGATGAGCACCCGCGCCAGTTCGACCACATGCGCCTGCACCCCACCGGGGACGTCGAACGAATAGGGGCAGACCATGCCGATCTTCATGGCGATACGTCTCCCTGCTCGGCTTTGATGCTCGCCTGCGCGGCGCCGATTCTGGCACGCCGCTGCGGCGAGAGATCGCTCTCCCACAATGGTTGCAGCATGTGCCAATCCGCGGGGTGCTCGGCGATATTCGCCGCGAAACGGTCGGCGAGCGCCTGGGTGGCCGCGGCCACGCCACCGGAAATATCCAGCGGCGCTTCGGTTTTCAGTCCCCAGTTCTCGCGGCCGTCGGCGTCCACCTCGAACCACGCGTGCACCGGCAGCAACGCCGCGCCGGTCTCGATGGCGAGTTTCGCCGCGCCCGCGGGCATCCAGGTGCGCTCACCGAAGAAGTCCACGGGCACACCCTTGCCGGTGAGGTCGCGTTCGCCCATCAGGCACACGATCTTGTTCTGCCGTAGGCGGTCGGCCAACCGGCCGAACGGCGGCTGCTCGCCGCCGGTCAGCGGGAACACCTCGAAGCCGAGGCTCTCCCGGTAGGCGACGAACCGCTCGAACAGCGACTCCGGCTTCAACCGCTCGGCGACGGTGGTGAAGCCGCCGTAGTGCTGCACCAGCCAGACGCCCGCCATGTCCCAGTTGCCGGAGTGCGGCAGCACCAGGATCACGCCCCGGCCGTTCGCGAGCCCGGCATCCAGGTGCTCGAGCCCGCCGACGTAGTAGTCGATCGCGGTGTGGTCCATCGTGGGCAGCCGGAACGCCTCCCGCCAATACCGTGCGTAGGAGCGCATACTGGCGACGATCAGTTCGTCGGGCACATCGGCGGGAAGGACGCCGAGCACGCGCGCCAGATTGCGCCGCAACTGGTCCGGCGCGCCGCCCGCGTGGAATTCCCGATTGGCGCGCCGGGCGATCCGGTCGGCGCCCCACTCGAACAGCCGCCGCGCCGTCGGCTCCGGCAGCGCACGCACCACCCGCCAGCCCGCCGCGTATCCGGCGGCGCCGAGTTGTTCCCCGATCGTCATCCCCGCTCCCGAGCCGCTGGTCCGCACGTGATCGTCGCGAATACCCGGGCGCCACCGTCGATCGGTTCGCGCCCGGCACCGAGTGCGGTCACGACGGAAGTCCCGAAGTGCCTGCGCTGCCCGCGCCGGGTCGCTGCACCTGCGCGGCCGGGATCACGGTGCGCGCCCCGGGCGAGTTGCGCACGGCCAGCACACGCTGCACCACGGTGACGATGCTCAGCACGGCGAGAATCCACATGGCCACATGCACGGCGTAGGTGAGCCACTCGATGCCCCAGTAGCCGCCGATCCCGGTGAGTCCGGCGCCAACCAGCACGATGATCAGCCGGTCCGGCCGCTCGATGATGCCGCCGTCCGCGGACAGGCCGCTGGCCTCGGCACGCGCCTTGGCATAGGAGATCACCTGCGAGGTCACCAGGACGACGAGCGTCGCGGCGAACAACGGCCTGTGCTGCTCGTGGTACACCGCCCACCAGGCCAGCCCGCCGAAGATGGCGCCGTCGGCCAGCCGGTCACAGGTGGCGTCCAGCACCGCGCCGTATTTCGTGCCACCGCCACGCGCCCGCGCCATCGCCCCGTCGAGCATGTCGAACATGACGAACAACCAGATCACCATGGTTCCCCAGAACAGGTGTCCGGTCGGGAAGAGGGTGACGGCGGCGAGGATGGAGGCGGTGGTGCCGATCAGCGTCATGCTGTCCGGTGTCAATCCGGTGGCGACGAGCGCGCGGCCCAGCGGAGCCGTCGCCTTGGCGAACGTCTCGCGGCCGAAGAAACTCAGCACGGCCGATCCGCTCGGTCGCTCATCTACGCCTCCTTCCAGGCCGCCGACAGCAGCGCCCTGGTCTCCCGCAGCAGTTGCGGCATCACCTTCGCCCCGCCGATGACCGTGATGAAGTTCGCGTCGCCGCCCCAGCGCGGGACGATGTGCTGGTGCAGGTGGTCGGCCAGCGATCCGCCTGCCACCCCGCCGAGATTCAGCCCCACGTTGAAGCCGTGCGGTCGGGACACCTTCTTCATCACCCGGATCGCCTGCTGGGTGAACGCCATCAGCTCGGCGCTCTCCGCCTCGGTGAGGTCCTCCAGGTTCGCCACCTTGCGGTACGGCACCACCATCATGTGTCCCGGGTTGTACGGGTACAGGTTCAGCACCGCGTACACCAGCTCACCCCTGGCGACGACCAATCCGTCCTCGTCCGACATCTTCGGGATGTCGGTGAAGGGATGGCCGGTCGAATCCTTGGGACCCGTGGCCGCCTCGGCGATGTAGGACATGCGATACGGCGTCCACAAGCGCAGCAGCCGATCCGGTTCCCCGGCGCCGGTGTCCACGATGCTGCCCGGATCGGCCGAGGCCGCGGTCCCGTCCAGATCCGCCAGCCCCTCCGGCACCGTCCGCTCGGTCATGCCCCACCCTTGTTCGCTGCTCGGATCTCGAAACCGTCGGCCGTCGGCGAGGCGTTCTCCCGATGGGCGATCCACTCGACGACGGTGGCCACCGCGTCGTCGACGGGCACGCCGTTGACCTGGGTGCCGTCGCGGAAGCGGAAGCTCACGGCGTTCGCGTTCACGTCGCGCTCACCGGCCAGCAGCATGAACGGCACCTTCTGGGCGGTGTTGTTGAAGATCTTCTTCTGCATCCGGTCGTCGCTGCGGTCCACCTGCGCACGGACGCCCTCGTCGCGCAACCGCTCGATCACCCCGTCCAGATGCGGCGCGAAAGCCTCCGCGACCGGAATGCCGACGACCTGCACCGGCGACAGCCAGGCCGGGAACGCGCCCGCGTAGTGCTCGGTGAGCACACCGAAGAAGCGCTCGATCGAGCCGAACAGCGCGCGGTGGATCATGACCGGCCGCTGCTTGGTGCCGTCGGAGGCGGTGTACTCCAGGTCGAAGCGCTCGGGCAGGTTGAAGTCCAGTTGGATGGTCGACATCTGCCAGGTGCGGCCGAGCGCGTCCTTGGCTTGCACGGAGATCTTCGGGCCGTAGAAGGCGGCGCCGCCCGGATCCGGCACCAGCTCCAGGCCGGAGGCCGAGGCGACCTTGGACAAGGTCTCGGTGGCCTCCTCCCAGATCTCGTCGGAACCGACGAACTTCTTCGGGTCCTTGGTGGACAGCTCGAGGTAGAAGTCGTCGAGGCCGTAGTCCTTCAGCAGGTCGAGCACGAACCGCAGCGTGTCGGTCAGTTCGCCGTGCATCTGCTCTTTGGTGCAGTAGATGTGCGCGTCGTCCTGGGTCATGCCGCGCACTCGGGTCAGGCCGTGCACCACGCCGGACTTCTCGTACCGGTAGACCGAGCCGAACTCGAACAGTCGCAGCGGAAGCTCCCGGTACGACCGGCCGCGGGCGCGGAAGATCAGGTTGTGCATCGGGCAGTTCATCGGCTTGACGTAGTAGTCCTGGCCGGGCTTGCGGACGGTGCCGTCCTCGTTGAACTCCGCGTCCAGGTGCATCGCCGGGAACATGCCGTCGCGATACCAGTCCAGGTGGCCGGAGACTTCGAACAAATGGCCCTTGGTGATGTGCGGGGTGTTGACGAACTCGTAGCCGGCCGCGACATGCCTGCGACGCGAGTACTCCTCCAGCTCCTTGCGGATGATGCCGCCCTTGGGGTGGAACACCGGAAGACCGGAACCGAGCTCGTCGGGGAAGCTGAACAGGTCCAGCTCCAGGCCGAGCTTGCGGTGGTCACGCCGCTCCGCTTCCGCGAGCAGGTGCAGGTGCTCGTCGAGCGCCTCCTGCGACTCCCACGCGGTGCCGTAGATGCGCTGCAAGTCCTCGCGGCTCTGATCGCCGCGCCAGTAGGCGGCCGAGCTGCGGGTCAGTTTGAAGGCCGGGATGAATTTGGTGGTCGGGATGTGCGGGCCGCGGCACAGATCGCCCCAGATCTTCTCGCCGGTGCGCGGATCCAGGTTGTCGTAGATGGTCAGCTCTTTGCCGCCGACCTCCATGACCTCCGGGTCATCGATGCCGGACTTGTCGCTGATCAGCTCCAGTTTGAACGGCTCACCGGCCAGCTCGACCCTGGCCTCGTCCACCTCGACCACCCGGCGGGAGAACCGCTGCGCACCCTTGACGATCTTCTTCATCCGGGATTCCAGCTTGGCCAAGTCCTCCGGGGTGAACGGGCGCTCGACGCGGAAGTCGTAGTAGAACCCGTCCTTGATGTAGGGGCCGATGCCCAGCTTGGCCTCGGGGAATTCCTGCTGCACCGCCTGGGCGAGCACATGCGCGGCGGAGTGCCGGATGACGTTGCGGCCGTCGGGGGTGTTCGCCGCGACCGGCTCCACTTCGACGTCCTTGTCCGGAGTCCAGGACAGGTCTTTGAGCTCGCCGTCGGCCCGGACGACGACCACGGTGTCGGGCCCCTTGGTGGGCAACCCCGCCTCGCGCACCGCGGCGCCCGCCGTCGTCCCGGCCGGCACCCGGACGAGGGCGACTGGGCTGATGGCGGCTGAGGTGGTCACGGCTGCGCTCTCCTTGGCGTTTCGTGTGCGGGCGGAGGCCCGCTGGATGGTGGCCGACCGCATGTTCGTCCGGCGCGACCATGCTACTGTCCCGCCGCTTCGGCCCGTCCCTCCGGGTTTTGCGCCGTAGCGGCCGGGTGGCGATCGGGTTCCCGGTGGGCGCGCCGCGGTGCCGCGCGGCGGGCGGTCAGCCTTCGGCGGCCAGGTCCGCCAGCAGTGCGATGCGTTCGGCGGCCGGGCGTTTCGGGCAGCTGGTGCACATGTCGCAGCCCGGGACCTCGAACACCAGGCAGCAGGAGATGCGCCGCACGAAGGTGCGTCCGCCGATCTCCACGAAACGCGGAACCGGAAGTTTGCCGCCGATCGCGGCGGCCAGCCGCGCGCCCGCCTCCGGCGACCCGGCGTCCAGGGCGCGGTTGCCGATCGCGTCGGCCACGATCGCCCACAACGCGGGGACCCCCGCGCTCGAGACCCGGGCCACCGGTGGGATGACGGTCGCCAGCGTCTCGTGCAGCGCCGCCGCGCTTCCGGCGGCCCGGCCGCCGTCCGCCGGGATGCGCACCCGTTCGATGCCGCCGTCGGGGCGCACTTCGCACTCCAGCCGCTCCAGCGTGGCTTCGGGGGCCTCCTCGTCGTGCGCGTACGCCCGCGCGATCTGCTCCACCAGCGCGGACGCGACCATGCACCACCACAGCGTGCCCGCGATGCGCAGCGACGTGGTCCCCCAGGAATGGCCCATCTCCGCGATGCGCGCGGCCAGCCATTCCGGTCGGGTGAGCATGCGCCCGGGAACGGTGGTCACCGTTACAGGGGGCTGCGCAGCCATTCCCATTCGACTCCGATCCAACTACCCACAAGCCCGAAGGTTCCCAACACCCACAGCGTCGCCACCACCAGCGCGGCGGTGGCGACCGCCCCGGCCACCTGCACGACGCGGCCCTGCCGCGAGTACCAGTCCATCAATTGCCGGTACCGGTCCCGCAGCCAGGTCAAAACTCTGCGCGCCCAAGCGAATTCCGTGGCGAGGATACCCAATCCGGCGAACACGATCGCCCAGCCGGGACCGGGATAGGGGATCGCGAGCACGCCTGCCGCGAGCACGGCCACACCGACCACCGCGACCACGATGCGGTAGCCGAAGTACAGCGTAGGTCGGCGCTCGAGCCCGGCGCGGAAGGCGCGCCAGCGGGTCGGCCGATCGGTCGAACTCGTCTCCGGGTCTGCGGTCACGCCCCCAGGGTACGAGTGTTCGGCCTATCGGAGCCGCTCCCACGTGCCCGGATACGATGATCCCGCCCCGGGCGGGCTGCCCGGGGCGGGATCATCCATCCCCGTCGGTCAGACGAGTTCGCGAGCGGGCCGCTGGCCCGCGTCATCGATGTGCGCGATGCCGTTCTCGGTCACCTCGACCACGCGGGCGCTGGCGATGTCGAAGAACAGGCCCGACACCTTGACGCCGCGTTCGGCGACCGCCTTGCGCACCGCCGGGTGCCGGTGCAGCAGCTCGAGCTGCACCGCCACGTTCACCATGCTCAGCTGATCGACCTCGCCGAAACCGGCCTCCCGCGCCGCACCGGCCACCGGATGCCCGGCGCGGAAGCGCTCCAGGCTGGGTCGGGCATGGGAGAGCCAGGCGTCCACGCCGGGAACCTTCGCGCCGGTGTGCAACGCCGTCATCGCACCGCAGGACGAATGCCCGCAGACCACGATCGAGCGGACGTTCAGCTGTTCGAGCGCGAACACCAGCGCGGCCTCCACCGAGGCGTCACCGTCGGCGGGTGCGAGATTGCCCACGTTGCGCACGGTGAACAGGTCCCCCGGGCCGCTGTTGGTGATGATGTTCGGCACGATCCGCGAGTCCGAGCAGGTCAGGAAGAACGAATCCGGGTCCTGCTTGTCGCGCAGCTCGTCCAGGTGCGGCCGGACGACGTGCGCGTGGCTGCGGTGGTAGGCCGCGACGCCCGCCGCCACCGGGTTCTCGTGCCGCTCGTCATGCCGCCAAGGGCCGAGGATCTCGTCCCAGACCGAGCGCGCGAAGCTACGCGCGGGCGGCTTGGCCGCGGCGTGGGCCATCCTGGCGCCGCCGATCTCCACGAAATCGACGCAGCCGCCGTTGTTCACCTGCTGGCGGGCGAATTCCTCGATGGCCTCGAAAGCGGCGTGATCGAGGAAGTCGACGGTCATCTCCACCGTGACATCGGCTCCCGGCGGGATCTTCGCCAACTGCGCCGACAGCTTCGGCAACGCGAGGAAGGTGGCCGAACCGTCGATGGTGACCAACCAGCGCTGGGTGCCGGGGAGCTGGTCGGCCTTGATCGCCACGCGGACCACCCGCCACAGCAGCAGGCCGAACGCGAGGCCCAGACCGATCAGCACGCCCTCGAGCAGGTTCGCGAACACCACGCCGAGCACCGTCACCGCGTAGATCAGGAGGTCGCCGGTCCGCCGAGCCAGTTTGATGTGGGCCAGCTTCACCAGCTGGATGCCGATGACGATGAGCAGACCGGCCAGCGCGGCCTTCGGGATCTGCTCCACCACCGAGACCAGCGCCACCGAGAACACCAGCACCCAGACGCCGTGCAGGATCGCGGAGGCGCGGCTGTGCGCGCCCGCCTGCACGTTGGTGGCGCTGCGGACGATCACGCCGGTGACCGGCAGGCCGCCGAGCAGGCCCGACAGCACGTTCGCCGAGCCCTGGCCGATCAGCTCCCGGTCGAAGTCGGTGCGCTTGCGCGAGTGCATCTTGTCCACGGCCACCGCCGACAGCAGGCTCTCCACGCTGGCGATCAGCGCGATGGTGAGGATGGCCAGCGCCAGACCCGACCAGTCGCCGCGCGGCAGAGCGGGCAGGCCGATGGCGTCGAACAGCGATCCGTTGAGCACGATGCGCTCGGCGTTCAGCGGCAACACCAGCGACAACACGGTGCCCACCAGCACCGCGACCAACGGGCCCGGCACGACCCTGATGCGCGCGGGCAGGTACTTCCAGCCGAGCATGATCGCGATCACGACCGCGCCGATCAGCGTGCCGCCGCCCTCCAGCGACAGCAGCTGTCCCGGCAGTTCGATGATGTTGCGCCAGGCCGAGCTGTGCGAGGAACCGCCGAGCAGCACATGGATCTGCTGCAGGGCGATGGTGATGCCGATACCGGCGAGCATGGCGTGCACCACCACGGGCGCGACGGCGAGCGCCGCCCTGGCCACGCGGCTGAGGCCGAGCAGGATTTGCAGCACGCCGGCCGCGAAGACGATGAAACACGTGGTACGCCAACCGAATTGGTTGATCGTCTCGGCGACCACGACGGTGAGGCCCGCGGCGGGGCCGCTGACCTGCAGGACCGAGCCGCCGAGCGATCCGACGACGATGCCGCCGATCACGGCGGCGATGAGCCCGGCGGCGACAGGGGCTCCGGAAGCGATCGCGATGCCGAGCGAAAGCGGCAGAGCGACAAGGAAAACCACGATCGAAGAGGGCACGTCGTGGCGGAGGATATCGGTGAAGCGGTCGGACAACTGTCCGGAACTGCGGCCCGATCCCGCCGGTGCGGGCATGGACGGTGGCGGGGCTAAATCTTGATCGATAGCCATGACTCTCCTTCGCCGACTCGGCTGTCTCGCCGAGGTCGGTTGACGATCAACATGTCCAGCAGGGCACAAGACCGCGAACCGGCATCTCGCGGTGAAGCAGTCCCGACGCAGCGATGAGTCGAGATGTAAACGAGTGCAAGTGTATTGGTAAAGACTTAGCAAAGCCTGAGAAGTTCGCGGATTGTGTGTCATTCCCCACTGCCCTGCTGTCGCCGATCATCGTGATCCACCCCACAAGCCCGTTCAGACGGGCTCCGGCGCGATCCGGCGGCGGGGTTCGTCGCCGAACTCCGCGATGCCGTCCACCATGATCTCGATCACCCGCGCCGTGGCGAGGTCGAAGAACAGACCCGACACCGCCACGCCCCGCTGCTCGATAGCCCGGCGCACGACCGGGTGCGCGTGCAACGTCTCCAGCTGCACCGCGACGTTCACCATGCCCAGTTGGTCCACCGGCCCGAATCCCGCCTCGGCCGCCGCGGCGGCCACCGGATGTCCGAGCCGGTAGCGCTCCAGGCTCGGCCGCGCGTGCTCCAGCCAGTCGCCGAGCCCGGCCCCTGCCATGACCTCGCGGTGCAGCGCCTCCATCGCACCGCAGCCGGAGTGACCGCACACCACGACCGCGCGCACGTCCAGCCGCTCGAGCGCGTAGCTCAGCGCCGCCTCCACCGAGACGTCCCCACCGCGCGTCGGCACCAGGTTGCCCACATTGCGCACGGTGAACAGGTCGCCGGGGCCGCTGTTGGTGATGACGTTCGGCACGATCCTGGCGTCCGCGCAGGTGAGGAAGAACGAGTCGGCGGCGTGCCGATGCCGCAACCTGTCCAGATGCGGGCGCAGCAGGTGGGCGTGGCCGCGGTGGTAGGCGGCGATGCCTGCCGCGATGCGGTTGTCCCGGTCGCCCGTGGGCCGCCACGGGCCGATGACCTGCTCGACGACCTGCCTGAAGTGCCCGCGTTCGGGCGGTCCGGCCAATGTGGTGCTCATCCGTTCGCCACCGAGTTCGGCGAATTCGACCGTGCCGCCGCCGGTTTCGCGCTCGCGAGCCCACTCGGTGAGGAACTCGTGCGTGGCGTGGTCCAGGAAGTCGACGGCCATCTCGACGGTCACATCGGCGTCGGCCGGCACCTTCGCCAGCTCCGCGGTGAGCTTCGGCAAGGCCAGGAAGGTGCAGGTGCCGTCGATGGCGACCACCCAGCGACGCGAACCGGGAACCGGCGCCGCGACGATCATCACGCGCACCACCCGCCACAGCAGCAGCGCGAATGCCAGCACCAGACCGATCAGCATGCCCTGCAGCAGATTCAGGAACACCACGCCCAGCACCGTCGCCAGGTAGACGTACACCTCACCGGCCCGCCGGGCCAGCCGGATGTGCGCCAGCTTGATCAGCTGCACACCGACGAAGATGAGCAATCCGGCCAGCGCGGCGGTCGGGATCTGGCGCACGAGTCCGGCGAGGGCCACCGCGAACAGCAGGATCCACACCCCGTGCAGCACGGTCGCCGCCCGGCTGCGCGCGCCCGCGTTCGCGTTGGTGATGCTGCGCACGATGACGGCCGCGATCGGCAGGCCGCCGAGCAAGCCGGACACGACGTTGGCCGACCCCTGCCCGATCAGCTCCCGGTCGAAATCGGTGCGGTGCCCCGGCCGCATCTTGTCCACCGCGACGGCCGACAGCAGGCTCTCGATGCTGGCGATGAGGGCGATCGTGACCATGGTCGTGGCGATGGCCGTCAGGCCGCCGGAGGGGATGGCGGGCAGGCCCAAGGAGTCCGGCAACGAGCCGTCCAGCACGAGGCGTTCGACGTGCGTGGGCAGCACGAACGCCAGCAGGGTGGCGGTGACCACCGCGACGAGCGGTCCGGGGATCACGCGTATCCGCCCCGGCACGAAGCGCCACGCGATCAAGATGACGATGACGACCAGGCCGGCACACAGGTCGCCTGCGCGCACCGACAGCAGCTGCCTCGGCAGCTCGGCCAGCGCGGCGAACGACGAACTCAGCGAGTTGCCGCCGAGCAGCACGTGTACCTGTTGCAGCGCGATCACCACGCCGATGCCCGCCAGCATCCCGTGCACGACCACCGGTGCGATGGCAAGCGCGGCCCGCGCGACGCGACTGAGCCCGAAGAGGATCTGCAGCACGCCCGCGCCGACGGTGATGAAGCACGTTGCGGCCCAGCCGAATTGGTGCACGCTCGCGGCGACGACCACGGTGAGGCTCGCGGTGGGCCCGCTGACCTGGATCGAGGAACCGCCGAGCAGCCCGGCCACCACACCGCCCACGGCGGCGGCGATCAGGCCGGCGGCCACCGGAGCGCCGGAGGCCACCGCCACACCGAGCGAGAGAGGAAGCGCGACGAGGAAGACCACGATCGAAGCGGGCAGATCGGCACGTCCGATACTGGTCAGACGACCGGCAATGCCTGCGTGCGGCGACGTCCGTGGTGCGGAATCGGTGTCGGTGGACATATTTTCTCCTTCGCCGGGTGGACCCGGTTCATCGGTCAAACATGTTCTTGGCATCGAAAGCGAGCAGCGGGCGAAGCTCGGGCCTTCATTCGGTCGAGTGAAGCGCGACCCGTGAAGCGGTGGTCGAGATGGTTGGTGGAAACGATAGTAAAGAGTTCACAAAGCGTGTGAAAAGGTTTCCGATCCGGCTGACCGCAACCGCTACCATAATGTGACTCAGGTCACAGCGCAACACGGTATGCCGCCAACCGGCCGGAAGGCAGCCCGATCATCGCCGCACGACGTCGAAGAGCAACCCCTCGATAGTGACGCCCGGCGCGAACGAGAACGCCACACCCGTCGAGATCGGCTTGTTCACGGCGGTCTCACCGGCGATGCGTTCCAGCACGAAGATCAGCGAGACGCTCGACATGTTTCCGTACCGGCCGAGAACCTTCCAGCTCGCCGAGGCGGCTTCCGGCGGAAGGCCCAGCGATCGCGCGGATTCGAGCAAGATCTTCGGGCCACCCGGATGGATCGCCCACACATCGATGTCCTGCTGCCGTAATCGGTTGCGGCGCAGCACGTCAGCGACCACAGGAGCGACGCCGTTGTAGATGTATCGAGGGACGTTCTCGGACAGCTCGCACGTGATGCCGTCGTGATTGACGCCGACCGCGATGCCGTCTTCGGTGGCCTCGAACAGGTGGGTGAAGGTGTCCCGCAGGACGATCATCCCGGGTTCGGCCCGTTCCGTGCCGCGTTTCGCTCCGATGACGACCGCGCCGCAACCGTCTCCGAACAAACTGTGGGTCACCGCGTCGCCGATGTCCCGGACGGGGACGGCATGCACCGAGTTGAGCTCGATGCACAGGACCATCGCCTTCTTGCCGGGGTTGGCCCGGACGAAATCGGAGGCGGCGCGGATTCCGTTCATCGCCGCAGCGCAGCCCATGAAGTTGACGACCAGGCGCGCGACCGACCGAGGCAGTCCGAGATTGTCCACGACCGCGACATCGACGCCGGGCGCGATGACGCCGGTGCTCGTCGCGAACACCAGGAGCCCGAGGTCGGCCGGATCGGTTCCGTCGAGCGCGCGCCGCGCCACGTCGACGGCCAGTGGAACGGCGTGGCGGTAGAACAAGCGCATGCGATCCTGGATCGTCGCCGGTTCGCCGTTCGGGGCATGGATCCGAGGGTCCAGCGGGTCGACCGCGAAGCGCCTGCTGCCGATCATGGTCTTGCGAAAGATCCGCCTGACCTGGGCCTGCCGCGCCGGATCGGTGAATTGCCCGGCCATCCACTCCGCCGCGACGGCCTGGTCGAGAACCAGACCGGGCGTACCGGTGGCAATTGCTTCGATGACGGGTACGGCCGGCGGAATCGCGTACTCGCGCGCGTGCGCAGCCCCGTGAATGCGAGGTGCCTGGTCGAGAACGATGGACATAGCCGTTTTTCCTCACTCGAGCGATGGAGAATGGGTCCTCCAATCGTCGAAGAGCTAACACTCGGCAACCAGACACCCCAGGGGTAGGGATCCCCCACCCCACAACTCCGCGACAGGATTCCGTGGCACACGCGGCCGAAGACGGCCCGACTCGAGCCGGAACGACCGGAAAGACAAAAAATCCCCCCGACCAGGTAATTCGTCGAGGGGATGAAGTGGTCCCAGCTGGGATCGAACCAGCGACCTTCCGCGTGTGAGGCGGACGCTCTCCCGCTGAGCTATGAGACCTGACGGGCTTCCGAAGGCTCGCGAGGCGCCCTCCGGACGAGACGAAACATTAGCACGCGGCACCGGCGGTTCACCAAATCGCCCTCCGGACAGGGGTCGTTCAGCGCGGAACCACCGGCCGGGGCAGCCATTCCGCACGGTCGCGCTGTGGCGGTATGTCCGGTCGTTCCCGGTCGCCGACTGGACGCGCTTCGGGGATCGCGGGGACGACCGACGTCTCTGCTCCCCCACCCACCACAGAGGCCACGGGTGTCACAGTCGGCCACCTTCCGGATTTCTGCCGTTCTACCAGCGGATTTGTACCTTTCACCGAGCGTCGGCTAATGTTCTGTCTCGCACCACGGAGGCCGGAAACGAGCCCCGGGGAGGCAGAATGCGGATGTAGCGCAGCTGGTAGCGCATCACCTTGCCAAGGTGAGGGTCGCGGGTTCGAATCCCGTCATCCGCTCGAGAGGTAGGGCCAGGCAACTTTACGCCGTCCCCCTTTGCGCGGTGGAGTGGCCGAGTGGTGAGGCAACGGCCTGCAAAGCCGTGCACACGGGTTCGATTCCCGTCTCCACCTCGCGCGATTAGCTCAGCGGGAGAGCGCTTCCCTGACACGGAAGAGGTCACTGGTTCAATCCCAGTATCGCGCACCACCGTCTCACAACTCGGGCCCGGTTCTCACCGGGCCTTTGTTGTATTCCGGGACGGGGAGCGGGCGTCCCCTTCCCCGACCTTCCTGCAGCTGACCGATCGGCGTGCCTGCCGCGCCGCATCGGCGATTTGCCCGAGCTGACCATCGTTGCCGTGGCAAGGACTGCGGCGGGTGTCGGTAGGTGCGGATACGCTGTGGCGCACAGTGCCGGAGCCGAGTCAGGGGGTTGTCGCGTGACGATCAGTGCGGAGGTCGCGCGAGGTGCGGCGCCGGATGACGACGATCCCGAGTCGCTCGACCTGCGCGAGGACATCTCGTTCGAACTCGAAGAGGTCAACGAGGTGCTCGGCGAGTTGATCGCGCTGCGCGCCGACCGGAAGGCCAAGGACGGCGACCTGCTGACGGCTCGGCTGGGGGTCGGCGGCGAGAAGCCCGAGACGCTGGCCCGCATCGGCGCTCGCTACGACCTCTCCCGCGACCGGGTGCGCCAACTGCACACCAAAGCGGTCGGGCAGATGATCCGGATGGCGCAGCTGTCCGGGCATCGCGCCGCCGCCGTGCTGTCCGCGCGCTATCCGCTCGACGCCATGGACCGGCAGCTGACGCGGGCGCTGCTGGTGGAGACGTACGCGACCGACACCGATATCGCCGCGACCGAGCTGTCCTACCTCAAGCTGCGGCTGGCCGGGCACGCGGCCGAGGACGCCAAGCGGATCGCCGGTTTCGTCACCCAGCGCATCGCGGCGTGGCAGAAGAAGACCAACCGGCGCCTGGCGAAACTGCACGACGCCGAGCCGCGCGCGACGAGTCAGCTGAATCCCTGGCTGGGCCAGGTCGACTGGCCACGCGCCGGCGCGGCGGCGTCGATCCCGGCCGCCTCAGCGCGCACCGTGGACAGCGACGACGACGGACGCGGACGCTTCTACCTGGACAAAGTCGGTCGCGACGTACCGTTCGACTCCGGTTTGGAAGCCAGGCTGCTGTGGATTCTCAACGCCAGCGACCTGGTCGAGACCTTCCTGGAACAACCCGCGGCGGTCGTCTACGAGCTCGACGGCGCGCAGCGGGTGCACTACCCGAGCATCGTCGCGCGGCTCACCGACGGCCGCACGGTGCTGATCGACGTCGCGCCACTGGGCCATGTCGGCTTTCACGTCAACGTCGTGAAGTCCGCCGCCGCTCGGGCGCACGCGCACGCCAACGGCTGGGGCTGGCTGGTCTGGACGGGCAGCCGCATCGGCATCCCCGATCTCCTCGCACGCCCTGTCGACACCGCCGCCGAACGGATGCTGCGCGACCTCGTCGAGCGCGGCCCCGTGCAGTGGGCCGCGCTCGGCGAGGTACGCGCGAAGACCGGCCTGGAACTGCTGGACTTCCTCGCGCTGGTGCTGCGTCACCGATGGCGGTGGGACCGAGCGCCGTTCCGGCTCAGCGCACCACCATCGCCGCCGCCAGGAACGTGACGATCAGCAGCATCGCGCAGATGGTGATCAGCTGCCAGCGGCCGATGGTCACCTCCAGCTTCGCGATGGTGTTGCGCAGGGCCTTGTCGAGCCGGTCGTGATCGGCGATGGTGCGCTGAGCGGAGGCCAGGGCGTCGGCCCGTTCCTGCGCGGCCTGCTCCGCGCGCTCCAACCGCGTGGTGAGCTTCAGCAGGTGTTTCTGCTTGTCCCGCAGCGCCTTCCGGGTCACCGCCAGCGACGTGCGCTGGTTGACCAGCTCCTGGCGTTGCCGGGCGATGACCGTGGCCTGCGTCTTCGTGTGGTACTCCCAGTCGGTCACCGTGGCCCAGCCTCCCGTCTTCTCATCCCGATAGCCCCAGACGTACTCACCGCGTACCCAGCCCGCGATGAACTCGCGCAATTCGACCGGCTCGCGCCGCGGCGCCGCCATCGCGTGCTCGGTGTCCAGCACGCCGGTGACCGCGCGGTAGTCACAGGCGGCGGGCGCGAAGTCCGCGATGCCCAGAGCATGCAGGTACGGCACCCAGTAGCCGGGCGGGCACAGCCACAACACATCCGTACAGCCCTCGGCGCGTAACCGCTCGGTGTGCTCCTGGGCGAGTCCACGCTCCAGCGGTCCGCTGCGCACCTCGATCGCGTAGACACGGTCGCCTTTGCGCCAGACCACATCCACCGGCAAAGTCCCGATACGCCCATCCACTTCGGCTTCGTCGGCTCCGTAGGCGAGCAGCCTGCCGCACAACCAGTACTTGAGCCGCCGCATATCCCACTGGGCGGCGGAACATTCCGGACACCCACAGGCGTAACCGCGCTTCGATCCACGGACCCGGCCCGGAGCCTCTCCGATACCCAACTCGGCGAGCATCGCTCGGCGCCCGCAGGCGATCTCCGCCCGCTGCTTCGTTCTCACGCGACCACTCCCCTGCACAAACCACCGCAGGCCCGGCGACCTACGCCATAGATCAAGAGTGCGTCAGACTCGGCTACCTCGCCAGCCCCGTTCACCCCGCGCTCGGGTGTGCCACCCAGGTGGCCGGTCCGCGGAATCGGCGTTGTTCTCTGCGGCACAAGGACTTTCATCATGCCACGGATTGATGACCGGCACTGCGGGAACGATGGATTGACAGTTGCCGCCATCCCGCGACGCGCCCGGTGTCCCGGCCGCGCGGCAACCGGCGCGCGCTTCGCGGCGCCGGAGCGTGGACTCGCGGGGGAGGCGATTCCGGCGGATAATGACCGATCAGATGCGCCGGCCCGGTTCCGGACAAACCGGGTCGCCGCGTAATCCGCCCGCAGGGGGCCGATTCCGGGGGCCTAGGCTGCTTCGATCAGGTCATGGGTCGGCGCACCACCGAATCTTCGCGAGCCGCGGATGTCCAACTGGCGGATAGAATCGTCCGGCCGAGTGCGAGCTGGGCCGATACGGGGAAGTGGGTACTGGATGGAGCACGGTCAGCAGACCGGCGAGTCGATCGGCGCGATGTTGGCGAGTATCGCGTCGGCTCTCCGAGAGGTCAGTGAGAAGCTCGACGCGGTGGCGGCCCGGATCGATGGTGCGCAGCCCGTGGCGAGCGAACCGAGCGTCGAGGGGCGGTTGGCCAAGCTCGAGGCGTGGGCTTTCCGTGCCGGACAAGACATCTCGGGCCTCGATGCCAGGGTGGAGCGCCTGGAATCCGAGGACGACCCGGCGCGGGAGGATCGGCGAACGGCCGCCCAACGCCCGCTACCCCGGGCAGCCGCGGGCCGATCGAACGCGCGCCGGGCGGAGCCCGAGGGCGAATCGGCGGCGCAGAAGAGCGATTCCGGTGAACCGGCCGGTGGCAGGAACGGCGCGCGCCTCCAGGGCACACCGCGCGAGCCGGTGCACGCGGCCGCTGAACCGGGTTCGGCCGCGCAGACGAGCTTCACCCCGCCGCGCGAGCCAACGCTCGATCCGAGCGCCACGGCCGCGCAGAGCCTGACCGCGCCCCGCGACCCGGCATCGAGCTTCACCGCCCCGCCCGCGCGTGAGCCGGCTTTCACCGCTCCGGTCCAGCGGGAGCCCACATCGTCGTTCACCGCGCCGACCCCGCGCGACCCGGGCACGGAACGGCAGGAGGGGTTCACCGCCCCGCGCGAACCCGCCACCCCGTACGCCTCCGGTGAGAACGCCGCATACGAGAGCATCGTCGCCTCCGCATCCGCCCACACCGGCTCGGAGAACGGGACGGCTCCCGACGCGGGCGCCGGACCGGCCGGAGCGCATCGCGCCGGGGACGACGACCGCACCCCGGTCGAGAACACGCACGTGGACAAGCTGCAAGCCATGCTGGACGAACTCAAGCGCACGGCGGCGGCTCCGCTGAGCCGCTCCGACGTCTTCGGGCCCACACCGGGTGAATCGACCACGAACGGATATCAGTCCGAGCGCACCGAGGCGCAGCGCAGGCCCGCCGACTACCGGCTGTCCAGCCCGCCCCCGCTGTCCTGAAGCACCTTGGCCGGTCGCCGCTTCGGCGGACCCGCCGCCGCGAACGCACGCAGCAGGGTCTGCTGGACGAGATCGCGCAGCCAGCGATGGCCCCCGTCGGCGGTGTTGCGTGGATGCCACGCCATCCCGATGGCGACCTCGGGCAACGGCAGGGGTATCTCGAACGCGCGCAAGCCGATCGCGGGTAGCGTGGCGGCGCTCAGCAGGGCGGGCGCGGGGCACACCAGATCGCTGCCGCGCACCGCGAACAGCGCGCTGGTCAGCGTCGGCACGGTGGCCACCACCCGCCGGGTGCGGCCGTGCAGGGCGAGGCGGTCGTCGATCGGTCCGTGCGAACGTCCGGCGCGCGAGATGCTCAGGTGCGGCGCGGCGGCGTACGCGGCGACGGTGACGCGATCGGTGACCAGCGGATGGTCGGCGGCGGCGACTCCGATCACGCGATCGGTGAGCACTCGGCGCACGGTGGTCTCCGGATCGGTGTGATCGATCGGGCCGACCTCGAGGTCGACGCGTCCATCCCGCAGTGCGCCGGTGCCCTCGACGTTGTCGGGCAGGAAGCGCAGCGTCACGCCCGGCGCTCGGGCGCGCACCGCGGACAGCAGGGGCCCGGCCAGCTCGGTGAGCACCATGTCGTCCGCCTGCACCGCGAACGTCCGGCGCAGCGCCGCCGGGTCGAGATCCGCGCGCGGCGTCAGCAGCGCGCGTCCCTGCTCGACCAGCGTGCTGACCTCGTAACGCAATTCCAGCGCGCGGGGCGTCGGCACCAGATTGCGACCGGCGCGGACGAGCAGTGGGTCGCCGAGCACGTCGCGGAGTTTCGCGAGCGTCCGGCTCATCGCGGGCGGCGAGGTGTGTAGGCGCTCCGCGGCCAGGGTGACGCTGTTGGTGTCCAGCAGTGCGTCGAGGGCCACGAGGAGATTCATGTCCAGCGCTTCCACCCTTGGATTATCGCCAACGCAAACCGCGGCTCCCCGCATTGCGCACGCGATAACCGGGGCGAGTCCGCGCCGAATGTGCGCCGCCGGGTGATCATCGACGGAACGGCCCCTGATCGAGGAGGTCCCCCGCCGCGGGTGGGTCACCGTCGCGAGCACCCGACCCGCTGGTGAGCAGGGGAAACGGCCTTGGACACGTCGGCTGCGGAGCCGCCGGACGGTCGTTGTCGAGACATCAGGCATCGCCGGGGACAGGACGGCCGACGGACGGCCCGGCACGATTTGCCGAACGTCATCCGCCGATTCGGCAGTCGATGCAAGTGTGCGCAGACAGTCGCCGAGCCGCGCCCGGCCGGGCCGCGCAAGCCGATCTCGCGGTGGCCCGCCGTGGGTTGCCGCTCCATGACGCGGATCTGACGCCGGTATCGGAGAGATCGCCACCCGGC
Organism: Nocardia sp. NPDC019323; assembly: GCF_044389845.1. Taxonomy (NCBI): domain Bacteria; kingdom Bacillati; phylum Actinomycetota; class Actinomycetes; order Mycobacteriales; family Nocardiaceae; genus Nocardia; species Nocardia sp. NPDC019323. Next base: position 747,399 of record NZ_JBIRYN010000001.1, read on the forward strand.
GGGTCCTCGGCGCGCGAGACTCCAGCAGCCCGTTCCGAACCAGCCCATCCGGAAGCGGCCGGGCCGCCATCGGAACGGCCCGGAAGTCCTCAGTGGCTGACCCGGCCGCTGTCACCCTCGTACGGAAGCAGCTCCGCTTCGATCGGCTCCGGCGGGGTTGCCACCGGCCTTTGCCCTGATTTGCGACGACCGGCCAATCCCCGGTAGGACTCCGGTCTGATCCGGCGGAACACCTGGGCCGCGCGCGTGTGCAGCGGCAGCCGCCACTTCAGGTCGGCGAGCATCTCATCGATGTTCTGGATGGAGAACGGGACGACCGACGTGCCGTGCGCATGGTGGCCGTGCGTGCGTTCCTCCATCCAGCGCAGGCGGGCGTCGATCTCCTCCCGCATTTCGTCGGTGGGCGGCAGAACGAGCCCGCCGGTGAGCAGTGCAACGGTCCAATGCGCGGCGACCTCGGCGTTCAGTGTGCTGATCGCCGAGGAGTTGTAGCCGGCGAAGGTCAGATTGGGGACCTCCAACGGCAGGATGTTGCGGTGCAGGCGGAAGTTGCCGCGCTCGTCGGTCAGCCTGCGCTGGATGTACGGCGTGAGGAAGGGCACCCGCTGCTGGAAACCGGTCGCGCAGATCACGACGTCGGCCTGCAGCACCTGTCCGGTGGACAGCCGGACCCCGGGCGCCGACTTCTGGCCGCCGCCCAGCTCGGAGATCGTGGTGTCCCGGTGCACCGTGATGCGCCCGTTGGCGACCTGCTCGTAGAAGCCTTCGCTGACCAGGCTGACGGTGCTCTCGGCGATCTGCTCGAACCGCCCGCCGGGCACCAGGCCGAGTTCGCGCAGGTTCGAGTGCTTGGTGACCAGTTCCTGGATCAGATCGAAGTTGCTGATCCGCACCGACTCGCCGGGGCCGTCCAGGAACCGGTCCATCCAGCGCGCCCGCGGATGGTGGAAGTGGGCCTCGCCGAAGCGGGTCAGCATCAGCCGCTCGTAGTCGATCACCCGCGCCAGCTTGCGCGGCATCTTCCACAACAGCCGCCGGGCCACCACGGAGGTGGACGCCGCGACCTCGCTCACCGCGGTGGCGATGTCACAGGCGGACTTGCCGTAGCCGACCACGACGACCGACTTGCCGCGCACCGACTCCAGATCGGTGAACTCCGAGGAATGGCACAACTGCCCGCCCGCGGCGCGGAACCAGTCGGCGCCGTGGTACTCCGGCATCGCCGGGTCGCTGAAGACACCGTTGGCGATCACCAGGTGGTCATAGGAGGCCCGATGGATTCCGCTCTCATCGCGAATTTCCAGCAACCAGCCGCTGTCCACTGGGTCGGCGGCGACCACCTCGGTGCGCAACCGCAGGTGCTCGGTCAGCCCGAAGTGTTCGGCGTAGGCGGCCAGATAGGCCTGCATGTGCTGTCCGTCGAGGACCCGCGGGTAGTCGGCGGGCATCGGGAAGTCGGAGAAGTGATACGTGTCCTTGGAGTTCTGCGTCTGCAGTCCCGGGTATCGCCGGGTCGCGCTCCACACACCACCGACATCGGGTGCACGGTCGAATACCTCGACCGGAAAACCCGCCTGTTTCAGCACTTTCGCGCAGGCGAGACCTGCGATACCCGCACCGACGATCCCGACGCGGCTTCCGCTTGTCATGCGCAGGAGATTACGTCGCCAGCGGCGCACAGCAAAGTCGGTCGACCGAATCCGCTCTTCAGCGCACCGCGGGCGTACCCACCGCAACGACGGGGAGCTCGAGCAGCCCGCGGATCAGGATGCTCTCTCGCCAGCGCAGGTCCGCGTCGTCGAACGCGGGGCGCAGCAGCGGATAGCGCCCGACCAGCCGGGTCAGCGCGATCCTGGCCTCCAGCCTGGCCAGGGCCGCCCCCAGGCAGTAGTGGATGCCGTGGCCGAAGGCCAAATGGCCGTTCGCGCCGCGGTCCGGGTCGAACGCCGCGGGCGCGGCGAAGTGCCGTTCGTCACGGTTGGCCGACGCCACCGAGACCAGCACCAGCTCCCCTGCCGGAATGACGTCGCCGCCCAGGTGGACCGGCGCGGTGGTGTAGCGCAGCGTCGCCACGTTGACCGGGCCGTTGTGGCGCAGCGTCTCCTCCACCAGCGGTGTGACGCCGGCCGGGTCCTCGCGCAGGGCCTGGTAGCGGTCCGGATCGGCCAGCAGTGCCAGCACGGCGTTGCCGATCAGGTTCACCGTGGTCTCGTGGCCCGCGACCAGGATCAGGAAGGCCATGGAGATCAGCTCGTCATGGCTGAGCCGGTCTCCGTCCTCGGTGGCGGGCAGCAGCTGGGAGATCAGATCCTCGCCCGGTGTCTCCGCGCGCCGCCGCGCGATCAGTTCGTCGAAGTAGGCGACGATGGCGTCGGTCGCGGCGCGCATGCCCTCCGGGGTGGACAGGGGGGAGTCGACCACGGCCGCCGACCACTCCCGGAAGCGGGCGCGGTCCTCGACCGGCACGCCGAGCAGTTCGCAGATCACCGTGATCGGCAGCGGGAACGCGTACTCCGCGAGCAGGTCGACCGGACCCGCACCCGCCGCACGGTCGATCGCGTCGAGCAGATCGTCCGCGATCGCCACGATCCGGGGGGCGATGGCCTCCATCCGGGCGGGCGCGAACGCCGGGGTGACGAGTTTGCGCAGCCGCGCGTGCCGCGGCGGGTCCGAGTTCAGCAGATGGTGGCTCAGGCGCTGGTTGACCGCGGTGAGGCCGCTGTCGCCCGCCGCTGAGCGCCGGGCATCGACGCCCAGGGGAGCGTGCGGATCCTTGCGGACATCGGGATGGCGAAGCACCTCCTTGGCGGCGTCGTAGTCGACGACCAGCCAGGCGCGAACACCGGTGCGCAACCGGATCCGATGCACCGGCCCCTCGGCCCGCAACTGCTGGTAGAAGGCATACGGCGTGCGAAAGAAATCCGCGGGCAGCTCTCTCATCCGTTCGATTCCCCCTTGGTTCGCGAGTGTCGTTGCGGCCCTTCGATGGTGACACCGATCACGGATGGCGGCCAGCCGCGCGACCGAACCCGTTCGCGCGATAGGCGTTCGCCCCGCCGTCGCGGCCCGGCACGCATCGTCGTCCGCTTCGGGCTACCCTGCACCGATGAGTTCGATCGCGCCGGTCCTGCGGCGTGCCCGGATCGCCAACTCGTTCGCGTTCGGCGCACAGGGTTTCTTCCTCGCCGTCGTGCTGACCGAATTGCCTCAGCAGAAGCAGCGTTTCGGGCTCTCGGACGGGATGATCGCGGTCTCGGTGGTGCTGATCTCGTTGCTGGCCGGTGGCGGCAGCGTCCTGGCGGAACGGCTGGCGCTGCGCTGGTCCAGCCGCGCGGCGGTGCGGATCGGGCTGCTGCTCGTGGCCGTCACCGGCTCGGCGGCGGCGTTCGCGCCGGACACGCCGCTGCTGGTGGCCGCGCTCGGCTGCTATGGGATCGCGGTCGGCATCGTGGACGCGAGCACCAACATGCAGGCGGTCTTCATCCAGCACGGGTACGGGACGTTCATCCTGTCGTCGTTCTATGCCGTGTGGAGCGCCGGAACGATAGCCGGGGCACTGTTCGTCTCCGGGTGTGAGGCGCTGGAGGTGACGCTGCGCGAATCGCTGCTCGCGGCCGCGGCGATCGTGTTGCTGCTCGGCTGGGCGCTCGGACGTGGGCTGCTCGGCGTGCGGGACGCGGAGACCGGTCCCGCCGAGACCACCGCGCCCGGCTCCATCGTCGCGCTGCGCGCGTATCTCGGGATCGGGATCGCGATGGCGTTCGTCTTCGCCGTCGACCTCGCGGTGGGCAACTGGTCGGCCCTGTACCTCACCGACGACCTGCTCGCCGGTTCGGCGACCGCGGCGCTCGCCTACGCCGCCTACCAGGGGGCGTCGCTGGCCGCTCGGATGGCCGGTGATTCGCTGGTGCGCCGTTTCGGTCCGCGTGGTGTGGTGCGGGCGGCGGCGGGCACGGGCGTCCTCGGCCTGGCGCTGGTGGTGGTCGCGCCGAGTCCGGCGGTCGCGATCGCCGGCTTCCTGGTCGCGGGCGCGGGCCTGCCCGTGATCGCGCCGCTGTGTTTCAGCGCGGCCGGACAACTCGCGACCGGACGGGAACTGGACGCGCTCATCGCCCGTCTCAACCTGTTCAACTACGCGGGGACGCTGCTCGGCGGCGGTGTGGTCGGCGTGGTCGCGGCGAGCGCCGGGCACCGTGTGGGCTTCGTGGTCCCGCTGCTCTTCGCCGGAGCCCTGATCGCGCTCTCCCACGTCTTCCGCTCCCATCGGGTCGCGAGCGCGCCCGCCTCACTCCGTCCACAGAAGCAGCCGACGGAGTTCGGCCCCGCCGACGGGTAGGTCACGCCCGGCATCGCCCGTTGCGGTCGGTGTCCCGGCACGGCGATCAGCGGAGAGGTCCGTCCAGCGGATGGGCCAGGAAGAACTCCCACATGATCCGGTCGGCGCTGATGGAGGTTGTGGTGGCGCCGACCAGAGGCGCGGGCGATACCACGGACGGATTGCCGGGCCAGGTGTGCCCACCGTCGATGATCGAGTAGAACTCGACGGCGCCCGTGGCCGGGCACGGGTAGCTCGACAGCGTCACGTCGGCAGCGATCTGCCGCTGCACCGGCTCGCCAGCGCAACCGTTGCGGCGCGCCCAGGCCGCCGCCTGCGCCGGGATGCTCTCCGGGCCCGGCCCCTGGATCACCGGTCGGCCGGTACCTGCGTCCGGCTGCACCACCGAACCCGAGCCGTCCGGGGACGGCAGGAACCGAGCGTTCGGCCCCGCGCCGCCGGTGTAGGCGATGATCGGGTCCGCGGTGCCGTGGAAGGCGATCACGGGCACGGGACGTTCGGTGCGGCACCACGGGAAATCCTGCAGGCCGGCCACCGGGGCTATCGCCGCGATCCGGTCCGACAGCTGACATGCCAGCGAGGACGTGGTGAAGGCGCCCATCGACAGGCCGGTGACGTAGATCCGGCGCCGGTCGACGCACAGCGAAGACTCGACGTGCGAGATCAGGTCGGACAGATAGGCGATGTCGGCGCTGCCCTCGCCGAAATCCCACCGGGGCAAGCCCGGTTGCTCGAGCTGCGGGGTGATCGTCACGAAGCGCTCGGCGGCGCCGAGCGAACTGATCCCGCTGCCGGCCCGCTCGAGTTCCGCCGGCTCGAGGTAACCGTGCAGATCGAACACCACGGGTATCGGCCTCCCCGTCTCGGTGACGGGGAGGTCTTGGATGTACGTGCCCGCTCTGTCTCCGGCGGCGAATCGCAGGGTCGATCGCCCCGGTCCGGCGGCGGGCGCCGCGCAGCCGGCGGAGGCGACGGGGTCGGACGATGCCGCCTGTTCGTCCGCCCCTGCCGTGCCCGCGCTAGACGCGAGCGTGGAGGCTGTCGCGACAGCAGCCGCGATGGCGCGCACGCCGATCCTCCGCCGAGACGCACCGGGAGCGCGCCCCGCCCGTGCGACGAAGTAGATAACCATGTTCCGAAGCATGAGAAGCATATTTACATCCGATTGAAGACCGTGTCGGCCTTTCGGATCGATCCGCTGGTGACGCCTGCGCGAGTTCCGCCGTCGGCGTCCGCGCGAAGTCCTCGGCATGCGGAGCATGACATTCTCCGTCGCTCGTATGCTCTGATGGAGCCATGAGCGACCTCCCAGTCATCGTCGAGCGGGCCGGGCTCTGGGACGCGGAAGCGCTCAGTGACGTCGCGGCGGCAACCTTTCCGCTCGCGTGCCCGCCCGGGGCGACGCCCGACGACATCGAAATCTTCATCGGCGAGATGCTGTCGAGCGAGCGGTTCGGCGAATACCTGAGCGATCCGGACCGGATCGTGCTCAAGGCGGTCGTGGACGGCGACATCGTCGGCTACGCGATGCTGGTCACGGGCGTCCCTGCGCCGGTAGAGCCGGCCGAGCCGAGCCCGATGGCGGAGATCAGCAAGATGTACGTTTTGCCCGGCCGGCACGGCAGCGGAGTGTCCACCGCACTGATGAACGCCGCGCTGGACCGGGCGCGCGCCGCGGGCTGTCAGGGCGTCTGGCTGGGGGTCAACCAGGAGAACGTCCGCGCTCGGCGCTTCTACGCCAAACACGGCTTCACCGAGGTCGGCACCCGGACGTTCACCGTCGGCAACCAGGTGCATCACGACTACGTGCTGCGCCTGGTCTTCTAGCGCAGGAAGTCGACGAGCGCGGTGTGGAACGCCGGATTCACCACCGCCATCAGGTGATCGCCCGGCACGACGGCGAGCGCGCCGTTCGGCAGGGCGGCGGCGAGTCGCTCCGGTTCGGCGGCGAAGGGGTCGTCCTCGCCGGCCAGCACCAGCGCGGGCACGGTGATGTCCGCCAGCGTCTCGATGGGACGATCGTCCAGGCCGGTCGCCACGGCGTGGATGGCAGCCACGTCGGCATGGACCGCGTCGGCGAGCACCCGGAACATCTTCGCGGTCGGCGACGCTCCCGCGCCGTCTCCGGTCATCGCGGCCTGCAGATCGGGTAGGTCGATCACGCGGCGATCGACGCCGCCGCAGTCCAGCACCCCCGATCCGATGCCGCCGACGGCCAGCCGACGCACCCGCTGGTCGGCGGCGGCCACCAGCAGCGAGATCACCCCGCCCATCGAGTACCCCACCTGCACGACTTCCTCGAAACCCAGCTCGTCGTAGAGCGCGCGCACATCGCGCGCCATGGCCTGCCACGAGTACTTCGCCGGGTCGTGCGGCTTGCCGGAACGACCGTGGCCGCGCGCGTCCAGCGACACCACGGTGTGCCCGGCGGCCTGCAAGGCGGCGACCACCCCGGTGCTCATCCAGTTCGCGTTGGTGTCCGCGACCACCCCGTGCTGCAGGACGACCGGGACGCCCTCGCCCTCCCACACCCGGTAATTGAGTTCCAGGCCGTCCCATGTCTCAAACTTCGCCATGCCGGGATCGTAATGCACGGCGCGGCCCCGGACCGCCGAAGCGGACATTCGGTGCGGACGCCGCGCTCAGCCCAGCAGGCGTGCCCGCAAGGCGGCGATATCGCCGTCGGTGAGCCCCAGGCCGTCCCGGACATAGGCGTCGAAACTTCCGTAGCTCCGGTCGACCTGGTCGAAGGCGGCGTCGAGCCAGGCTCCCTGGACGCCGTTGAGCGGGTCGTGCTCGCTCGCGTGGCGAAAACGGTTGGACAGCAGATAGTCCTCGGTGACCGTGGCTCGATCGACGCCGAGCAGCGTGAGCAGCACCGCGGCCGTCCAGCCGGTGCGGTCCTTGCCCGCGGTGCAGTGGAACAGCACCGCGCCGTCGGCGCCGATGATGTCGCGCAGCACGGAAGCGAACGCCTCGTCGGCGCCCGGTGCGGTGATGAACGCCCGGTAGAGCCCGTCGCCTCCGGTGAGGGTGGTGGCGACGACCTCCGGCGAAGCCTGGCCGATCACGTCGGCCCAGTGCGCCGTCGCGCCCGCGGGGACCCGATCCGGCCCGAGCGCGCGTTCGTAGACCGTGCGCAGGTCGTGCACGGACCGCACCCGGCGGTCGGTCAGCGCGGCCAGATCCTCCGGCGTCGCGTTGTTCAGCTGCCCGGTCCGATACACGAGACCGGTGCGCACGGTCCTGCCGTCGGTCGTGCGATACCCGCCGATGTCCCTGGCGTTCTGCACCCCTTGCAAGTGCAGGGAGGGATCGGCGACGACGGCCGCGGGCGGGTCGGCCTGCGCGATGGCGGATACCGGCCCGAAGGCGACCGCCAGGCCGGCCGCCATCGCGACCGGGGCGCGGAAACGAGTGGCCATTCGGCTGCTCCTGTCATCGGGACTGCACGGCTTGCTTACTCGTAGACCGGATCGGCCTTGGTCAGGCCGCGACCTCGAATCGCGACAGCGCGAGCAAACGGGAGATGGCGCGCAGGTACTTCTTGCGGTAGCCGCCCTCGAGCATCTCGGCGGAGAAGATCTCGTCGAGCTTCGCGCCGGATACCGTCACCGGCACGCTCGCGTCGTAGAGCCGGTCGGCCAGCACCACGATGCGCAGCGCCACGGCCTGATCGGTGACCGGATGAACGCCGGAGACGAACACCGACGACACCCCGGAGATGAGCGCGCCGTACTTCGACGGATGCAGGGTGCTGAGGTGCTTCAGCAGCGCGTCGAACTCGTCGAGCGTGGAACCCGGCGTGCTCGCCGCCCGTTCGGCCAGCACCTCGGGGGCGGTCGGCTCCGGCGCAGGCGGCAGGTCGCGGTGGCGGTAGTCGGGACCGTCCACGCGCACCGCCTCGAAGATGGCGCCCAGCTTCTTGATCTCGCGCATGAAATCCTGTGCCGCGAAACGTCCTTCCCCGAGCTGCCCCGGCAACGTGTTCGACGTGGCCGCGATCGAGACACCGGCCGCCGACAGCTCGGTCAGCAGGCGCGAGACCAGCATGGTGTCGCCGGGATCGTCGAGTTCGAACTCGTCGATGCACAGCACGCTGTTGCCCGACAGCCGTTCCAGGGCGTTGGCGAAGCCGAGCGCGCCGACCAGGTTGGTCAGCTCGCCGAACGTGCCGAACGACTTGGGCGCGGGCGAGCTGTGGAAGATCGAGGCCAGCAGGTGGGTCTTGCCCACGCCGAACCCGCCGTCCAGGTACAGGCCCGCGCCGCTGACCTGCTTCTTCTTGCCGAACAGGCTCTTCTTGCGCGCGGCCTTGCTGATCTTGGCGACCTGCCCGGCGAACTCCTCGGCCTTGCTCACCGCGGCCGCCTGGCTCGGTTCCTTCGGATCGGGGATGTAGGAGGCGAAGCTCACCTCGTCGAACATGGGCGGCGGCACCATCTGGGCGACGAGCTGATCGGCCGGGACCTCCGGGTGACGATCGACGAGGCGTTCTTGCATGGACGAAGCCTAAAGACGTGGTGAGATCTGATTTCATGCAGCGTAGCCAGAATGCGATCCAGCTCACAGCGCTCGGCCCGGACGACCTCGCGGGAATGTACGCGTTCCCCGCCGCGCTCGACGCGCCTTATGTCCGCGCCAATTTCGTCTCCAGCATCGACGGCGCCGCCACCAGCGGCAACCTGACCGAAGGGCTCGGCACGCCCGCCGACCGGACGGTGTTCATGTTGCTGCGCGAACTGGCGGAGGTGATCGTGGTCGGCGCGGGCACGGCGCGCGCGGAGAACTACGGCGGGGCGCGCACCGACCCGGCGCGGCGCCGCGCGTTCCACGAGCGCGGGATCGGCGGGCATCCCGACGGCGCGCCGCCGCCGATCGCCGTGGTGACCGCGAGCGCGGCGATCGACCCCGGCGCGCGTCTGTTCACCGATACCCGGGTGCCGCCGCTGATCATCACCACGGCCACCGCGCCCGCCGACCGCAAGCAGCGATTGGCGGACGCGGGCGCCGAGGTGATCGAAGCGGGTGACATCGCGGTGACACCGGCGGGCCTGCTGCGGGTGCTCACCGAGCGCGGCCTGCTGCGGGTGCTCACCGAGGGCGGCCCGCACCTGTTCGGCGAACTGCTGGAGGCCGACGTGGTCGACGAGCTGTGCCTGACCACGGCGCCGCTGCTGGTCGGCGGCGCGGCGCGGCGAATCTCGCTGTCCGCGCACGAGTTCCGCGTCCGCATGACGCGCGCGCACGTGCTGCTGGACGACGACGGCACGATGCTCACCCGGTGGGCCCGTCGATGAAAGAACCGCCCGAACCTGGCAGGCTGTAGCAATGCGCTGGACTCGGGCCGCCGTGCTTGCCGCCACCCTCTCGATCGTGACCGCAGGTTGCGGCGCGGGACCGTCGGATCGTCCCGGCGTCGCGGTGCAGCGTCCTCCGGTCGCGGGCACCGCGACCACCTCCGCCGCGCCCGCTCCCCCGCCGAACGCCGAGCTGCCCAGAACCGACCTCAGCTGGCGCGAGTGCACCCAGCCCACGTTGGATCAGCTCGGACTCGGCCCAGCGCCGGCCGGGCTGGTGCTCGACTGCGCCGAATACTCCACCCCGATCGACTCGACGGGCGCGGTGCTTGGCAGCTTCCGCGCCGGCGCGTTGCGGGCCAGGCTGGCGCAGACCCCGGCCGACGCGCCGCCGCTGGTGCTCACCTCGGGTTCGGATCGCTCCTCGTCCGCCACCCTGGCCGGGCTGGCCGCAGGCCCGGCCTCGGCACTGCTGGCCGCGCGACCGATCGTCGCGGTGGACCGGCGCGGCATCGGCAGCTCGCAGCCGATCGACTGCCTGCCGCCGGAGATCCGCCGCGGCCTGGCCGACAACGCCCAGTCCGGGCCCGGCGCGGGCGACGCGGTGGCGCGGATGACGAAGCTGAGCCAGGACGGCACCATCGCCTGCCGCGACTTCCTGCAGCCCTACGAAGGCACCTTCGACGCGCCGCACGCCGCCGACGACATCGAGCAGTTGCGCAGGCAGTGGCAGGTGGACCACATCGCGCTGCTCGGCACGGGCAACGGCGCGAAGGTCGCGCTCAGTTACGCCCGCAAGTACGGCGACCACGTCGCCCGGCTCGTGCTCGACTCCCCCGAGCCGGTCGGCACCGATGCCGTCACCCGCGCCGAACAGGCCGTGCAGGGCGCCGAGGCCGCGCTGACGGCGTTCGCGCAGCGCTGTGTCGGCGTCGGGTGCTCGCTGGGGGCCGATCCGCGCGCCGCCGTCACCGATCTGGTGAACCGGGCCGCGACCGGCGAATTGGGCGACATCTCGGCGAACGCGTTGCTGACCGCGGTGTCGGGCTTCCTCGGCAGCCCGCGCGCCGACCAGGCCACCCGGGTCACCGAGCTGTCCGACGCGCTGGCCGCGGCCGGACGCGGCGACCGAGGACCGCTGAACACCCTGATCACCCGGGAGGCCGCGGCCACCGAGAGCGACGGCCAGTTCGTCAACCGGTGCACCGATACGCAGCTGCCGCCAACGCCGGACAAAGCCAACGAGCTCGCGGGCACATGGGCGGGCAAGTACCCCGTCTTCGGCAAAGCCGCGGCCATCGCGCTGATGGAATGCGCGGCCTGGCCGGTGTCGGCTGCGCCCGCGCTGCCGGAAAAGCTGGGTATTCCGGTGCTCGTGCTGGGCGGGGTCGCCGATCCGGTTGTCGGCAACGGCGGTCAGTCGTCGGTGACCGGCGCGATCGGTTCGGCGGGCGCCAGGCACGCGGCGGTGTCGTGGCAGGGCTTCGGGCATCCGGTGTCCACGCATTCCGGCTGCGCGCAGCGGGCGGTGCTCGACTATCTGAAGGATGGCAAACTTCCCGCAGACGGTACCGCCTGCCCGGCGTAGCCCGGCGGGAAGAGCCGCTCGAGCGGCGCGCCGGGCAGGTCCGGCCAACCACCGGTAACCCGTCCGGTGTACCGTGCCCCAGTGTTCCTTCGACAGCTCGAGCCCCGGACCGCTCGCACCACCGCCGAGGTGATCAAGTTCGCACTCTGGCCCCTTGCGGTCATGACCGTGCTGAACCGGGTTTTCATCAAGGCTGTCAACGGCTTCATCACCGACGACTACAAGCCGGTTTACCAGGCGTCCTTCGACTTCCTGAACGGACGGCCGGTCTACACCGCCAACTTCGACTCGGTGGACCCGCACTACCTGTACCCGCCCAGCGGCACCCTGCTGATCGCGCCGATCGCGGCGATCGACTACGAGAAGTCGCGCTGGCTGTTCATCGCCCTGAACGCGATCGCGATCCTCATCGCCTGGTATCTGCTGCTGCGGCTGTTCCGGTACACGCTGAACTCGGTCGCCGCGCCCGCGCTGTTGCTGGCGATGTTCTCCTCCGAGACCGTGATCAACACGCTGGTGTTCACCAACGTCAACGGCTGCGTGCTGCTGGCGGAGCTGATCTTCATCCACCTGCTGCTGAAACGACGCGACCTGTGGGCGGGCGCCGCGCTCGGATTGAGTATCGCGGTCAAACCGACGCTGGCTCCCTTGCTGTTGATCGCGCTCGCGCGGAGGCAGTGGAAGGTGTTCGTGACGGCGCTCGGCGTGCCGCTGGCGATGAACGCGATCGCCTGGCCGCTGGTGAAGGACCCGGAGAAGTTCATCACCCGCACCCTGCCCTACCTCTTCGAATCCCGCGACTACTTCAACAGCGCGATCGTCGGCAACGGCGAGTACTACGGACTGCCACCGTGGTTGACCTGGGGCATGCGCATGGTCCTCGGCGTGCTCGTGCTGATCTCGCTGTGGTTGCTGTATCGCTACTACCGCGAGGACGAACTGTTCTTCGTCTGCACCGCCTCCGGTGTGCTGCTGACGGCCTTTTTCCTGCTCAGCTCGCTGGGGCAGATGTACTACTCGATGATGCTGTTCCCCTTCCTTATGACCGTGGTGCTGCGCAATTCGGTGTTGCGCAACTGGCCGGCCTGGCTGGCGATCTTCGGGTTCATGAGCTACGACAAGTGGCTGTCGGATCGCTGGCAGCACATCGGTCGCAACCTGGAGTACCTGCGCATCACCTTCGGCTGGGGCCTGCTGCTCATCGTCGTGTTCTGCGTGCTGGGCGACCGCTATCTGGCCGCACGGCGGGCGGGCAGGCTGCCGTTCGGGATCGATCCCGCGTGGATGAGTTCCGCACCGGACCCGCGCGGTGAAGAACCGCAGCCGCCGGTCCCCGCGGCCGTCCCGGCCGGAACCCCCGGACCGCAGAACGGTCCGGCGCCCGCGGAGCAGAATCGTATTAGCGTGGAGCCATGAGTTCCGAAGCCGATACGTCCCTGCCCGCGCCGCGCATCCAGCTCTCGCCGCAGGAATGGCGATCGAAGCTGAACCCCGAGGAGTACGCGGTGCTGCGCGAGGCCGCCACCGAGCGGCCGTTCACCGGCGAGTACACCGACACCAAGACCGAAGGCGTCTACGTGTGCCGGGCCTGCGGCACCGAACTGTTCCGCAGCACCGAGAAGTTCGACTCGCACTGCGGCTGGCCGTCGTTCTTCGATCCGGCGGCGTCCGACGCGGTGATCCTCCGCTCGGACGACTCGCTCGGCATGCACCGGGTCGAAGTGCTGTGCGCGAATTGCCACAGCCACCTCGGCCACGTGTTCGAGGGCGAGGGGTACAACACGCCCACCGACAAGCGCTACTGCATCAACTCCATCGCCCTGCGACTGCACCCCTCGGACAGCGCAGCGGAGTAACCAGCCCGACGCTCACCGGCAGCGTACGAAGCCCCGGCGCTGGGCGCATGCCCCGAAAACTCTGGGCAAGCGTTTGCCTGCGCCGAGGCGGGACGCGTCAGGGCAGGGCGGCGATCAGCTTCTCGATCTCCACGCGAGGACCGGTGAAGAACGGGATCTCTTCGCGCACGTGCCTGCGGGCGTCGGTGGCCCGCAGGTCGCGCATCAAATCCACGATCCGGTGCAATTCCGGCGCCTCGAAGGCCAGGATCCACTCGTAGTCGCCGAGCGCGAACGAACTGACCGTGTTCGCCCGCACATCCGGGTAGCCGCGCGCCGCCTTACCGTGCTCGGCCAGCATCCGGCGGCGCTCGTCGTCGGGCAGCAGGTACCACTCGTAGGACCGGACGAACGGGTACACGCAGATGTAGGCGCCCGGCTCCTCACCGGCCAGGAACGCCGGAATGTGGCTCTTGTTGAACTCGGCGGGACGGTGCAGCGCCACGTTGCTCCAGACCGGCGCACTGGCCCGGCCCAGTTCGGTGGTGCGGCGGAAGTCGGCGTAGGCGGCTTGCAGGTCCTCGACGCGCTCGGCGTGCGTCCAGATCATGAAGTCGGCGTCGGCGCGCATCCCGGCCACGTCGTAGACGCCGCGGACCACGACCTCGCGGTCGGCCAGACCGTCGAAGAACGCCGTGGCCTCCTTGGTCGCCGCGTCCCGGTCCTCGCCCAGCACTCCTGGCTGCACCTGGAAGACCGAGAACATCAGGTAGCGAATGGTGGAGTTGAGAGCCTGATAGTCGAGTCGCGCCATAGCACTATCGTGCCACTCGCTCGGGAGCGCCCGCGTCGCCGGGCGTGAACTGCTCGATGTGCACGCGGGCGTCGGGGATGTCGAGGGCGCGCAGTTGGCGTCGCATATCGCGCAGGAACCCGGTCGGGCCGCAGACATAGACGTCGGCGTCCTCCGGCATGGCCAGCACCGAGAGGTCGGCCCGGCCGTGCCGAGCGCCCGCGGTCTGTTCCTCGTACCAGATCTCGACCTCGGCCTGCTCGAGCCGGGCGGTGAGCTCCGAGAGCCGATCGCGCAGCGGGTGGGTGCGCGGCGCGCGGTCGGCGTGCACGATCAGCGTGCGACGGCATGGAGCATGGGCGGCGAGATAATCCAGAACGCCGATCGTCGGGGTCACACCGATGCCCGCGGAGATCAGCACCATTGGCGTCTGCGCCGCGGTATCGAGGACGACGTCACCGAACGGAAGGGTGACCTGCAGCGGATCGCCAGGGCGTAGGTGCTCGTGCAGCCAGGAGGACACCTCGCCCTCGGGGCAACCGCCGGCCGCGTCGACCCGCTTGACGGCGAACGACAACGCGCCGTCGCGCGGCCTGCCCACCAGGGTGTACTGACGCAACTGGCGCGCACCGTCGGGCAGCCGCACACCGACCGAAACGTACTGGCCGGGCGCGAATCCCGGCAGCTCCACGCTCGGGTCCGCGGATTCGACGGTGAAGACCGCGACGCCGGAGGGGTCGTCCCGGCGGGTCACGACGCGGGCATCCCGGAACACATCGCCGGAATCCACACCCGCCTCGGCGTAGAGCCCTTTCTCCTGGTCCATGAGCGTGTCGGCCATCATCCAATAGACCCGATCCCACGCCGCCGCGACCGCGTCGTCGACCACGTCGGCGCCGAGCACTTCCACGATGGCCGCGAACAGATTCTCGTGCACGATCCGGTACTGCTGCGGAGTCACCCCGAGCGAGGCGTGCTTGTGCGCGATGCGCGACAGCATCGTGGCCGGGTGCGGCAGCGCGGGGTCGACCAGGTAGGCGGCGAAGGTGGCGATGGACGCGGCCAGCGCCCGCTGCTGACTGCCCTGTGCCTGATTGCCCCGGTTGAACGTGTCGCGCAGCAGCTGCGGGTGCGCGCCGAACATGGTGCGGTAGAACACGGTCGTGATGCGATCGATGTTCGCCGCCACCAGCGGCAGGGTCGCGCGGACGACCTCGGCGTGCCGCGGTTCGAGTTCCGGTTCGGCGCGGACAACGCTGTCCAGGTTCATGAAACTTCCTTCATCTCAGGGGTGACGCCCGCCGTGGAGCGGACGAGTAAATGCAGCAACCCGGTCGCCTGCGAGGTGACCAATTCCTCTATCGAATAGCGGTCGAGTTCGGTATAGAAGGCTTTCTTGGCGTCGGCGAGAATTCGACGCAGCTTGCACGCGCCGACCAACGGACACGGATCAGGTTCTCCGCACTCCACCACGTCGCGGTCGCCTTCCAATTCCCGGACGAGCGCACCGACCGACACCGCGCGCCCGGCCGCGGTGATGAACAATCCGCCGGACCGTCCGCGGTGCGCCTCGACGAGGCCCAGCTCGACCAAGCGCGAAACGGATTTGGCCACATGCTTTTCCGATGCGCCGACCTGTCGCGCGATCAGTTTTGTGGTGACCCGGGAATTGTTCTCGTCCTCCACCGCGAGCCGCATGATGGTGCGCAAGCCGATATCGGTGAAGTGCGAGAGCTGCATGGTTATCACGCTACCGGCGAATTCCGCCGATCCCGCACGTCTGACGAGTGTGCTTAATTACGCCGATTCGTGCGTAATTTCAGTGCGTTGCGCACGAATCGACTAGGACCGTCGAAAATCGGCCCGATCGGGGCGACGCGGCAATTGCGCGATCGGTATCGCATCGCGCTTGCGCGAGGACCACCGACAAGTGGGGCGGACCGGTCAGCGTGCGGCGCCCGCGCCGACCTCGGTCGCGATGCGTTGCGCGGCGGCCGTGCCGGACGCGACGCAGGCGGGCACGCCGACGCCGTGCAGGTACGCGCCTGCCACCGCGAGCCCGTCCAGCGACGTGACCTCGGCTTCGACGGCCGCGATGCGGGCCGGATGGCCGGGCGCGTACTGGGCGAGGCCACCCGGCCAACGCTGGACGACGGCCGCGACCGGCTCGATCGCGGCCCCGGTGACGGTGGCCAGATCCGCGGTGGCGGCGGCGACGAGATCGGAGTCGGGCCACGAGAGTGGTGAGTCGTCGCCGAACTTGCCGAAAGAGACGCGCACGAGCGCCGTCTCACGGTGCGCGAGATGGGTCCATTTGCGGCTGGAGAGCGTAAAGGCTTTGGCGCGCAACGGCTCTCCGGTGGCCACCAGGATGCCGGAGTTGCGCGGCAGAGCGGTCGCGCGGGGCAGCGCCAGCGCGACCACGGCCGAGGATGAGAGTTCGACGCCCGCCAGTTCCGCCGACGCGACCGGGGCGACGGCGGCGAGCAGGCGAGCGGTCACCGGCGCCGGGGTGGCGAGCACCACCGCGTCGACGGCGCCGATCGGATCGACCACCCAGCCGCGCAGCCCCCTGGCCAGACGCGTTGCGGGCGTCGCGGTCACGAACCGCGCCCCGGAGCGTTCGGCGAGTGCTTCCAGCAGCACCCGGTACCCGTCCCGGATACCACCGAAGACCGGAGCGTTCGACGGGGGCGGCAGCGCGGCGCCGACGGCGGAGCTGAGGCTGGGCGCGCCGTTGTCCAGCGCGGCGGCCAGGGTGGGCAGCGCGGCGCGCACCCCGATGGAGCGGGAGCTGCCCGCGTACACGCCGCCGAGCAGCGGGTCGACGCTGCGCTCGGCGACTTGCGGGCCGAAGCGGTCGGCGACCAGGCGGTAGACGTCGGTGTCGGAGCCGGGCTCCCAGACCAGTGGCCGGTCGGGTTCTGCGGCGATCCGGGTCAGCGTCTCGGCGTCGACCAGTCCGCGCATCGATTCCGCGTTCGCCGGGATACCCATCAAGGTCCCCTCCGGCAGCGGATGCGCTGTCCCGGCGGACCACACCAGCGGCCGCAGCCCCGCGGGGGTCACCAGCTGCGACTCGAGCCCGAGTTCGCGTAGCAGCGCGGGCACCTCCGGCCGCCGCCCGACGAACGCCTCCGCGCCGAGATCCAGTGGCTCCCCGGCCAGTTCACCGGTGTAGAGGATGCCGCCGACCCGTTCGGCGCGATCGAGCACCAGCATGTCGGCATCCGGCCCGAGCAGTGTCCGCAACCGATACGCGGCCACCAGCCCGCTGATCCCACCGCCGACCACCGCGATACGCATGCCTCGACCGTATCGCGTGCCGCGAGGTGACCGCTGGACGGTGGGCGCCCGGATGACTCGGAACACACCTGTGCCCGGCCTCGCGCCCGCCCCGTCGACCGCTGGGCGGCCTGTCGGTTCCCCGGCTTACAGCTCGTGAACGAGTTCCACCAAGGCCGTCAGCACGCCGGGATCGGTCTCCGGAAGCACCCCGTGGCCCAGGTTGAAGATGTGCCCGGTGGCGCCGAGGGTGATCGCCTCGTCCGCTTCCCGCGCGATCCGCCGGGCCTGCTCCTCGATCGCCTGCGGACCGGCGAACAGCACGGCGGGATCGAGGTTGCCCTGCAACGCTTTTCCCGGACCGACGCGGCGGACGGCCTCGGTCAGCGGCACCCGCCAATCGACGCCGACCACGTCGGCGCCCGCCTCGCTCATGGCGCCGAGCAACTCACCGGTTCCCACCCCGAAGTGGATGCGCGGCACGCCCGCCTCGGCGATCTCGGCGAACACCCGCTCCGAATGCGGGAGCACGAAGCTGCGGTAGTCGGCCAGCGAGAGCGCGCCGGCCCAGGAGTCGAACAGCTGCACCGCGTCCACGCCCGCCGCCAGCTGGGCCTGCAGGAACGCGATGGTGATGTCGGTGAGCACGCCGAGCAGCTCGTGCCAGGTCCGCGGATCGGCGTACATCATCGCCTTGGTGCGCTCGTGGTTCTTGCTCGGACCGCCCTCGACCAGGTAGGAGGCCAGGGTGAACGGCGCGCCCGCGAACCCGATCAGCGGCGTCTCCCCCAACGCGTCGATCAGCAGGCGCACGCCGTCGGTGACCGCGCCGACCTCCTCGGGTCGCAGCCGGGGCAGCGCGCGCACGTCGTCGACCGTCCGCACGGGCGCGGCGACCACCGGCCCCACGCCGGGCACGATGTCCAGATCGATGCCCGCCGCCTTCAGCGGAACGACGATGTCGGAGAACAAGATCGCCGCGTCGACCCCGTGCCTGCGGATCGGCTGCAACGTGATCTCGCACACCAGCTCGGGGTCGAAGCAGGACTCGAGCATCCCGATGCCCGCACGCACCTCGCGGTACTCGGGCAGCGAGCGTCCGGCCTGGCGCATGAACCACACCGGACGCCTGCTGGGCGTCGTGCCGGTGGCGGCGGCCAGGAACGGGGCATCGGTCAACCGGCGGCGGGTATGAGTGCTCATCACGGCTATCGTATGCGGGCCCGCGCGAGGGAGCGGACGCGGAGGCGGCAGCGATGACCGCGCGGACGCCGCAGGGCCCGTAGCGGCGCGCCTCCGACTGCGCCGGGTGCACAAGGTCTACCGTCAGCATTCGTGACACCGCTCGACTTCCGCGACGGCGCCGCACCGACCGAAGGACCTCATGGCGAGCCAGCTCAGTTTCGCGCCGCGGTCGAGGCGATGGGCACCGCTACCGTGCACCCTCGGATCGAGCTCGCGCCCATCCGGCCGCCGCAACGACTCGCCCCGTTCTCCTACGCGATCGGCGCGGAGGTCGCACATCCGGAAACCCCTGTCGTACCGGCCGATTCCGAAGGCGACGCGTTCGGCAGACTGATCCTGCTGCACGACCCGGACGGCGACGACACCTGGCACGGCACCCTGCGCCTGGTCGCCTACATCCAGGCCGACATCGACGCCGCACTCGCGACCGATCCCCTGCTGCCCGAGGTGGCGTGGAGCTGGCTGGTGGACGCGCTGGAGTCGCGCACCGAGCCGTTCACCGCGCTCGGCGGCACGGTGACCTCGACCAGCTCGGTGCGCTACGGGGACATCGCAGGCCCGCCGCGCGCCCATCAGCTCGAGATCCGCGCCTCGTGGACGCCGGTCACCACCGACATGCGCCCGCATCTGGAGGCGTTCTGCGAGGTGCTGGCCTACGCGGCGGGGCTGCCGCCCGCAGGGGTGACCCAGCTGCAGATCAGGCCCGGCCTGTCCGGCGACCATCCCTGAGCGCGCCGCTCGCATGCGGTGACCTGCGCCGCAGCCGCCTGTACCCGATCCGGCGGGCCCTTGGCGCCCGATGCACCGACACACTTATGCGCCGATAGGACGGCGGCGCGGTTGCGTCGGCACGTAAAGTTCAACACCATGTCCGTACCAGACGAATTCGAACCCTCGGCCGCGACGCCGCTGCTCGCGCCGGTGGAGGGGGTGCCACCGGTACTGGACACCGCCGCCGAGATCGGCGCGGCCGCCGCCCGGCTGGCCGCGGGCACCGGCCCGCTGGCCGTGGACGCCGAGCGCGCCTCCGGGTTCCGCTATTCGGCGCGCGCGTATCTGATCCAGCTGCGCCGGGCCGGCGCAGGCACGTTCCTCATCGACCCGATCCCGGTCACCGACGCCCTCGGCCCGCTGGCCGAGGCGATCAACGGACTGGAGTGGGTCCTGCACTCCGCGGACCAGGATCTGCCCGGCCTGGCCGAACTGGGCTTGCGCCCGGCCCGGCTGTTCGACACCGAGCTGGGCGGACGCCTGGCGGGCTTCGAACGCGTCGGGCTCGCCGCGATGGTGGAGCGGCTGCTGGGCCGTGCGCTGCGCAAGGGACACGGGGCGGCCGACTGGTCCACCCGGCCGCTGCCCGCCGACTGGCTGAACTACGCCGCCCTGGACGTCGAATTGCTGCTCGAACTGCGCGACGCCGTGGCCGCCGCGCTCGACGAGCAGGGCAAGACGGATTGGGCGGCACAGGAATTCGAGCACATTCGCACCTTGGACCCGCCCGCGCCGAAGGCCGAGCGGTGGCGGCGCACCTCGGGCATCCACACACTGCGCCGCACCAGGCAACTGGCGGTGGTGCGCGAGCTGTGGACCGCGCGGGACGCGCTGGCCCGCGCCCGCGACGTGGCGCCCGCCCGCATCCTCCCCGACTCGGCGATCATCGCCGCGGCGGCCGCGGAACCCCGATCCATCGCGCAGTTGCGCACGCTTCCGGTGTTCGGCGGGCCGCGTCAGCGCCGGTACTCCCGCGAATGGCTCGCCGCGATCGAGCGCGGCCGCACCTTGCCCGACAGCGACCTGCCGCCGCTCACCCAGCCGTTCGACGGCCCGCCGCCGGTCAACCGCTGGGAGCGCCGCGACCCGGCCGCGGCGGCGCGCCTGACCCGGGCCCGAGCAGCCATGGCCGAGTTGTCGGCGCAGTACTCGATCCCGGTGGAGAATCTGCTCGCGCCAGACCTGGTCCGCCGCCTGTGCTGGGACGGATTGCCCGACTACGAGTCGGTCGAGCCCTCCGCCGTCGACGGATTCCTGAAGTCCGGCGGCGCCCGGCCGTGGCAGCGGGAACTGGACGTCCCGCGATTGACCGCGGCGTTGCCGCCTGCGCGCTAGCGCCCGATGCTCGCCCGCGTCAGCGAGCGGCCAGCCACCCGCTGATCCGCCGGGCGATGTCCGGGCCGGTGAGGCCGAGTCCTGCGTGCACCTCACCGCGCGAGGCATGGTCCAGGAACTGTTGCGGCACACCGAGATCGCGGGTCGGGATGTCGAGCCCGGAGTTGCGCAGGCGGGCCGACACCGTGGAGCCGATACCGCCGTGCAGGCCGCCGTCTTCCAGCGTGACCACCAGCCGGTAGTTCTCCGCGAGCTTCAGCAGGGTGTCGGAGACCGGCAGCACCCAGCGCGGGTCGATGACCGTGACCGAGACGCCTTCGGCATCCAGCAGCTGCGCCGCCTCCAGCGCGGTGCCTGCGAACGAGCCGACCGCGACGAGCAGCACGTCGCCGTGCACCGCCTGCACCGAGCCGCCGTCCGGCTCGGCCATCCGGAGCACATCGATGCCGTCCAGCCGTTCCACCGCGGAAATGTCCTCGGCGACACTGCCTTTCGGGAACCGCAGCGCCGTGGGCCCGTCGTTGACGGCCAGCGCCTCGGCCAGTTCCTCCCGCAACGTCGCGGCGTCGCGCGGAGCGGCGACCCGGATGCCGGGGATGATCCCGAGGACCGACAGATCCCACATGCCGTTGTGGCTGGCGCCGTCGGAGCCGGTGATGCCCGCACGGTCCAGCACCACGGTGACCGGCTGCTTGAGCAGCGCCACGTCCATCAGCAACTGGTCGAAAGCGCGGTTGAGGAAGGTCGAGTAGATCGCGACCACCGGATGCATGCCGCCGAGCGCCAGCCCCGCCGCGGAGGCCATGGCGTGCTGTTCGGCGATGCCGACGTCGAACATCCGGTCGGGAAAGCGCTCGCCGAACGCCGCCAGTCCGGTGGGGCCAGGCATCGCCGCGGTGATGGCGACGATGTCGGCGCGACGCTCGGCGTGCGCGATCAACTCCTCGGAGAACACCGAGGTCCATCCGCGCGCCTTCGGACCGCCGACCGGGACGCCGGTGAGCGGGTCGATGGGGTCGCAGGCGTGCATCTGGTCGGCGACGTGGTTCTCGGCGGGCGCGTAACCGCGGCCCTTCTGCGTCACGGCGTGCACCACGACGGGGCCGCCGAAGTCCTTGGCCCGGCGCAGCGCGGCCTCCAGCGCGACGACGTCGTGGCCGTCCACCGGCCCGACGTACTTCAGGCCGAGATCACTGAACAGTTCCTGCGGGCTTACCGCGTCCTTGATGCCCGCCTTGACCGCGTGCACCATCGAGTACGCCGATTCGCCCACCCGGGGGATGGCCTTGAGGATGCGCTTGCCCGTGTCCAGGGCGTGCTCGTAGGCGGGCTGGGTGCGCAGCGCCGTCAACCGCTCGGCCAGGCCGCCGATGGTGGGTGCGTAGGAGCGGCCGTTGTCGTTGACCACGACGACCACGGGGCGGTCGGAGGCGGCGATGTTGTTCAGCGCCTCCCAGCACATGCCGCCGGTGAGCGCGCCGTCGCCGACGATCGCGACCACGTGCCGGTCCTGGCCGCTGAGCGCGAACGCCTTCGCCAGACCGTCGGCGTACGACAGCGCCGCCGAGGCGTGCGAGGACTCCACCCAGTCGTGGGCGCTCTCGGCCCGGCTCGGGTAGCCGGACAGGCCGCCCTGCTTGCGCAGCGAGTCGAATTGATCTTTGCGCCCGGTCAGGATCTTGTGCACGTAGGCTTGGTGTCCGGTGTCGAAGATCAGCGGGTCGGCCGGCGAGTCGAAGATCCGGTGCAGGGCGATGGTGAGTTCGACCACACCGAGGTTCGGACCGAGGTGCCCGCCGGTCGCGGCGACTTTGCGCACCAGGAACTCGCGGATCTCCTCCGCCAGCTCGCGTACCTGCGGCACGGTCAGCCTGCGCAGATCATCGGGCGTGTCGACCCGGGAAAGCACTCCCACCTGAACTAGCTCCCTCCGGATAGCGCATCTGATCCGATCAGTCTACGGAGCGGCGGCCGGTGCTCCCGCACGAGAACGATCACACCGACCGGCATGGCGTCGAAATGTGAGCCTCGACATACGGTACCCGGCCCAGAGTGACAGGGCGATCCGGCCCGAGCAACTCTCGCGCGCAATCGAACCGGGGCAGCGGCACGATCCGCCACGAGCGTGCGCACCGGCTGCCCAGCTGTCGGCCGGTTCGCCCGAGCCTTCGCGCAGACCGGCGCGAATGATCCCGGCCCCGGCGCGACCACTGAGCGGGCACGATGGTGCGGTACGGATCGACCGCGACCGACGAGGAGAGCTCCGTGGACGACAACACCGATTCGCGTGCGGGCACCGTCACCACCTACGGGCACGGCGTCGCCCGCGCCGTGCCCGACCTCATGCGGGTGACGATCTCGGTCGAATCGCGCGCGAGCAAGGTCGCGCTCGCCTACCGCCGGGCCGGTGAGCGGGTGGCCGCGATCACGCGATCGCTGCGCTCCGACGGCGTCGCCGGCGTGGACATCGCCACCAGCGGACTGTCGGTACAGACCGAGACGGTGTGGACCGAGGGACAGGGCAACCGCGTCACGGGGTACCTCGCGAGCACGTCGCTGACGGTCGCTTTGCGCGATATCGGCCATGATGCCGACCCCGGCCCCGGCACGGTCATCGCCGACTGCGTCGAGGCGGGCGGTGACGATGTCCGCCTCGGCGGTCTGGTCCTCGCCTTCGCCGATCAGGAATCCCTGCTCACCCGGGCCCGCGATGCCGCGTGGGACGACGCCGTCGCCAAGGCCGAGCAGTACGCCCGGCGGGCGCGGCGCTCGCTCGGAGAGGTGGTCGAGATCACCGAGGACACCGCCGCCGCGCCGCCGGTGCCGCGCGCGCAGTCCCTGTCGGCCCCGATGGAGGCCTACCGCGCCGTCGCCGTCCCGGTGGAGCGGGGCGAGAGCGAGATCCGCGCGGACCTGCGCGTCACGTGGCGACTGGCCTGACAGCTGCTGTTTCCGCCGCGCCGCGGTCCGCCAGGAACTCCAGCCGATTGCCCACCCCGTCGCGGGTGTGGAACCGCCGCCGCCCCGGAATCTCCGCCGGATCGGCCCAGACGACCGGATAGCCGGCCGCGGCGACCGCGGCAGCGACGGCGTCGATGTCCACCACGAACGCCGGATGCGCTTTGGCGGCCGGGCGGAAATCGGCTTCCACACCGATGTGCAGTTCGCCGTCCGGGCCACCGCGGCCGGGGACGCGGAACCAGCAACCGCCCCTGGCGGCGAGCAGCGGCGGCTTCGGGAGTTCGGCCCATCCGAGCACTCCGGTGTAGAAGGCGCGCTGCCGGTCTTCCGCACCTGCGGGACAGCACAATTGGACGTGATGGATCATGCTTCCATCGTGCCCGAGGCCGGGTTCACGAACCGTGACCCAGACCTCGCACCAGCAGGGTGACCGTGTCCGCTCCGGCGTGCCGATCCTTCGAGATCTCCTGGTACTCCGGCGAATCGGCCCAGGCGCGGAAGGACGGCTCGTCCGGGAAGGAGATCAGCACCACCTTCTCGCGATCGGTGACGCCCTCGATGGTCTGCGGGGACTCGTCGGCGGCCAGCAGTGTCCCGTTGTAGCGGACGAAGACGTCCAGGAAGCGTGCCTGGTAGCGGTCGTAGGCGGCGCGATCGGTGAACTTCAGTTGCGCAATTGCGTACACGGTCATGGCTGTGACTCTAATTGGACGGTCCGGCGGCCCCGCACCGGTTCGGCGGCGCCCCGCGCGAATTCACCGCTGCGCCGGGCCCGGCGTGCCTATATTGAGGTCGTCACCGTCCAGGAGGTCGCATGTCGTTCGTGCTCATCGACAAACCACGGCCCCATATCGCCCTGGTGACGCTGAACCGGCCCGAACGGATGAACGCGATGGCGTTCGACGTGATGATCCCGCTGCGCGAGGCGCTGGAGCGGGTGCGCGCCGACAACGACGTCCGGGTCGTCGTGCTGACCGGCGCGGGACACGGTTTCTGTTCCGGAGCCGACCTCACCAGCGCGGGAAAGGTGCCGAACGTCGACGGGCTCACCGTCACCAGTGTCGCGCGCCGGTCGATGGATCTGCTCAACGACGTGCTGATCGCGCTGCGGCGGATGCACCAGCCGGTGATCGCCGCGGTCAACGGCGCGGCCATCGGCGGCGGGCTCTGCCTGGCCGTCGGCGCCGATATCCGCATCGCCGCCGAGGACGCGTACTTCCGCGCCGCCGGCATCAACAACGGCCTCACCTCGGCCGAACTGGGTCTCAGTTATCTGCTGCCCCGTGCGGTCGGCGCGTCGAGGGCATTCGAGATCATGCTGTCCGGCCGCGACGTCGACGCCACCGAAGCCGAGCGCATCGGTCTGGTCTCCCGCGCCGTCGCGGCGGCGAAACTGCTGGACACCTGCTACGACCTTGCCGAACGCATCATCGGCTTCAGCCGGGTCGGCACCGAGCTCACCAAGCGCATGCTGTGGAGCGGCATGGAGGCGGGCGGCTTCGAATCGCACATGCAACACGAGGGCACTGCGCAGCTGTACGTGCGCCTGACCACCGGCAATTTCGACGAGGCGATCCGCGCCCGCCGGGACCGCAGACCCCCGGTCTACGAGGACTGACCGCTCAGCGCTCCAGCAACGCGAGGCATTCCACGTGGTGCGTCGCGGGGAAGGCGTCGAAGGCGCGCAGGTCGGCGAGCCGGTAACCCGCCGCCCGGTACAGGCCGAGATCGCGGGCGAACGCGGCGGGATCGCAGCCGACGTGGACGATCCGCCTCGGACCGCTGGCGGTGACCGCGCCGATCACCTCCTTGCCCGCGCCCGCGCGCGGTGGATCGAGCACCACGACGTCCGGGGCGGCCGCGCCGACGTGCTCGAGCACCCAGCGCTCCACCCGCTGTGCCCGCAGTTCCACCCAGGGCAGGTCGCGCAACGCGGCGGCGCCGTCGGCGACGGCGGGACGGGCCGATTCCACCGCGAGCACCACACCGGTGCGCCCGGCCTGTTCGGCGAGGCGTGCGGCGAACACCCCGGCGCCACTGTAGAGGTCCCACGCGCGCCCGCCGGGCCCGAGTTGCGACCACTCCGCGATCAAATCCGAATAACGTTGCGCCGCACCGCGATGCGCTTGCCAGAAGCCCGTCGCGGCGACCTCCCAGCGCCGCCCGGCCACGTACTCGACCGCGCGCCCGCTGCCCTCGAACACCCACTCCTCACGCGCCGCGTGCGCCGCCGCACGTCGCGCGGACGCCGCGCGCCGGTCGTCGCGGCCTGCGGACTCCGCGGCGGACCGGTCTCCCCCGCGCCGATCCCGCCCGTGCGGACGGTCGCGTCGACCTCCGCCGCGCCGATCCCGGCCACCCGGCTCCGATCGCCGCCCGCTTCCGCCGGGGCCGCGCCGATCCCCGCCGCGACCGCCCGGTTCGGCATCCGCGGCGGGCGCCAGCTCGACGACGTGCCGGATCCCGTCCCCGTCCACCGCGATCACCAGATCGGCGCCGGGCGTCCATCGCCGCTGCGCGAGCCCCTCCAGCGCTCCCGTGACCGGTTGCGGGCAGCGCAGATCCGGGATCACGTCGGTGCTGCGATAGCGGTGCACCCCGGCACGTCCGTGCGCGTCGACCGCGAGGCGCACGCGGGTACGCCATCCGCCGCCCACGTCGCCGGGCCCGATGGACTCCACCACCACGTCGCGCTCGATCCCGGCCACCCGCCGCAACTGCTCGGCCACCACCGCGGCCTTCAGCGCGCGTTGGGCCTGCGGCGTGGCGAAGGAGAAATCGCAGCAGCCCGCGCCGCCGGGACCGGACACCGGACAGGTGGCAGGCACCCGATCCGCGGACGCCTCCAACACTTCGACCGCGTCGGCGCGGAAGAACGAACCGCCGCGATCCTCGGTGACCCGCGCCCGCACCAGCTCGCCGGGCAACCCGTGCCGGACGAACACCACACGTCCCTCGTACCGTGCGACACAGAACCCGCCGTGACCCGGCGGCCCGAGCCGCACCTCGAACGTGCCGGTCCGCCGATCGCTCATCCCGAATGCTCCGCGGACGTCATGTCCGATCCTCGTACCCGCGCCGCACCGCGCCGGGAGCGTTCACCACGCCCGGGGTGCGCGCCCGCGCCGACGAACTCAGCTGCCACGGCACGCTGGTCACCATCACGCCCGGCTCGAACAGCAGCCTGCCCTTCAAGCGCAGGGCGCTCTGGTTGTGCAGCACCTGTTCCCACCAGTGGCCCACCACGTACTCGGGGATGAACACGGTCACCACGTCGCGCGGGGCGTCTTTGCGCACGCGCTTCACATAGTCCAGCACCGGCTTGGTGATCTCGCGATAGGGCGATTCGATCACCTTGAGCGGCACCGTGATGTCGCTGTTCTCCCACTCCCGCACCAGCGCCCTGGTGTCGGCCTCGTCGACGTTCACCGTGACCGCCTCCAGCGTGTCGGGGCGGCTGGCGCGCGCGTAGGCGAGAGCGCGGCGCGTCGGCAGATGCAGCCGGGACACGAGCACGATGGAGTGCGAGCGGCTGGGCAGCACACCGTCCCACTCGTGCTCGTCCAGCTCGCGGGCGACCGAATCGTAGTGCCTGCGAATCAGTTTCATCACGACGAAGATCGCCACCATGGTGAAGATGGCGATGTAGGCGCCCGCGAAGAACTTGGTGATCAGCACGATCACCAGCACCGCTCCGGTCGCGCTCAGACCGACCGCGTTGATCACCCGCGAGCGCTTCATCCGCGCGCGCTGCGCCGGGTCGGCCTCGGTGCGCAGCAAACGGGTCCAGTGCCGCAGCATGCCGGTCTGACTGAGCACGAACGAGACGAACACGCCGACGATGTACAGCTGGATCAGCTTGGTCACCTCGGCGCCGAACAGCACCACGAACGCGATCGCCGCGCCGGACAGGAACAGGATGCCGTTGCTGAAGGCCAGCCGGTCGCCTCTGGTGTGCAGCTGGCGCGGCAGGTAGCGGTCCTGCGCCAGGATCGAGCCGAGCACGGGGAATCCGTTGAACGCGGTGTTCGCGGCGAGCACTAGGATCAGCGCGGTCACCGTCGTGATGAAGAAGAAGCCGAGCGGGAAACCCTCGAACACGGTCTCGGCCAGCTGCGCGATCAGCGTCTTCTGGTGATAGTCCGACGGTGCGCCGGTCAGGTCGGCGACGTCGTGCGCGTACACCACCCCGATCTTCTGGGCGAGGATGATGATGCCCATCAGCAGGACGATCGCGATCGTGCCGAGCATCAGCAGGGTGGTGGCGGCATTGCGCGACTTGGGTTTGCGGAACGCCGGCACGCCGTTGCTGATCGCCTCCACGCCGGTCAGCGCGGCGCAGCCGGAAGAGAACGACCGCGCGATGAGGAAGGCGAACGCCAGCCCGTAGAGATGCTCGTGCTCGGCGATCAGGCCGAAGCCCGCCGATTCGGCCCGCAGGTCGTCCCCGAGCACGAAGATCCGGAACAGACCCCAGCCCAGCATGATGAACATGCCGATGATGAACGCGTAGGTCGGAATCGCGAACGCCGTGCCCGACTCCCGCACACCGCGCAGATTGATCGCGGTCAGCAGCGCGATGGCCACGACGGCGAACAGCACCTTGTGCGTCGCGACGAATGGAATGGCCGAGCCGATGTTGGACGCGGCCGATGAGATCGACACCGCGACGGTGAGCACGTAGTCGACCAGCAGCGCGCTGCCGACGGTCAGGCCCGCGTTGGGCCCCAGGTTGGTGGTCGCCACCTCGTAATCGCCGCCGCCGGACGGGTAGGCGTGAACGTTCTGCCGGTAACTGGCCACCACGACAGCCATGACGAACGCGACGGCCAATCCGACCCAGGGGGCGTACAGGTAGGCCGCGACCCCGGCGGCCGAGAGCACGAGGAAGATCTCTTCGGGGGCGTAGGCGACCGATGACATCGCATCGGATGCGAACACCGGGAGCGCGATTCGCTTCGGCAACAGCGTGTGGCCCAGCGAGTCGCTACGGAAAGGCCTGCCCAGCAGCACTCGCTTCGCTGCCGTCGTCAACTTGGACACTGGAGCGAGCATAGGCCCCCGCACGGGGGATCGCGCGCGTGGCTCGCAGGTTTGCTCGCCGGCTGGAGGGGGAACGTGGCCGGTGGAATCATTCGACGGGTAGCGTTCGACCGAACAATGAAGCAGACCGAACACCACGGTTCCAGGAACGAGGTTGCACGGTGTACGTAGTGATCATGGGGTGCGGGCGCGTCGGCTCGTCGCTGGCCCACGCCCTGGTCCGCGTAGGTCACGAAGTCACCGTGATCGACCGGGACCCCAGTTCCTTCCTACGCCTCGGATCCGACTTTCCCGGCGAGCGCGTGACCGGTGTCGGATTCGATCGAGATGTGCTGATCAAGGCCGGGATCGAGCGGGCGGACGCGTTCGCGGCGGTGTCCTCCGGCGACAACTCGAACATCATCTCCGCCCGGGTCGCCAGGGAGATGTTCGGCGTCGAGCGCGTGGTGGCCCGCATCTACGACGCCAAGCGCGCCGCGGTCTACGAACGCCTCGGCATCCCCACCATCGCCACGGTCCCGTGGACCACCGACCGCTTCCTGCGCGCGCTCGTCGGCGACACCGGCACCACCACTTGGCGCGACCCCACCGGAACGGTTGCCGTGACCCAGCTGACGCTGCACGAAGAGTGGTATGGCCGCACCGTGCGCGATCTGGAGCAAACCGTCGCGGCCAGGGTCGCGTTCATCATCCGGTTCGGCCAAGCGCTGCTGCCCGACAGCAAGACCATCGTCCAGGCCGACGACATCGTGTATGTGGCCGCGGCTTCCGGCGCCGTGGGCGAGGCCGTCGCCTTGGCCGGAAAGCCCCCAGCGAGCGAGGACTGAATATGAAAGTGGCCATCGCCGGAGCAGGCGCCGTCGGCCGATCCATCGCCAGGGAGCTCCTGCGCGGCGGGCATCGGGTCATGCTGCTGGAGCGTGCGCTCGAGCACATCGACTCCGACGCGATTCCCGACGCGGTCTGGGTGCACGCCGACGCGTGCGAACTCGCGCTGTTGGAGCAGGCCGGTCTGGAGACCTACGAGGTGGTCATCGCGGCCACCGGTGACGACAAGGCGAACCTGGTGCACAGCCTGCTGGCCAAAACCGAGTTCGGGGTACGCCGGGTAGTGGCGCGGGTGAACGATCCGCGCAACGAATGGCTGTTCGACGGTTCCTGGGGGGTCGACGTCGCGGTGTCCACACCCCGGCTGCTCGCCTCGCTGGTCGAGGAGGCGGTGTCGGTCGGAGATCTGGTGCGGCTGATGACGCTGCGCCAGGGCCAGGCGAATCTGGTCGAGATGACGCTGCCCGCCGACACCGCGCTGGCCGGCAAACCGGTGCGCACGCTCACGCTGCCGCGCGACGCCGCGCTGGTGACCATCCTGCGCGGCGGGCGCGTGATCGTGCCGCAGCCGGACGACGCGCTGGAAGGCGACGACGAACTGCTGTTCGTGACTTCGGTGGAGGCCGAGGAAGACCTCCGGCTGGAACTCGCCAACCACGGCATCAGACCGTAACTCCCCGTGACACGGCCGGACGCGCATGCTCGGCGCGGCGCTGCCGGAACCCCTACGCGGCCACCTTCAGCTGTGCGCGCAGCTTGTTCAGCGCGCGGTGCTGCATCACCCGGACCACGCCGGGGCTGGTGCCGATGGCCTCGGCGGTCTGCGCCGCGGACCAGCCCAGCATGATGCGCATCACCAGCACCTCACGGTGCGCGGGGGCCAGTACCTGCATGAGTTCTCTTGTGGCGTCGCGCCGTTCGGAGGCCAGCGCCCACTCCTCCGGCCCCGCGGCGGAGGACGCGTGGTCCGGAACGTCGGCCACCGGGTAGGCCGGGTGCTGCTGTGAGCGGCGGAACGCGTCGGCGACCTTGTTGGCCGCGATGCCGTAGACGAAGGCCAGGAACGATTTGCCCTGGTCACGGTAGCGCGGGATGGCGTTGACGGTGGCCAGCAGGACCTCCTGCACCACGTCGTCGGCGGTGACCTGCAGATGGGCGGTGTTGCCGAGACGCGCGCCGCAGTAACGCCGCACCAGCGGATGGACGATCCGGATGATCTCCGCGACCGCCCGGCGATCGCCTTCGGCCGCCGGACCGATCAGCTTGTCCAGCTCGGCCGAGATCCGCCTGCTCTCCGAGAGCGCGGAGTTGTGGGCGACGGGCAGCGCCGTGGTGTTGTGCTCGGTAGTCACGTCCGAGTCCTTTCTCGCCGATCAGTGCGTGTTTTCCTACGCATAGATCGTCTGATGAACTCGGAAGGGCGACCAGTCACCCCAGGGTGGGGAAGCACCCACCTCGGCGGTGGGTATCTCACCACCCCTGTGGTTTTCGCCGGAGGGCGGTGGAGGGTTAACGCTCAGCCGGTTCGGTGGCGCGCACCGTCTTGGCGGGCAGGTGGCCGGCCCGGCGCACGGCCCAGATCGTGACGGCCAGCGCCACCGCGGTCAGCGGCCAGCCCATCGCGATGCGGGCGAAGGCGAGCCAGCCGGTGCGGTCGGTGTCGTAGAGTTCCGACTGCACCAGATAGCGCGCCCCGAACACCAGAATCCACGTGGTGGTGGCGAGGTCGTAGAGACGCACCGAGCGCGGATCGGACCGCCAATCGGAGCCGTGGCCGTTGAGCACACCCCAGATCACGCCGACCAGCGGCCTGCGGACCAGGATGGACGCGAGGAACACCCCGGCGTAGACGAGGCTGGTGTAGATCCCGAAGAGAAAGAAGCCTTTCGCCTCGCCCATCCGGTAGGCGATGAAGGCGCAGATGCCGACGCCGAAGAAGCCCGAGATGGCGGGCTGCAGGGGATCGCGCCGCACCAGACGCCACAGGAGGATGGCGGCGGCCACCCCGAGGGCCGACCAGATCGCGGCGGCCAGCCCGGCGAAGCTGTTCACGGGAACGAACACGACTACGGGGAGCGTCGAGTAGATCAGGCCGCTGAAGCCGCCCAGTTGTTCGAGGAGGGTCTGTTCGGCACGTTCCTCGTCACGGTCGGGCGAGTCGAGCCCGGTGCGGTCGTCCGATCCTGCGTTGTCGTTGCTCGAAGGCATACGTCAGCTGTTCCCGCGCAATTCGTAGTAGGGGTTGAAGATCACTTTGCGACCGTCGCGGTCGCCGACCCGGCCACGGACGAGGATGCGCCTGCCCGGCTCGATGCCCGGAATGCGCCTGCGCCCGATCCAGACCAGCGTGATCGCGTCGGTGCCGTCGAAGAACTCGGCCTGGACGCTGGCGCCCGCCGACTTGGGACACGCTTCGACACTGCGGAGCCTACCGAGCATGGTGGCCTCGTCACCACGCCGACACTCCGACGCGCGGCATGCTCCCGAGGCTTCGGATGTCTCGGCCAGCTCTTCGGCATCCAGCTGATCGATGTCTTCGGTCAGCCTGCGGCCCAGACGTCGAAAATACCCTGAGGCTGCGGATGACATTGTGCACGCTCTCCTGCATAGAGCAGATGGCGTGGGTCGCACACCATCGTGAGGGATCCGATCCGCACGGCCCGCTGTGGCCGTACAACGCCACTGTAGATGGGCAGGGCCACCCCCGCTACGCTCGGACCGATGTTCGACTCCCCACACCCCGCTCGCGTCGCGGCGCTGCCCGGCACCGGGTCCGACGCCGATTTCGCCCGGCGCGCCTTCGGGCCCGCGTGCGCCGCACGCGGCCTGGATTTCGTCGCGGTGGAGCCCGACCCGCGCCGGGTGGTTGCGAGCTGCCGAGCAGCGCTGGAGGAGGCAGCGGATGCGGGGCCGGTGCTGGTGGCGGGCATCTCGCTCGGCGCGGCGATCGCGCTGGAGTGGGCCGCGGAGCACCCGGAACGCGTCGTCGGGGTCGTGGCGGCGCTGCCCGCCTGGACCGGGCCCGACACCGCAGCCTGCCCCGCGACGCTGAGCGCGGCGGCCACCGCGGCGCAGCTGCGCGCCGACGGTCTGGCCGCGGTCATCGACCGGATGCGGACGAGCAGTCCCCGCTGGCTGGCGGACGCGCTGACCCGATCCTGGCGGGCGCAGTGGCCGGATCTGCCGCGGGCGCTTGAGGAGGCCGCGGACTACAAGTGGCCCGATGCCGAGTTGCTGTCGGCTTTCCAGCCGCCGCTGGCGGTGGTCACCGCGGTCGACGACCCGGTGCACCCGCGCGCGGTCGCCGAGGAGTGGGCGGCGCTGGCCCCGCGCTCGCACCTGCACCGGATCACCCTGGACGAACTCGGCGCCGATCCCGCGATCCTGGGGCACGCGGGTATCGGCGCCTTCGACTGAGATCGCCTGCTCAGTTCAGGCCGAGTTGCTGCATGGCAGAGCCGTCCGCGCCCCGGCGCGGGCCCTGCGGCAGCCGCGGCACCACCGGTTGCGCACCGGTCTGCGCCGCCACCTGCGCGGCCATCGCCTGCTGCTGGGCTTCCACCTGCTGCTGATGGGCGGCGGCGAGTTGCTCGGCCAGCTGCTGCGGCAACACCACCGGCAGCGGGTCCCGCACCGGCAGCGGGTCCTCGCCACGCCGCACCACCGTCTCGCTCAGGATCGCCCGCGCCGCCTTCACCAGCGGGCTGCCGTCGTTCGCCGCGCCCGAGGGGCCCGCCGCGACCAGCCGCACCATCCAGCGATAGCCGTCCACGCCGATGAAACGCAGGTCGGCGCCTTCGGTCAAAGCCAGCAACTCCCGGCCCCACGGCCCGTTCTCGACCGAGACCCTGGCGCCGTCCTTGCGCAGCGAGTCGGCGAGATCCGCGGCGACCAGCCGCCACTGCCCTGATGTCTTGGGCGCGGCGTAGGCGGCGACGGTGATGCGGCCGTGCTCGGTGGCCAGGTGCACCGCCTGCGGCTGCCCCTCCGGGGTCATCTCGACCTGCAGTTGACCGCCCGGCGGGACCGGCAGCAGCACCGACCCGAGATCCAGCCGCTGCTCGGACACCGAATCCAGCAGGTCGGCGACCTCGTCGTAGTCGTACGGACCCGGCTTGCCGTGCGGCCGGGCGACGTCGAGATCCACCCCCTCGTACGAGCGTTCGTCGGTGGGGGCGTCGTCGTAGAAATCGTCGTCGTACGCGCCCTCGTAGGCGGACTCGTAGTCGGCGTAATCGTCCGCCTCGTCGTACCGGTCGTCCGCGGCCCGGCTCGACTTCTTTCGCTTTCCGAACATTCCCGTCATGCCTCCTCGCCGGTAGCCCGGCCCGCCCCGTTCGTCCACGCGGTCAGGCTCGCGTGACCGCCGCTGGAGCCATAGCCGCCCGCACCCCTGGTCGTCTCGTCGAGCGAGTCGACCTCGACGAAATCCACCAGCTCCACCCGCTGCACCAGCAGTTGCGCGATCCGGTCACCGCGCCGCAACTCGACCGGCGTGCGCGGGTCGTGATTGATCAGGCACACCTTGATCTCACCCCGGTATCCCGCGTCGACCGTGCCGGGGGTGTTCACCACCGACAGCCCGGTCTTCGCGGCCAGACCCGAGCGCGGATGGATCAGGCCGACGGTGCCGACCGGTAGCGCTACGGCGACGCCGGTGCCGACCAGCACCCGCTCCCCCGGCTCCAGGACGACGTCCTGCGTGGTGCACAGATCCACGCCCGCGTCGCCCGCATGGGCGCGCGTTGGCACGGGTATGCCGGGGTCCAGCCGCAGCAAGGGTATGGGTGAAAGTGCGCTCACGTTGGACGAGCCTACGCGTAGGCTGTCTGCCCTCGTGACTTAGTGTTGACTCGTGTCGGACCAGCCCAACCCCATGCCAGCGGACCAGAAAGCGCAGCCAGCCCACCGGTACCGGGAGCGCCTGTGGGTGCCGCTGTGGTGGTGGCCGGTGGCGTTCGCCATCACCGGATTGCTCGCGGCGGAGATCCACATGGGCGCGCCGGGCTTGCGTGCGTGGCTGCCCTACGTGCTGCTGTTCCCCGTGCCGGTCTGGGTGCTGTTGTGGCTGAGCCGCCACCGCGTCGAAGTGGCGCCGGACGCGAACGGCACACCGGAGTTGCGCGCGGATCGCGCACATCTACCGGTGAATTTCGTCGCCCGCGCGGCCGCTGTCGCCCCCACCGCGAAAAGCGCGGCGCTGGGTCGCCAGCTCGACCCCGCCGCCTATGTCCAGCATCGACCCTGGGTCGGGCCGATGGTCTTGCTCGTGCTCGACGACCCGGACGATCCGACGCCGTACTGGCTGGTCAGTACGCGGCGGCCCGAACGGGTCCTCGCCGCGCTCGGTCTACCGAGCGCGGGCTGACACTCTGTTCGATCTCGTCGAGATCAGGCGGCGCAATCCATGCAGATCATCTGGCCGCCCTTCTCACTGGCCAGCCTGCTCCGGTGATGAACCAGGAAACAGCTGGAACAGGTGAACTCGTCGGCCTGCTTCGGGATCACCCGAACCGTCAGCACTTCCTCGGACAGGTCGGCGCCGGGAAGCTCGAACGACTCCGCGGTATCGGATTCGTCGATATCCACGACGGCGGACTGTGCCTCGTTACGACGAGCCTTCAGCTCCTCCAGCGAATCCTCCGACACATCGTCGGATTCGGTGCGCCTCGGTGCGTCATAGTCGGTTGCCATGTCGTCTTCCCCTCGTCCTAACTCCGTGTATCCCGGACCGGTCCGCTCACACCCGATTCCTGCCGGAATCGCCGCGACCGGTACCGCCCCGCCGGTGGTGCACGTCACACGTACACCGGTCGCCTATCAGGGCGGATCATGCCGATCCACTCCGGATAGCGCTGGGTAAACGCAGGACATGCCCTTCTTGTTCCCGCGACCGACCACTGATTCCGCACCGGTGATTCGATCTGGGCCGCCAGACAATAGCGGACGCCGGAGCAAAAGTCGCAATCAAAACACAGCCGAGTCGAAAAAGAGGGGCAATCGACACCTTCTGGGGAACGCACCGAGACCTTGCGTCGCGGCCCCGCCACATTTCCGTACAGTGTGCTGGTGGTTTCACTGATCACCGAAGGCACCGCGACGGATTCGCAAGGTCGGCCGTTCGTGCGCCGCCGCCCCCAGCCCTGGCTCATCATGCTCGGCGTTCTCGCTCTGATCTGCGGGATCGTCTGGATCAAAGCCCTCACCACGCACGACACCGATCACACCGCGATGGCGTGCAACTCGCCGAGCCCGGCCTCGGATCCCGGTGCGGCGCAACCGACTCCGCTCGGTCAGCGGGTCGGCGCCGGCCGCCTGCAGGACGTGGAACCCGCACCGCTGGCCGCGAGCAAGGTGCGCGTGCTGAACGCGAACAACCAACGCGGACAGGCCGCGCACGTCGCCGCCCAGCTCGGCGACCTCGGCTTCGCGAGCGCTCCCGGAACGCAATACGGCAACGATTCGGTATACGTCAACGGCGACTTGGAATGCACCGGGCAGATCCGCTTCGGCGTCAACGGCCGCCCGGCCGCCGCCTCCGTGCAGCTGGTCGCGCCGTGCGCCGAGCTGATCGAGGATCAGCGCGGCGACGACACCGTCGATCTCGTGCTCGGCTCGCTGTTCCGGGACATCCGTCCCAGCAACGACGCCGAGGAAGTGCTGCGTTCGCTCAAGAACCCGGCGCCGGGCAACTCCACATCCATCGATATCAAGCTGCTCGACGCGGCACGGAAAGCACGCTGCTGATCAGCGGTCCGGAATCGGCTCGGTAGCGCCGATCCGGGCCAGCAGCTCGCCCAGTTCGTCGGCGATGCCGGGCGCGGCGGCCACCACCAGGTCGCCGTCGGCGCCCGGCGCCGTCGCGGGCGGCAGCGTCAGCCGCGCGCCCGCCTCGGCGGCGATCAGCGCGCCTGCGCCCCAATCCCAGGCGTTGAGGCCGTGCTCGTAATAGGCGTCGACGCGGCCAGCGGCGACATGACACAGATCCAGCGCCGCCGCGCCGAAACGGCGGATGTCGCGCACGTGCGGCAGCACCTGCGCGACCAGCTCCGCCTGCCTGCTCCTGCGGTGCCTGCCGTAGGCGAATCCGGTGGCGACCAGGGACATCGCCACCGACTCGACGGGCGTGCAGCGCAAATGCTCCACCACGCCGTCGGCGTCGACACGCAGCGCGCCCAGACCGAGCCCGGCGCTGTAGGTGGCCGCCCGCGCGACGTCGACCACGGCGCCCGCCACCGGCCTGCCGCCGCGCAGCGCGGCCACCGACACGGCGTAGCCCGGCACGCCGTAGAGGAAATTGACGGTGCCGTCGATCGGATCGACCACCCAGTGGACGGTGTCGGCACTCGCGTCGTCGATGCTGCCGCCGCCTTCCTCGCCGAGGATCGGGTCGCCCGGGCGCTGTTCGGCGAGCAATTTTCGGATGAGCTCTTCGGTCTCGGTGTCCACGATGGTCACCGGGTCGGTCTCGTGGCTCTTGGACTGCACCGCGCCTTCGGCGTGCGCGCCCGCGGGCCCGAACACCTCGGGACGGCGGGCGCGGACATGGGCGGCGGCCGTCTCGGCGATGTCGACCGCGACGCGGCGCAGGTCGGCTTCGTCGCCACGCGCGACGATCGAGACGAACGAGTCGGCGGTGTAGTCGGACACTGGCGATGAGGTTTCCGGCACGCCCTTTATCGCATCACACATCCTCGCCGAACGCCCAGCCTCGTGGTCCCATTACTCTTGTCGTGCACGACACAGCGCCGTCGTCGGGCATCCCGTCGCAACGCCCGCCGTGGCGTCCCGGGCCCCGTGCAGCGCTGTCATCACATCGGCCAGCACAGGGAAACGAGGGGTTAGTCATGTCCGCTCGGGGGCACGCATTCGGCATCGACATCGGCGGCAGCGGCGTCAAAGGCGCCACGGTCGATCTGGACACCGGCGAGTTGGTCCACGAGCGCATCAAGATCGCGACGCCGCATCCTGCGACTCCGTTCGCCGTGGCCGAGGCGGTGGCCGAACTGGTCGAGAAAGCCCAGTGGACCGGGCCGGTCGGCATCACCCTGCCCGCGGTGGTGCTCGGCGGCGTGGCCCGTACCGCGGCGAACATCGACAAGTCCTGGATCGGCACCGACGCGCGGGCGCTGTTCTCGGCCGCGCTCGGCGGCCGTCCGGTCACCGTGCTCAACGACGCGGACGCCGCGGGCATGGCCGAGGACCACTTCGGCGCGGCGCGCAATTTCGCGGGCCTGGTCATGCTGCTGACCTTCGGCACCGGCATCGGCTCGGCGTTGCTCTACCACGGCACGCTGGTGCCCAACACCGAACTGGGCCACCTGGAGGTCAAGGGCATGGAGAGCGAGCATCGCGCGGCGGCCTCGATCAAAGAACGCGACGACCTGAGTTACGAGCAATGGGCAGCGCAGGTCAGCCTGGTGCTGACGACGCTGGAGAACCTGTTCTTCCCGGTGGTCTTCGTCGCGGGCGGTGGCATCAGCAGGGACTCCGAGAAGTGGATTCCCCTGCTCACCAACCGGACGCCGGTCATACCGGCCCGCCTGCGCAACACGGCCGGCATCGTCGGCGCCGCCATGGCCATCGCGGGGGGCGTCGCGCCGTGAGGCGCGCGGGTACCGCGAGGATGCCGTTCCAGGCATCGTGCCGTAGGTACCCTGGTTAGATCGTTACAATGGAACGTGCCCGGCGCAGCCGGAGAAACCCCGACCGGCCCTCCGCCGGTGAAACCCGACAGATCGCTCCGCCGGAACACCACTCTGGCGTGACGCCGCACGAGACCGTCACGAAAGGGCGTACGTGGTAGCCACGAATACCCGTCAGACCGCCGAATCGGCCGATGCCGACTCCGCAGATGTAACCGCAGCACGGCCGGTCCGTAAGGCTGCCGCGAAGAAGGCTCCGGCGAAGAAGGCCGCCGCCAAGAAGGCGCCTGCCAAGAAGGCCGCCAAGGCGGCCAAGGCTCCCGCGAAGAAGGCCGCCACCAAGAAGGTCGGTCCGGACGGCGAGCCCGGCGCCGAGGAGACGCTCGAGGACGAGTCGCTCGATCTGGACGATCTCGGCGATCTGGAAGTCTCCGAGGAGGATCTCACCGAGGGCGACGATCTGGTCGACGTCGCCGAGGACGCCGAGACCGAGGAAGCCGAGGGCGAGGAGTCCGACGAGCCGAGCGCGGCCGACAAGGCCTCCGGCGATTTCGTCTGGGACGAAGAGGAATCCGAGGCGCTGCGCCAGGCCCGCAAGGACGCCGAACTCACCGCGTCGGCCGACTCGGTGCGCGCCTACCTCAAGCAGATCGGCAAGGTCGCGCTGCTCAACGCCGAGGAGGAGGTCGAACTCGCCAAGCGGATCGAGGCCGGTCTCTACGCCGCGGAGAAGGTGCGCGAGTTCGCCGAGCAGGGCGAGAAGCTGCCGGTCGCGATGCGCCGCGACTACAACTGGATCGTCCGCGACGGCAACCGGGCCAAGAACCACCTGCTGGAGGCCAACCTGCGCCTGGTCGTCTCGCTGGCCAAGCGCTACACCGGCCGCGGCATGGCGTTCCTGGACCTGATCCAGGAGGGCAACCTGGGTCTGATCCGCGCGGTGGAGAAGTTCGACTACACCAAGGGCTACAAGTTCTCCACGTACGCCACCTGGTGGATCCGGCAGGCCATCACCCGCGCCATGGCCGACCAGGCCCGCACCATCCGCATCCCGGTGCACATGGTGGAGGTCATCAACAAGCTCGGGCGCATCCAGCGCGAGCTGCTCCAGGATCTCGGCCGCGAGCCGACGCCGGAGGAGCTGGCCAAGGAAATGGACATCACGCCGGAGAAGGTGCTGGAGATCCAGCAGTACGCGCGTGAGCCCATCTCGCTGGACCAGACCATCGGCGACGAGGGCGACAGCCAGCTCGGCGACTTCATCGAGGACTCCGAGGCCGTGGTCGCGGTGGACGCGGTGAGCTTCACGCTGCTGCAGGATCAGCTGCAGTCGGTGCTGGAGACGCTGTCGGAGCGGGAGGCGGGCGTGGTCCGGCTGCGCTTCGGCCTCACCGACGGTCAGCCGCGCACCCTCGACGAGATCGGCCAGGTCTACGGCGTCACCCGCGAACGGATCCGTCAGATCGAGTCCAAGACCATGAGCAAGCTGCGCCACCCCAGCCGCTCCCAGGTCCTGCGCGACTACCTCGACTAGATCGCCTCCGCCTCGACGCCCGCATCCGTCGTCCGCTCGATTCGTCCAGCGGCCGGCGAATGCGGGCGTCGCGCTTTCCGGCGTGCGGCCCCCGGATGTGCTGGCAACGTCCTTCCCTTAGCACGCCTACTGGCTGACGCATGTCGATTCCCCTTGCGCTGCAGTGCGTTCCGCTCGCGTCCCGGACTTCGCCGAGGATCGACGCCGACCTGCCAGGTCCGGTAGTTTCGGCTCAGGTCTCAGGGGATGATCATCGCCGTGCAGACGTTTCCGCGCGGTGCGCCGCGGCGGGATCACGGCGGCCGACACACCTGCCCAAGGGGTGACCGGAGGCGGTGTTCTGCCCTTCTCGCCATGCAGCTCGCTCCTGTGCGGTTCTCCTGACATCGCGGCTGTGCGGTGCGCCGGAGCGGGATGCCCTGAAGCGTGAAACGGCCGTCATGGTCGCGCACACCGACCCGTGACACAGCGCACACCGGCGCCTGCCGCCGCCCCTGCGCCCCGCCCGGCAGACTTGCGGGGTGGTTGCCTCGACCTCGACTCCGAGCTGGCTCCGGTCACCGTGGACGCGGACGGTCGACCTGCGCGCCGAGTTGCGCGACGGTTCGGCCTGGCTGCGGCGTCCCGGGCTGCCGCGGCGGCTGCTGCCCTCGATCCGCGCGCATCTGGGGGCAGCGCCCGCCAGCACCGCTTACGCGTTCACGCTGTTCGTCACGTGGTGGACGCTTCGCGGGGTCGGTGACTCGGTCGAGCGCCGACTGATCTTCTCCGCGTCGACCAACCTCTACAACATGCGGCACAACCCGGTGCAGGTGCTGGTCGCCTCGGCGTTCTGGACCGACGGCGGATTTCCCTGGGCGACCATCGCCGGGTTCCTGGTCGTCATGGCGTATGCCGAACGCTGGCTGGGCACCGCGCGCTGGATCCTGCTGTTCGCCACCGGGCACATCGGAGCGACGCTGCTGACCGTCACCGGCATCTCCCACGCCATCGACCGCGGCCTCATCCCGCTGCGGGTGGCGGTCGCCGCGGATGTCGGGACCAGCTACGGTTTCTCGGCCGTACTGGCGGCGCTGGCTTTCCGCTTCCGCGGCAAGGCGCGGCTGGTGTGGGCGTGCGCGCTCCTCGCGGCGCTCGGGGTGGCGCTGTGGGTCGAGCCGACGTTCACCGACTACGGCCATCTCTGCGCCGCCGTGATCGGGCTGGCGGTCGGCGCGATCGCGAGCCTGCTCTGGCGGCGGCTGGAGCGGACCGCCGCCCGTCGAGCCAGCGTGGTCGAGGACTGATCAGGAGACCTGGGGTGCGGGGCGGCCGCGGTTCTGCAGCACCCCGACCACGGGCTCGACCACCCGCGCCGCGATCGGGCCGAGCACCGCCATCAGCAGGACGTAGGTCGAGGCGAGCGCGGTGAGCTGACCGTCCATCGCGCCCGCGCTCACGGCGAGTCCCGCGATGACGATGGAGAATTCGCCCCGTGCCACCAGCGCAGCGCCCGTCCGGGCCCGGCCCATCCGCCGGATGCCCTCGCGCGCGGCGGCCCACCAGCCGGTCGCCACCTTCGTCACGACCGTGACCGCCGCCAGCGCGATCGCCCAGCCCAGCACCGGCGGGATCGCTCGCAGGTCGGTGTTCAACCCGAAGGCCACGAAGAAGATGGCCGCGAACAGGTCGCGCAGCGGTTCGAGCATCTTCGCCGCCGCGTGCGCGGTCGAGCCGGAGATCGCGATGCCCAGCAGGAACGCTCCGACCGCCGCCGACACGCTCAGCGCCGAGGAGACGCCTGCCACCAGCAGGGCCGCGCCGAGCAGCGTGAGCAGAAAGACCTCACGGTCGGCGCTGTCCACGATCGCCGAGACGTACCGCCCGTAGCGCAGGGCCACCAAGAGCACCAGCGTGATGGTGATCAGCGCCACCGTAAGGGCACGCAACCCGCTGATCCAGCTGAGCCCGGCCAGCACCGTGGTGAGAATCGGCAGGTACACCGCCATCGCCAGGTCCTCGAAAACGAGGATGGACAGGATCACCGGTGTCTCCCGGTTGCCCAGGCGCCCGAGGTCGTCGAGGACTTTCGCCACGATGCCCGAGGACGAGATGTAGGTGACCCCCGCCATCGTGATCGCGCCGTCGAGACCCCAGCCGAGCATCAGCGCCACCACCGCCCCGGGCGAGGCGTTGACCACGATGTCCACCACACCGGCCGCCCACGAGCGGCGCAGGCCGGTGACCAGCTCCGCCGCCGTGTACTCCAAGCCGAGCAGCAACAGCAGCAGCACCACGCCGATCTCGCCGGCGATATGACCGAAGTCGTGGGCGGCCCGCAGTTCGATGAGCCCTCCCTGGCCGAAGGCGACACCACCGAGCAGGTACAGCGGGATGGGCGACATGCCGATCCGGCCCGCTACACGCCCCAGCATGCCGAGAACGAAAAGAACCGCTCCGAGCTCGATCAGGGCGAGCGCGGTGTCCGTCACGGCTCAGCCGTGCGTCAATATCTTCGCGGCGGCATCCAAGCCCTCCGGGGTGCCGACGACCACGAGCAGGTCACCCGCGGTGAAGGTGAAATCGGGGCCGGGCGAGGGATGCAATTGCCCGGCCCGCATGACGGCCACGATGGAGGCCTTCGTGCGCGTGCGCATCTCGGTCTCGCCGAGGGTGCGCCCGTCGTAGGGCGAATCGTCCCCGATCGGGAGCTGGCGCGTGGTGATCCCGGGCATGTCGCGGTGGTCGTCGTTGAGCTTGGCGACCAGCTGCGGCGCGCCGAGGAGGTTGGCCAGCACCGCCGCCTCATCGGTGGTCAGGGGGATCTGCGCGGCACAGGCGTCGGGATCGTCCAGCTTGGAGACGATCAGGTCGATATCACCGTCGCGGTGGGCGACCACGCCGATTCGGCGACCGGAACGCACTTCGAAGTCCTTCCGGACACCGATGCCGGGTAGTGCGGTGACGTCGACGTTCACGCCTCCAGATTAACCGGATCACCCCCTCGGCGAACGGATCGGTCATCACTTCGGCCGATGGCGCGTCGCGGACGCTGTGCTGTGATGGAGGGCGTGCGGCGGTGGGCGGATGTGCCGGAGCGGATGCGGGACGCGCTGGGCGCGGTGATCGCGTTCGCCGGCGGCGCGGCGCTGTATCTCGCCGGTCTGTCCACCATGACCGAGCGGGGCGAGCACGTGTCGTTGTGGGTGCGGTGCGGTGTGCTGGCCGTGCTGTGCCTGGCGACCTCCTGCCGGCGCCGGACGCCGGTCGCGGCCATGGTGGCCGGCTTGGTCCCGCTGGCCGTCGACATCCGGCTGGGCGCCACGGTGCCGGTGTGGATCGTCTACGCCGACCTGATCTACGCGGCCGTGCTGTACGCCGGGCGCAGGGCGTCGCGGATCACGGCGCTGGCGTGGTCGGCGCTCTGCGCCGTCGTGGTGGCGCTGACCATGGCGCTGACCGGCGACCTGCGCGCGGTCGCGGTGGCGCTGGTGGCGGTGTTCGGTTTCGTCGCGACGCCGATCTGGTGGGCGAACTCGGTGCGCACGCACAAGGAGGTCGCGCACGCCGAGCGCACTCGCGCCGAGGCGCTGACCTTGGTCGCCGAACTCGACCGCCGCGCGGCCGTCGCCGACGAGCGCACCACGATGGCGCGTGACCTGCACGACGTGATCGCCGGGCATCTGTCGGCCATCGCCTTGCACTCGGAGGCGGCGCTCGGCGTACTGGCCCGCCCGGACGCCGACCCGGCGGTGGCCGGGATCGTGCGCGCCATCCGCGCCAACAGCGTCAGCGCGCTGGAGGAGATGCGCACCATGATCGGATTGCTGCGCAGCGACGACGGCGCCGCGGAGGTGGCCGCGCCGCGCACCCTCGCGCAGTTGCCGATCCTGGTGGACGCCGCGCGCGCGGCGGGGATCTCGGTACGGGTCCACGAAGCACTCGACGCCACCACGCTGCCCAGCGCGGTCGACCAGGCCGCCTATCGCATCGTCCAGGAGGCTTTGACCAACGCCATGAAACACGCTCCGGGACAAGAGGTCTCGATCGACGTGCGCACCGGGGAGCAGATGCTGACCATATCCGTCCGAAACCGGACCGCGCCCGCGCGGCCGTCCCGGTCCGTGGCTCGCGCCGGGCGCCGCGGCTTGGTGAACATGCGCGAGCGGGCCGCGGCGCTCGGCGGAAGTCTGCGCGCGGGAAACGATGCCGGCCATTGGGAAGTGCTGGCCACCCTGCCGCTCGGAAGCGCGGGCCCCGCATGACGATTCGTGTGGTGATCGCCGACGACCACGCCGCGATCCGTGCCGGCCTGCGGATGATCCTGGACGTGGAGCACGATATCGACGTGGTCGGCGAGGCCGCCGACGGCGATGTCGCGGTGGCGCAGGCCAAAGCGCTACGGCCGCAGGTGGTGCTGATGGACGTGCGCATGCCGGGAGTGGACGGGATCACCGCCACCGAGCGGATCACCGCGGACGGCCTGGCGCAGGTGCTGATCCTGACCACGTTCGACCTGGACGAGTACGTCTTTCGCGCACTGCGGGCGGGCGCTTCGGGGTTCGTGCTGAAATCCACGTCGGGCCGGGCGCTGGTCGAGGCGGTGCGCGCGGTCGCGGCGGGGGACGGCGTGCTGGCTCCGGAGGTGACGCGGGCGGTGATCTCGGCGTTCGCCGCGTCGAATCACGCTGCGGTGCAGTCGGCTCCTCCGGGGCTCGGCGAACTCACCGAACGGGAACGCGAAGTGCTCGATTGCCTCGGCGACGGTCTGTCCAACGCGCAGATCGCGGGCCGGCTGTTCATCGGTGAGACGACCGTCAAGACGCACGTCTCCCGGGTGCTGGCGAAACTCGGTGTGCGGTCGCGGGTTCAGGCCGCCATCGTGGCGCGTGAGCTCCGCGACCGGTAGTCACGCCGGGAGCGGGGCGAATGTCCCGTCCGCTTCGGGCAGGTACTCCGCGACCCCGGTGACCGCGCCCACCGGCAAAGGGCCGTACAGGTGGGGGAAGAGCATCGACTCCGGATCGGTCGGGACCCCCGGCTCCCATTTGATCGGTGACCCGACGCGGCGGGAGTCGATCCGCAGCAGCACCAGATCGCGCCGCCCCGCGAACAAGCGATTCGCGGGCAGGTGCACCTGCTGCGGCGAGGAGAGATGGATGAACCCCGCTTCGGCGAGTGAGGGGGCACGGTACTCCCCTGTTTGCCGCGCGGAAAGCCATTCATCCAAAGTGCATAGGTGAACCAGCGTGTGAGTGTCACAGGTCACGGGTAATCTCCCGGTAGACAACTTAATCGGTCGATCGAGGTTGTGATGCAGCACACATCGGCGGCAGGACCTGTGGCGTTCGCCCGTAGCGAAATCCCTGGTCGTGTTATCGAAAACACACTGCTTCATCCGCGGGAACAAAGTCCCCCGT
The DNA here is from genome assembly GCF_044389845.1 of Nocardia sp. NPDC019323. NCBI lineage: Bacteria > Bacillati > Actinomycetota > Actinomycetes > Mycobacteriales > Nocardiaceae > Nocardia > Nocardia sp. NPDC019323. The sequence continues at coordinate 792,297 of NZ_JBIRYN010000001.1, forward strand.
CCCGAACGTCTGACAGAGTAGTCAATACCCCTGCTGGGAAGTAGCGGTAGCGAGCTCGTGGTGAGTGACCACGGGCCCCACACCAGGTGAACGGTCGTCGGGACCGGGAGCCAGGACGGAGGAGTCATGCCAGGAACCCTGACAAGCACCCCACTGACCGCGGTCGATCGTTGCGACCGCTGCGGGGCGGCAGCCCGAGTGCGCGCCGTACTGCCCGCGGGTGGAGAGTTGCTCTTCTGCCAGCACCACGCGAACGAACACATGGATCGGCTGCGTGAGCTGGACGCCGTGATCGACACGGAGTCCGCTCCCGCGCTCTGATCTGCTCCTCGCGTCCTGACACAACAGCATCGGACAACAGAACACCGTTTCCACCGGCAGCGGGCGACCCACAGGTCGCCCGCTGCTCATGCGTCCGGCGGCGATCGGTCCGCGCCGAGGATGCCGTCCAGCAGCCTGGCCAGGCCGTATTCGAACGCGCCGTCCGGGTCGGCGGGCGCCTGGTACAGCTCGCCCACCGCCGCACCGACGCGTGCGGCCAGCGGGAACCGGCTCGGCGGCATCACCTCGGCCAGCAGCGGCCCGTGCACTTCCCACCAGCGCGCGTCGCTCATGCGCGCGGTCTCCCGAGCGGCCGCCACCGCCATGCGCGCGTTTCCGGTGGCGAACTCCGACAGCACGGCGATGGCCCGGTCCATCGCCACGTCGGGCAAGCCGAGCCCGTCGATCGCGGCCAGCTGGCGTTCGTACCGACGCATCCGTCCCGGCCCGAGCACGAGCCGCCACGGCGACACCTCGAGCAGCCAGGGATGCGCGAGGAGTTCCGCCCGGATCTGACGGGCCACGGCGGCGAGGCGCTCCCGCGGCGGCAGATCCGCGGGAATGGGAGCGTCCTCCTCGGCCACCGCGTCGACCATGAGCGCCGTCAACGCCTCCTTGCTCGGCACGTAGGTGTAGAGACTCATCGGCCGCAGCCCCAGCTCGGCGGCGACCGTGCGGATGGAGACCTTCTCGTAGCCGTGCCGGTCGGCGAGCGCGACCGCCGCCGCGACCACCGCGTCCACACTGACCGTCTGTTTCGGTCCACGCCCCGCCGGACGCGGCGGAAGTTCGTGCCGCCACAGCAAGCTCATCAGCCGCTGGGCCTCGTCGGAGGTGACGTCGTCGCTCACTGGCTCCTCGGAACCTATCCGGTACGGTGGGCGTTACACTACTCCGTACACCATACGTTGATTTGAGGGGTGGATCCTGTTCAGCACACAGGTCACTTATCTACCGGATCGGCACATGTTCGCGCTCTGGACCTGGCTCGGACACACTCCCGGGCCCGCTCCGACCGGCCCGGGTGACCGCGAGACCATCGCGCTGGCCGCCCCGATCGGCGTGGACGGAGCCCTCGAGGTCGTCGACGTGGACGCCGCCTTGGTGGATCCCGAGACCTTCGCCGGCTCGCGTCTCGAACACCCGGGAGAGTCGGTCCTGGCCTGGCAGCGGGTGATGCGTTCCGTGCTCGCCGACCCTGCCTGCGAACCGCAGGCCCCGGACTCCGATGCCTTGCCCATCGCCGCGCACGCCGTTCCCGACGCCTCCGGCACGGCCGTCGTCTCCGCACAGCGGGCGCTGGGCGTCCTGCGCGACACCGAGGCGGTCGCCGCGGACTTGCGGACCACGTTGAAGGCCCGGCTGCGGCCTTACCAGGCCCGCGGTGTCGGCTGGCTGCGCGAAACGGTGGCCGCCCACGGCGGGGCGGTGCTCGCCGACGAGATGGGCCTCGGCAAGACCGTGCAGACCATCGGCTTCCTGCTCGACCGGGCCGAGGCCGGTCCCCAGCTGGTGGTGTGCCCCACCTCGCTGGTCGGCAACTGGGCCCATGAGATCGGCCGGTTCGCGCCGGGGCTGCGCGCGGTCGTGTGGCGCGGCGGAGCCGTCGACGCCGACGCCGACGCCGCGACGATCGTCATCGCCGGTTACCCGACGCTGCGTCTGCACGGGCAGCTGCTGTCGCGGCGGAGCTGGGCGACGGCGGTGTTCGACGAGGCGCAGGCGCTGAAGAATCCCCGCACCCAGGTCGCGAAGGCGGCGCGCGCGATCGACGCGGCCGCGACGGTCGCGTTGACCGGCACGCCGGTGGAGAACCATCTGGAGGAGCTGTGGGCCCTGCTGCACCTGGTGGCGCCGCGGTTGTTCGGGCACCGGACGCAGTTCCGGCGGCGCTTCGTGCGGCCGATCCACGAGGGTTCGGCCGCCGCCGCGGCGCGGTTGCGCGACACCATCGAACCGGTGGTGCTGGCCCGCACGAAGCGTCAGGTCGCCGCCGCACTGCCCGCGAAGATCCACAGCGACCTGCTCTGCGACCTCACCCCCGAACAGGAACTGCTCTACGACCAGCTGCTCGACAAGGCCGTCGACGACGGCTTCGGCACGGGCATCGAGCGCCACGGCCGGGTGCTGGCCGCGCTGACGGCCCTCAAGCAGGTGTGCAACCATCCCGGGCTGATCACCGGCGAGCTCGACGAGCTGGCAGGCCGGTCCGGGAAACTCGACCTGTGCACCGACATCATCGCCGCCAACCTCGAAACCGCAAGCCCGACATTGATCTTCACGCAGTACCGGCAGACCGGTGAGCTGCTGGTGCGGCATCTCGCCGAGCGGTTCGGTGTGCGCGCGCCGTTCTTCCACGGCGGGCTCTCGCAGGCCGAGCGCGCCGAGATCGTCACCGGCTTCCAGGCCGAGGACGGGCCGCCGGTGCTGGTGCTCAGCCTGCGCGCGGCAGGCACCGGACTCACGCTGACCCGCGCCGCCGACGTCGTCCATTTCGATCGCTGGTGGAACCCGGCGGTGGAGGCGCAGGCCTCCGACCGAGTGCACCGGATCGGCCAGACCCGCACGGTCACCGTCACCACGCTCACCTCGACCACCACCGTGGAGGAGCACATCGCGGGCATGCACGGCCGCAAGGCGGCGCTGCGCGACCTCGCCGACGCGGCGGGCATCGCGGCGCTGGCCGCGCTGGACGACGCCCAGCTGATCGAGATCCTGCGCCGCAAGAGGGAGAACTGATGGCGGACAACGAATTCGGCTACACGGCATGGGGCATGGACTGGGTGCGGCTGGCCGAGCCGCTGCACCAGACCCGGCCGGACCCGCTGCTGCCCCGCGCCCGCAGCATCGCGCGCAACAACGGCGTGCAGGCCACCGTCGAGGGAGGCGAGGTGCGGGCCACCATCCACCGGGGTGGTCAGGCGTCGGTGACGCAGGTGGAGGTGGCCCCGCTGTCCCGGCAGACCATCAGCGCGATCGCCGCGGTCGTGACGGAACCGGCCATGCCCACCGACGACATGCATCGCGCGATCAGCGCGGCCGGGATCGCGCTCGCGCCCGTGCTCGCGGGGACCGACTGTTCGTGCACGGCGCGCAAGACACGGTGCGTGCACGTCTTGGCCGTCTTCTACGAGATGGCGCGGCGAGTCGACGAGGACCCCCGCCTCGGCTTGGCGATCCAGGGGTATTTCGCCATGGCGCCGGGGAATTCGGACGAGCCCGCACCGGCGACGCGATGGACGCCGATCAGCGCGCTCGACCCTCGTCGCTTCTTCACCACGACGCCGCGCTGAACCGCAGGACGGCCTCGGGACCCGCAGGGCCCGGCTCACTCCGGCTTCCTGGCCCGGAAGCGGAAACTGCTTGCGCCGGAATCGATCTCGACATCGGTGAAGCCGACGCGGCGCAGTCGGTCGGCGGCGGTCTCCGGCGGCACGGGCACGCAGGTGTCCCCGAGGTGTATGAGCCGGAACATCCGGCCGTCGAGCCCGTCGCTGCCCGCGAACACCCCGCCGGGGCGCAACACCCGCAGGGCTTCGGCGAACAACGCGTCCTGCCTGCCGGGCGAGGGCACGTGGTGCAGCATGGTGAAGCAGACCACCGAATCGAATCGTTCTTCAGGCAAAGGCATGTCCGCGCCGTCGCCGTCGATCACCGTCATCGACCGGCCGTGCCGGTCGCGCAGCCGCGCGGCCAGCGCCGGATCGATCTCGACGCCGGTGAGCGCCGAGGTCCTGGCCAGCAGCGCGGCGACGTTGGCGCCGTAGCCGGGGCCGATCTCCAGGGTGTCGGCGCCGAGGTCGAGACCGGACAGCGCCCACGGCACGATGCGCGTCGCACTGGCCTTCTCCCACATCGAGGAGCGGCACAGCAATCGGTGAAGTGTGTTCATCGCCATTCCTGTGACGCTAGGGACGGACCGCGCCTGGCACGACAGGCTACGGTGACACGTTGTGTCGCAGAACGGCCATGCCGTGGTCCATCCCGCTCCCACCGGCGCGACCGCCATGGTGTTCGGGATCGGGGTGCTGCCCGCGGGGCACTGGTTCGAATGGCATGAGCATCCGCAACACCAGATCGCCTGGGCGTCTCGCGGCGTCCTCGCGGTCGAGGTGGGCGACAACCGCTGGGTCTTACCCCCGACCAGAGCACTGTGGGTTCCCGCGGGCACCGCGCACCGCACCGGCACCTGCGACGGCGCGGCGATGCGCGGCATCTTCCTGGACCCCGGCCGGTGCCCGCTCGATTTCGGCGCGCCGACCATGTTGCGCGTGACCCGGCTCCTGCACGAGCTGTTCGATCTGCTCACCACGGCCGACCCCACCCCGCAGCGGCGAGCGCGTGCCGAGGCGGTGGTCTTCGATCTGCTCGAGCCCGTGTCGGTGATCCCGATCGGCGCGCATCCGCCCACCGATCCCCGGGCGCGGCAGGTGGCCGACGCGCTCGCCGCCGATCCGGCCGATCCGCGCACATTGGCCGAGTTCGCCGCCCACGTCGCCGCCAGCCCGCGCACGCTGGCGCGGTTGTTCGTGGCCGAGACGGGTCTGGGCTTCGGCCAGTGGCGCACCCAGATCCGGCTGGCGGCTTCGCTGCCGCTGCTCGCCGCGGGCATGCCGATCGCGCGGATCGCGGGCCGGGTCGGTTACGCGACGCCCAGCGCGTACGTCGCGGCTTTCCGGCGGGCGGTCGGGGTACCGCCGGGGCGGTATTTCACCGGTTGATCAGGCGTTGGTGCCGCTGTCCACGGTGAGGAACGCGCCGGTCACGCTGCGGCCGGACGGCCCGGCGAGGAAGGCGACCGTGGCCGCGACATCGTCGGCGGCGCCGAAGCGGCCGAGCGCGGTGAGGTCGCGCTGCCGCTGCGCGTGCGCGCCGTCGACCGGATTCATATCGGTGTCGGTGGAGCCCGGCTGCACGAGATTCACAGTGATCGCACGCGGGCCCAGCTCACGCGCCAGCGCCTTGGTGAAGCCGTTGAGGGCGGACTTGCTGAGGTTGTAGAGCGTCACGCCGTCGAACGGGGCGTGATCGGTCAGGTTGGTTCCGATGCTGATGATCCGCCCGCCGTCGGTCATGTGCGCGACCGCGGCCTGCGCGGCGACGAACGCCGCACGTGCGTGCACGGCGAGCGCGTTGTCGACCTCCGCGACGGTGAATTCCGCGAACGGCTTCGCCGGGAAGATCCCCGCGTTGTTGACCAGGATGTCCAGTCCGCCGAGTGCGGACGCCGCGTGGTCCACCGCCGCCCGCACGGCGGTGGCGTCGGCGCTGTCGGCCCGGATCGCGACGGCTCGGCGCCCGAGCCCCTCCACCTCCCCGACCACCGTCTTCGCCTGCTCTTCGGCGTGCTGGTAGGTCAGCGCCACGTCCGCGCCCGCAGCGGCGAGGCGGCGCGCGATCGCAGCGCCTATCCCGCGACTGCCCCCGGTGACCAGCGCGACCTTGCCCGTCAGCTCCGCCATCGGTACTCCTCCAATTTTTGTGTCGATCAGTACATAAATAGCCAAGCGCATTCGCCGCGGCGATGTCAAGGGGTATATTTAACGATCGACACAGAAAGGTCGGGCATGGCTGAACGGGGACGACCGCGCGCTTTCGATCGTGCCGAGGCGTTGCGCCGCGCCATGGAGGTGTTCTGGGAGCACGGCTACGAGGGCGCGTCGATGAGCGACCTCACCGACGCGATGGGAATCAACTCACCCAGCCTGTACGCCGCGTTCGGCGGCAAGGAGGCACTGTTCCGCGCGGCCGTCGAACTCTACGGGCACACCGACGGCGGCCACACCGCCCGCGCGCTGCGTGAGGAACCCACCGCGCGGGCGGCCGTCGAGGCGATGCTGCGGGACAACGCGGCCGCCTACACCGAAGCGAACAAGCCGCACGGGTGCATGGTGGTGCTCGCGGGTTCCACCTACACCACCCGCAACACCGGCATTCGCGACTTCCTGATCGACAAGCGCCGCGAGACCACCGAAGACATCCGGCGACGGCTCGAGCGCGGCGTCGCCGAGGGCGATCTGCCGCCGCGCACCGACACCGCGGCGCTCGCCGGTTTCTACACCACGGTCCTCTACGGCCTGTCCATCCAGGCGCGAGACGGCGCGTCGCTGGCGGAACTCACGGCGTCCATCGACTGCGCCATGGCCGCCTGGCCCGTCCCCGCCCGCTGACGACTACTTGCGGCGCAGCGCGGCGATGCGCTCACCGAGTTGCTCCGCGGTGGCCAACGCGGTCGGCGGCCCGCCGCACTCGCGGCGCAACTCACCGTGGATCACCCCGTGCGGCTTGCCGGTGCGATGGTGATGCATCGCCACCAGGCTGTTGAGTTCACGCCGCAGCTCGCCGAGCCGATCGGCGGTGGCGACCCGCTCCGCGGCGCCCGCCACCTGCGGGCCGGGATCGGGGACGGGCGTGCTGCGCTCGGCGACCTGCTTGGCCTGCCGCTCACGCAACAGCGCGCGCATCTGCTCGGCGTCTAGCAGGCCGGGAATGCCCAGGTAGTCGGCTTCCTCATCGCTTCCGGCGAAGGTCGCGGTGCCGAAGGATGAGCCGTCGTAGATCACCTGGTCGAGCTCGGCGTCGGCGGCCAGCGCGACAAAGGACTTCTCCTGCTCGCCGGGCTCGTCCTGCTGCTTGTTCGCGTCGATGAGCAGCTCGTCGTCCAAGCCGTTCTTCTCCCGGTGCGGCTTGCCGATGACGTGGTCGCGCTGCAGTTCCAGTTGCGCGGCCAGATCCAGCAGCACCGGCACCGAGGGCAGGAACACGGTCGCGGTCTCGCCGGACCGACGGGCGCGCACGAAACGCCCGATCGCCTGCGCGAAATACAGCGGCGTGGAAGCGCTGGTCGCGTACACGCCGACGGCGAGGCGCGGCACGTCGACGCCCTCGGACACCATGCGGACCGCGACCATCCAGGGCTGAGTGCTGTTGCTGAACTCGGCGATGCGATTGGAGGACGCCGGGTCGTCGGACAGCACCAGCGCCGGCTTCTCACCCGAGATGTGTTCCAGCAGTTCGGCGTAGTCGCGGGCACGGTCCTGGTCGGTGGCGATCACCAGGCCGCCCGCGTCGGGCATGCCGGAAGCGCGCTTCTGGCGCAGCCTGATGTCGGCCGCGCGCAGCACCGCGGAGATCCAGTCGCCGGCCGGGTCGAGCGCGGTCCGCCAAGCGCGCGCGGTCTGCTCGGCGTTCAGCGGCTCGCCTAGGCGGGCGGAGTACTCCTCGCCCGCGCTGTCGCGCCAGTGCGCCTCGCCCGAGTAGGCCAGGAAGACCACCGGCCGCACCACGCCATCGGCGAGCGCCTCGGCGTAACCATAGGTGTGGTCGGCGCGGGACTTCGGGAATCCGGACTCGTCGGGTTCGTAGACGACGAACGGAATCTGGCTGTCGTCGCTGCGGAACGGGGTACCGGTCAGGGCGAGGCGGCGGGTGGCGTCGGCGAACGCCTCGGCGGTGGCCTCCCCCCAGCTCTTGGCGTCTCCCGCGTGGTGGATCTCGTCGAGGATGACCAGTGTCCTGCGATTCTCGGTGCGCACGCGGTGGCGCGAGGGATGCGCGGCGACCTGCGCGTAGGTGACCACGACACCGTGATAGTCCCCCGAGGTGCCGCCGGTGGAGTTGGAGAACCGCGAGTCGAGGGCGATCCCGGCGCGCGCCGCCGACTGTGCCCACTGGTGCTTGAGATGTTCGGTGGGCGCCACCACGGTGATCTGGTCCACGGTGCGGTCGGCCAGCAGTTCGGCGGCCACGCGCAGCGCGAAGGTGGTCTTGCCCGCCCCCGGGGTCGCCACGGCGAGGAAGTCCCGCGGTTTGGTGGCCAGATACTTCGTCAGCGCACGTCGCTGCCAGGCGCGCAGGGAACCACCGGAGGCGGTGGTCACCGCTTTGGAATCGCCCGGCGTCTCTGCTTCTCCCGCCACAGCGGCGCCACCCGACCCAGTCACGCAGACGACCCTAGCGGCCCGGCACGGCGTGTCGCCAAACCGACGCGGCGGGCGCGATGGGCATCACACGGCCACCAGCCAGGACGCTGGAAGTTCACCCGGCGCCCACCGACACATCGCGCACACCCGATGCCGATCGCCGAAGTGCGCGATGCTGTAAGGACGATGACCGAGCACCACGCCCTCCCGGGCGACCCGCCGCGGACCGACGCACCGCCGACGCGCGCCGTCGCCGTGCGCTCGCCCACGTGGGCCGACCGCGCGAGCGCACGGGCCACGCGGGTGAGCAGGCGGGCCGCGGCGCTGAGCATGCGGGTGGCGGAGAAGGCCTGGGCCGACTCCATCTTCGCCAAGTCGGCCGCCGCGGCGTTCTGGCAGACGCTGTCGCTGGCGCCGCTGTTGCTCGGCCTGCTCGGCAGTCTCGGCTACGTCGGGGGCTGGTTCGGCCCGGACACGGTGCAGATCGTCGAGTCCAAGATCATCGCGTTCAGCCGGGATCTGTTCAGCGCGAACGTGGTGACCGATCTCATCGAGCCCACGGTGCAGGACGTCCTCGGGCGCGGGCGCGGCGCGGTGGTGTCGGTGGGCTTCGTACTGTCGCTGTGGGCCGGATCGTCGGCGATGGCGACCTTCGTGGACTCGATCGTGGAGGCCCACGATCAGCAGGACGCGCGGCACCCGGTATGGCAGCGCATCTTCGCCCTGTTGCTGTACGTGCTGTTCCTGGCGGCGTCGGTGTTCATCCTGCCGCTGGTGGCGCTCGGGCCGACGCTGATCGGGCGGGTGCTGCCGACCGCTTGGCGGGCGACCGGACTGCAACTGCTGGACTTCTTCTACTACCCGGGCGTCGGCCTGCTGCTGATCGTCGGGCTCACCACCCTGTACAAGCTGGCACTGCACACCTCGTTGCCCTGGCACCGGCTCTTCGGCGGCGCACTGGTGGCCGGCGTGTTCTTCATGGCGGCCAGCGAAGTGCTGCGCCGCTACCTGTCCTGGGTCAGCCGCACCGGCGTCACCTACGGCGCGCTGGCGACGCCGATCGCGTTCCTGCTGTTCACGTTCTTCCTGGGCTTCGCGGTGATCCTGGGCGCGGAGTTCAACGCGGCGGTGCAGGAGTTCTGGCCCGCCCGCGCGACGCGCATGGAGCAGGTCAAGGAGTGGATCGCCAATCAGGTGCGCGGAGAGAGCGGAACCGACGCGGACACCGCGGAGCGGGACGAGGCCGCGCCGGATCCGGACGACACGGACCCCGACGGCCGCCGCGCCGTGCTCGACCTGCGCGCGGCGCGGTCCTCGTCCGGCGAGTAGCGCTTCGCCTCAGTCGCCCTTGCGTAGGCCGTCGTAGACCTTCTTGCACTCCGGGCACACCGGAGAGCCGGGCTTGGGCGAGCGGGTCACCGGGAAGACCTCTCCGCACAGCGCGACCACGTGGGTGCCGAGCACGGCGCTCTCGGCGATCTTGTCCTTCTTCACGTAGTGGAAGAACTTCGGGGTGTCGTCGCCCGTCGTCTCGTCGGTCGTCGTATCCGGGCGAACCATGGTGTCGGTGCTCACGCACTCCATGATGCCGCATCCCGCGACAACCTCGCTGACCACGGTGTCACCCGGGAGACGACCACGATTGCGAACCCGGTGAGCCGACCTCGGTATCGCCTCGAGCGCACCACCGAGAAGCGGGAACGGGCCTCGGTATCGCATCGAGCGACACCATCGCAAAACCGGAAAACGACCTCGGCATGTGCGCGGGCGGACCCCGAGTGGAAGACTCGGGGTATGCAGCAGAACGGCGATTCCTCATCCGCCGACGGCCGCGACCGCGAAGAGCACCCCGACGTGACGATGCCGACGCAGCCCCGCCGTTCCTCCGGATACTTCCCAGGCAGTGACGACAAGCATCCCGCGTTGATCACCGAGGCGGCGCCCTCACTGGACGACCAGCACCGGGCCCGGGTGCGCCGGTACACCATCATCATGGCGTTCCGCATACCGTGCCTGGTCCTGGCCGCGATCGCATACAGCGCGTTCGGCAACCCGCTGCTGTCCATCCTGATCATCGCCGCGTCGATTCCGCTGCCCTGGATCGCGGTGCTGATCGCCAACGACCGTCCGCCGCGCCGCAAGGACGAGCCGAGCCGGTGGGACCGTCCGCGCACGGCCATCGAGTCGCGCCCGCACAACGCCATCGACGGCTGAACCCGCCGGGAGCGGATCACCCCGCCGCGGCCTGCGTCCTGCGGATGACCGCCGACATCACGGCGGCCGCGGCGCACAGACCGCCCGCCAGGTACCAGGCGAGGTCGTAGCCGCCCTGCAGGTCGCGGATGAGGCCCGCGCCGGTGGCCGCCACCGCCGCGCCGATCTGGTGCGAGGCGAACACCCAGCCGAAGGCGACCGGGCCGTCGGCGCCGAACAGTTCACGGCACAGCACGACCGTCGGAGGCACCGTGGCCACCCAGTCCAAGCCGTAGAAGACGATGAACACCCACAGGCTCGGCTGCGTGTCCGGACCCAGCAGCGCGGGCAGGATCAGCAGCGACAGGCCACGCAACGTGTAGTAGCCGATCAACAGGTAGCGCGGATCGATCCGGTCGGTCAGCCAGCCCGAGGCGATGGTGCCCGCCACGTCGAAGATGCCGACGAGGGCCAGCAGGCTCGCCGCGGTGGTCGGCGGCATGCCGTGATCGTGCGCGGCGCTGACGAAGTGGGTACCGACCAGCCCGTTGGTGGACGCGCCGCACACCGCGAACCCGCCGGCCAGCAACCAGAAACCGGGACGGCGCGCGATCGCGGCGAGCACCGTGAGCGCCCGCGACGCGCCGGCGGCGGCGGGCACGCGCAGACCCGCCGTGCTGTCCGGTTCGGCGCCGTAGGCGCGCACGCCGAGGTCGCTGGGGTAGTCCCGGATGAACAGCAGCACCAGCGGCGCCACGGCCAGCGCGGCGCCCGCGACGATCAGCGACGGCACCCGCCAGCCGTGGGCGTGCGCCAGCGCGGACACCAGCGGGAGGAAGACCAGTTGCCCGGTCGCGCCCGCGGCGGTGAGCACACCGGTGACCAGACCGCGCTGCCGCACGAACCACCGTCCGGTGATCGTGGCGACGAACGGCATCGACATCGACCCGACGCCGATACCGACCAGCAGCCCCCAGGTCAGCACGAGATGCCACGGCCGGGACATGAACACCGTCAGCCCGCTGCCCGCGGCGACCAGCAGCAGCGCGCACGCCACCACCCTGCGAATGCCGAAGCGGTCCATCAGCGCGGCGGCGAATGGCGAGATCAGGCCGTAGAGCAGCAGATTCAGTGAGACGGCCGTCCCGATGGTCCCGTGCGACCAGCCGAACTCCTCGTGCAGCGGGTCCATCAGCACGCTGGGCACGGAGCGGAACCCGGCCGCGCCGAGCAGGGCGACGAAGCCGACGGCCGCGACCAGCCACGCCGGGTGCAACCGCAGGCGCGGCGGGGAATCGAGCGAAACAGGGGGCGGCGTCTGCAGTTCGGTCACCCGACGAGCGTGCCCGAACTATGCGTCCGCAACGAGTGGCTGAAATGCCACTTAGCATCAAATTCGCGCCAAACTCGGGGGCGCGGGTATTTTCTCGACAAGCCGGGCACGTGTACCTAGGGTCGCATGCAGCCTCGCTCACCATGATCACCGGACACGCGGGCGACGAGACAGGAGTGCACATGATTCGGTGGATCTGGGTCTTCCTGGACCGCCCGGCGCAGCGTTTCGACGACTGCGCGAAGTTCTGGTCCACGGTCACCGGCACCGAGCTCTCCCCTCGGCGCGGTGCGAACGACGAGTTCCTCACCTTGTTGCCGGACCCGGCGCTGTTCGCCGCGGCGAGCGTCAAGATGCAAGCGGTGACCGGTCTCGGCGGAGTGCACCTGGACCTGGACGTCGACGACATCCCGTCCGCCGTGCGCACCGCGCTCGACCTGGGAGCGGAACTGGTCGCCAACCATCCCGACTACGCCGTGCTGCGCTCCCCCGGCGGCCAGACGTTCTGCCTGACGCCAAGCGGCCGCGCGACGAGCACGCCCGCGCCCGCCGTGCGGGCTCCCGACGGCACGCTGTCGCGCTTGGATCAGGTGTGCCTGGACATCGGCCCCGACGACCACGAGGTCGAGACCCGCTTCTGGAAGCTGCTGACCGGGTGGTCCTACCAGCAGGGCAGGCGGCCGGAGTTCGCGCGGCTGCGCAGCGCGGAGCGCCAGTTGCCCGCGCAGCTGCTGTTGCAGCGCCTCGGCGAGAACCGCCCGACCAGCGCGCATGTCGATCTGGCTGCCGAGGATGTGGAAGCCACCGCCGCGTGGCACGAGTCGCTCGGCGCGACCGTGGTGGAACGCCACGAGCACTGGATCGTCCTGAGCGACCCCGGCGACGCGCTGTACTGCGTCACCGGACGCGACCCCAGCGGCGTCTGACCCAGTCTCCGGCGGCCACGGAGTCATCGCGGCGCCGTGACACAGCGGGCGTCCGACTCGCGTCCGGCGGTCGCGGTGGCAGAGTACCGGTGTGCCTACGAACCGATCGATGACCACCGGATCGCTGCTCACCGCCTTGTGCCCGGATCTGCGGACCGCGCTCGTGCGGGCGGGCTACGACGCCGACACCCTGCTCGCGGTGCTCGGCGACGCACACGCGGCACTGGGCCGGTCGGAGCCCGTGCCCGTGCGCAGGGCGGCCCGCGCGGCCGGCGAGCTCGGCACCCTCATCCGCCTGTTGCTGCTCGGCGACGCGCTGCCGGAGCGGGAGGTGGCCGTCGCGCTGGCACCCGTGGACATCGACCGCGCGGTCGCCGCCGGCCTGCTGGAGCGCGACGGCGACGAAGTGCGTGCGGCGCTCGACCTGCGGCCGCTGGACGCGGGCGCGGGGACGCGGTGGGTCCTGTCCGACCTCGACGACTCGATGCGGCGGCGCACGCTGACCGAGGATCACGTCCTCGGCGTCGGCCACGCCTCCCTCTCGCTGCTGCGCGCCACGCCCACCCGGCCGGTGGGCACGGTGCTCGACCTCGGCACCGGGTGCGGCGTGCAGGCGGTGCACGCCGCCTCCTACGCGCGGCGGGTGACCGCCACCGACGTCAACCCCCGCGCGTTGTGGCTGGCCGAGGCCACCGCGGCGCTCAACGAGCTGGACATCGAGCTGGTGGAGGGCTCCTGGTTCGAACCGGTGCGGGGCAGGCGCTTCGACCAAGTGGTGGCGAATCCGCCCTTCGTGGTGGGTCCGGGCCGGGTCGAGCACACCTATCGCGATTCCGGTCTCGCGCTCGATGGCGCGAGCGAGTTGGTCATCTCGCAGGCCGCCGACCTGCTCGCCCCCGGCGGCACCGCCGCGATGCTCGCCGCGTGGGTCCATGTCGACGGCGAGGATTGGCGCGCACGTGTCTCGTCCTGGTTGCCCGCGCACGGTGTGGACGCCTGGGTGGTGCAACGCGATGTGGCCGACCCGGCCCTGTACGTGGGCACCTGGCTGCGCGACGCGGGCGCCGACCCGCGCGATCCCGCCGCGCAGGCCCGCGCGGAGCGCTGGCTGGACGCCTTCGAGGCCGCCGACGTGGCGGGGATCGGATTCGGATTCGTCTACCTGCGCGCCATCGACGGCCCGACCGAACTGCTCGCCGAGGACCTCACCCACGGCTTCGACGATCCGCTCGGGGCGGAGGCCATCCGGTACTTCGAGCGCTCGGCCTGGTTGCGAGCCGTCGCCGGTGACGAAAATCTCGCCTTGTCTTCGCGTTTCGCCGTGGACCCGGCGACCGCGCTGGAGCGGGTGTACCTGCACGGCGCCGAGGGGTGGGCGCCCGAGGTGGCGCGGCTGCATCGCGGTGACGGCCCCCGCTGGCAGCACGAAGTGGATGAGACCACGATCTCGCTGCTGGCGGGAATGCGTCCCGAAGGCCTGCCGTTGTACGAGCTGATCGAACTGCTGGCGCTCGCCCACGGATCCGACGAGGTGGGCGCCGAGTTCGCCGCCGACGCGTTGTCCGTGGTCACCGGGCTGGTACGGCACGGATTGATCAAGCCCGTGTGAGGCAACGGCAGCCGCGCGCCGGCCGGTGCAGGTCCTGGCCGGGGATCGTCCCCGCGCTGCGGCGCTTCTCAGGAACTTCTCAGACGAGAGGGGCGAAAACCGCTGATCAGAGCGGTTTATGCCAGCCGTAACGGGGAACTTTCTCCCTGTCGGGTCCGTTTATCGGAGTGAGACACCACCGACAGGAGGCAAGTCATGACAAGCCCCGCCACCACTCGTGTGCGCACCAGCGATTCGGACCTCGACGCTCAGAGCCCTGCCGCCGACCTGGTACGTGTGTACCTGAACGGGATCGGCCGCACCGCACTGCTCACCGCTGCCGACGAGGTCGAGCTGGCCAAGCGCATCGAGGCGGGCCTCTACGCGCAGTACCTGCTGGAGACCGGCAAGCGACTGTCCGCGTCCCGCAAGCGTGATCTGGCGATCATCGTGCGCGACGGCCAGGCCGCCCGGTCGCATCTGCTCGAAGCCAACCTGCGCCTTGTTGTCTCGCTCGCCAAGCGGTACACCGGCCGCGGCATGCCGCTGCTGGACCTGATCCAAGAGGGCAACCTCGGGTTGATCCGGGCCATGGAGAAGTTCGACTACGCCAAGGGCTTCAAGTTCTCCACCTACGCCACCTGGTGGATCCGGCAGGCCATCACGCGCGGCATGGCCGATCAGAGTCGCACCATCCGCCTGCCCGTCCACCTCGTCGAGCAGGTGAACAAGCTGGCCAGGATCAAGCGCGAACTGCATCAGCAGCTGGGCCGCGAGGCCACCGACGAGGAACTGGCCACCGAATCCGGCATTCCGGTCGACAAGATCTCCGATCTGCTCGACCACAGCCGCGACCCGGTGAGCCTGGACATGCCGGTCGGCAACGACGAAGAGGCCCCGCTGGGCGATTTCATCGAAGACTCCGAGGCCACCTCGGCCGAGTCCGCGGTCATCGCCGGCCTGCTGCACCACGATGTGCGCAGCGTGCTCGCCACCCTCGACGAGCGCGAACAGCAGGTCATCCGGTTGCGTTTCGGCTTGGACGACGGCCAGCCGCGCACGTTGGACCAGATCGGCAAGCTCTTCGGTCTCTCCCGCGAGCGGGTGCGTCAGATCGAACGTGAAGTCATGGCGAAGCTGCGCAAGGGCGAGCGGGCCGACCGGCTCCGCGCTTACGCCAGCTGACCGTCCGGCGCCGGCCGTCTCGAGACAGCGCCGGCGTTCGGCTCGGTGACCCTTCCGCCGGGGTCACCTTCCCGCGCCGACCGGTATGCGCGCGTGCCCGTCCCCTCCGGGCGTCGCGCGAGCCGGTCGGCGGTGTCGTATCCCCCGCTTACATCCTTCTCGGCCTCAGCTCTGGTCCACCGCGATGTCGTATTTCACGGTGTCGCCCTCGACGGAGGTCACCGTCAGCAGCACACCGAGGGTGTCCCCGCCCGCGGTGAGCGTGCAACGCATGGTGGTTCCCTCTTTGCCGGTGAGATCGCCGGGGCAGTCGATCGCGTCGGGTTCCTGACCGACCTTCTCGCTGAGCGAGTTCTTGACCGACTTCTCCAAGTCGGCCTCCTGGACTTTCGGAGTGCCGACGCTGACGGAACACGCGGTGAGCGCCGCCGCGAGCAGCGACAAGAGGGCAACACTGCGAATCTTCATGGCGAGCAGGCCTTTCTTTCGGACGAACGTGCCATCCTTCAGATCGCGGCATCGGCGATCGCCCGTTATCGAACCGCTCCGCTGTGACGTGTGCGAGCCGATGTCGCACCCGCGCCATACTCGGGGCAGTTCGCCCGGTCGATCCCCAGGCTCAACCCAGTCGGCGCGGACCGGTGTCGAAACGGCTGGGCTCCGGACCGATACGGGCGCGCGCGTAGAGGATCTCCGCGGAGGTCGGCGAGGCCAGCACCGGATCGAAGGCCAGTTCCCGCATCTCCGGCAGGTCGTCGAACAGGGCCGAAATGCGCTGCGCCAGTTCGGCGAGCGCGGCTTTGTCCACGCGCGGGCTCGCCGGAGTGCCCGACAGCAACGGCGCGGCCCGCGGCGCGTCGATCAGGGCCGTCGCCTCATCGGCGGTCAACGGCAGCGCGCGGTAGGCGCGGTCGCCGAGCAACTCGATGATCAGGCCTGACAGGCCGAATTCGATCACCGAGCCGAACGACGGGTCGTCCTGCACGCGCAGGATGCAGCCGACGCCTTTGGTGGCCATCCTCTGGATATGCAGCACCGGATCACCGCACAGCTCCGCCAGATCCGCGTATCCCTGCCGGACCGCTTCCGGTCGCCACAGATCGAGGCGGACGCCGGTGAGATCCGGTCTTCGCCGCCACAATTCACCCGTCGCCTTGGCCGCTACCGGATAGCCGAGTTCTTCCGCGGCCGCCACCGCCTCCTCCGCGCTGCGCACCTCGCGGAACTCGACGACCGAAATGCCGTAGCAGGCGAGCAGTTCCACCGTCTCCAGATCGGTGAGCCGGCGACCGCCCGAGCCGGCCATCCAGCCGGCAACCAATCGGCGCGCGCGGTCGGTGTCGATGCCTTCCGGACGCACCACCGGCGAGACCGGCTTGGTTCGCCACTCGGCGTATCGCCGCACCCTGGCCAGCGCCCGGGCCGCGCGTTCCGGATCCGGATACGACGGGATGGAACCGTGCGCCGCCGTGGCGCCGGGACCGCGCACCGCGAGCAGGTTCGGAATGCCCTGCTCGGCGACGAACGTGGTGAGAATCGGCTTCGTCGCCTCGGGCACCGCAGCGGCCGCCGCCCGGATCGCGTCGGCGAATCCCGCGGTCGGCAGCGGCACCGGAGGGGCGAAAACGACGATCACGGCGTCTGTCTCGTCCGAGCGCAGCGCCGCGACCAAGGCGTCCAGATACGCGCCCGGCGTCGCCTGCGGGCCGAGGTTGATCGGCTCACCGACCTCGAGGCCTTCCCCCTGGGCCGCGTCGACGGCAAGCCAGTTCAGCGCCGTGCTGTTGCCGACCACCGTCAGCCGCGAGCCGCGCGGCAACGGCTGATAGCCGAGCAGAGCGGCGCAGTCGAACAGTTCGGAGATCGAGTCGACCTGGACGATTCCGGCCTGGGCGAACAGGTCCCGCACGATCGAACGATCCATGTCCCCCGCGGGCTGGGCGACCGAGCGGCCGCTGCTCACCGCGACGATCGGCTTCGTCCGTGCCACCCGGCGCGCGATCCGGGAGAACTTGCGTGGATTGCCGAAACTTTCCAGGTACAGCAGCACCACATCGGTGTCCGGGTCGCTGTCCCAGTACTGCAACAGGTCGTTACCGGAGACGTCGGCGCGGTTTCCAGCCGATACGAATGTCGACAAACCGAGATTGCGGGCAGCGGCCTCCCCCAGAATGGCCGCGCCCAACGGCCCGGACTGGCAGAAGAATCCGATTCGTCCGCGACCGGGCAACACCGTGGCGAGCGTCGCGTTCATGGCGACCGCCGGGTCGGTGTTCGCGATGCCGAGCGCGCTCGGCCCGACCACACGCATGCCGTGACCACGAGCGGCCGCCACGAGTTCGCGTTCGGCCGCCAGCCCCTGTTCACCGGTCTCGCCGAAGCCCGCGGTGAGCACCACGAGTCCTTTGACGCCCTTGGCCATACAGTCGTCGAGCACCGACCCGATCGCCGCGGGCGGCACCGCCACCACGGCGAGATCGACCTCGTCGGGAATCTCCCTGACCGTCGCGTATGCCCGTACCCCGCGCACCGACTTGCGGTTCGGGTTCACCGGGAACACCGGCCCCTGGAACAGGCCCGACAGCAGATTCGCCAGCACCGCCCCGCCGACCCGCCCGGTCGCGGGGGTGGCGCCGATCACCGCCACCGACCGCGGCGTGAGCAGGTTGCCCACGCTGCGCGCCTCCGACGCCCGTTCGCGCGAATCGCGCACCGACAGCAGGGCTTCGGTGGGGTCGATGGCGAACTCGAGATGCAGGACCGACCCGTCCCGGCTGCGCTCGACCTGATAGCCCGCGTCCCGGAAGACCGTCACCATCACGGTGTTCTCCGCGAGCACCTCGGCGACGAAGGTCTCGATCTTGTTCTCGGCGGCGGCGCCGGCCAGATGCTCCAGCAGGATCGAGCCGAGCCCGCGGCCTTGATGGCCGTCCGCGACCACGAACGCGACCTCCGCCGCCCGCGGTCCGTCCCGTTCCAGCAGTTCGTAGCGGCCCACCGCCACGATCGCCTCGCCCAGTTCCAGCACCAGGCCGACCCGGTCGTGATAGTCGACATGGGTGGTGCGATACAGGTCCTTCGGCGAGATGCGCGGATACGGCCCGAAATACCGCAGATACCTCGTGCGATCCGACAGCGCCCCGTGGAACTCCTGCAGCCGCTCGGCATCGTCGGGAATGATCGGGCGCAGCCGGACGACCCCACCGTCGGAGGCGAGCACGTCGGCGAACCAGTGTTGCGGCGGCGGGGGCGGGGCGGCGGGAGTGTCCGCGGTATCGGGGAAGTCAGTCACGAGGATCCTCCGGGTCCAGACCCAGCAACCCGAAAGTCGCTCGGCGGGTGGCCAGCACGGCCGTGTCGACGGCACGCTGGGCGCGATCGACCCGCGCGTCACCGGTCTCACCGGTACCGCCGGGGCCGTCCCATGGACGGTAGGCGACGTCACCGCCGTCGCCCATGGTGAGGGGCGGGTCCGCCCTCGGCGCCGCCGCGCGGATCATGTCGCTCCAGTCCGGTGGGATCGCCGTCGCGGGGTCGATGGTGCGGTCCAGCGCGGTGGCCAGCAGGTGGGTCCAGGCCCGCGGCACCACCCGGACCAATCCGTATCCGCCACCGCCTACGGCCAGCCAGCGGCCCTCGGCATAACGGTCGGCCAGCTCGCGCATGGCGCGGAAGGCCGCGCGCTGTCCGTCGACGGTCAGTTCCAGGTCGGCCAGCGGATCTTCGCGATGGCTGTCCACCCCGCACTGGCTGACCACGATCTGCGGGCCGAACGCGGCTACCGCGCCCGGGACCACGGCGTGGAAACCGCGCAGCCACTGCGCGTCCCGGGTACCGGGCAACAACGGCAGGTTGATCGAGGTGCCCTCCGCCGCGCCCACGCCCGTCTCCTCCGGCCAACCGGTGTTGGGCCACAGGGTGGCCGGATGCTGGTGCAGCGAGATGGTCAGCACCCGCGGGTCGGCGTAGAAGGCCCGTTGCACGCCGTCGCCGTGGTGCACGTCCACGTCGATGTAGGCGATGCGGTCGAATCCGTGGTCGAGCAGCCAGGAAATGGCCACCGCCGGATCGTTGTACACGCAGAAGCCCGCCGCCGAATCGGCCATGGCGTGATGCATGCCACCGCCGATGCTCACCGCTCGCGTGGCGCGGCCCTCGGCGATCTCCCTCGCCGCGGCGAGGGTGCCACCGACGATGGTGGACGCGGCCTGGTGCATGCGGGGGAACACCGGATTGTCCGGGGAACCGAGGCCGTAGGGCGGCGCGGCGGGCGAACCCATCGGCGGCACGGCGCGTTCGACCGCGTCGAGGTAGTCGGGGGTGTGGATGCGCAGCAGATCCTGACGGTCGGCCGCGGCGGGTTCGAGCACTTCGACGCCGTCGAGCAAGCCGAGACTCGCCGCCAGCGCCATGGTGAACTTCAGCCGCGCCGGCTGCATCGGGTGCTCCGGAGTCCAGCGATAATCCAGGAACCGCTCGCTCCAGACGACGGTTCCGGTGCGGCTCGTTCCGAGCGGAATCGGCGCCCGAGGTTCGCCGCGCGGTGCAGTGGCCATGATCGCAACGCTAGCGGGAAGCAAGGAACCCCGCGAAACGTTCCTATGCAGTACAAATACAAGAAAGTACGCTCACGGCCGCCTGCCGTGCGCCGATCGGGTTCCCGCGATGTCGCCGGAGGTGTCGTGCGCAGCGTGGAGCGGCACGATCCGGCACACGGGGGTGCCGTCGTGCGTGGGTAGAATTCGTGCCGACGAAGGGGTAACAGGTGAAGGATCTGGTCGACACCACGGAGATGTATCTCCGTACCATCTACGACCTCGAGGAGGAGGGCGTGGTGCCCCTGCGCGCCCGGATCGCCGAGCGCCTCGAACAGAGTGGTCCCACCGTGAGCCAGACCGTCGCGCGCATGGAACGTGACGGTCTGCTGCTGGTCGCCGGCGACCGTCATCTGGAGCTGACCGAGAAGGGGCGCAGCATGGCCGTCGCGGTCATGCGCAAGCACCGGCTGGCCGAACGGCTTCTCGTCGACATCATCGGCCTGGACTGGCAGAACGTGCACGCGGAGGCCTGTCGCTGGGAGCACGTGATGAGCGAGGACGTCGAGCGACGTCTGGTCGAGGTGCTCAACCACCCCACCACCTCCCCGTACGGCAACCCCATCCCCGGCCTGGACGAACTGGGCATCATTCCGCCGGTGACCGCCGACGAGACGCTGCTGCGCCTGTCCGACCTGCCGCACGGCCAGCGGCACGCCGTCGTCGTGCGCAGGCTCGCCGAGCACATCCAGACCGACCCGGAGGTCATCGGCCGCCTGCGCGAGGCGGGCGTGGTGCCCGACGCCCGCGTCACGGTGGAGACGAAGCAGGGTTCGGTGATCATCACCGTGCCCGGCCACGACGGCTTCGAACTGCCCGACGAGATGGCGCACGCCGTTCAGGTGAAGCTGGCCTGACCCATGAAACTTCTCGTCACGGGTGGCGCAGGTTACGTCGGCGGCGTCTGCGCGAAGGTCCTGCTGGAATCCGGCCACGACGTGGTCGTGGTCGACGATCTGTCCACCGGTAATGCCGACGGTGTGCCATCCGGCGCCCGGTTCGTGCAGGGCGACGTGGCCGTCGCCGCGCCCGAACTGCTGGCCGCAGAACCCTTCGACGGCGTGCTGCATTTCGCGGCGCAGTCGCTGGTCGGCGAGTCGGTGCAGCAGCCGGAGAAGTACTGGCACGGCAATGTCGTGAAGACCTTCGAACTGCTGGAGGCGATGCGGCGCACGGGAACGCCGCGACTGGTCTTCTCCTCCACCGCCGCGGTCTACGGGGAGCCGGAGCGGGTGCCGATCACCGAAGACGCCCCGACGCGCCCGACCAATCCGTACGGCGCGTCGAAGCTGGCCATGGACCATGCCATCACCTCCTACGCGGTCGCGCACGGGCTGGCGGCGACCAGCCTGCGCTACTTCAACGTCGCGGGCGCTTATGGCGGCCTCGGTGAGAACCGTGTCGTGGAAACACATCTCATCCCGCTGGTTCTGCAGGTGGCGGCCGGGCATCGCAAGGCGATCTCGGTTTTCGGCACCGATTGGCCCACCGCCGACGGCACCGCGGTTCGCGACTACATCCACATCCGCGACCTCGCTCAGGCCCATCTGCTGGCTCTGGCGACCGCGGAGCCGGGCGCCCATCGGATCTACAACCTCGGCAGCGGCACCGGATTCTCGGTTCGCGAGGTGATCTCGGCGTGCGAGCGCGTCACCGGGCTGCCGATCGCCGCGCAGGACGCGCCCCGCCGTCCCGGCGACCCGGCGACGCTCATCGCGTCCAGCGAACGGGCCATCGCCGAACTCGGCTGGCGGCCCGAGCACAACGATCTCGACGAGATCGTCACCGACGCCTGGGCGTTTCTGCGATCGCTCGGCTCCCGCGCGCACAGCGCGAAATAATCCGCGTACTGCCCGAGTCGGCCCCGCACCGACTCGGGCCGCCGCGACGACATGAGCGCTCCGGAGCCGCAGCGCCCGACGTTCGGACGTAACGCTGCGCGCCGCCACCGCCTCGGTGTCGCGGGCCTGCATATCCGGCTTCACGGTGTCGGTTCCTCGAGATCGACACCGAGCCCAGCGGCGGTTCGGTAGCCGCTGTGCGCGAGGCGACGCAATTGTTCCGGGCGCATGCCCAACCGCAGCGAGGTATCGAGCAGCATCGCCATCGGATGTCCCGGATCCGCCTCCAGCGCGGCTTCCAGCGCGATGCCGGCCAACGGTCCGTCGCCGCGGACGTAAGCGCTGTAGCCGAGCAGGGCGGCGGCCTCGGCCCGATCCGTGCCGGTCAGCGCGCGGGTCAGCGCCGCCCACACCGCCTCCGCGGCGGCGGCGTTGTCGCCGACGGCCAAGGCGAACATCGTGTCGCGCACCGTCCGATCACGCAGGGCTGCGGCGATGTTCGCGAGTTCGGGCGCCAACAGCGCGGCGCCGGATGCGGTGTTGGCGATCTGCCACAGCACATGGTCCAGCGCTTGCCTGCTGTATCCGATCGGATCGCCACGACGCGCGGCGCGCGCATAGCGTTCGCCCGCGCGCGCGAGCGCGTCCGTCAGGTGCGCCGCCACCTCGGCGCGCGCGAGCGGGTCCGGCGCGACCAGATCGGTGAGCTCGGCACGCGAACCGCGGATCGGCCTGCCGTCCAGCACGTGGGTCAGGGTCACCAGGGAAGCCGCAGGATCCCGCAGCACCCCGCGCCGCTGCGGTCCCGCCAAGGACCACCAGCGCTGACCGGCGGCGATCGCGCGCACCGCCCAGACTCCCGCGAGCGCGATATCGCACGCCGCGAGCCGCCTGCCGAGCGAGCCGACCAGCACGTCGAAGCGCCCGGTCGCGCACTCCGACCGATCGGCGCCCGGCTCGACGGCGCGTTCGTCGACGACGACGGCCATGACCTCGGCCGCTTGGTCGTGCGCGCAGATCCGCGCGACCGCGGCCGCCAGCGTCGCACCGCGCACACGCCTGCCGCCGGGTGAATCCAGATCGAACCGCACCGCCGCGTCGACCGTCGCACCGCCGGACGCGGCGGGCCGCAGGACGAGCACGACCACCGACCGTTCCGGGGTGAAGCCGAGCATCGCCGGTACCGCGGCGATCAACTCCGCCGGATCGTCCACGCACACAACGTGATCCGGAACACCGTGAAACTGCGGCGGATCTTCACGGCAACGGGTGTGCCGCGCTCGTCCCCCGAGGTTCCACGCACCTGGTCCGTGCGCCGGCGGGCGCGAAAGCGGGTGCGGCGCGCCGATAGCGGCGGGCACGGCGCCCGGCACCGCGTCGGAAGAATCGCGGCCGGGTGGATGGCCGAGGCCTGAGTCCGGCGGCGATTCCTCACCCGTGCCGGTATGTCCGGCATCGACGGGCTCGGGGGTTCGAAACGGGTTCGCGGAAGTCGTCATGCATCGACCATGCGACTCGGCGGCTGCCGGTCGTCGGCGCCGACCTGGCGATTCCGCCGCCCTGGGGAGACCGCTTCGCGCTGTGCACGAATCGACCGAACACAACGGCGGACCGGTGACCCGTGTCGGAGGCTCCTGCTATCGTGCCGTCGCTACTTTTCGCGCACTTTGCGCACCGCGGTGGCGAACAGAGCGTCCAGCGCCGCGGTATCCGGTTCGCCGTCGGCGAACGACATGTAGGTCACCGAGATTCGCACGTCCCCCTTCTGCGCGACGTGGGTGCGCATGGATTGGGTCAGCCTGGCGCCACCCGACTCCGGTCGCACGGTTCTGCGCAGTGAAAGGGCGTCGTCGGCCTCGATCTGCGGCGGCGAGGCCGGCTCGGACGTCACGGTGGTGGCGGCGCCCGCCCGGTTCACCCGCACCGATCCGCACTGCTCCAGCCGGGCGCGCAGGGTGGCCAACGGCTCGCCGGTGCGAGTCAATTCGACGGTCAGCGTGGCGCGCGTCGCGTCGTCGGTGCCGACCGCCATCGCCGTGTGATCGGGCCCGAAGTCCTGCTGCGGCGGCACGCAGCGGCTGGGCTGGACATTCGCGCCGCGGCCCATGCCGTCCAGGTCACCCGCCGCCTGGGCCACCGCCTCCTGGGGCAGCACCACCGCCGTGTACGGCGCGGGGAACTGGCCCGGATCCGGCAGCAGAGTCGGCAGTTCGGCGCTCACGTGCCGGGTCACCGCGGTGGGCGCCCACGAGACGGGGCGCCCCGGCACCGTCGACCCGCATCCTGCGAGCAGCATCGCGAACACGACGGGCGCCACCCGGCCCAGCCGCACGCGCCTCGAATCCGCCACGGTCACACCCCCACTGTGCCGTACTCCCCGGGTCCGGTCGGCGATGCCACGCCGCCGGGCCGGGAATGCGCGGCCCACCGATGCTGTTGGCTCGGAGTGAGGGTCGGTGTCCGGCCGTGCGCGGTGGCCGCCACGGTATGGGGGACAATGGACACGGTCCCCGGTTCGGACGACTGCTCGTCTAGCGCCACCAGCAGTGGCGAACGATCGAGCAGGCAACCACACTGGCGCGTGAGGCACATGTCCGGGCCGCAGGAGCCGCGCAGGAAGGAGTACGCGATGGACTACGAGTCGCGAATGTACGAATTGGAGTTCCCCGCTCCGCAGCTGTCGTCCGCCGACGGCGCGGGCCCGGTCCTGGTGCACGGGCTGGAAGGTTTCACCGACGCAGGGCATGCGGTGCGGCTGGCGACCACGCACCTGCGCGAAAGTCTGGAAAGCGAGCTGGTCGCCTCGTTCGACGTGGACGAGCTGCTGGACTACCGGTCGCGGCGTCCGCTCATGACGTTCAAGACCGATCATTTTTCCGATTACGCCGAGCCGGAACTCAACCTCTGGGCACTGCGCGACACCGCGGGGACGCCGTTCCTGTTGCTCGCGGGCCTGGAGCCGGACCTACGCTGGGAGAAGTTCACCACCGCGGTGCGGCTGCTCGCCGAACAGCTGGGGGTGCGGCGCAGCATCGGCCTCAGCGCCATTCCCATGGCGATTCCGCACACCCGCCCGCTGGGCGTGACCGCGCACTCCTCCAACCGCGACCTGATCTCCGAGCACCAGCGGTGGCCGGGCGAGCTCCAGGTTCCCGGCAGCGCGTCGTCGCTGCTGGAATTCCGCATGGCGCAGCACGGTCACGAGTCGGTCGGCTTCTCGGTGCACGTGCCGCACTACCTGGCGCAGACCGCCTATCCGGAGGCCGCGCAGACACTGCTGGAGAACGTCGCCGACAACGCGGGCCTGGAGTTCCCGCTGGCCGCGCTCGGCGAGGCCGCCGCCAGGGTGCGCGAACAGGTCAACGAGCACATCGCGGGCAACGTCGAGGTGGAGACCGTCGTGCACGCGCTGGAGCGGCAGTACGACAGCTTCGTCACCGCCCAGGAGCGGCAGTCGAGCCTGCTGGTGGGTGACGGCGAGCTGCCCAGCGGCGACGAACTCGGCGCCGAGTTCGAGCGTTTCCTCGCCGAGCAGAGCCGCTATCAGGGCGACGACGAGGGCGATCAGGACTGACCCGGCCCGGCCGCCGGATCCGGATCGCCCCTGCACGCGTGCCCGCGGACGAGGCCGTAGGGTGGTCGGAGTGGATCTGACCGAACTGCTCGACATCCCGGGGACCGACGCCGACGCGCTCTACGAGTCGTTCGGCATGTGGGCCGCCGAGCAGGGCACCCCGCTCTACCCCGCGCAGGACGAGGCGCTGCTCGAGTTGGCGTCCGGATCCAACGTCATCCTCGCCACGCCAACCGGTTCCGGTAAGTCACTCGTCGCGGTCGGCGCGCATCTGTTCGCCCTCACCCAGGGACGGCGCACTTATTACACGGCCCCGATCAAGGCCCTGGTGAGCGAGAAGTTCTTCGCTCTCTGCGATGTCTTCGGGGCCGAACGCGTCGGTATGGTCACCGGCGACGCGGCGGTCAACCCGGAGGCGCCGATCATCTGCGCCACGGCGGAGATCCTGGCCAACCTGGCGCTGCGCGAGGGGGCCGACGCGGATGTGGGCCAAGTCGTGATGGACGAATTCCACTTCTATGCCGACCCCGATCGGGGATGGGCCTGGCAGGTCCCGCTGCTGGAGCTTCCCCGCGCCCAGTTCCTGCTCATGTCGGCCACCCTCGGGGAGGTCGATTTCTTCGCCCGTGATTTGGAGCGCAGGACCGGCCGCTCCACCGCGATCGTCGCGGGCACCGAGCGCCCCGTGCCCCTGACCTTCTCCTACGCGCGCACCCCCATCACCGAGACGCTCGAAGAGCTGGTCACCACCCACCAGGCCCCGGTGTACGTCGTGCATTTCACCCAGGCCGCCGCGCTCGAGCGCGCGCAGGCGCTGACGAGCGTGAATTTCGCGACGCGCGCCGAGAAGGACGCGATCGCCGAGGCGCTGGGCGAGTTCCGGTTCGCCGCCGGTTTCGGCAAGACGCTGTCGCGGCTGATCCGGCACGGCATCGGCGTGCATCACGCGGGCATGCTGCCGAAGTACCGGCGGCTGGTGGAGCGCTTGGCCCAGGACGGCCTGTTGAAGGTGGTCTGCGGCACCGACACCCTCGGCGTCGGCATCAACGTGCCCATCCGAACGGTGCTGCTCACGGGGCTGACCAAGTTCGACGGCGTGCGCACCCGCAGGCTCAAGGCGCGCGAGTTCCACCAGATCGCCGGCCGCGCGGGCCGGGCGGGTTACGACACCATGGGCACCGTCGTCGTGCAGGCTCCCGAGCACGAGGTGGAGAACACCCGCCTGCTGGCCAAGGCGGGCGACGATCCCAAGAAGCAGCGCAAGGTGCAGCGGCGCAAACCGCCGGAAGGCTTCGTCTCCTGGAGCGAGGAGACCTTCGACCGCTTGGTCGCCGCGCAGCCCGAGCCGATGGTGTCGCGTTTCACGGTCACCAACGCCATGCTGCTGAACGTGATCGCCCGGCCGGGGAACTGCTTCACCGCTATGCGCCATCTGCTCGAGGACAACCACGAGCCGCGTCCCGCCCAGCGCAAGCACATTCTGCGCGCCATCCGGCTGTATCGCGCGCTGCGTGATGCGGGGGTGGTGCAGCAACTGCCGGAACCCGACGCGCAGGGCCGTCGCGCCCGCCTCACCGTCGACCTGCAGCGCGACTTCGCCCTCGATCAGCCGCTGTCGCCGTTCGCACTGGCCGCGCTGGACCTGCTGGACAAACAGTCCCCGAGTTATACCCTCGACGTGGTGTCGCTCATCGAATCCACGCTGGAGGATCCGCGCCAGCTGCTGATGGCCCAGCAGCACAAGGCGCGCGGCGAGGCGATCGCCGAGATGAAGGCCGACGGCATCGACTACGACGAGCGCATGGAGCTGCTCGAAGAGGTGACCTGGCCCAAGCCGCTGGCCGAGCTGATCGAACCGGCCTACGAGACCTACCGCGCCGGTCATCCCTGGGTCTCCGAGTTCGCGCCCGCGCCGAAATCGGTGGTGCGCGACATGATCGAGCGCGCCATGACCTTCGCCGAGCTGATCTCCTTCTACGAGCTGGCCCGCTCCGAGGGCGTGGTGCTGCGCTACCTCGCCGACGCCTATCGCGCGCTGCGGCGCACCGTGCCGGAGTCGGCCCGCACCGAGGAGCTCGACGACATCACCGAGTGGCTCGGCGAGCTTGTGCGGCAAGTCGATTCGAGCCTGCTCGACGAGTGGGAGCAACTGACCAACCCGGGCGCGGAGACCGACGCCGACCAGATCGCGTTCGGCGCCGAGACCGTCCGCCCGATCTCGGCGAACGAACGCGCCTTCCGGGTGATGGTGCGCAACGCGATGTTCCGGCGGGTCGAACTGGCGGCGCTGCGGCGCTGGGACGAGCTGGCCGGACTCGGCCCCGGCCCGGACTGGCCGGAAGCGCTCGCGGACTACTACGCGGAATACGAGCGCATCGGCACGGGCCCCGACGCGAGGGGCCCGCAACTGTTCCAAGTGGAACGAAGACCCGGATTCTGGCACGTGCGGCAGGTGCTGGACGACCCGGCGGGCGACCACGGCTGGTCGATCGACGCGGTGGTCGATCTCGCCGAGTCCGACGCCGCGGGCGAGGTCGTCTTCGACGACGTCACCGTGTCCGCCGGCTGAGCCCGCACCGCGTACCGGCCCCCTGTCCCCGCAGGTCAGCGGCTTCTTCGTACCGGAAGGACGGGGTTGCGCGATCAGGTGGCGAATCCAGGTTTCGACGGATTCGTTTCTGGGTAGAGGCCGCTGATACTCTCTCCCCCGCTGCCGAAGCGAAAGATCAACTATGCCCGAATCGCCGTACCTTGTCATCCATCCCGAGCGGGTCCGCCGGAATTACCGCGCGCTCGAGGCCGCCCTGTCCCCTGGCACGGGCGCGCGGACGAGGATCCGTTTCGCCGTGAAGGCGAGCCCTGTGCCGGAGATCGTGTGCCTGCTCGACGAGGAAGGCGCGGAATTCGACGTCGCCAGCATCGGTGAGATCGACCTGTGCCTCGGGCTGGGCGTGGCGCCGGAGCGGCTGTGCTACGGCAACCCGATCAAGAAGGCCGCGCACATCGCCCGCGCCTACGCCATCGGGGTGCGCCGTTTCGCCTTCGACACCGAGGACGACCTGCTGCGCATCGCCGAGCACGCGCCGGGCTCGGAGGTGGAGTGCCGGTTCCTCGCCTCGGCCCCGGAGTCGCGTACCCCGTTCGGCACGAAGTTCGGCTGCAGTCCCGGCGAGGCGTTCCGGCTGCTGGTCCGGGCCAGGGATCTGGGCCTCGTGGTCGCAGGGCCGTACTTCCACGTCGGCTCGCAGCAACTGGACCCCACCGCGTGGCGGATCGGCATCGAACAGGCGGGCCGGATCGCCGAGGCGCTGGCCGACAAGGACATCTCGGTCGGCTCGGTGAACATCGGCGGCGGATTGCCGATCTCCTACGCCGACCCGGCGCCCGCGCTGGATGAGATCGCCGCGGTGGTCAACCACGCCGCGGCCGAATTCCTTTCCGGGAGCACCGGATTGGTCGTCGAACCGGGCCGGGCGCTGGTCGGTTCGGCGGGCACGATTCACGCCGAGGTCGTCGGCGTCCGCACCGCGCCGGACGGCAGGCGCTGGGTATATCTCGACATCGGCCGCTACAACGGCATGGCCGAGACCGAGAACGAGTACATCGCCTACCGGTTCGTCACGGATCGGGACGGCGACCCCGTCGACGAGGCGGTGGTGGCCGGTCCGACCTGCGACGGCGACGATGTACTGTATCAACGCACGCGAGTCCTCCTACCGACCACGTTGCGAGCCGGTGATCGCGTTCGAATCCTCGACACCGGCGCCTATACCGCGAGTTATTCGTCGGTGTCCTTCAATGGTTTTCCGCCCTTGACCGTTCATGTCTCGGGCGCTGAGCGAGAGTGAGTTTGCCCATGACGGCGGAATTCACCGGTTGGCATGTGCTGGCCGAGTTCGGTGGTGTCGACGCAGCCCTCTGCGACGATCTCGAACGACTCGAATCGGCGTTGCGTGAGTCTCTGATCGCGGCGGGCGTCACCATCTGCGATGTCGTACACAAGAAGTTCGAACCGCAGGGGGTGACCGTCCTCGCGCTGTTGTCGGAGTCCCACGCCTCGATTCACACTTATCCGGAGTCCGGCGACATCTTCGTCGACGTCTTCACCTGCGGCAGCATCGGCGCCGGCGCCTCCAAGGCGGTCGAGCTACTGCGAGACGCGTTGGCGCCCAAGGATGTTCGCATGCAGGTCATCCGCAGGGGACACGGCGGTCAGCGGATCGAGGAGCCGGTGGGGGCGGGCCTGACCCGCATCTGGGATCTGCACGAGGTGATCGTCGACACCAACACCCCCTTCCAGCACATGGTCATCGCGCGGACCGAGCAGGGCATCAGTCTGTTCTCCGACGACGACCGCCAGTCCACCGAGTTCTCCCAGCTCACCTACCACGAGGCGATGATGGTGCCCGCCTTCGTGCTGGCCGAGAAGCTGGACAAGGTGCTGATCATCGGCTCCGGCGAAGGCGTGGCCAGCCAGATGTCGGTCGCCGCGGGCGCCACCCTCGTCGATCATGTGGACATCGACCAGCTCGAGGTCGAGTTGTGCGCCGAGCACCTGCCCTACGGCTACACCAGCGACGAACTGGCCGCCGCCGTCAAGGGCGAGGGCCCGATCAAGGTGCACTACGCCGACGGCTGGGATTTCCTGGCCGAGGCCGAGCGCGCGGGCACCCGCTACGACGTCGTCGTGATCGACCTGCCGGACGAGCGCGTCGAGGACGCGCAGCACAACCGCCTCTACGAGGCGGAGTTCCTGTCGCGATGTCGTGCACTGCTCGCACCCGGCGGCGTGCTGTGCGCCCAGGCCGGCTGCGCGACCATGTGGCGCAACGAGACGCTGAAGCGGTCCTGGCAGCGTTTCCACGAGCAGTTCGGCACCGTGGTGCACTACGGCAGCGACGAGCACGAATGGTCGTTCCTGTTCGGCCTGGTCGACCGGATCGACGACCCGGTGGGCGGGATGACCGATCGCCTGGCCCGGCTGCCCTACAAGCCCGAGACCATCGACGCCAGGGCGCTGGTGCGCGGCGCCATCGAACCGCACGCGCTGCGGGTCCAGTGACGCCCGAATGCGCCGGCTCCGGATCCCGGGACCGGCGCATTCGCTACAGCGGTGTCGCGAGACACGCGGCGACCGTCGTCATGACGGCACGGTAGGTCAGGACGGCGACGACCGCTGCTGCTCGCGCCACTGTTCGACGTCGACCCCGCCGACGCCCCAGTTCGACAGCGCGACTTCATCGATCACGACGTAAGTGCTCGCGGGCGATTTGCCGAGCACGTCGTGCAGCAGATCCGTGACACCCTTGATCAGGCGCGCCTTCTGCTCGCGGGTCACGCCTTCGTCGGTGACTTTGATGTTGACGTAAGGCATTTCAGGCCGCCCTTCCAGAGATGAACCCGCCGTCGACGGGGAGGATGTGTCCGGTGGTGAAGGCCGCGTCGGCGAGATACAACACCGCGGCCGTCGTTTCGGCGACTTCGCCGATGCGGTTCAACAGGGCGAGCCTGCCCGATGCCCGCTCGTCGCCGTCGCCGAACAGCGGCGTGCGGATGATGCCGGGCGCGACCGCGTTGACCCGGATGCCGTCGGCGGCGAGTTCGGCGGCCAGAGCGGTGGTCAGCGCGTGGATACCGCCTTTGCTGACCAAGGCCGCGGAGGCGGGCAACCCGGCGAGGGCGTGATCGATCAGCACGGTGCCGATGTTCACGATGCTACCGCCGCCGGCTCGGGTGAGAAACTGCCGCACCACGGCCTGCGTGGTGAAGTAGGTGCCTTTGAGGTTGCCGGTCAGATACACGTCCAGGTCCTGCTCGGTGACCTCGACGAACGGTTTGGCTCCGAAGACGCCCGCGTTGTTGACCAGCACGTCCACACCGCCGAACCGCTCCACCGCGACGCGCACCAAGGCCGCTCCGGTCGCGGCGCCGATATCGCCCGGCACCGCGGCCACTTGCTCCGGCGCACCGAGTTCGGCGGCCACCCGGGTCAGTTTGTCCGCGTCTCGGCCGTTGAGCACGACGTTGTCGCCGCGTGCCACGAACGCCCGCGCGATATCGCGCCCGATCCCGCTGGAGGAACCGGTCACGATGACGGTCTTCGCCATAGTCATCCCTTCTTCTATACGACCGGTCGTCTTGGAACAGGCAGCCGAAGACGCCGGACAGTCGTTGCGCCCGGATTCAGGGCAGGAAATAGTCGCCCAGCAGGCGATCGAGACACTTGCGCAGCGGCGTGAGGGTGCGCTCCATCTTCATCCTGATCACCGCCCCTTCCCAGGATTCGAGCAGCAGATCGGCCAGTTCGACCGCCTCGATATCGGCACGGATCATGCCGAGGCGCTGGCCCTGCGCGAGTTGCTCGGCGACGCGATCGCGCCAGGCCAGCCACGCCGCCGACAGCGATTCCCGCAGCAGCTCACTGCCTTCCAGCTCGCCCCCGAGATTCGCGATGAGACAACCGCCGGTGAAATCGGCCGCGACGAAGTCGTCCATCAGCCGCCCGAAGAATGCCAGCAATCCGCTCACCGGGTCCGGCGCCGAACCGAACGCCTCGGTGAGATTTCGCTGCACGCACACGGAGTGATGCTCGATGATGGCGCGGCCGAAGCTCTCCTTGCTGTCGAAGTAGTTGTAGAACGAGCCCTTCGGCACACCCACCTTGTCCAGGATCTGTTTGATCCCGGTGCCGTGATAGCCGTTCGTCAGGAACCCGGCGGCCCCTTCTTCGACCAGAAGTCGCCGGGTGTCCTCGCTGCGTCGCGGTCGCGCCATGCGCTGAATATACGACCGGTCGTCTTGGAATTGCAACAGCTGTGCGTCATGCTCCAGGGTCCGACCACCCGGGTCCGGCCGTATCGGAGAAGCTCGCAGGCTCCTGCCGCCACCGGGCGGACCGGGCGGTGAAACCCGCGAGATGCTCGGCGGCGAAGCGGTCCCGCTCCCAGTCCGCCGGGTCGGCCGCCACCGTCCAGACGTAGGTCCACACCGGCACCTTCCGGCCATCGACGCGCACCCGGCGCAGGTCGTATTCGTCGTCTTCGAACGCGTCGAGGATGGCCCACTCCGTCGCGGTGAGGCCGCTCAGCACGGCGCCGCGGGCGCGCCCGTGCGCCGCGGAGACCAGTCCCGGATACAGCCGCCGCGGCAGCGTGGCAGCGCGCCAGCCGGTCAGCTCGGCTGGTTCGAGCGACGGCACCCGCCCGAGCAGCGCCGTCAGCACTTCGGGAAATTGCAGCGTTCCGTAGACGAACAGCGCGTGATCCGGCCCGAACAGGCGGGCCAGCCGCCCCGCTCCCAGCGCCGCTGATGCCAATTCGCCTCCCCTCTCGTCGCGGTCCCGTGCTCCCCGCACCGCTACATCGGCCGCTGGGCACGAATGATGGCGGCCAGGTATTCGTAGTCGTCGGCGCGGGCGCTGGACGCGCGGAAGACCAAGCCGATGGTGCGGCCGGGGGCGGGCGCGGAGAAGTGCGCCACGTCCAGCGTGGCGCGGGCGGTCTCCGTGGCGACGGCCATCTGCGGGATCAGCGTGACGCCGAGCCCGCCCGCCACACACTGGACCACGGTGGACAGGGACGCGGCCCTGGTGTCGCCGACGGCGGCCGGATGCACGTCGGCCGAACGGCATGCCTCCAAGGTCTGATCGCGCAGGCAGTGCCCCTCGTCGAGCAGCAGCAGCGGCTGGGCGTCCAGTACCGACGCCGCGAGGTCGCCGCGCCCGGCCAGTTCGTGGCCGCGCGGGGTGACCAGCACGAATTCCTCCGAGTACAAAGGGATCTCGACCAGGCCCGGCATCTCGGTCGGCACCGCGAGCAGGGCGACGTCCAGCACGCCGGTGCGCAGCCCGTCCAGCAGACGGGCGGTCTGGTCCTCGATGATCTGCGGTCGCAGCTCGGGCAGCCGCTTGCGCAGCTCCGGCAGCAACCCGGGCAGCACATACGGGGCGACCGTCGGGATGATGCCCATCCGCAGCGTGCCGCCGAGCCCGTCGCCGGTGGCCGAGGCGACGAAACGGTCCGCGGCCTCCAGCGTGGCCATTGCCTTGGGCAGCAACCGCATCCCCGCCGCGGTCACCAGCACGCGCCGGGTGCTGCGTTCGATCAGCTGGAGCCCGAGCCCGTGTTCCAGGGCGGCGAGCGCCTGCGATAGCGTGGGCTGACTCACACCGAGCCGCGCAGCCGCGGTGCCGAAATGGCGATATTCCGCGATCGCCACGAACGCACGCAGCTGTGACAGGGTGGGCTGATAAGTCTGATCAGTCACACCTATCAGTGTAGTGCGACTGATCACCTTTACCTTTTACCGCCCCTTGGGCAAGATCGCCCATGAGCTTTTCACCGGCGGTGTGAGTGCTGGGTCCGAGTCGGTGGCTCTTCCGGCCGCAACGGTCCCGCAATACCGCAGAACACAGTTGGCAAACAAATGACGAGGAGATGAGCATGGCCCTGCTGACCATCGGCGACCAATTCCCGGCATACAACCTCACCGCGGTCATCGGCGGTGACCTGTCGAAGGTCGACGCTCAGCAGCCCGACGACTACTTCACCCGGATCACCAGCGACGATCACGCGGGCAAGTGGCGGATCGTCTTCTTCTGGCCGAAGGACTTCACCTTCGTGTGCCCGACGGAGATCGCCGCGTTCGGCAAGCTCAACGACGAATTCGAAGACCGGGACGCCGTCGTGCTCGGCGCGTCGGTGGACAACGAGTTCGTGCACTTCCAGTGGCGCGCGCAGCACGAGGACCTCAAGACCCTCCCCTTCCCCATGCTTTCGGACCTCAAGCGCGAACTGGCCACGGCCACCGGCGTTCTGAACGCCGACGGCGTCGCCGACCGCGCCACCTTCATCATCGACCCGAACAACGAGATCCAGTTCGTCTCCGTCACCGCGGGTTCGGTGGGCCGCAACGTCGACGAGGTGCTGCGCGTGCTCGACGCCCTGCAGTCCGACGAGCTGTGCGCCTGCAACTGGAAGAAGGGCGACCCCACCATCGACGCGGGCGAGCTCCTGGCCGCCAGCGTCTGAAATCCCCGGCGTCTCCGAGCCTTCGGATACACCCACCCCATACCACTAGAACCGACCTGGTCCCCGCGGGGACCGCTTCGAGTAGAGGAATCGCCGAATGAGCATTGAGAACCTGAAGAACTCCCTTCCCGAGTACGCCAAGGACCTCAAGCTCAACTTGTCATCCATCGCGCGCACCACGGTGCTGAACGAACAGCAGCTGTGGGGCACCCTGCTCGCGTCGGCGGCCGCGACCCGGTCGACGACCACGCTGCGCGAGATCGCCGAGGAAGCCGCCGACGTGCTGTCGGCGGAGGCGTACAACGCCGCGCTCGGCGCCGCCTCGATCATGGGCATGAACAACGTGTTCTACCGGGGCAAGGCATTCCTCGGCGGTCGCTACGACGACCTGCGGGCCGGGCTGCGCATGCAGATCATCGGCACGCCGGGCGTCGACAAGGCGGACTTCGAGCTGTGGTCGTTCGCGGTCTCCTCGATCAACGGCTGCGCCCACTGCCTCGAGGCGCACGAGCACACACTGCGCGAAGCGGGCGTGTCCCGCGAAGTGATCTTCGAATCGCTGCGCGCCGCCGCCATCGTGGCCGGTGTCGGCCAGGCAGTTCAGTCGACCGAGGCACTCAGCGCGGCCGCGATCTGATTTCGCCGGGAAAAAGGCCCTTGTCCTGCGACGGGGGCCTCTTTCGCGTTCCCGATGTGGTCCCGGCGACAGCTCGCGACCGCGACACCCGAGTAGGCTCGGCGACCATGAGCACACAGGTTGATGTCGTGCGAGTGTTCACCGACGCCGCCGGGCGGTTCGGCAACGAGCTGGGTATCGCGCGAGCCGCCGACGTGGCCGCGGCCGACCGGCAGGCGCTGGCCGCCAAAGCCGGATACAGCGAGACCGTGGTCGTCGAGGAGCCGGTGGACGGCGCGGCCGCGGTGCGGATCTACACCCCCACGGTGGAACTCCCCTTCGCGGGACACCCCTCGGTGGGCACCGCGTGGTGGTTCGCGTCGCAAGGGGTCCCGGTGCGCACGCTGGATGTGCCCGCGGGCCCGGTGGCCGTGGAGCTCACCGAGGGATTGACCTGGATCACCGCTCGCGGCGAGTGGGCGCCGACGTTCACCTTCCATCAGCTCGAGGACGCCGACGAGCTGGCCGCCCTGCGTCCGGACGAGTTCCCCGGCGGCCCGCACTACCTGTGGGCGTGGACCGACGAGCATCGCGCCGCCCTGCGATCGCGCATGTTCGCGCCGACCATGGGCATCACCGAGGACGAGGCCACCGGAGCGGCGGCCGTGGCGTTGACGGCGTTGCTGCGCAAAGGGCTGGTCATCACCCAGGGCAAAGGCTCGCAATTGTTCACCCGATGGGACTCCGACGGGTGGGTGCATCTGGGCGGCCGGGTCGTCGCCGACCAGCCGGTGGACATCTGACGCTCAGGGCAGGGTGACGCCCACGATCGGATCGCCGCTCGGCGCGTCCGAACCGCCGTCCGGCTCGACGCTCACCGCGAGCACTTCGCCCGATCGGAAACCGGTGACGAACGGTCGCTCGATCGACGGCACGTCGCTGAGCAATCCCGCCGAGCGTGGTTGTCCGTCCGGACCGACCAGCCACACCTGATACACCTGGCCGACCGGCGGCGGAGCGACCTGATCGAAAACGACGACCGCGCGTCCCGATTCGGGCGAGGCGTCCACGACGAGCAGACCGCCCCCGGCGAACGATCCGTTCACCGTCCGCCCGTGCACCTGGTCGGCGGCGGCCGGCTCCGACGGGGTATCGATGAGCTCCGCCGTCACCACGATGCCGCCGATCGCCAGGCACGCCGCGGCCGCGATCGGCACCGCCCAGCGCAACCGCCGCCGCCACGGCGACATCCGCGTGGCCGACCGCTCGGCGTGCTCGTCGGGCAGCGCGTCCAGGATGCGGCGTTCCAGCTCGGGCGGCGGCGCGAGTTCGTCGAGCACGGCCAGCCGCCCCATCACGTCGCGGACCTGCCAGACGGTGTCGGAGAACGCCTGCCGCACCTGCGGGTCGGCAGCCGCCAAGCGGGCATCGATGTGCCTGCGCTCGATGTCGGCGACCGCGTCCAACGCGCAGGGGTAGGCGAGGTCGATGAGATCCGCCTGCGAGCGCGGCGAGGTGTCAACCATCGGTGCCTTCCCCGGACAAACACTTCTCCAATCTTTTCAGCCCGTCGCGGATGCGGGTCTTGATCGTGGGCAGCGGCACCGAGAGATGATCGGCGACCTCTCGGTAGGTCCACCCGCCGTAATAGGCCAGCGTGATCGCTTCGCGCTGGGTAGGCGTCAGCATCTCCAGGCAACCGGCCACCTGTTGCTCCTCGATGCGCTGGGTAACCGATTCGGCGACGACGTCGTGGGCGCGCCCGAGCTGCTCGTGCGCGTAGACCAGGTCCCGGCTGCTGGCCGAACTCTCCGCGCGCACCCGGTCCACCGCCCGGCGGTGGGCGAGCATCATCAGCCAGCCGACCGGACTGGCCAGCGTGGGATCGTAGCGATCGGCCATCGACCACACCTGGAGGTAGACCTCCTGGGTCACCTCCTCGGCGGCGGCGTGACTGCGCAGGACCCGCACCGTGAGCCCGAACACCCGAGGACTGGTCAACTGATAGAACTCGGTGAACGCGCCGCGATCGCCCGCACCGGTGGCGGCGAGCAGCGCCGCGAGTTCACGGCTCGCGCGGGTGGCCTGCGCTCGGTCGTAACCGGTCGGCAGCGGGCGCGCGAGCACCGGGTCATCGGTTCCCTCTCGCGCACGCGCCGGACCGCCGGAGCGATGGGGTGAAGCAGAACCGTGTTCGTTGCTCATGGCCGAATCCCGTGCCTGCATGCACAGGGGTTCGGTATGCGGGGGAAACCGGATTGGTCACGGTCACCGAATGATCACGGCCACGAGCATGTAGGCCGTACCCGCGTCCATCACCACATGCGGCACCGCCGCCCACGGTTTGGCGGGACCGGTGAGGGCGGCGACGCAGCCGCCGGAACGCACCAGCAGCCGCACCGGCCCCGGCGCCCGCGCGGGCGTCCCGCCGGTGCAGGCGGCGAAGGTCACCACCAGCGCGTCGAGCAGGAACAGTACGGCGAGGCCCAGAGCGGGTCCGGTGGCCGGACCGCCCGCATGGCCGGAGGCCGTGTGGCCGGACATCGCGTAGAGCATCGCCGCGGTGGTGACGATGTGGTAGCCCAGCGGCACAAGCCGGTCGATCGGCAGTGGCCGCCCCTGGGCGGCGTGCTCGGCGGCACGGATGGTCAGCAGTCCGGCGAAGACCACGGCCATCGCGGTGAGCACGCCGCGCACCGCGTGCGGGCTCGCGCCCGAGGGAAACACCAGCATGCCGAGCATGACCAGGCACATCACCAAGTGCGCCGCGTCGGATTCGGCGTGCCCGCCCGAAGTGTCCTCCGGTGGACGCGTTTGCGCGACACACCCGGCCGACGGTGTCGCGGCCGCCGCCACCCGCGACAGCACGATCCCGGCGGCGATCACGAACGCCGCCACCACCATCCATCGCAATACGGCATACTCCTGCACGAACTGCGCCACACCCCACCACCTCTCAGCACGGCGACCACGGTCGTCGCCCTTCCATGCTCGCATCCCGGAGCGGTGAGGGTGCCCTTTTCAGACCTCTGGGCGGCAACTCCGACGAGCCGAACGTCGTAAATGCGCCTACTACGACGATGATTTCGAGCGAACCGGGCGGCGAGCCGGACAGCCGCCTGTCCGAATCCGACGAATTCCGGTGCCGGACAGTGGCCTTCCTGCGAGCGCCGTCGGATTCGGCGATCCCCCGGCGTCCTCGGCCGTATGGCCGGAAGTCGGCTCCCCGCGCCGTTCGGTCGGTTCGAGGCCGCCGGAGGAGCAGTCAGGTCGGCCCCGGCGAGTCCGACCGGCGGAAGTGCGAGCGTCGCCGAGCGGGCCGCCATGATGGAGTGATGTCCGACCACGCCGGGCACCGCGCCACCGAGATCGAGCGCGGCGGTCTGCGCATCGTCGTCGATGACCTGACCGGACCCGAGATCGCGGCACTGCTCACCGAGCATCTCGCCGAGATGGCCGCGCACTCGCCCGCGCAGAGCATGCACGCGTTGGACCTGGCGGCGCTGCGCCGTCCCGGGATCACGTTCTGGACCGCGTGGGAGGGTGCGGGCCTCGCGGGATGCGCCGCGGTGTCGCCTCCGCCCTGCTGCGCCATGTGCTCGCCGAGGCCACCGAACGCGGCTACCGCCGCCTCAGCCTGGAAACGGGCGCCGGTGATTTCTTCCGGCCCGCACGCCGGCTCTATGCCGCCCACGGCTTCGTCTGCTGCGCGCCGTTCGGCGCCTACCGCCATGACCCGCACAGCGTCTTCCTGACCCGCGCCTTGTGACGTCGGGTCGGTGCACACCGTTCGCTCACCCGCCCGGTGACCTCAGGCCTCGTCCAACGCGCGGGTGAATCCGTCGACGAGTTCCGCGACCTGCTCGTCGCTCATGACGAAGGCCGGGGAGATCTGCATGGCGCCCTGGCCGGCGGCGCGACCGGAGATGCCGTGCGCGCGCAACGTCTCGACCAGGCGCGGTCCTTCCGCGGGATCGGCGAGCTGGACGGCCGCGACGGCGCCGAATCCGCTGCGCACCTCGGCCACCCTGGGGTGGTCGGCGAGCACCGACAGCTGGTCGCGCAGGCTGGATTCCAGGCGCAGAGCGGCCGCGAGCAGGTCTTCCCGCTCGATGATGTCGAGATTCGCCAATGCGGCGGCCGCAGCGCCCGCGTGGCCGCCGTAGGTGTAGCCGTGCCGCCACCAGACGCCGCCGGCGAAGAACGGCTCCGCGACGCGCGGGGCGGCGAAGACCGCCCCCATCGGGAGGTATCCCGAGGTCAGTCCCTTCGCGGTGGTCATCAGGTCGGGTTCGAGCCCGAGACGGGATGAGGCGAACCACGCTCCGCCGATGCGGCCGAAACCGGTGACCACTTCGTCGGCGACGAACAGGATGTCGTGGTCGCGGCAGATCCGGCGCACCTCGGCGAGGTAGCCCGCCGGCGGCGGATACACGCCGCCCGCGCCGATGACCGGTTCGCAGAAGAACGCGGCGATCCGCTCGGCGCCGACCTCCTCGATCAGGACGAGCAGTGCTTTCGCGTCGTCCCATTCGATGGTTCGCGCCGCGGGCATCAGCTCGCCGTAGCCCTCCGAGTTCCCGGGCAGGCCACCGAGCGCGGTGCCGCCCACGTGCATGCCGTGATAGGCCATCCGCCGCCCGACCACGATGGTCTTGCCCGGCTGCCCGACTTCGTGCCAGTAGCGGCGGGCGAGCTTGGTCGCGGTGTCGACGGAGTCCGAGCCGCCCGAGGTGAAGAAGATCTTGCTCCCTGGCACCGGCGCGAGCCCGGCGAGCCGCTCGGCGAGTTCCTGGGTGGCCGGCTCGGTGATGTCGCCGAAATTGGAGTAGTGCGCGATCGTGCGCAGCTGGGCGGCCACCGCGTCGGCGATCTCGCCGCGCCCGTGGCCCACGTTGGCGAACCACAGGCCCGCGGTCGCGTCCAGGTAGCGGTTGCCCGCCCGATCGAAGACGTACACGCCGTCTCCGCGGGCGACGACGAACGCTCCGTCCCGCTCGACGGCGCCCATGTCGGCGAAGCCATGCCATAGCGCGCTCATGTCTCCACCTTTGCCGGTTCCCCGGCCGGGGTCCATACCTCCAGCGCGAACCGGGCGAAGGCCTGGCGCGCACCCGCGTCGACCAGCGCATTCCCCGATGTGGCACCGGGACGGCGGCGAACCTCCGAGTTCCGTCCGGATACCGGCCGCGCCGCCTGGTGGAAAAATCCGCTGGCGGATTTCGCTAGGCTGGTCGATGCAATGACCAGGACAGCCGCCACCGATCTCCGCGACCTTCGCACCCGCCTGGCGAATCTCTCCCTTCGCGACGAACACCGGTTGCGGCGCAGGCTCGACAAAGCACGCGGCGGCGATCTGAGTGAGGTCGAGGCGGAGATCGCGGCGGCCGAACTGCGCGTCGAAGCGCGCCGCGCCGCGGTGCCGGAGATTCGCTACCCGGAGCAGCTTCCGGTCACCGCCCGCCGCGAGGACATCGCCGCGGCCATCGCCGAGCACCAGGTGGTCATCGTCGCGGGCGAGACCGGCTCCGGCAAGACCACCCAGATCCCGAAGATCTGCCTCGAACTCGGCCGCGGCATCCGCGGCACCATCGGGCACACCCAGCCGCGCAGGCTGGCCGCGCGCACCGTGGCCGAGCGCATCGCCGAGGAATTGGGCACCGAACTCGGCGACGTCGTCGGCTACACCGTGCGGTTCACCGACCACGCCTCCGAGCACACCCTGGTCAAGCTGATGACCGACGGCATCCTGCTCGCCGAGATCCAGCGTGACCGGCTGCTGCGCCGCTACGACACGATCATCATCGACGAGGCGCACGAACGCAGTCTCAACATCGACTTCCTGCTCGGCTACCTGAAGCAGCTGTTGCCGCGCAGGCCCGACCTCAAGGTGATCATCACCTCGGCGACCATTGATCCCGAACTGTTCGCCCGGCACTTCGCCGACGAACACGGCACGCCCGCACCGATCGTGGAAGTGTCGGGGCGCTCGTACCCGGTGGAGATCCGCTACCGGCCGCTCGCGCTGGAGCTGCCGAACACCGCCGAAGACGAGGACGACGAGGACACCCGCGTCGTCGACCGGGACCCGGTGGACGCCATCGGCGACGCGGTGACCGAGTTGT
The DNA here is from genome assembly GCF_044389845.1 of Nocardia sp. NPDC019323. Lineage (NCBI taxonomy): Bacteria > Bacillati > Actinomycetota > Actinomycetes > Mycobacteriales > Nocardiaceae > Nocardia > Nocardia sp. NPDC019323. Next base: position 833,545 of record NZ_JBIRYN010000001.1, read on the forward strand.
TCGCCGCGGGCGACGGCGACGTGCTGGTGTTCCTGTCCGGCGAACGGGAGATCCGCGACACCGCCGACGCGCTGCGCGATCTGAAGCTGCCCCGCACCGAGATCCTCCCGCTGTACGCCCGGCTGTCCACCGCCGAGCAGCACCGCGTGTTCGCCCCGCACACCGGACGCAGGGTGGTGCTCGCGACGAACGTCGCGGAGACCTCGCTCACCGTGCCCGGCATCCGGTACGTCGTCGATCCCGGCACCGCGCGGATCTCCCGCTATTCCATGCGGACCAAGGTGCAGCGGTTGCCGATCGAACCGGTGTCCCAAGCCTCCGCGCGGCAGCGCTCCGGGCGTTGCGGTCGCGTCGCCGACGGCATCTGCATCCGGCTGTACTCGGAAGAGGACTTCGAATCCAGGCCCGCGTTCACCGATCCGGAGATCCTGCGCACCAACCTGGCCGCGGTCATCCTGCAGATGACCGCGCTCGGCCTCGGTGACATCGAGAACTTCCCGTTCGTCGAGGCGCCCGACCGCCGCGCCATCCGTGACGGCATCGCCCTGCTGGAGGAACTCGGCGCCCTCGCGCGCCGGGACGGCGCGACCAAGGCCGACGGCACGCTGTCGCTGACGCCGATCGGCCGCGATATGGCCCAGCTGCCGGTCGATCCCCGCATGGCCCGGATGCTGGTGGAAGCGCAGCGCACCGGCTGCCTGGCCGACGTGCTGGTGATCGTCGCGGCGCTGTCGATCCAGGACGTCCGGGAGCGCCCCGCCGAGCAGCAGCAGGCAGCCGACGCCAAACACGCGCGCTTCACCGTCGAAGGCTCCGATTTCCTGGCCTACCTGCGCCTGTGGGACTATCTCGGCGGACAACGCAAATCGTTGTCGTCCAACCAGTTCCGGCGCCTGTGCCGGGAGGAGTTCCTGCACTACCTGCGGATCAGGGAGTGGCAGGACCTGCACGGACAACTGCGCACCATCACCAGGGGCCTGGGCTGGTCCACGCGGCCGGAGGGCTCGGAGGACGGTGAGCGGCCCCCAGCCGAAGCGGCCACACCGGCTCGCAAGTCCGGCAACAGAGCCGGCCGGGGGACGCGCGACGGTCGCCCCGGTCCAGGACGCGACCGGTCCACCGCCGCCACGGCTGCCGGTGACAGCGACGGACTGCCCTGGGACGCCACGGCCATCCATCAGGCACTGCTGGCGGGCATGCTGTCGCACATCGGCGTCCGCGAGGCGGAGACCAGGGAATTCCTCGGCGCCCGCAATGCCAAGTTCATGATCTTCCCCGGTTCGTCGCTGGCCAAGAAGCCACCCCGCTGGGTGATGGCCGCCGAACTGGTCGAGACCTCACGGCTGTGGGGACGGATGGCCGCGAAGATCGAGCCGGAGTGGGCCGAGCGGCTGGCGGGCGACCTCGTCAAGCGCACCTACTCCGAACCGCACTGGTCGGCCAAGCGTGGCTCGGCGCGCGCCTACGAACGGGTGACGCTGTACGGGATCCCGCTGGTCACCGGCAGGCCGGTCGACTACGGACGCATCGACCCCGAGCTGTCGCGCGAGTTGTTCATCCGCCATGCCCTGGTGCAGGGCGAGTGGCAGACCCGGCACGAGTTCTTCCATCGCAATCGCGCGCTGCTCGACGACGTCGCCGACCTGGAGCACCGCGCCCGCCGCCGCGACATCCTGGTCGACGACGAGGTGCTGTTCGAGTTCTACGACAAGCGCCTGCCCGCCGACATCGTCTCGGTGCGGCACTTCGACAGCTGGTGGCGCACCGCACGCCGGGAAGACCCGGCGCGGCTCGACTTCTCCACCTCCACCGTGGTCAACGAGGGCGCGGCCACGCTGGACCCGGCGGCCTTCCCCGACTCCTGGCGTCAGGGCGAACTCAGTTTCCCGCTCTCCTACCAGTTCGAGCCGGGCAACGAGGACGACGGCGTGACCGTCCGGATCCCGGTGGAACAGCTCGCCCACGTCCGCGCCGTCGGTTTCGATTGGCTGGTGCCGGGCATGCGCGACGAACTGGCCGCCGCGTTGATCAAGACCTTGCCGAAGACGCTGCGGCGCAGCGTTGTTCCCGCTCCGGATTTCGCGGCCGCCGCCCTCGCGGCGCTCACCCCGCGCGCGGAGCCGCTGCGCGCCGGGCTGGCGCGCGAGTTGTCCCGGCTCGGCTCGGTTTCCATCGCCCCCACCGACTTCGACGTCTCGGCACTGCCCGATCATCTGCGGATGACCTTCGCCGCCATCGGCGACGACGGCGCGACGCTCGCGCGCGGCAAGAGCCTCACCGCGCTGAAAGCACAACTGGCCGAGCAGGTTTCCGCTTCGGTCGCCCGCGCCACCGCGGGTGCGGAACGTCCGCCTGCCACGGTGTGGACTTCCGAATCGCTCGGCACCATCACGCCGACGGTGCGCCGCGAGGTCGCGGGCCAGACCGTCACCGGATACCCGGCGCTCGTCGCCGAAGGGGACGGCGTGGCGGTTCGGGTGCTCAGCTCCCCCGCGGAGCAGGCCGCCGCCATGCGCCTGGGCACCAGATCGCTGTTGCTGCACGCGCTGCCCACCTCGGTCCGCTCCGCCACCGCTGGGCTTTCGCCCGCGGACCGCTTGGCCCTGAGCCAGAATCCGTACGGCTCACTGGAAGCGCTGCTCGAGGACTGCCGCGCCGCCGCCGCCGACGAACTGCTCGCGGCCGCGGGCGGCCCGGTACACAGCCCTGCGGAGTTCGACGCGCTCGTCGCCCGGATCCGGCCCGAGTTCGCCGCCACCGTAGGGCGTTTCGTGCGCCTGGTGGTACCGATTCTCGCCGGGGCGCACCAAGTCTCCGCGGCGCTGGAACGAACGAGCGAGCGCGATATCGCCGATGACGTCCGTCATCAGCTCGACAATCTGGTGTTCCGCGGCTTCGTCTCCGAGACGGGCGCGGCCCGACTGCGTGAGCTGCCCCGCTACCTCCAAGCCGCGGTGGCACGTTTGGAGGCGCTGCCCGGCTCCGCCGTGCGCGATCGGCAGGGCATGGCCGAACTCGATCGGGCGCTGGCCGCCTACGACCGCCTGGTCGCGTCGCTACCGGAGACCCGAAGGCATGCGCCCGCGGTCACCGAGATCTGGTGGATGATCGAGGAATTCCGCGTCAGCCTGTTCGCGCAGAAACTCGGCACGCCGTTCCCGGTGTCGGCCAAGCGGATCGAGAAGGCGATCGCCGCCGTCCGGCGCTGAGTCAGTCGGCGGCCGACAACGCTTCGGCGCGGGCCCTGCGCATCTCCCTGATCTCGCGTTCGAAGTCCTCGGCGGAGGTGAACGACCGGTAGACCGAAGCGAAGCGCAGGTAGGCCACTTCGTCCAGATCACGCAGCGGACCGAGGATCGCGAGACCCACCTCGTGACTGGGCACCTCGGGCGAGCCTTTCGCCCGCACCGCGTCCTCCACCTGCTGGGCGAGCAGGTTCAGCGCGTCGTCGTCGACCTCACGGCCTTGGCAGGCCCGGCGCACACCCCGGATGACCTTCTCGCGGCTGAACGGCTCGGTGACGCCGCTGCGCTTGACCACCGACAGGATGGCCGTCTCCACCGTGGTGAACCGCCGCCCACATTGCGGGCAGGCGCGACGGCGGCGGATGGCCGCGCCTTCGTCGGCCTCGCGCGAGTCCACCACCCGGGAGTCGGGGTGTCGGCAGTACGGGCAATGCATCCGAGAAATCCTTCGTCGATGCGCGTGCTCGCGTCCGGACCGGGCGCCGATCGCGGCGATCGGCCCGGCGAGCCCGTGTACAGAGGTCTATACCCCGGCACCAGGCATCCCTCGTGCGACACGCGGAACACCTGCATAACACTTCGAGGATACCCGTCCGAGTTTCCGGTTTGTCGCACTCACCCGGCTACGGGCGGGGCTCGGTCACCCGGAGATCTGCCAGTGCGCGGTGAGGTCGGCGAGCAGGTCGGGCAACCTGGCGGCCAGGCGACCGCGGGCGAGCTTGCCCCAGAACGCTTCGCCGAGGACGGCGCCCGCCGAGACGGGATCGGACTCCATATCGATGTGGCGGGGCACGAGGTCGCCGGTGATGTAGTTCCATCGGGCGTCGCGGTCGGCCCAGTTGAAGCCGGGCAACGGGACACGCAGCGCGACGCTGCGGCCGCCGATGTCCGCGCCGACCACCGTCGGGGCGAACACGCCTGGCGCGCGAACGCCGGGGACAGCGGGTTTGCCCGCGACGGTGCTGACGTAGGTGAGCACGCGGCCGATCGGGGCACGGCCCGCCGACGTCTCGTCCCACTGGTCGGCCACCACGCGGTTCTGCTCCCGGTCGGTCATCCGGACCAGCGCGTCGACATAGCCGTCCCGAGTGCCGGAGGCGACCGACCGCCATGCGGTGTGGATGTCCTCGTCGAGCACACCGGCCGCGTACATCTCCTCGATGCCGCGCATGCCGTATGCGACGTAGGACTCGTGCATCGGCACCAGATCCGTGAAGATGTGCTTCTGCATGATCATCAGGCGCGTCTGGTACCAGGCGACGTCCGCCGCGGTCAGGCGGGAACCTTCGGTGGCGAGCAGCCGGATGTCCTCCGGCAGCGCACGCGCCAATTCCGGTGGGGTGGCGCGCAGAAGGTCGGCGACCGCGTCACCGAGCTGGTGGACGCCGGGCACGTCGAGGACGACGCCCGCATCGCTCATGTCGAAGAAGCCGGAGGCGAACGATCCGCCCGCGATCCCGGCGAGGCCCGCCCAGTAGAACTCCGGGTGCTGCGTGGCCAGCCGCAGGTAGTTGACGTACACCTGATTGAAGGTGCGTTCGTTCGCGCGCGGGCCACGACCCGGATCCCATGCGGCCAAGTCGATGTCGGCGTTGCGGGTGGCGATCACCAGCCAGTACTGGTGCAGCAGAGTCGCGTACCGGCGCGGCGGCACTGCGTCGGCCCGTGCCTGCCGCAATGCCTCCGCCAGGGCGGATTCGTCCAGCGGCAGCACCGGATTCAGTCCGCCCGGCCCCGCGCCGTCGTCGTTGACGGAGGGGAGGTCCAAATATGCCGCATAGGCGGGCTCGGCCCTGGCGACCGCTGCCGCGGCGAGCCCGACGACCAGGCAAAGGGACAATGCGGCCATGCGGGAGAAGACGCGGCCCGCGGTGAGGAGTGTCATGTGCTGAAAGGTCCCGACCTCGTTCGGGCGGTGTTGCCCGGATCACGTTTTCAGCACGGTAGCAACACGTTCTAGTTTGCCGATCCACAAATCCGGCCGCCCACGATGGCCGGATTCCTTTGCGCTCACCGCGAATCGCCGCTGCCCGGCACACTCGGACCATCCACCACCGCAGGCGCCGACCGGCCGGACCCGCCGCCCCACTCACCCGCCCGCACATGCGCCAACGCGATCAGCCCGACCACCATCGCCGCGGTGAGCAGCGCGGCGACGGCGAGGGCGGCGAACCCGATCTGCGCCTGCTCGACCCGACGCATCGGATGATCGCCACGGAGACGCCGCCGCGCGAAAGTGCCCGGGCCCCGGCCGTAATCGACCATGCCCGCGCCGGGGCGCGCGCCGGGCGGACGCCGATCGACCGCGGATCGGTGGGCGGGCGTCAGCGTTCGCGGACGCGCGCCGCCGCACAGCAGCCGCCGAGCGGTCTCGTACCCGAGATCGTCCTGCGCCGGGGCGGGATCGGCGACGCGGTGCTCGCCATCGGCTTCCGCCGCGCCGGCGGAAGGGGTGACATGGCTGATCACAGTGCTCATCGGACAAACCTCCGTAGTGGGTGCTCCGTGGCCGTTCGAGCCGTTCGAACACAGGTTCCACAGCGAATTCGCTCATGTGTTCGAAGAACTGGTGTTCGATTTCTACCACGCGCCGGCGACAAAGTCAGCCCCGACACCCGACATACCTCGAACAGATGTTTGATCCAGCGGCGCGACCGGACTAGATTCGAAGAACCGAAGACACGACAGGCCATGAAGACACACGCCGGGCGCGGACCGGCCTGGCACAGCAGGAAAGGGCGGTTGCGGTGAGGCAGACGGACGACACGGGCGACGAGACCGACAGCGGCGCCGACGCGGCGGGTAGCGGGGCGGATCTCACCGTGCGTCAGCGCAAAGTGCTCGAGGTGATCCGCACCTCGGTGAGCGAGCGCGGCTACCCGCCGAGCATCCGGGAGATCGGTGACGCCGTCGGCCTCACGTCCACCTCCTCGGTCGCCCACCAGCTGCGCGCCCTGGAGCGCAAGGGCTATCTGCGCCGCGACCCGAATCGGCCGCGCGCGGTCGATGTACGCGGCCTGGACGAGGTGGTGCGGTCGGTGACCAGCCTGCCGGTCGCCGCGGTCGACGACGGTGAGATCACCGTCGACGTCGAACGCCCGGTTCCCACCTTCGTGCCGGTGCTCGGGCGCATCGCCGCCGGTGGCCCGATCCTGGCCGAGCAGGCCGTTGAGGACGTCTTCCCACTGCCGCGCGAGCTGGTCGGCGACGGTTCGCTGTTCCTGCTGAAGGTCGTCGGCCAGTCCATGATCGACGCGGCGATCTGCGACGGCGACTGGGTGGTCGTGCGGCAGCAGAACGTCGCCGAGAACGGCGACATCGTCGCGGCGATGATCGAGGGCGAGGCCACGGTGAAGACCTTCAAGCGCACCGGCAAGGACGTCTGGCTGATGCCGCACAACCCGGTCTTCGAGCCCATCCCCGGCAACGACGCCCAGATCCTGGGCAAGGTCGTCACGGTCATCCGCAAGATCTGACGGCCCGGCGGAACGGTCCACCGCCGGCGGCGCGCCCGTCGGCTGGTGGACGTCCGGAACTTTGCTGCACGGAATGACCGGATGGCCCCGCAGCAGCGGACCACCGCCACCGGGTGACGGTGGTCCGCGCCGAAGGGGTCAGTCGCCGACGCCGAGGGCGGTCAGAAACACCAGCACGACGGTTGTCACAGCGAATACACCGTGAGCGGCGACGACGGCCACGGGAAAGTGCCTTTCGGGAGGCTCGGCCGTTCCCGTGGAACGCCCCTGGTAAATGGGGATCCAGCGCAGCAGCATCGTGAATCCGAGCAGCGCGACCGGGATCAGCAGCACGAACGCGATCCAAGCCAGCGCCGTGCTGTCGACGACGAGGTACACGATCCAGACGATCAGTCCGGCGACCGCGAGCAAGAAGTGACCGAACAGCACCGGGGCAGGCAGCTGGGTCGAATTCGGCTGGCGGGTGCCGCCCTTGGCGATCCAGGTGCCGAGCAGGAAGAACCCGCCACCCGCGGTGAGCAACCAGAAGATCAGTGCGGCGATGCCCATGGTGTACCTCCTGATATTGGGAAGGGATTCAGCGTGTGAAGCCGTCTGCCTGGGCGGCCTCGTCGGCGACACGGACGCCGTACCGATAAGCGAGCTTGCCCCCGAGATACCCGGAAACCGCCAAACTCACCAAAGCCACCACCGACAGCGCCAGCGGCCCGGCCGGGACCGGGCGCGCGGTGTCGGCGCCCTGCCGCCATACGAAGCCGATCGCGTAGGCGACGGTCACCAGCAGGTTGAGCGTCATGTGCAGCAAGCCGGTGCGGAAGGCGGGCGTACCGGTCGGGATCGCAAGCAGATCGAGGAATCCGATCGTTGCGGCGGCCAAGGCGCCGAGCACACCGATCGCGATCAGCCACGACGACCCCTTGACCAGGAACTCCGGATCGCCGACCAGCCGGGACGCGACATCGAACACCAGACTGGCGACCCAGGCGCCGATCGGGACGGTGACCAGGATCGGATGGAAAGGATGCCCGTAGGGACCGGCCAGCGCGGCGGTCACCGGCCGCTTCGCCTGCCGCGGGTCGCCGGTCATGGCGCACCTCCACCGAGGTCGCTCGTCTTCGCATCGGCCGGCCGGCCACGGAGCCGCGGCTCGGCGACGGTCGGCCGAGTCGTTACACGCCGCCGATGGCCGACGGATATCGCTCTTGTGTGTGCGGGAATTGTGCATCGATTACGGTAGTCCACGAAGTGGACGTACCACCGTACGAAAATTGCACACCCCCGTGCGGGAAAGACGCACCGAGCGCCGTCGAGCCGAATTACCGGCCGGTTGCGGCTGATCTTTTCCTGTTTCTGGAGCGGGCTACGACATCATCGGAAGCATCGGCATCGGCATGTTGGGGAACATGTTGTTCCACATGTCGCGAATCATCCCCATCATCTGACCCATCACGGTAGTTCACCTCCCTTCCGGTGATTTCCGAAAAGCGGATCAGCCCGTCGGGCGCGATGGCGTGCGACACGGCGAAACACCGGCGAAAGCATCCGGGGAACGGTTTCTGGACTTTTGCCCGGATGACTACCGGCGTACACGTGTCGCTCCTCGGCTCGACAGCTATATACAGGATACGCCGCGCAAAGGTGACCGAAACACGCCAACGGAATGGGCGGATTTTCCGAACCGCCGAGTTCGCCGCTATTCACGCGGTTCGAAACCGGCGCTCCTGGTGTCCGTATACCGGCGGCGGCGCCGGTACGTCCGCTGCCGCTGTGGGCACGACTTCGCGGCACCGCACAGAGCCGATCATCTGATCTCCGGGCTGCCTCGTGCGGCCGGGCGCCGGTTCGTGATTTCCAATTGACGCACCGTGGCCGCCTCCAGAGTGCTCGCCTGGACCTCGTCCAAGCGCCCGCACAGACGTCCCCAGTGCACCGCTACCCGCTCCCCCACCCCGACGTCCGGCAGCGCCGCGTACCCGTCCACCCGGATCGGCACCGACCGCGCCGATTCCGCCGACAGCGCGAGACGTTCCCCGTCCCAGCTCAGCCCACGACAGCGCAGCACGACCTCGCCGCCGGCGCGGTCGAGCACCGTTCCCCAGGTGATCCGGCAGTTGTCGAGCACGCGCAAGGGATGCTCGCTGCCGTGCCGCAGCAGCCGCGACCACGGGTACACGCCGAAGACGTGGAAGCAGTGATTGGCGGCCGCCTCCTCGGCCAGCCCCGGTGTCAGATGCGTCCAGTAACCGCCCGCGACCGGGCCGAGCAGATCCAGCAGTTCGGCGGTGAACTCGCGGGCGTCCAGGTCGGCGCCGACACCGCCGCCCAGCCAGTAGGACTCGACGAGCCTGCGGTCCAGCGGGTCGGCGATGCCGGTCATCCGCGCCATCACGCGCAGATACGGCCATGCTCCGGTGAACCGGCGCGCCACCGCGCGCACCTGCTCGTCGGAGCCGTCGCGCAGGGCCGCCGCGTCGGGCGGCCCGCAGTAGCCGAGCCGATTGGGGGCGTAGGCGTACCGGGCGAACATCTCCGCTCCGCTGGCCGCCATCAGCACTGCCCTCCGCCGGCGCGGCCGGTGGACCATCGCTGCTCGATGCGGCCGAATCGCCACACCCCGACGGCGACCGCCCAGGTGAGCAGGAACAGCCCGGCGATCACGAAACCCATGGCCCCCAGATCCAGCCCGCCGACCCAGGCCAGCGGTCCGTCGGCGATGCCGAATTCCTCGGCAAGCAAGGAGATCATCTCCTGCGCGCCGATCAGCAGCGCCACCGCCACCGACAAACCGGTGACGACGATGTTGTAGTAGACCGTGCGCAGCGGCCCGGCGAACGCCCATCCGTAGGCGTAGTTCATGAACGCGCCGTCCAGCGCGTCCAACAGTGTCATGCCCGCCGAGAACAGCACGGGCAGCACGAGTATCGCGTACCACGGCAGGTCGGTCGCCGCCGCGCCGCCCGCGATCACCAGCAGGCTCACCTCGGTGACGGTGTCGAAGCCGAGGCCGAACAGCAGCCCGACGGGGTACATCTGCCACGGCGCGCGCACCGCCTTGGTCAGCGGCCCGATCACCCGCTGCAAGGCGCCGCGGTCGTGCAACCGCTGCCGTAACGCGGCCTCGTCGCAGCTGCCGCGGCGCATCCCACGGAACACCCGCCAGATGCCGATCAGCGACACCAGGTTCAGCGCCCCGATGACGAGCAGGAAAGTGCCGGAGACGCCGGTGCCGAACAGGCCGGTCCACCGTTGCAACCCGGAGTTCTCGTCGCGCAGGTCGCCGGCCAGCGCTTTGACGCCGAACGCCAGCAACGCCACGAGCACGAAGACGATGGTGGAGTGCCCGAGGGAGAACCAGAATCCGGTCGACAGCGGACTGCGCCCGTCCGCGATCAGCTTGCGGGTGGTGTTGTCGATCGCGGCGATGTGGTCGGCGTCGAACGCGTGCCGCATCCCCAGCGTGTAGGCGGTGACGCCGAGGCCGACGCCGAACACCGCGCCGTCCACCGTGTATCCGCCGGGGACCACGAGCAGCAGCAGCGCCGACCACCCGAGGACGTGCAAGGCGACGACGACCGCCGCCATCCCCGCGACGTCGCGCCGCTGCCGCCCGTCCAGCGGGGCACGCGACGTCGCAGGCGCGTCGGCGATCCGAACGATGATCCACACCTCGCCTTCTGCGTCCCCGCGTCAGCAGATCCGCGGCAACTGCTCGCCCGCGGGCAGATCCACCACCCGCGTACCGCCGAGTGCGGTGCGGGCGACCACCATGCCGGGATGTTCGGCGACGCATCGGCCGATCACGGCGGCCTGTGCGCCCAGCGGATGTTCCCGCATCGCCGCGAGCACGCGATCGGCGTCCTCGGGCGCGACGAACGCCAGCAACTTGCCCTCGTTGGCCACGTACATCGGGTCGAGTCCGAGCAGCCCGCACGCGTCGCGCACGCCGGCGGGCACCGGGAGCTGCCGTTCGTCCAAGGCCACACCGACTTCGGCGGCGCGGGCGATCTCGTTGAGCGAGGCCGCGACGCCGCCGCGGGTGGGGTCGCGCAGCACGTGCACGTCGGCGCCGGTGGCCAGCATCGCCGCGACCAGACCGTGCAGCGGCGCGGTGTCGCTGAGCACGGTGGTGCCGAACTCCAGTCCCTCCCGGCAACTGAGCACTGCGACACCGTGCACGCCGATCTCGCCGCTGACCAGCACGACGTCGCCCGGGGTAGCGCGCTGCGGCCGGATGTCCACCTCCGGGGCGACCACGCCGATCCCGGCCGTGTTGATGTAGATCCCGTCGCCGTGCCCGGCGTCGACCACCTTGGTGTCCCCGGTGACCAGCTGGACCTCCGCGGCCAGCGCGGCGGTGCCGACCGCCTGGGCGACGCGCGCGATGTCGGCCAGCGCGGTGCCCTCTTCCAGGATGAACGCGGTGGACAGCACCATCGGGCGCGCGCCGGACATGGCCAGATCGTTCACCGTGCCGTTGACCGCGAGTTCGCCGATCGTGCCGCCCGGGAACACCAGCGGTTTCACCACGAACGAATCGGTGGAGAAGGCCAGCCGCGCGCCGTCGAGCGTGACCACCGCGGAATCGGTCAGATCCGCGTTCGCGGCCGGACCGAACGCGGGCAGGAACAGGTGCTCGATCAGCTCGCCGGACATCGCGCCGCCGCCGCCGTGTCCCATCACGATGTTCGGCGAATCCCGCAGCGGCATCGGGCAGACCCAGCCCTCCATGTCGATCGTCACGGGGGCGGTGCCTTCCTCAGGCATGAGCCACCTCCGCGGGCAGATCCAGGCGCCGGTACAGGTAGTAGGCGGCGCACGCGCCTTCGGAGGACACCATGGTGGCGCCCAACGGATTACGCGGCGTGCACTCCTTGCCGAAAGCGGCGCACTCGTGCGGCTTGATCAGCCCTTGCAGCACCTCGCCGGAGCGGCAGATGGTCGATTCGGCGGTGTGCAGGTCGCCCACGGCGAAGCGGTGTTCGGCGTCGAACTCGCGATAGCGCTCCGACAGGCGCCAGCCGCTGTTCGGGATCACGCCGATGCCGCGCCAGCCCCGGTCGGTGACCTCGAAGACGTCTTGCAGCATGGCTTTCGCCGCGGGATTGCCCGCCGCGGACACCGCGCGAGGGTAAGCGTTCTCCAGCTCGTGCCTGCCCGACTCCAATTGCAGCACGGTGCGGCGGATGCCCTCGAGGATGTCCAGCGGCTCGAATCCGGTGACCACCATCGGCACCTTGTACTGCTCGGCCAGCGGCGGGTACTCGTCGGTGCCCATCACCGTGCAGACGTGCCCGGCGGCGAGGAACCCCTGCACCCGGCAGGTCGGCGACTCCATGATCGCGGCGATGGCGGGCGGGACCAGCACATGCGACACCAGCAGCGAGAAATTCCCGATGCCGAGCCGCTCGGCCTGGTAGACCGTCATCGCGTTGGCCGGAGCCGTGGTCTCGAAGCCGATGCCGAAGAACACGACCTCGCGGTCGGGATTCTCCCTGGCCAGGTTCAGCGCGTCCAGCGGCGAGTACACCACCCGGACGTCGCCGCCCTCGCTCTTCACCCGGAACAGGTCCTTGGAGCTGCCCGGCACCCGCAGCATGTCGCCGAACGAACAGAAGATCACGCCCGGTCGCGCGGCGATCTCCAGTGCCTTGTCGATCACCTCCAGCGGGGTGACGCAGACCGGGCAGCCGGGGCCGTGGATCATCTCGATCTGGTCGGGCAACAACTGGTCGATGCCGTGGCGGATGATCGAGTGCGTCTGTCCGCCGCAGACCTCCATGATCGCCCAGCGGCGGCTGGTCGTGGCGCGGATGCGATCGAGCAGGCGCTGGGCCAGCTCGGGGTTGCTGAATTCGTCCAGATACTTCATGACCGGTCCTCCGGTTCCTCCCGTGACGGCTCGGCGGCGGGATTGTCCAGGCCCGCCTGCTTCGCGGCGATGGCGAAACCGTCGCCGAATTCATCGTTCAGTACGCCGAGGTGCTCGAACTCGGCCAGGGTCCGCAGCGCGGACTCCTCGTCCAGACGCTGGATGGCGAAACCGACGTGGACCACGACGTAGTCCCCGACCGCCGCGTCCGGGATGTATTGCAGGCACACGTCCTTGTGCACGCCGCCGAAGTCGACGACCGACATCAGCGTGCCGTCCCGCTCGTGCAGGCTGAGCACTTTGCCTGGTACCGCAAGACACATCGTTGTTCTCCTTCGCTCATCCCTCGCTGCACGCGAGGAGTTGCCCGAACGCGAGGCCGCCGTCGTTGGGCGGCAGGCGGTGGTGGGTGATCACGGTGAACCCGTTGTCGCGCAGCAGCGCACACGATCGCGGGAGCAGCAGGGCGTTCTGGAAGACGCCGCCGGACAGGGCGACGACCGTCCCCGAAGTGGCGTAGCGAGCCGCGAGGTCGAGCACCAGCCGAGCGACGGCGGCGTGGAAGCGCGCGCCCACCACCTGCGGGGGCGCGCCCGCACGAACATCGGCGACCACATCCGCGATCACCGGTGCGGGATCGATAGCGGCGGGATCGCCGTCCACGAGCGAGAATCGGTAGGCGGTGTCGCCGTCCGGCCCGGCGCGCGAGAGCCCTTCCAGCTCGATCGCCGCCTGGGCTTCGTAGTCGACGACGTGCCGCACGCCGCACAGCGAGGACACCGCGTCGAACAACCGGCCCATGCTCGAGGTGGGCGCGCAGCCGAGGCCGGTGCGGAACTGGTGGGCCAGCACGGAACGCTCCGCGGGCGGGCACGCCGCGACCGCGGGAATGTCCTCGCGCCAGTCGATCCCGGCCGCGCGCAGATGAGCCAGCGCCATGCGGTAGGGCCTGCGCACGGCGAGATCGCCACCCGCGAGCGGCACGTACTTCAGGTGCGCCAGACGACGGTAGCCCTTGTATCCGGCCAGCAGGACCTCACCGCCCCACACGGCCGCATCCGGCCCGTACCCGGTGCCGTCGAAGGCGATGCCGACGACTTGGTCGGTGGCGCCGAGTCCGTGCTCGCCCATGACGGCGGCGATGTGCGCGTGATGGTGCTGGACGGTGTACAAGGGGCGCTCGCCCGCGTGCCTGCGCGCCCAGGCGGTGGAACGGTAGGCGGGGTGCGCGTCGGCGACCAGCTGCGCGGGGCGGACCCCGGTGAGTTCGCCGAGGTGGCGCTGGGCGGCGTCGAAGGAGCGCAGCGTCGCCAGGTCGTCCATGTCGCCGATGTGCTGGCTCAGCCAGGCGTAGCGGCCGTCGGCCATCGCGCAGGTGTTCTTCAGGTCGGCGCCGACGGCCAGCGTCGGCGGCAGCGGCACCGGGAGCAGCAGCGGCAGCGGCGCGTAGCCGCGCGAGCGCCGGACGGGCAGTTCCCGGCCGTCCAGGCAGCGCACCACCGAGTCGTCGCAGGGCACGAGGATGCGCCGGTTGTGCGACAGCCAGCCGTCGGCCAGACCGGCGAGGCGGGTGCGGGCGTCGTCGTCCTGGTAGCAGATCGGCTCGCCGCCGAGATTGCCGGAGGTCATCACGAGCACCTGCGGGCCGGGCGGGTCGCCGGGCAGCCCGAACAACAGCAGGTGCAGCGGGGTGTAGGCGAGCATGACGCCCAGGTCCGGGTTGCCGGGCGCCACCGAGGGCGCGGGCACCGGGTCGCGGCGCACGGACGCCGAGTCGTACCCGCTCGAAGGGCGTGCGTCGCGCGGCGAGCGTCGAGCCAGCAGCACGATGGGGCGTGCCGGGCTGGTCAGCAGCTTCGCGGCGGCATCGTCGACAGTGACGACGGCCCGTGCCGTGGCCAGATCCGGCACCATGACGGCAAAGGGCTTGTCACCGCGGCGTTTACGACGCCTGAGCTCCGCGACGGCCGGCTCGTTCGTGGCGTCGCAGGCGAGGTGGTATCCGCCGATGCCTTTGACCGCGAGGATGCCGCCCTCGCGCAGCAGTCGCCGCGCGGCCGTCAGCGGCGCGCCGGCTCCCGGGCCGGTATAGGCGAGCGTGGGTCCGCAGTCCGGGCAGGCGATCGGCTGCGCGTGGAAGCGGCGGTCGGCGGGATCGGCGTATTCGCCGGCGCACCGGTCGCACATGGCGAAGTCGGCCATCGACGTGCGCTCGCGGTCGTAGGGCAAGCTCGCGATGATGGTGAAGCGCGGGCCGCAGTTGGTGCAGTTGACGAACGGGTGGCGATAACGGCGATCGCGCGGATCGCGCAGTTCGCGTTCGCAATCGGCGCAGATCGCGACATCGGGCGAGGCGAGCGTGCGACCGCCGCCCTCGCGCGTGCTGCCCGCGATGTGGAATCCGGTGCCGCCGCGCGCCGGGATGTCGGCCTGCTCCACCGACTCGACCACCGCCAGCGGCGGCGGCCGCAGGCGCAGCCGCCGGGTGAACTCGTCCAGCTCCCTCGGCGCTCCTTCGATCTCGATGACCACGCCGTCGCTGTCGTTGCTCACGCTGCCGGACAAAGCGAGTTCGGCGGCGGTGGTGTAGACGAACGGCCGGAACCCGACGCCTTGGACCACACCGCGCACCAGCAGACGCCGCCGCAGCCGCGCCGTGCTCATGGCAGGTCTCCGCGTTGCAGGAGACGCAGCCCGCTCAGCGCCGCCTCGGCCCCGGCCTCGTCGGTCTTCTCCACCGCGAAGCCCATGTGGATGATCACCCAGTCACCCGGCCGGGCCGGATCCCCGTCCAGCAGGCCGATATTCACCTTCCGCTGCTCGCCGGACACCTCGACCAGCGCGATCTGGTCGTGATAGCCGTCGGGGATCGCCAGCACTCGTCCCGGGATGCCCAGACACATCGTCAGTCCTCCTGTCGCGCTGTGGCCCGCGGACGCGGGGAGCCGTCGGATACCGCGGTGGGCAGGAACGCTGCGAGCACCTCACCGACGGCGGCGACCGCCTCCGGCACCGCCGCGGCGACCGGCGCGGACAGGCCGATGCCCTCTTCCACGCAGGCGACCTGGCAGCCGATCACCACCGTGGGCGGTAGCACGCCGCCCAGCGCGCGCACCCCCGCGAAGACGGCGTCCGGGCTCATCGCGTGGGCGTCGAGCTGTGCGCCGGTGTCCTCCGGTTCGGCGCCGAACACCTCGATCCGGCCGGGCGCGCCGCGGTCGGGCAGCGCGTCGATCAACAGCAGCGCCGCCCAGGGGTCTAGCAGGTCGTAGGCCAGATGCATGCCGCGGATGCCGTAGTCCACCGCGCGCACGCCGGGGTCGGGGTGGCGCGGCAGCCTGCGCACCACCTCGGGTCCGAATCCGTCGTCGCCGAGGAAGATGTTGCCGATCCCGGCGATCAGCACCGCGGCCGTCGGGTCACCCCTCTTCCTCGGTGGGCGTGGTCGCGCCGCCGACCCGCGCGTCGTCGACCTTTCCGGTCGCCGTCTCGCCGGGGGCGTTGGCGGTGTCCTTGCGCTCGTCGTAGGGCGGTGCCGCCGCTTCGGTGCCGGGCGGGGCTTGCGAGGTGAACTCGGTGCCCTTCTTGACGTCGTCCGAATGCGCGGAGCGCATCTCCTCGTGATCGATGTGCCCCGGTTCCCGTTCCGCCGGGCCTGCGGCCGCGACGCTCGCACCCGCGTCGCGCGAACCAGGCGCGCCACGTGCCGATTGCGGCTCTTCGCGATGTTCACCCATGATGCTTCCTCTCCGATCCCCCGCTACATGTGCCGGATCTTCAGGTATCGCCGCAGGTCCGGGATCGACCGCACGCCGAGATACACCCCCGCCGCCACCAGCACGGCGACGACGGTCGTCGAGACCACTCCCACGGTTTCCATTGCGGACTTCCTTTCATTCCTCGGTGCCGCCGAGCGGCTCCAGTTCGTCGGGCGCGAAATACAGGTAGCGCCCGTACCATTCGTGCAGCTCGGCCGCCGGATCGGCATCCAGAACCACCCCGACGTGCGCCTGCCCGTCGACGTCCTGGTGCACGGAGACGACCCGCGCGCACTGCCCGTCGAAGAACAGATCCTGGGCGTCGGCCCGCCGCGCGGGATGCAGCCGGACGCGGCTGCCCTTGCGGACCAGCGCGCCCGCGACCGGCACGGCGTCGAGGTCAGGGCGAACGGCGCCGTCGGCCAGCGGGTCCCACCAATCGACGCCTTCGGGGACCTCCGGGATCAACCCGGGACCTTCGGCGTGCGGGTCGCGCAGCACGCCGTGCAGCTGCCGCATCGCGTCGGGCGACATGGCCTCGCACCGGTCGATGATCTCCGCCGCGCGCGGGTCGGTGGCCCGGGCCCGCGCCTTCTCCGCGTCGGTCATGGTGAGGATGCGCAGCGTGAGGATCTCGTCGATCTCGGTGGAGTCGAACAGCGCGCCTTCGCTCTGCTCCGCGATCTCCGGATGGTCGTAGAGGATGATCGGCGAGATGAGCACCACGCTGTGATCGCCGGGCGGCCCCGCGAGCACCGGGAAGCAGCGGTATCGGTCGCAGCGGGCGGCCGCCGCGGTGGCGTCGGGCGGCGGTTCCAGCAGGGAGACGAACTGGCCGCCGATGATCTCCGCGATGACGTGCGCGCCGATCAGCGAGCGGGCGATGGCGTCGCGCTTGTCGGTCGCGGGCGCGCCGACGTTGCGCAGGACGACCGTCAGCCGCAGGAAGCCGTCGTCGCGGTCGGCGGCGAGTTCGAGCTCGCCCGCCAGCGGCAGCCGGGTCCGCACGAACGTGCCGGGCGCGGGGACGGCGGCCATGGCGATCCGCTCGGCGTCGCAGCCGCCCGGGATGTCGAGCGGGTGGACCAGACGCCCGGGCGCGACGGGGCCGACGGTGATCTCCTGCTCGACCGCCTCGTCCCAGGACAGCCACGACCGCGCGCCGTCGGTCAGCTCCGCCACGGGCGTGCCGTCCTCGTCCACCACTTGCCGGCGCTGCAGTTGCAGGAACCGCACGGTCACGGTGAGTTCGGGATACTCGCCCGGATCGATCAGGCACTGGGCCGACAGCGTCGACTCCTCGCCGATGCCGGCCGCGGCGGCCCCGGGCGGCCCGAGCACGCCGAACTGCCAGCGCGACTGGTTCTTGCGCGCGTCGGCACGGTAGGGATAGAGCAGATAGCCCTCGTAGAGCACCGCGTCGGCCACGGCGCGGGCGCGGGCGCGTGCTTGCGTGGTCGTCACGGCGTCTCCTCGGCGCTGGTCAGCAGGCGGGTCACCGCGTCGTCGAAGCCGGGAAGGCCATGGCTGGATTTGTAGCCGGCCAGCGCGCGGAGCGTGTCGTTGTGCAGCCGCACCCACCCGGTATTGGGGAAGTACGCGTCCATCAGGCCCTGCCATACCGACACCGGCATCGCGAACTTGTCCTCGCGGTCCCACGGGATCTGCTGGATGGCGAATCCGGTCGTGCCACGGATGAAGACCGTCCCGCTGAACAGGAACAGCAGCGGAACCACGCCCTCGCGCAACGCGTGCAGGTACTTCGATCCGGTCACCTCGAAGTCGTAGGTGCACGGCATCGGCAGGTCCACCTGGGCGCCGCCGGTGAAGCTCGGCACCATGGTGGCGCAGTGCATCCACAGGAACGAACGCTGGGTCTCGTGCCACCGTTCGCGCGGACCGAACAGATCGACCAGCCCCGCGGCCTCCTCGTCGGAGTAGCCGCGGCGGAACGGCTCGATGCGCACCTGCGCGCGCAGGGCGATGGCGTGCACCGGTTCCTCGGCGAGCGCGGCGATGCCGACGCGCGCGGACAGGATCGGCGCGACGGCGTACGGCTCGGGTTTGATCTCGAGCACCGCGAACGTCGTCGAGTACACCGGGCTCATGCAGCACCACCGGCTCTCGCGCGCGCCGACGCGTCGGCGAAGAACTGCTCCAGATACCGGTGCACGTCCTGGCCGCCGTCGAATCCGTGCCACAGCAGCCGCATCCGGCCGACGAACTCATAGCAGGCGTCGATCGGCAGCAGCAGGCACGCCGCCCGCTCGGTGCGGCGGTCGGGCACCCGGATGAGCAGCGCTTCCACATCGGGAGCGAGCACGTCCAGCTCGGGATGCCGGTTGAGAATCGAATTCCATTGTTCCAGTGGCAATTCCGACTCCGTCGCGCCTGCGGGCCCTGGATAGAACGCCACCGTCCGGTCCAGCGCGGAATTGCGGAAGAAGAACGCCAGACTCACCGGGATGTCCAGCGCGTCCCATTCCGCCCGGCTGATCGTGAAATCGGGGAACGCGAGATACCGGTCCGGCACCGCCCGATAGCGCAGCTCCGCCTTCTGGTCGACGAACAACAGGTAGCAGCCACGGCACACGCACATCAGCTGTCTGCCTTCGACGTTCACCACATGCTGGTGCCGCTCGGCGATGGGCTCCGCGCACATCTCGCACCGCTCGCCGGGCCTTGGGGCGGGCCCGCGATCGGCGGCGATCCGCCGCAGCGCGCGAAACGGTGTGCTCACCCGCCGACCTCCGCCGGCACCGCCACCGACAGTTCGCCGGAGCGCACGAGCACGGGCAGCGGTTCGAGATGCCCGTCGCCGTCGACCCTGGCGCCGGCGTGCACCACGTCGTAGTGTGCCCGGCAAGTCGGGCACCGCAGCACCGCGTCACCGGCCGGGAAACCCACGCGCCGCTCCAGCGCCGCACCCGCGAGCGAGCGCTCGCACGCCGGGCAGTGGTCGCGGTAGGCGTACAGCTGCTCGCCAACCCGGCAGGCGAGCACGGTCAGCCCGGCGAGGGCGAAGCCACCCACCTCCCCCGCGCCGAGTTCGGCCAGTTCGGGGACCGCGACCCAGCTGCCGGACCGCGCACCGTCCGCCCGCACGCGTGAGAACAGCGAGTCGGCGGAGATCACCCCCGCCGACTCGGTCCGCGCGGCGACGACTTCGATGGACTCGATCTCCGGCGCGGCCGCCCGCACCGCGTCCTCCACGGCCAGTTCGAGCGTCACCGACGAGGACGGACAGCTCTTGCAGCTACCCGCCAGCTCCAACCGGACCACGCCGTCGGCGACGTCGACCAGATGGACGTCGCCGCCGTGGGATCCGAGATACGGACGCACGCTGTCCAGCGCGTTCGCCACGCGGGTGGTCACATCGTGCGGATGCAACCCGTGGACGAGCAGCAGACTCGCGACCAGATCGTCGCGGGCCAGCCGATCGACCGCCGCGTCGTCGAGCAGCTCGAGCACGCGGGTCAGTCCCGCGCCGTAGAGTCCGACCAGTTCGCGCACCAGTTGCTCCGCGCGTTCGCGGGCGAGCGCGCCGCCCGCCGAACTCGCTTCCAGCAAGGTCTCGATGCGATCACCGGCTTCGCGCCACCGGGAGTCGTCGAGCGTCGCGTCGTCCCGGCCGTCCGGGCGATCCTCCACCGTCACCTCCGGGTCGTTTCGCCCGACGCGGACTCACTCGGGTGTGAGCGTCTGCGTCGGTGAGTGCAGCTTCTCCAGCGTCTTGCCCTTGCCGAGGTACATGTGCACGCCGCACGGCAGGCAGGGATCGAAACTGCGCACGGTGCGCATGACGTCGATGCCCTTGAAGTGCTCGCGGTCGTTCTCCTCGAAGATCGGCTGGCCCTGCACCGCGTCTTCGTAGGGTCCCGGTGTGCCGAAGCTGTCGCGTGGGCTCGCGTTCCACGGCGTCGGCGGATACGGGTGGTAGTTCGCGATCTTGCCGTCCCGGATCACCATGTGATGCGACAGCACGCCGCGCACCGCCTCGGTGAAGCCGCAGCCGATGCCCTCTTCCGGTACCTCGAACTTCTCCCAGGTCTTGGTGTGGCCCGCCCGGATCTCCGCCATCGCCTTCTCCGCGAAGTGCAGCGCGCAGGCCGCCGCGTACGCCTGGAAATAGGTGCGCGCGCGGTTGCGCTCGAGGGTGTTGCTGCCGTGCACCGGAATCTTCCACTCCAGCGTCACCGGACCTTTGAGCGCGGTCTTGGGCAGGTTGATCTGCACGCTGTGCCCGGTGGCCTTGACGTAGCCGATGTCGATCAGGTTCGCCAGCGCCGTCGACCACAGCCGAGCCAGCGGACCGCCGCCGGTGTCCAGGGAGAGGTAGTCGGTGCCGTCGAACCAGCGCGGCGACATGACCCAGCTGTACTTCTCGTCCAGGTCGCGTTTCTGCGGCCGGGGATTGGTGTGCTGGTTCCAGGGATGGCGCCGGTCCACCGGGTTGCCCAGCGGATCGGTCTTGACGAACATCTCCTGATCGGTCCAGTCCTCGTAGTACGAACTGCCCAGCAGGATCCGCAGACCCAAGTTGATGTCGACCAGGGAGGTGGTCAGCAGCTTGCCGTCGACCACGACGCCGGGGGTCACGTACATCTTGCGGCCCCAGTCGGCCATGTCCTTGTACTCGAAGTTGCAGACCTCCGGGTCCTGGAAGGAGCCCCAGCAGCCGAGCAGCGTGCGGCGCAGACCGACCTTCTCGTACCCCGGCATCGCTTCGTAGAAGAAGTCGAACAGGTCGTCGTGCATCGGCACGACCTTCTTCATGAACTCCACGTAGCGCATCAGCCGGGACAGGTAGTCGGTCATCAACTGGATGGTCGCGACCGTGCCCGGCCCACCGGGATACAGCGTGGACGGATGGACGTGCCTGCCCTCCATCAAGCAGAACATCTCCCGGGTGATCCGGCTGACCTGCAACGCCTCCCGATAGAACTCACCGGTGAACGGGTTGAGCGCACGCATGATGTCCGCGACGGTGCGATACCCGTGGTCGCCCGCGTGCGGGGCCTCGGTGTTCTCCGCCCTGGCCAGCACGCCGGGGTTGGTCTCGGAGACCATCTTCTCGCAGTAGTCCACGCCGACCAGGTTCTCCTGGAAGATGTTGTGGTCGAACATGTACTCGGCGGCCTCGCCCAGGTTGACCACCCACTCGCCGAGGTGCGGCGGACGCACGCCGTAGGCCATGTTCTGGCAGTAGCACGAACAGGTGGCGTGGTTGTCGCCGCAGATACCGCAGATGCGGCTGGTGATGAAGTGCGCGTCGCGCGGGTCCTTGCCCTTCATGAAGATCGAGTAGCCGCGGAAGATCGAGGAGGTGCTGTGGCACTCGACCACTTCCCGATTCTCGAAGTCGATTTTCGTGTAGATGCCGAGGCTGCCGACGATGCGGGTGATCGGGTCCCACGCCATCTCGACGAGGCGGTCCGGCTCGATCGTCTTGTGCGACGGCTCCGGGATGATCCGGGTCATCAGAGAACCTCCTACCAGGTGCGGGTCGCGCCGGTCTCCAGCTTCCGGCCCCGGTGCCGCCAGTGCGGCTCCTTGTCGACCGTGCGCCCGGTGATGTGACGGAGGCTGCGGATCACCGATCCGTAGAGCCCCGATGCGGTGGACGAGAACTTCCCGCCGGGTGGTTCGTCCATGAACGGCATGAACTTGTCCGGGAAGCCCGGCATGGTGCAGCCGATGCAGATGCCGCCCACGTTCGGGCAGCCGCCCAAGCCGTTGATCCAGCCACGCTTGGGCACGTTGCACTTGACCACGGGCCCCCAGCAGCCGAGTTTCACAATGCATTTCGGCGAGCCGTACTCGGTGGCGAACTCACCTTGCTCGTAGTAGCCCGCGCGGTCGCAGCCCTCGTGCACGGTGGCCCCGAACAGCCACTTGGGCCGCAGCGCGTCGTCGAGGGGGATCATCGGCGCCTGGCCGGTCGCCATGTAGAGCAGATAGGTGAGCGTCTCGGACATGTTGTCCGGTTGGATGGGGCAGCCGGGCACGCAGACGATCGGGATACCGGCCTTGCTCTTCCAGTCCCAGCCGAGATAGTCCGGCACGCCCATCGCGCCGGTCGGGTTGCCCGCCATCGCGTGGATGCCGCCGTAGGTCGCGCAGGTGCCCGCCGCGACGATGGCCGTGGCCTTCGGCGCGAGCCGGTCGAGCCATTCGCTGGTCGTCATGGGCTGGCCGGTGGCGGGATTGTTGCCGAACCCGCACCAGTAGCCCTCCTTCTTGATCTGTTCGTTCGGGATCGAGCCCTCGACCACCAGCACGAACGGTTCCAGTTCCCCGCGGTCGGCCTTGAAGAACCACTCCAGGAAGTCGTCCGCACCGCCGTTGGGACCGCACTCGAAATCGATCAGCGGCCAGTGCACGGCGATCTTGGGCAGACCGGGGAGCGCGCCGAGGGCGATCTCTTCGATGCTCGGCTGCGTGGCCGCCGTCAAGGCGACCGAGTCACCGTCACAACTGAGGCCCGCGTTGATCCACAGCACATGGATCAGGGTCTCTTCGGCTCGTACTGCTTCCTGAGTGGGCATCTCGCCACCTCCCGCAGCGGACCACGGGGGGCCGGATCTCACCTTTCTCGAAGAAGGGGTCACCCGCAGCTGTGATCCTGATCACCTCACTCTAAGCGCGCCCGGCAGCATCCTCAAGAGCCGCCGTACCCGCCGCGCGACGCTCATCGGCAAGCCAGTCGTACCAGGTAGACAGCCCTTCTCCGGTGCTGACCGACAGCGGCAGGACCTCGACGCCGGGGTGTATCGAACGGATGTATTCCCGGCATCGATCCAGGTCGAAATCGACATACGGCAGCAGGTCGGTCTTGTTCACCAGCACCAGTCCCGCGGCCTGGAACATGTGCGGATACTTCAGCGGTTTGTCGGTCCCCTCGGTCACCGAGATGACCACTACCTTCGCCCGCTCCCCCAGATCGAACAGCGCGGGGCAGACCAGGTTGCCGACGTTCTCCACGAACAGCAGCGTGCCCGGCGCGGGGTCGAGCGTCTCCAGGGCGCGATACATCATCTCGGCGTCCAGGTGGCATCCCGCGCCGGTGTTGACCTGCACCACCCGGCACCCCGTCGCCTCGATCCGTTCGGCGTCCAGCAATGTCGCCTGGTCCCCCTCGATCACCGCGATCGGAGCCTGGCCCGACTCGCGGATGGTGCGTTCCAGCAAAGTCGTCTTGCCCGCGCCGGGGGAACTGGTCATGTTGAGCGCGACGATGCCGCGCTCGGCCAGCCAGGCGCGATTGCGCTGCGCCAGCTCGTCGTTCTTGGCGAGGACCTTCAGCTCGAGGGTGACCGTCTCGGTGGCGGGCACGTGGGCGTGGTCGGCGCCGGAGCCGTGCTCATGCGGGTGCTCGTGGTCCGCATGGGTGTGGTCGTGGCCGTCGGCGTGCTGGTGATCGTGTGGGACGCGGATCAGCGCGGCGGCGTCGTCGCCGCACCCGCAGGTTGCGCACATGCCTCACTCACCTCCATGGATCGGATGCGCAGCTCGCGCCCGGCGCGGATCTCGACATCGGCGCTGCCGCACGGACACAGCGGGATCGGGTCCGGCAGCCGGAACTCGGCGCCGCAGGTGCGGCAGGCCGCCACACCCGGGATCTCCACCAGAACCAGTTCCGCGCCCTCGGCGACCGTCGCCTCGGCCGCGACTTCGAAACAGAACCGCATGGCATCGGGCACGACGGCGCACAGCGCGCCGACCTCGACGGTGACGGAGTGGACCCGCCGGCCCGCCGCGTGCTCACAGACGGCGTCGATGACGCACCGTGTGATGGCCATTTCGTGCATCCCGACCTCGATTCCTCGAGTGGACAACTCGAGGCTACTCCGGGGCAAACCTTCAGCGGGCGAAATCTTCCAGGCTCCCGTTTCCCGCGCCACGCACGGGGCCGGCCAGGATCCCCGCACTGCGGCTGGGATCTCCCTCCAGATCCCTGCCGCCCGGCAGCGAAACCTGGCGCTTACCCATGCCCGAGTCCGTCACACCGGTGTCCTGCGACTAAGGGCGTGGCGGTCAGTCGTGGTCGACCACGGCGCGGACCTGGCCGCTGTTCGCATCGATCGTCACGTCGTGCTCCACGCCGTCGGCAGTGGTGAGCTCCACGTCCCACACCGCGACCCCGCGATCGGTGTCGAATTCGACGGACCCGACCCGACCGCCCGGCACGGTCGCCAGCGCCTTGTCGATGGCCTGCTGCCTGCTGATCGCGGGGTCGGCCACCAGTGACCGGTTCGCCGCGACCGAGCGGAACGCGACGGTGTGATCGTCCGGACCGCCGGTGGCGACCGCGGCCAGGACCGCACTCAGACCGACGACGGCGGCCGCGACGGCCGTGCCGACGAGCAGCCAGCGAAGACCTGCGTAGGCGCGGCGGATTACGGTTGTCATGGGAAACCTCCTGCGGGAGTGTTGATTCCGAATGCGTCCACTGTGGCGATCGGAGCTGAAGGCGAGCTGAAGTGACCTGAAGACGGTTTCAGGATTCGTCTGCCACTCTTGGGGGATGCGTCTGCTGATCGTCGAAGACGAGAAACGTCTGGCCCTCACGCTGGCAAAAGGGTTGTCGGCGGAGGGATTCGCCGTGGATGTGGTGCACGACGGCGCCGAGGGCCTGCACTTGGCGACGACCACCGACTACGACTTGATCATCTTGGACATCATGCTGCCCGGCATGAACGGCTACCGCGTCTGCGCCGCGCTGCGGGCCGGTGGTCACGAGACGCCCGTGCTCATGCTGACCGCGAAAGACGGCGAATACGACGAGGCCGAGGGGCTGGACACCGGCGCCGACGACTATCTCAGCAAGCCGTTCTCCTACCTGGTGCTGCTGGCCCGCATTCGTGCGCTGTTGCGCCGCCGGACCCGTGGCGGCGCGCGCGTGCTGCGCGTCGGTGACCTGATCGTCGACCCCGGGACCAGGACCTGCCGCCGCGGTGCGCAGGACGTGACACTGACCGCCAAGGAGTTCGCCGTGCTCGAGCACCTGGCCGTCCGCGCCGGCGAAGTGGTGTCGAAAGCCGATATCCTGCACCATGTCTGGGATTTCGCCTACGACGGCGATCCGAACATCGTCGAGGTCTACATCAGCACGTTGCGCCGCAAGATCGACGCGCCGTTCGGGCGGCGATCGATCACCACCGTGCGCGGCGCGGGCTACCGGCTGGCGGCCGATCGTGCCTGAGCGCGGCCGGGCCTGGTGGCGCTCGGTCCGCGCGCGCACCACGGTCGCGGCGACCGTCGTGGTCGCGGTGGCGCTCACCGCGGCCGGGTTCGCGGTGCTGGCCGTGCTGCGGCACAACCTGGTGCACAGCGCCGAAGTGCAGGCGGAGACCACAGCGCGCGACGTGGCCGCTCAGCTGGCAACGGGCACGGACCCGGCCCGATTGCGGCTCCCCGACGCGGAAAGCGGACCGGTGCAGGTCGTTTCGCTCGATCGCCGCGTGCTCGCGGCCGATGACGACCTCGCGGGCAAACCGCCGATGGCCGGCTTCGGCCCGTATGCCAAGGCGTCCGAGGACGAGGACGAGGACGAGGACGACGAGCGAGAAGACGACGAAGACGACGAAGACGACGGGGACGACGAAACTCGTTCGCAGGCAACGGATCCCGCGACGGTCGACGCCGAGTTCGGTGACGTGCGTCTGACGGTGGACGACGAGGACGGACCGCATCCGTTCCGGGTCGCCGCCCTCCCGGCGACCGTCCGGGGCGGACAGCCGGTCACCGTCTACGCGGGCTCCTCGCTGGAGACCGCCGACAGCGCGGTGGCGGACGCACGGCAGGCGATGCTCATCGGCCTTCCCCCGCTGCTCGTCGTGGTCGCCATGGTGATCTGGCTGGTCACCCGGCGCGCCCTGCGCCCGGTGGAGGCGATCCGCAGACAGCTCGCCGAGATCGTGGACGGCGATCTGTCCCGCCGCGTGCCGGAACCGGGTTCCCGCGACGAGATCGGCAGGCTGGCGAGCACCACCAACGCCACCCTCGCCGCGCTGGAAGAATCCACGGAGCGCCAGCGCCGGTTCATCGCCGACGCCGCACACGAGTTGCGCAGCCCCATCGCTAGCCTGCGCACCCAGCTCGAGGTGGCCCAGGCCCACCCGGAACTACTGGAACTGGACGGACTGATCGGCGACACCATCCGGCTGGAACATCTCGCGGCCGACCTCTTGCTCCTGGCCCGGCTCGACGCGGGTGAACAACCGCGCGCGGATCGGGTGGACCTGACCGCCCTGGTCCGCGAGGAACTGGAGCACCGCGTCCGCGACCGGGTGGCCGTGCGGATCGAGACACCGAAACAGCCCGTGGCGGTCACCGGAAGCCGTACCCAGCTCGCCCGCGTCCTGGGCAACCTGGTCGACAACGCCCAGCGGCACGCCTCGGCCACCGTCGGCGTCGCCGTGGACCGCGACACCGACGGACGAGTGGTGCTGTCGGTCACCGACGACGGACCAGGTGTGCCACCCGCCGACCGCGAGCGGATCTTCCAGCGATTCGTCCGCTTGGACGACGCCCGCAGCCGCGACGAAGGCGGCGCGGGCCTCGGCCTGGCCATCGTCCGCGACGTCGTGGAACGCCACGGCGGCAGCATTCACGTCACCGACGGCGCACCCGGCGCCCGCTTCGTCGTAACCCTGCCCGCAACCGGTACGTGACCCGGGGGTGCGCTACATGTTTCGACGCGGTGCAGCTCGGGGTCGGAATCAACGAGCGCGGGGGCGATTCCGTTCGGATTCCGGCGGTGAGCCACAGCCCACCGAGCGTCGCGAGCCGCTACTCGCCGCCGTGACCGCCTTCTCCGGTGCGGGCCCGCTGATCGAGCGACAGGTCATGGGCCTATGAGACGCGGGCGATCCGCCACTCGCACCGTGGAGGCTCGTCGGCTGCGAGGCCCTGCCCTCGGTAGGCGTCGTCGGGGTTTGCCGATCCGGATTGAGGGAGACCGACCGACGGCAGGCATGGTCTGCCGGTATGGCGGCGGAGCGACCGGTCGTGCTCGGAGCGGCGCTGCCCGGCCCGGACCGGATGCAGCAACGCAGATCTTCCGGCACGGAACGTCGTTCACCCGGCGAGCGCGCCACGCAGACTCTCTATGACGATCCGACGCGCGGCGCGCCCTTCCGGGGTCGGAGTCAGCGGATAAACGTGTGGCAGACCGGGGGCTTCGTGGTAGTCCACCACGACTCCGGCGGCGCGCGCGGCCTCGACCAGCAGGAGGGTGTCCGGCCACAGGATGTCGTCGGTGCCGCAGAAGACCGTCAGCGGGCCGAGTCCGAGCGGGTCGGCGGCCAGTGGGCTGACGCGCGGGTCGGCGAGCTCGAGATCGCCGCGCCAGTGGTCGATGAACACCCGCGATCCCGCGACGCCCAGCCACGGGTCGCGCGGCTGCACGACCTCGATCTCCGGATTGGTCAGCGAGAGGTCGAGCGCGGGTGCGATGAGCACGGTGCCGGGCAGCCGCACGTCGTGCTCGTCCCGCAGGACCACCGCGGCCGACAGCGCGATCTGCCCACCGGCGGAATCCCCTGCCAGGCAGACGTTCCCGTAGGTTTCCCGGTTGGCGAGCACCAGGTCGACGAAGCCCGCGACGACCTGTCCGGCCGTGCCGAACGGAATCAGCGGATAGATCGGAACCGTCACGGCCGCACCGGTTTGCGCGGCGACCGCCGCGCACAGGGCCCAGTGCTGCGGCGCGAACTCGTGCACCCAGCCGCCGCCGTGCGCGTACACGACGCTTCCTCGGGGCGGGCGCCCGCGCGGCGTGAGGGTGTAGACCGGCCAGCCATCCCGGCGTTCCACCGTGATGTCCACATCCGCGCGCAGCCGGCGCGGCGGACCGTAGTCGCGGGGCCGCACGCTTCGCTCGAGGACCCGTCGGCGCGCGGCGTCGGCATCGACGAACACGCGATTGGCCCGCGTCGCCTTCAGGTACCCGCGCACGACCTGGTTGGCCAGACTCGGCATCGCAACTCCTCCACTCCGGCGACCGGCGAACGGCGAGTTCGCCCGCGCCTCGAGAGGCGATTGTGCCGCAACCCGGGCCGACGACAACCGACGGCCCGAGCCGGCTCTCCTGCGATCAGGCCAGTTTCAGGCTGCGCCCGATGATCTCCTTCATGATCTCGGTGGTGCCGCCGTAGATGGTCTGGATGCGGGCGTCCATGTAGGCCTTGGCGATGGGGTATTCCTTCATGTAGCCGTATCCGCCGTGCAGTTGCAGGCAGCGGTTGATCAGGTCGAGCTGCTCCTCGGTGCTCCACCACTTGGCCATCGCCGCGTCCTCCGCGGCCAGCTTGCCCTCGTTGAGCAGTTCGATGAACTTGTCGACCATCAGGCGCACCGCGGTGGTCTTGGTGGCCAGTTCGGCGAGCACGAAGCGGGTGTTCTGCAGCGCGCCGATCGGCTTGCCGAACGCCTTGCGGTCGCGGACGTACTGCACGGTCATGTCCAGGCAGGACTCCATCGCCGCCGCCGCCATGACCGCGATCGACAGGCGTTCCTGCGGCAGGTTCTGCATGAGATGGATGAAGCCCATCCCCTCGGTGCCGAGCAGGTTCTTGCCGGGCACGCGCACGTCGGTGAAGCTCAGCTCGGCGGTGTCCTGGGCCTTGAGGCCCAGCTTGTCCAGGTTGCGGCCGCGCTCGAAGCCGGGCATGCCGCGCTCGACCACGAGCAGGCTGAAGCCCATCGCCCCCTTCTCCGGGTCGGTCTGCGCCACCACGATCACGATGTCGGAGTTGATGCCGTTGGTGATGAAGGTCTTGGCGCCGTTGAGGATCCAGTCGTCCCCGTCGCGCACCGCGCGGGTCTTGATGCCCTGCAGGTCCGAACCGGTGCCCGGTTCCGTCATCGCGATCGCGGTGATGATCTCGCCCGCGCAGAAGCCGGGCAACCAGCGCTGCTTCTGCTCGTCGTTGGCCAGCTCGAGCAGATAAGGCGCGATCACATCGTTGTGCAGCGAGAAGCCCAGGCCGGAGTACTGGCCGCGCACGCACTCCTCCGAGACGATGGCGTTGTAGCGGAAGTCCTTCACCCCGCCGCCGCCGTACTGCTCCGGCATGGCCATGCCGAGGAAGCCCTGCTTGCCCGCCTCGAGCCAGACCTCCCGGTCGACGATGCCCTGCTCCTCCCACTTCGCGTGATTCGGCGCGACGTGCTGATCGAGAAACTTGCGGAACGACTCCCGGAACAGTTCGTGCTCGGGTTCGAACAGTGTGCGTTCCACGCCAACCTCCTAGTGACCACACCGGCCGGTCCACACCGACCAGTCGTTGCCCCATACCGTACCCGGAGCGAGAATCCCTGTTCACTTCTGGGGCTGAAACCATGGTCTCACCAGGAGCGGCGGACCGGGTAGAGATCAGCGGACGAGATTCCCGGCAAACGGTCGAGACCTTCGCGGCAGCACGACACCGCTCGACGTTGTTCCGCAGAGCCGACGATTCGCAACGAGGTTCGTCGGAGCGAGTGGTCCGTCGGCGCACCGGACACCGCGGGTGGTTCGCAAATTGCGTTGAACCCCCGTGCGTGCTCGGGTACCAAGAGCGGATGGGTCCTTCAGCCGTCGACGAGCGCATCGTGGAACTGCGCAGGATCACCGCGGAGACCGTGTACGAAGTGTGCGAGCGCTCTACACCAGTTACGGCCGCGGGCCGGGCAGCCCTGATGGCTTCTAACGCTCGCTGGGCTTCGCACCGACCGGAGAATTGGTCGACGGCGAAACAGAGGCTTGTCCTGCGCTGGTGAGCGCGAGCCCGGCGCCGGGTCGGATCGCGACCGACCGAGCCGAGGTCAGCGTTTCAACCAACCGCGCAAACGGCCCACCAGAGTGCGTCCTTCGTCGCGTGCCCGCTCGGCGAAGAGGAAGTTCATCTCCTCCTCCAGCGCTTTGCGCACCACGTCGCGGAATTCCACGGCGGCGGCGTGCATGTCGCCCGCGTTGCGCCACGGCGCCGGGTCGATGGGCGCGCCCGCGGAGAAATAGAAGCGCTCCGGGCGCGGAATGACGGTGGGGCCGACGCCGCGGATGAGCGGCGGGGTGAGGTCGCGGCTGAGTCCCAGCGCTTCCACGGTCCAGCGCAGCGGGCGCAGGAGCGGATGGTCGCCGTCGACCACGATGTCGTACGCGTCGTCGACGCCGATCATCGCGACCGGAACGATGGGCGCGCCCGCCTCGATGGCCATGCGCGCGAAACCGCTGCGCCCTTCCCACTTCAGCAGGTACTTCTCGTTCTTGCGGCGCACCGCCTCCCGGCCGCCGCCGGGGAACACCAGCACGGCCTCGCCGCGCCGCAGCAAGGACAGGCAGTTCGACCGCGTTCCGCGCACCGCGCCGTAGTGGTGCAGCAGGTGACGGACACCTGGCACGTTGATCAGCACGTTCTCCGCGAGACCGCGGATGAGGCGGCCGCGACGGCGCAGCACCTCGGGCAGCAACAGCGGTGCGTCGATGCCGCCCAGCAGATTGTGGTTACCGACCAGCAGCACCGGGCCATCGGCCGGGATGTTCTCCAAGCCGTAGAAGCGCGGGCTGGTCCAGGCGCGCAGCGGCGCCAGCAGGGTGTCGATCACCCGCAGATCGGTGTCGGTCAGCGAAACCGACAGCGGCGCGCCGTCGGTGAGCGCCGGGTCGGCGCTGTTCGCGGCGCCGGAGCGCCGAGCGCGGGAATCGGAGCTGGCGTCCGACATGAACCCTCCTGATGTCGATTCGATGACGATAGCGCAACGAAATCGACTGCGTCGCACCGGATGTGCGCGTCGCGCCGCGACACGCCCGATCCGGGTGATGACCAGCTTGTTCGCTGTCCCGGCAAGCCCGTCGCGAACCCGCACTTCGGTGACGGCCACGTCCCGACCGGACCGGTGTGGTTCGTGCGCCCGGCGGGGACCTGTGCGTTGGTGGCGTCGGACGGAGTCCACCCGGTCGGCGCCAGCGGGTTCGGCGGCGAGACCGCCTCCCACCTCCTCGCCCACCGATCGCGCTGGGGTGAGATCCGGGATACTCGCCTACTCCCGCGTACCGTCGGTCCCCGCGTGCGCGTACTCCGACAGGGCGGCGGCGAGAGCGTGCGGGACGCGCGCGCGAACGCGGGTTCCGCCCTCCTCGTGATCCGAGCCCAGGATGCGGCCGTCCGCGTGGATGCGGGCGAGCAGGTCACCGCGCGTGTACGGCAACAGCACGCTGATCTCCACGTCCAAGCCGCCGAGCATCTCGGCCAGCCGCTCGCGCAGCGCGTCGATGCCGTCGCCGCTGTGCGCGGAGACGAACGAGGCGTCGGGCAGCAGCGCACGCAGGTTCGTGAGCTCGGTCGGCCCCATGGCGTCGGTCTTGTTCACCACCAGCAGCTCGGGCGGGGCAGGCGTGCCGGACTCCTTGATCACATCGGTGATCACCTCGCGGACCGCCTTGATCTGCTCGGCGGGTAGCGCGTCGGAGCCGTCCACCACGTGCAGCAGCAGGTCGGCGCCGGTCACCTCCTCCAAGGTGGAGCGGAACGCCTCGACCAGCTGAGTCGGCAGGTGCCGCACGAAGCCGACGGTGTCGGTGAAGACGACCTCGCGCCCGTCGTCCAGCTCGGCCCTGCGGGTGGTCGGATCGAGGGTGGCGAACAGCGCGTCCTGGACCAGCACGCCCGAGCCGGTGAGCTTGTTCATCAAGCTCGACTTCCCGGCGTTGGTGTAGCCGACGATCGCCACGGACGGGATGCCGCTCGAGGTGCGGCGCGCTCGCATGGTGTCGCGCGCGGTCTTCATCTCGCGGATCTCCCGCCGCAACTTGGCCATGCGCTCGCGGATGCGACGGCGATCGGTCTCGATCTTGGTCTCACCGGGACCGCGCAGGCCCACGCCGCCGTTGCTACCGGCGCGGCCACCGGCCTGCCGGGACATCGACTCACCCCAGCCGCGCAGCCGGGGCAGCATGTACTCCATCTGGGCCAGCGAGACCTGCGCCTTGCCCTCCCTGGAGGTGGCGTGCTGGGCGAAGATGTCCAGGATCAACGCGGTGCGGTCGACCACCTTGACCTTGACCACCTTCTCCAAGGCGGTCAGCTGGGCCGGGGTCAGCTCACCGTCACAGATGACGGTGTCCGCGCCGGTCTCCAGCACCACGGAACGCAGCTCGTCGGCCTTGCCGGAGCCGATGTAGGTGGCCGGATCCGGCCGGTCGCGGCGCTGGATCAGCGCTTCCAGCACCTCGGAGCCCGCGGTCTCGGCGAGCGCGGCCAGCTCGGCCATGCTGGCCTCGGCCTGCGTGGCGGTCCCCGTGGTCCATACCCCGACCAGCACGACGCGCTCCAGGCGCAGCTGCCGGTACTCGACCTCGGTGATGTCGGTGAGCTCGGTGGACAGGCCCGCGACGCGGCGCAGCGAGCTGCGGTCCTCCAACTGGAGTTCACCCGTGGTGGGATCGGCCGACCAGCCCGAACGCTGCATCCGTGCCCGGTGCTCGGCGACGACGTCGCCGGTCACCGCGTCTTCGCCCGTCACCGCGTCGTCGGCCGCATCGGCGGCGCGGTCGTCCGCGTCCGCCGGAGTGAATTCATACGTCTCTGATTTCCTCATACACCATCCATGCTGCCACGACATCACCGCAGCACGCACGCGGTTATCCGGGCGCGACGCCGCTACCGGCTCTCCCACCAGGATCCGGCGAGGCGGCCGGTGGCCACCAGCACCGACGGACCGCGCAGCCACGCCGAGCCGCGCTCGAGCCCGACGGTCAGTTCACCACCCGGCACCCGGACCGTCACCCGGCCGGAATCCTCGGCGATCCGGAAGCCGTCGGCGGCCAGCGCCGCGGCGGCCGCGGCGACGGTTCCCGTTCCGCAGGAACGCGTTTCGCCCACACCGCGCTCGTAGACCCGCATGTCCACCGACGCCTCGGCGTCCAGCGCCGTGACGATCTCCACGTTCACTCCGTGCGGGAACAGATCCGGATCGAAGCCGGGCGGCACGGTCAGGTCGAGCTTTCCGAGCGCGTCGGCGGACATGCCCGCATCGACGCAGGCCAGATGCGGATTGCCGACATCGATGCCGATCCCGGCAAGTGCCCAGCCCGCGATGGTCGCGGTGGACGGGCCGAGTTCGCGCACCCGGCCCATGCCGACGGTGACATCCCCGGTGACCGAGTTCCCGGCATGCACGGTGACCGGACGCGCGCCGGCGCGGCTGCCGACGACGAAGCTGTCGCGGGTCTCCAGTCCCGACGCGTGCAGGTAGTGCGCGAACACGCGCACCCCGTTGCCGCACATCTCGGCGATCGAGCCGTCGGCGTTGCGGTAGTCCATGAACCAGTCGTCTGCTGCCACGCCGTCGGGAAGCGTCGAGAGCACACCGGCGTCCCGCAGGGCACCGGCCCGCGCGACCCGCAGCACGCCGTCCGCGCCGAGCCCGCGCCTGCGATCACACAGCGCGCCGACCTGCTCGGCGGTCAGCGCGAGGCGGGCCCGCGGGTCCGGCAGCACCACGAAATCGTTCTCGGTGCCGTGGCCCTTGGTGAACTCGATGTCCGGCACGTGCGATGTCTCCCTGTCTCGTCGTCACTTGGCAAACGTCCGGCGCTGCCGGGAAATTTCGTAGAGCGCCACCGCGGCCGCCGATGGCGCGCCCAGCGAGCTGGCCGTGCCGCCCATCGGGATGTGCACCAGGTCGTCGCAGGCCGTCTGCCAGGCGGCGCTCATGCCGCTGGTCTCGTTGCCGACGACCAGGATGGTGGCGTCGGTGAAGTCGTAGTCGTAGGCGGCGTGGCTGCCGTGCTCGTCGGTGCCGACGATGCGCGTCGGTATGCCACGGCGGATCTGCCGGTTGCGGAACTCCATCACCTGCGCGGGCCCGGCGGCGCGGATCACCGGAACGGCGAACAGCGAACCGGTCGAGGCGCGCACCGCTTGGGGGTCGTACTGGTCGGCGCCGTGGCCGGTGACGATGACGCCGCTGGCGCCGAACGCGTCGGCCGAGCGGATCAGCGTGCCCAGGTTGCCCGGCGAGTTGGGCCGGTCGAACACCACGACCACCGGCGCGTCCTCCCCCGGCTCACCCGGTTCGAAGGTCTCCAGCTCGGGCTGTCGCGACTCCGCGACCGCCACCAGTTCCGGTATTCCGCCGGACTTCTCCCCGAGCTCGGCCATCAGCTCGGGCACCAAGCCGACCTGCGGAACGCCGCTGGTGTCCAGCACTTCGCGCGCCCAGCCGGACAGCTCGGGGCCGCCGAGGCGGTACAGCAGCGTTTCCAGCGGCCAGTCGTTGGCCAGGGCCTGCGTGATCGGACGGACCCCCTGCACCAGGAAACGGCCGTCGCGATGACGCTTGGTGCGATTGTTGAGGTAGGCCTCCCACACCTGGACGGAGGCGTTGCGCGTGCTCACACGTCGGGTCACTGCGAAGTCCGTTCTTTCTCGTCGAGCAGGGCCAGCGCCGTCGCGGCCGGGTCCGGGGCGGCGCCGTCCACCCACCGCACCCGGGGATCGCGCCGGAACCAGGAGCGTTGCCTGCGCACGTAGCGCCGGGTGCCGATGAGGGTGCGTTCCTGAGCGTGGTTCAGGTCGTATTCGTTGTCCAAATAGGCCAGGACTTGTGCGTAGCCGATGGCCCGGCGGGCCGTCACGCCCTCCCGCAAGCCGCGTTCGATCAGGCCGCGTACCTCCTCCACCAGCCCGCCTTCGAACATGGCCGCGGTGCGCCGCTCGATGCGCGCGTCCAGCGCCGCGGTCTCCCGGTCGACGCCGATGACGACGGTGCCCCAGCGCGGCCGCCCGATGGTCGGCGCGGAGGCGGCGAACGGCCGTCCGGTGAGTTCCACGACCTCCAGCGCACGCACCATGCGGCGCCCGTCGGTGGGCAGGATGGTGGCCGCGGCCACCGGATCGGCCGCGCGCAACGCCGCGTGCACCGCCGCGACGCCCTGCTCGGCGAGCACCGCCTCCCAGCGCGCCCGCACGGCCGGATCGGTGGCCGGGAACTCCCATTGGTCCAGCAGCGCCTGGACGTACATCATCGAGCCGCCCACGATGACCGGCACCCGGCCGCGCCCCATGATCGCGACGACGTCCGCGCTCGCCGCCGCCTGATAGGCGGCCACGGACGCGGTGTCGGTCACGTCGAGCACGTCGAGCTGGTGGTGCGGGATGCCGCGGCGCTGCGCGACGGGCAGCTTCGCGGTGCCGATGTCCATGCCCCGGTACAGCTGCATGGCGTCGATGTTCACGATTTCGCCGCCGAGTCGTTCGGCCAGGTCGAGAGCGAGGTCGGATTTGCCGGTGGCGGTGGGACCGACGACCGCGATCGGCGTGATGGCTGGGTCCGTCACGGCGCGTCGTCTCCCGCGGGCCGCCAGAGGCTCACGTGGTAGCCGACGCCGAACGGAGCGTCGCGGTACCGCGTCTCCACCAGCGGGTCGGTGCGGAACAGTCCGGCCAGCACCTGATAGGCCGGGCGGCCCGCAACGCCCAGTTCTGCGCACAACTCGGGGTCTAGTGCCCGTAGCGCGGCGCGATCACCGGTGCTCAGCGCGTGGTCCAGCCGGTCCTGCACCGGACGCGCCCGTTCGTCGAGATAGCCGGGGGCCTTGACGGACAGCGTCGCCGCCCCGTCGGCGACGACCAGCACACCGCGCGGCTCGTCGTCGCCGTCCAGCTCCGCCCGCAGCTTCGCCCCGTACTCCTGGCAATGCTGCGCGGGCGCGCCCGCGGCGACGATGCTCGCCTCGGCGACCGCGCCGGGGGCCACCTGCCCGCGCAACCACGCGCCGATCAGCACGGCCAGCGGCAACCCGGCATCGGCCGGGCTCCCCCCGGCGACCGCGGCATCGGAGAGGCCGACCCGCACGTCCACGCCGAAGCCGCGGAACGTGCCGACGGTCTCCGCACCGAACGTGCGGTCATCCGCGTCGACGCCGACCACCGTCCAACGGCTCGTCACGGCCGCGACGGCGCGCACGGTGTCGAGCACCGCCGACCGCAGCACCGCGCGCGGGTCCGAATCCCCTGCTCCGGCCGCGTCCGTCAGGCCGCCGCACAGCTCGGGAACCAGCACGGGCGGCGAAGGGACGAGAGCGGCGACGGAGAACACGTCGTAACCGTAGTCGTTGCCCGGAGCACCGGCGCCGCTCGGCTTCGAGTGTCTCTGCCGGAAACACCGCCAGGATTGATAGTGTTCGAGGAGCTACAACCCAGGTCATCAGGGGTTGGAATCCCCGGGATTCCTCCGTGGGAAGGCGTGGATCGATGGTCACAAGGGCTCGGACCGGGTTGAATGGGATGAGCTAGGGCGTAACCAGGCAGCCGTGACGCGCGGCAGGGACGAGGAAAAATGACCGACAGCAACGGAACCGCGAAAGCCGGCCCCGGCAAGATGCCCCGTTCTTCCGGTGCCCCGAAACCGGGCCGCTCGATTCAACCGCCCAAACCGCACGCGGTCAAACCCGCCCCGGGCCCGGCCCAGCAGCATCCCCATCCCGTCGTCGTGCCCACCGTCTCCGATCCGAGCCTGTGGGGCCGGGTCGACGAAGACGGCACCGCCTGGGTGAAGACCGCCGAGGGCGAGCGCCAGGTCGGCTCGTGGCAGGCCGGTGACGCCGCGGAGGGCCTGGCCCACTTCGGCCGCCGGTTCGACGATCTGGCCACCGAGGTCGCCCTGCTGGAGGCCAGGCTGGCGGCGGGCGCGGACGCGCGCAAGACCAAGGCCGCCGCCGTCGCGCTGGCCGAGTCGCTGCCGACCGCCGCCGTCATCGGCGACATCGAGGGCCTGGCCCGGCGCCTGCAGGCCATCGCCGAACACTCCGAGGAAGCCGCCGCGCACGCGAAGGAAGAGAAGGAGCGCGCCAGGCACGAGCACACCGAACGCAAGGAGGCGCTGGCCGCCGAGGCGGAGAAGATCGCCGCCGAGTCCACCCAGTGGAAGGCCGCGGGCGATCGGTTGCGGGAGATCCTCGACGAGTGGAAGTCCATCCGCGGCGTGGACCGCAAGGTCGACGACGCGCTGTGGAAGCGCTACTCCAAGGCGCGCGAGGCGTTCAACCGGCGCCGCGGCGCGCACTTCGCCGAACTGGATCGCGAACGCGCCGCCGCGAAGGCGCGCAAGGAAGAACTGTGCGTGCAGGCCGAGGAGCTGTCCGGCTCCACCGACTGGGTGGGCACCGCCAGCGTCTTCCGCGACCTGCTCACCGAGTGGAAGGCCGCCGGTCGCGCACCGCGCGAGGCCGACGAGGCGCTGTGGCGGCGCTTCAAGAGCGCCCAGGACGTCTTCTTCGCCGCGCGCAACGCCGCGGTCTCCGAGCGCGACGCCGAGTTCGAGCAGAACGCCGCCGCCAAGGAGGAACTGCTGAACGCCTACGCCTTCATCGATCCGTCCGCCGACCTGGAAGCCGCGCGCGGCGCGCTGCGCGAACTCCAGGACAAGTGGGACGCCATCGGCAAGGTCCCGCGCGAGCGCATGCAGGAACTGGAAGGCAAGCTGCGGGCGATCGAGAAGCGCGTGCGCGACGCCGTCGACGCGCAGTGGCGGCGCACCGATCCGGAGGCGATGGCCCGCGCCGCCCAGTTCCGTGAGCGTGTGGCGCAGTTCGAGGAGCAGGCCGCGAAAGCGCAGGCCGCGGGCAAGGCCCGCGACGCGGAGAAGGCGCTGGAACAGGCCAAGCAGTGGCGGGAGTGGGCCGAGGCCGCCGAGGGCGCCGTCAGCAACCGCTGACACCGGACACCGACAGCGGCCCCTCCCGACCGGGAGGGGCCGCTGTCGTTCGCGGAACAGGCTCCGGTCAGGAATCGCCCATGAGGCGACGGCGGTCGCGTTCCTCCGCCGCCGCGGCGGCGTTGCGGCGCTGCTCCTCGGCGGCCAGGTGCAGCGCGGTCCGGCTCCACACCACCCGGATCCAGTGGAAGGTGAGCACGACGGTCACGATTGCGCCGAGGATCAGGCCGATGCCGGGGCCTGCGCCGATGTAGTTGCCGAGTCCCGGCGTCTGGCGGTGCCAGATGGACAGCACGCCGAACACGGCCGCCACGGCGCTGCCCGCGACCGCGATCCACGCGAGCACCCAGCGGCGGGTCATCAGCGCCAGCATCGAGAACCCGATGCCGAACACCACCACGAACCACACGAAGATCCGCGAGGGCAGCCCGATGTGCTCGGCCCGCGCGACGTCGGTGTTCAGCAGCACGTCGAAGCCGCGCGCCGCGCCCGCGTGCGGCAGCACCAGCGAGGCCAGCAGCACGAACACCGCGCCTGCCACGACCATCGCGCGGACCCCGGGATCGATCTCACCGGCGATCTTGCGCTCGACGGCGTCCAGATCGTCGCGGAATTGTTCGAAGTCGCTGGTGCTCTCGACCGAGCTCACTGAGTCCTCGTTTCGTTCGTCTCCAGCGGGGCGCGCCTGCTCGCGCCCCGGAGCCGCGGACGCGCCGGGCTGGTCGTCGCCGGACGCGGCAGACCCTTCGACGCCACGAGTGACGTCGTCATCGTCGTCCGCGTTCGTGGTCATGCGCCGCAGCCGGTCGAGCAGCCCGCGGCCGCCGGTTCGGGTGCGGGCGCGCCGATGCGGGGCAATCCGAGCCCCACGCCGATCGGCGCGGTCTTCGGCGTGACGCCACGCTCGTGCGCGTCACCGGCGCGGGTGCGGCGGTGGCTCTTGATCGCGGCATCGGCGACCAAGTGGTGCGGCGCCGCTGCGGTGATGTCCACCGTGACCAGGTCTCCGGGGCGGATCGGCTCGGCCGTGCCGCCCGGGCGGAAGTGCACGAGCCTGCCGTCGCGGGCGCGGCCGCTCATCCGCGCGGTGGCGGCGTTCTTCTTGCCGGCGCCATCGGCTACCAGCAATTCCACCTCGGTGCCGACCAGCTCGCGGTTGGCGGCAAGGGAGATCTCCTCCTGCAGCGCGATGAGCCGGTCGTAGCGCTCCTGGACCACGGCCTTGGGCAGCTGGTCGGGCATCTCGGCGGCGGGCGTGCCGGGCCGCTTGGAGTACTGGAAGGTGAACGCGCTGGTGAAACGCGCCTGCCGGACCACGTCCAGGGTCTCCTGGAAGTCTTCCTCGGTCTCACCGGGGAAGCCGACGATGATGTCGGTGGTGATCGCGGCGTGCGGCATGGCGGCGCGCACCTTGTCGATGATGCCCAGGTAGCGGGCCTTGCGATAGGAGCGGCGCATCGCCTTGAGCACCCGGTCCGAACCCGACTGCAGCGGCATGTGCAGCTGCGGGCAGATGTTCGGGGTCTCGGCCATGGCCTCGATCACGTCGTCGGTGAACTCGGCGGGGTGCGGCGAGGTGAAGCGGACCCGCTCCAAGCCGTCGATGTGCCCGCACGCGCGCAGGAGTTTGGCGAACGCGCCGCGGTCGCGGGGTTCGTCCGGGTCGGCGAACGAGGCGCCGTAGGAGTTCACGTTCTGGCCGAGCAGCGTCACCTCGAGCACGCCTTGGTCCACCAGCGCCTGCACCTCGGCGAGCACGTCACCGGGGCGGCGGTCGACCTCCTTGCCGCGCAGCGAAGGCACGATGCAGAAGGTGCAGGTGTTGTTGCAGCCGACCGAGATGGAAACCCATCCCGCGTAGGCGGACTCGCGCTTGGCGGGCAGGGTGGACGGGAACGCCTCCAGCGACTCCAGGATCTCCACCTGGGCTTCCCTGTTGTGCCGCGCCCGCTCCAGCAGCACCGGCAGCGAACCGATGTTGTGGGTGCCGAACACCACGTCCACCCACGGCGCCTTGCGCACCACGACGTCGCGGTCCTTCTGCGCCAGGCAGCCGCCGACGGCGATCTGCATGCCGGGACGGCTCGCCTTGATCGGCGCCAGGTGCCCGAGCGTGCCGTAGAGCTTGTTGTCGGCGTTCTCGCGCACCGCGCAGGTGTTGAAGACGACGAGGTCGGCCTGCGCGCCGGGCGCGGCCTTCACGTAGCCCGCGTCCTCCAGCAAACCCGACAAGCGTTCGGAATCGTGCACGTTCATCTGGCAACCGAAGGTGCGGACCTCGTAACTGCGTGCTGTGCCCTCGGCGGGCGCGGGAGCCAACACTGCCTGTCCGATCGAATCCACCCGTCCAGGGTACGGGGCGGCCTCCGACGGTTTTCGCGGGCATCTGCCCAGGCTCGGGGGGCGTCCGCGGCCCGAGGACGGAGGGACCGTGAAGTTACGCGCACATGTCGAATCGGCGTGGCGGGAGGGTGTGTCGCGGAAAGTCGGGCAAATTTCCGATTTTTGCCTAAGGTCATGACCATGACCGACGACGCAGCCGCTCCCGGCACGACCGGGGACGCCTCTGCCGGGGACGTCAGCGCCGCCACCAGCGCGCCGCCGATGATCTCGATGCGCAATGTGGACAAACACTTCGGCGACCTGCACGTGCTGAAGGACATCAATCTCGAGGTCCCCAAGGGCCAGGTCGTCATCGTCCTGGGGCCATCGGGGTCCGGCAAGTCGACGCTGTGTCGCACCATCAACCGGCTGGAGCCGATCGATTCCGGCGACATCGCCATCGACGGGACCCCACTGCCCGCCGAGGGCCGCGCGCTGGCCGCGCTGCGCGCCGACGTCGGCATGGTCTTCCAGTCCTTCAATCTCTTCGCGCACAAGACGATCCTCGAGAACGTCATGCTCGCGCCGGTCAAGGTCCGCAAGGTCAAGAAGGACGACGCTCGGACGCGCGCCATGGAGCTGCTCGACCGGGTCGGCATCGCCGATCAGGCCGACAAGTACCCGGCGCAGCTGTCGGGCGGCCAGCAGCAGCGCGTCGCCATCGCCAGGGCGCTGGCGATGAGCCCGAAGGTGATGCTGTTCGACGAGCCGACCTCCGCCCTGGACCCGGAGATGGTCAACGAGGTGCTGGAGGTCATGGTGTCGCTGGCCAAGGAGGGGATGACGATGCTGGTCGTCACCCACGAGATGGGCTTCGCGCGCCGCGCGGGGAATCGGGTGCTGTTCATGGCCGACGGCCAGGTGGTGGAGGACGCGGCGCCGGACGCCTTCTTCACCGCCCCGAAGTCCGAGCGTGCGAAGGACTTCCTGGGCAAGATCTTGAGCCACTGACCTGCCGGAACAGCGGCCAGCACACCCACTGGATAGGGAGAAGGAACTCGATGAGGATCAATCGCGCTCTGCGCATCGGCGTCGGGGCGATCGCCCTGACACTCGCCGCCGCGACCGCCACCGCGTGTGGCGGCGGCAGCGACAAGTCCGCCCTGGATCACGCCAAGGACGGCAAGCTCACCATCGGCATCAAGTTCGACCAGCCGGGCCTGGGCCTGCGGAACAAGGACGGGTCCTACAGCGGCTTCGACGTCGAGGTGGCCAAGTACGTAGCCGGGAAACTGGGCGTGCAGCCGAACGACATCACGTTCAAGGAGGCGCCGTCGCCGCAGCGCGAGACCCTGATCGAGAACGGGCAGGTCGACTACATCGTCGCCACCTACTCGATCAACGACAAGCGCAAGGAGAAGGTCGACTTCGCCGGACCGTACTACGTCGCGGGACAGTCGCTGCTGGTGCGCGCCGACAACACCGACATCAACGGCCCGGACAACCTGAAGGGCAAGAAGGTCTGCTCGGTGAAGGGCTCCACCCCGGCCCAGAACATCGAGAAGAACTTCCCCGATACGCAGCTGCAGACCAACGACACCTACTCGCTGTGCCTCGAGGGCCTGCGCGCGGGCTCCTGGGACGCGGTGACCACCGACGACATCATCCTGGCCGGTTACGCGGCGCAGAGCAGCGGCGCGTTCAAGGTGGTCGGCAAGCCGTTCACCACGGAGAACTACGGCATCGGGTTGAAGAAGGGCGACAAGGAACTGCGCGACAAGATCAACGACGCGATCGAGGCGATGATCGCCGACGGTTCCTGGAAGAAGGCGTTCGACTCGACCGTCGGCGCGTCGGGCTACCAGGCCCCGCAGTCGCCGACGGTGAACCGGTACTGAGCGTCCGCACTGCCCGCCCGGCACGGGTGGCCCGTCCCCGACCGGGCCGGGCCACCCGCCGCACCGCCCCTGCCCATCGAGACCCGATCGGAGGAACGCGTCCGCCGTGTTCGACCTGATCTCGAGGTACGACAGCCAAATCCTCGAAGCCTTCTGGGTGACCATCCAGCTGACCGTGCTGTCCGCGGTCGGCGCGCTGATCCTCGGCACCGTCGTCGCGGCGCTGCGCGTGTCTCCCGTGCCGGTCGCCCGCTGGGTCGGCACCGCCTACGTCACCGTCTTCCGCAACACCCCGCTCACGCTGATCATCGTGTTCATGTCGCTGGGCCTCTACACGACGATGGGCTGGCGCCTGGCCGGTGAGGGGCCGGACTCGTTGGCGCAGAACAACTTCCGCTTCGCGGTCGTCGGCCTGAGCATTTACACCGCCTCCTTCGTCTGCGAGTCGCTGCGCGCGGGCATCAACACCGTGCCGATGGGCCAGTCCGAGGCGGGCCGCTCGCTCGGGTTCGGATTCCTGCAGAACCTGCGGCTGGTCGTATTGCCGCAGGCTTTCCGCTCGGTGATCGCCCCGCTGGGCAGCGTGTTGATCGCGCTGACCAAGAACTCCACCATCGCCTCGGCGATCGGCGTCGCCGAAGCGGCGACCCTGATGGCGGAGATGACCGAGACCGAGGCCGCCGTCCTGGCGATCGGCGCGATCTTCGCGCTC
Organism: Nocardia sp. NPDC019323; assembly: GCF_044389845.1. Classification (NCBI taxonomy): domain Bacteria; kingdom Bacillati; phylum Actinomycetota; class Actinomycetes; order Mycobacteriales; family Nocardiaceae; genus Nocardia; species Nocardia sp. NPDC019323. Next base: position 876,530 of record NZ_JBIRYN010000001.1, read on the forward strand.
GGCTTCGTGATCCTGACCCTGCCGACCGGCCTGTTCTTCGGCTGGCTGGCCAAGAGATACGAGGTCGCCCGATGAGCACGGGAGCTTCGGTCCTGTTCGACGCGCCGGGCCCGAAGGCGCGGCTGCGCAACAACGTCTACTCGCTGCTGGTCGTGGTCGCCGTGGCCGCGACGGGCTGGGTGCTCTATCGCGGTTTCGCCGACAAGGGGCAGTTCACCGCGGAGAAGTGGAAGCCGTTCCTGGAGGCGGAGGTCTGGTCGACCTACCTGCTGCCCGGTCTGCGCGGCACGGTCGTCGCCGCGCTGCTGTCCATCGTGCTGGCGCTGATCGTCGGCATGATCTTCGGCATCCTGCGGCTGTCGGACCATCGCGTGGTGCGCTGGATCGCGGGAACCGTCGTCGAGGTGGCGCGCGCCATTCCCGTGCTGATCCTGATGATCTTCCTGTTCGCGGTGTACTCCGAGTACGACCTGTTCGCGTCGGAGGACCTCGCGCTCGCCGCGGTGGTCACCGCGCTGACCGTCTACAACGGCTCGGTCATCGCGGAGATCGTGCGCGCGGGCATCCGCTCGCTGCCGAAGGGGCAGACCGAGGCGGCCGTCGCGCTGGGCCTGCGCAAGAACCAGCTGATGCGGTTGATCCTGCTGCCGCAGGCGATCACGGCCATGCTGCCCGCGCTGATCTCGCAGATGGTGGTCGCGCTCAAGGACTCGGCGCTTGGCTACCAGATCACCTACGTCGAGATCGTGCGCTCCGGCCAGCAGCTCGGCGCGGCCGAGCAGAACACGATCCCGGCGCTGATCGTCATCGCCATCGTCATGATCGCGCTCAACAGCGCGCTGACGCTGGTGGCGACCAAACTGGAGCAGCGGCTACGGGCACGCAGACGCGGCAAGGGCGGCGGCGCGGTTGTCGCCGCCGACTCGGTCATCACCGACGCCGCGCCCGGCGTCGACCTCGGCCACAAACCCTGAGTCCGGCGTCGGAACCGTTGCAGCGCAAGCGAACTGGCTACCGCGCGGCAATATCACACGGCGCGGATCGCGGCGCCGGAGTGTTGCGCTCGAGCTGAGCGCAACACTCGTGCCCGCGCAGGCGTCCGTTCAATCTCGTAGGCATACGCCGATCCCCGGTACGACCGGTGGGACGGTCATCAGTGCTTCAAACCTGCGGGAGTTGATCGATGACCAGCCGTACCTCCGCCCTTTTGTTCGACGAGTCCTTCCCCGACTGGGACGAGCAGGTCGGGATCGGCGGTGGCGCGTTCGCCTACCTGGCACCGGGTCAGCACGCGCGCTACCTCGCCGAAATCGGCGCCCCGCGTCCGTACCCGGCGCCGCGGGTGTTCTTCGCCGGCGAACATCTGTCGGTCGCGCACGCCTGGATCCAAGGCGCGCTGCAATCGGCGCTGGAGTCGGTGCGCCATGTGCTGGATCAGGTGAGCGTGCGGCTTGATCGCGCCACCTGGGTGCTCGCGTCGGTGAGCGCCGTGTGGGGCGCAATCCGCAAGTCCCCGACACAGGAGTAGGAAATGACGGTTACCACGACCTCGATCACGCTGGAACGCGCGACGCTCATCGTCAGCGAGGCGCTCGCCCACGGCACCGCGCACGGCTTCGACCCGCTCACGGCGGCGGTTCTCGGCCAGGGCGGCCATCTCGTCGCGTTACAACGCCAGGACGGCTCCGGCATATTGCGACCACAGATCGCGATAGCCAAGGCCTGGGGCGTGCTCGGCCTCCCCAATCGCGAGATCGCCCGCCGCGCGGCGGCCGCGCCTGCCTTCTTCACCTCGGTGGCGGCACTCGCCGAAGGGCGCATCCTCGACGTGCCCGGCGGCGTGTTCACCCGGGACTCGGCGGGCGGAATTCTCGGCGCGGTGGGGTCGACTGGGGCCGCGACCTCCTTGGAGGACGAACGCGCCGCCATGGCGGGCATCGAGGCCGCCGGTCCATCCTCCGACACAGGAGAGGTGTAGACCGACTATGCCGCACCCGAAACCCGCGCAGCGTTGCACCTCCGCCGCGGCGGTACGAAGGGTACAGACCTCGACCGCCGCGGGCCGGGCCCCGATCGGCTGTCCGAGCAGCGACAATCAGCAAACCGATCGAAAACGTCGTAGCCGTCCGAGATTCCGCTAGACCCGGGATCTCCCCAGTGCGGTGGCCGCACCCGGCACAGGTGAAGCCGCGCACCGGCCCTCCGTATCCCGCACAGCCGACCGGCGTGGAGCGCAGTTGTGAGCGGGATACGGCTCGGCCCGACCGGGCCGGATCGATTCGGCGATCGCCGACGACGACCGCGCATGGCTTCAGCCGCCGTCGCGAGGCGCCGACCCCGGTGCCGGCGACGAACACGCACGAGTTCGTGCGGTTGGACGGCAGCCGGTATACGACATCGCCGGACCGACCGGCCCCGGCTCTGCATCACCGGAAGCCACGTGCGCCATCGAGTTCAATCGATGGACTCGTCGAGGTCGCCCTCGACTCCCCGAGCTGCCAATTCGGTTTTGACCACCCGGTAGGCCGTGGACTGGCCGTAACCCCGCCGGGCGAGCATGCCGACGAGGCGGCGGATCGTCTTGTCCTGGTCCAGGTCTCGCGGCAGCGAGCGCAATTTGCGGCGGACCAGCTCGGCGGCGCGGGCCTCCTCGTCGTCGCCGGTGATGGCTTCGAGAGCGGCCGCGGCATCCGACTGCGCGACGCCCTTGCGCCGGAGTTCCTGCGCGAGCGCCTGTTTGCCTTTACCGGAGAAGGTGTGGCGAGAATGCACCCATTGCTCGGCGAAGGCGGCGTCGTCGACGAGCCCCACTTCGCCGAGGCGATCGAGCGCCCGCTCGCTCACTTCGGCCGAGTACCCCTTGGCGGCCAGACGCTGCGCCAGCTCGGCACGGCTGCGAGCGCGAACGGCCAGCAGACGCAGACACGCCTCCTTCGCCTGCTCGACCGTTCCGCCTTCGGCTCCGGCCGCTCCCGGAGCCGCCGATCCTCCTTCGGAGCCGGCCGATGCCGAGCCGGTCCGCGCTCCCCGGTGACTACGACGGGACCCAGCCGAGCGCACCCGCTGCGGATCGGATGCGCCCGGCCGGGTTCCCATGGTGTCCGGCGCGGCCGAATCACCTTCGGCCCTCCGGACGAGTTCGTGATCCTGCCCGCGCGACCGGGCGCCGTCCGGCGAACCGGAGGCGGACAGGAGTTCTTCCAGCCGGCGCCGCATCTCCTGCACCGCGTCGGCTCGTGCCCGCCCGGAGCCGGACGGAGCCGTTCCGGGCGAGCGACGGCTGTGCGTCGGCTCAGAAATCGGCGGGCACCTCCGCGGCCGCATCGGCCGTCACGTCGGCGCCGATGCCGAGCTTCTCCTTGATCTTCTTCTCGATCTCGTCGCGGACGTCGACGTTCTCCAGCAGGAACTTGCGGGCGTTCTCCTTGCCCTGACCGAGCTGATCGCCCTCGTAGGTGTACCAGGAGCCGGACTTGCGGATGAAGCCCTGCTCGACGCCCATGTCGATGAGCGAGCCTTCCTTGGAGATGCCGTGACCGTAGAGGATGTCGAACTCGGCCTGCTTGAACGGCGGGGAGACCTTGTTCTTCACGACCTTCACGCGGGTGCGGTTGCCCACCGCGTCGCTGCCGTCCTTGAGCGTCTCGATACGACGCACGTCCAAGCGCACCGAGGCGTAGAACTTCAGCGCCTTGCCGCCGGTGGTGGTCTCCGGCGAGCCGAACATCACGCCGATCTTCTCGCGCAACTGGTTGATGAAGATGGCGGTGGTGCCGGAATTGTTCAACGCGCTGGTCATCTTGCGCAGCGCCTGGCTCATCAGGCGGGCCTGCAGGCCGACGTGGCTGTCGCCCATCTCGCCCTCGATCTCGGCGCGCGGCACCAGCGCGGCCACCGAGTCGATGACGATGATGTCGATGGCGCCGGAGCGCACCAGCATGTCGGCGATCTCCAGCGCCTGCTCACCCGTATCGGGCTGGGAGACGAGCAGCGCGTCGGTGTCGACGCCCAGCTTGCGGGCGTAGTCCGGATCGAGCGCGTGCTCGGCGTCGATGAACGCCGCCACCCCGCCCGCGGCTTGCGCGTTGGCCACCGCGTGCAGCGCCACGGTGGTCTTACCCGAGGATTCCGGGCCGTAGATCTCGACGACGCGGCCGCGCGGCAGGCCGCCGATGCCGAGCGCGACGTCGAGCGCGATCGAGCCGGTGGGGATCACCGAGATGGGCTGGCGCGCCTCCTCGCCGAGGCGCATGACGGCGCCCTTGCCGAAGCTCTTCTCCACCTGGGCCAGCGCGAGCTCGAGCGCCTTGTCCCGGTCGTACGCCTGTGGTGCCATGTCCTGATCCCCTTTTCGACGGGTAAGTCTTTCTGTGGTTGGCGCCTACAGTAGAGCGCGGCACCGACAAGTTCCGGCGACCAGCCTAGACGAACAGGTGTTCGAGTCAAGCGACGCGCCCCGCACGCGCCGCGCCGCTCCCGGCGAACTCCGGGCGATCAGCGCACGAGCGCGATCCGGTCGGTGTCCAGCAGCGTCTGCGCCTGTTTGAGCACACGCAGGGAAGGCGTCACCTCCACGTCGGTGATCCCCGCCAGCGCGCCGAGCCGCTCGGTCACATACCGGTAGAGGTCCGCGGTGTCGCGGCAGATGATCGAAGCGAACAGGTTGGACGACCCGGTGGTGGCGGCGGCGAAGACGATCTCCGGGTGCGTGGCCATCGCGCGCCCCACCGCGTCCAGGTCGGCGGGCCGCACGCGCAGCCACAGCGCGCCGCGCACGCCGTAACCCATCCGCTCGATCGCGAAATCGACGTCGAAATACAGCACGCCCGCCGCGGTCAGTTCGGCCATGCGCCGCGCGACCCGCGGCGCCGTCCACCCGGTCGCGGCCGCGAGCTGGGCGTATGGAGCGCGCCCGTCCCGGCCGAGCAGCGTGAGCATCGCCTCGTCGGCCGCCGAGAGGTCCACCGACGCGTTCGGTCCCACACCTGAGCACCTCGGCCGGGCCGGGCCGAGTTCGTCCAACTGAGCGGCGGTGAGCAGGTGCCGATAGCGCGGCCACTCCTCGTCCAGCGGGAAACGATGGATGACCTCGTGCGCGGCCAGTTCCAGCACTTGCGGGGCGCGGGGCAGGATCTGCAACAGCAGCGCGTCGCGCCGCTGGATCGAGCGCGGCCTGCCGACGCAGGTGACCTCGGACCCGGTGGACAGCAGGGTCACCCAGCTCAGATCCGGGAAACGGGCCAGCGATTCGGCCAGCCGCAGCGCTTTGTCCGGTGTGGATTTCAGGCGCAGCACCCAGCGCGCGTGGCCCAGCGGCACCGCGTTCACCTGCCCGGCCACGTGCAGGATGCCGCGCTGTCGCAGGGCGCGGTACCGCCGCGCCACCGTCTGCTCGGAGACCCCGAGAACGCCGCCGAGCCGGGCGAACGGAATCCGGGCGTCGTGCACCAGCGCGTGCACGATCTGTTTGTCCAGCACATCGAGTTCGGAGGATTCGCTCGAGCTGTCGTCATCCACTAGAGGAATCTAACGCTGATGTGGCTGCGGATAGGGGGTTCCGGTCGATTGCCGCACGCTTGGCGTCGAAATCGTTCGAATCCGCCGTGGAGGCTCCCGTGAGGAAATGGCTCCCCTTGTTCGCCGCGTGCCTGGGCACGCTGATGCTGCTCATCGACGTCACCATCGTGAACGTCGCCCTGCCGGACATCGCCGCCGATCTGGACACCGGTTTGTCCGGCTTGCAGTGGGTGGTGGACGGCTACGCCCTGGCGCTGGCCGCATTGCTGCTGGTGCTCGGCTCGCTCGCCGACCGGGTCGGCGCGAAGCGCGCCTACCTGGCCGGACTGGTCGTCTTCGCGGTCGCCTCGCTCGGCTGCGGCGTCGCCCAGAGCGCGGCCGGCCTCGTCGCGGCGCGCGCGCTGCAAGGCGTCGGCGGCGCGGCCATGTTCGCCACCACGCTGTCGCTGCTGCACGCCACCTACACCGGCCGCGACCGCGGCGTCGCCTTCGGCGTCTGGGGCGCGGTGTCCGGCGCGGCGGCTGGCATCGGCGTGGTCCTCGGCGGCGTGCTCACCGAGGCGCTGTCGTGGCGCTGGATCTTCTTCGTCAACCTGCCCATCGCCGTGCTGGCGATCGTTCTCACCGCCGTCGTGTTCCCGCCCGCTCGGCGGCGGGCGGGCCGAGCGGTGGACGTGCCCGGCATGCTGGCCTTCGCGACCGCGGCGACGGCGGTCACCTACGGCGTCATCCGCGGCGGCGAGCACGGCTGGACGGACGCGGCCGCGCTGACCGCGTTCGCGCTGGGCGCCGCCGCGGCGGCGATCTTCGGTCGGGTCGAGGCACGCGGTGCCGCGCCGATGTTCCCCTTGGCACTGCTGCGCAATCGCGATTTCGGCGCGACCCTGTTCGGCGCGTCCGGTCAGACGTTCGCCGCGTTCGCGAGCAGTCCTCTGATCTCGCTGTGGCTGCAGCAGCAACTGCGCATGTCGCCGCTGCACGCGGGTCTGGCGATGCTGCCGATGGCCGCGACCGCGTTCGTGGTGGCGGGCGCGTTCGGACGGCTGCTGCACGACGTCGCGCCGAAGTGGACCATCGGCGCGGGGTTGGTGGTGGTCGGCGTGGGCAGCTGGCTGCTGATGCTCGTCGGGGCGGGGTCGTCCTGGGTCGCCCTGGTGCCGGGATTCGTGGTGATCGGCATCGGCATCGGCGTCAACGCGCCCGCCCTGGTCTCGGTCGGCATGGCCGCGGTCGCCCCGCAGCAGGCGGGCACCGCCGCGGGTGCGGTGAACACCGCGCGGCAACTGGGCCTCGCGCTCGGCGTCGCGGTGCTCGGCACCGTCTTCCGCGGGGTGGCCGACGCCGCGCAGCCGATGACGGCGCCGCACTTCGTCTCCGGGCTCGACGCGGCGTTCGGCGTCGCGGCCGCGGTGGGCATCGGATTCGGACTGATCGCGTTCGCGTTGTTCCACCGCCAGCGCGCGAACACCGGGGCCGACGCCGAGCGCCAGACCGTCGCCGCCTGACCCCACTCCCCCGCGAACGGCGGCGCCCCGGCCGGGCGTCGCCGTTTCGCACCGAGCCGGCAGTTCTAACGCTGCGGCAGCACGGACTCGTCACCCGGATCCCTCGGCCCGAAGATGCGCCGCTCGGATTCCTCGATCCGGACATCGTTGATGCTGGCCTCGCGCCGGGACATCAACCCGTCCGGCGCGAACTCCCACTGCTCGTTGCCGTAACTGCGGAACCACTGTCCGGATTCGTCGTGCCATTCGTACTGGAACCGCACCGCGATGCGGTTGCCGTCGAAGGCCCACAGATCCTTGCGCAACGCGTAGCCGTTCTCGATCGACCACTTCCTGGTGAGGAATTCGACGATGGCGTCGCGGCCGGTGAAGAACTCGTCGCGATTGCGCCACACCGAATCCTCGGTGTAGGCGGCGGCGACCAGCTCCGGATCGCGGGTGTTCCACGCGTTTTCGGCAGCCCGCACTTTGGCCTTGGCGGATTCCGCGTCGAACGGGGGCAGGGGAGGTCGCATGACAGCTACCTTTCTCGAAGTTTCACGGATTCACGGGAGAAAGCTCGGCAGGACCCCATCGCAACGCTCCCCCTGATCGCTCGACCACCTCTTCGATGGCGAAATCGATCGAGCACTGCGCGCCCGCGGTGAATGTTTCGGGCGCCCAGATCAATTCGGCGGTGCCGGTGAGCTGCAACATGGCGCCCGTGGACCAATCCGGGATCAGGATTCCGCAGCGGGGATCGACCGCGATGTTGCCGAGCGTCATGAACATCGAATTGCCCCGATAGTCCGGCCAGCGCAGCCGGGTGGGCGAGAGCACCTGCAGGAAGCCGGGATTCCCACCGCGGTGCGAGGCGTCGGCGTTGCCCTCCTCGTCCGCGGTCGCGACGAAGAACGTGTCGGCCGAGGCGATCGCGGCCCGCTGATCGGCATCCAGTGCGGCGCCGTGACGCACCTTGGGCGCGGCGGCACCGGGTGTGTAGCTCTCGACGTCCCGCCGGGAGATGTACTTGGGGCAGTTCGAGTACACCTGATCGGTGACAATGCGCAAGCCCGCGCCGTCCGGCGCCGATCTTCCGTTGACTCGCATCCGCCTGCGCCGCTGCGGTTGCAGGGCGATCATGCCGACGCGGGAGCGCCGGGTCAGCGCTTCGTGCAGCGGATCGGCGGCGGCCGGACGGGTGCCGATCGAAATGGTCCGCTCGTCCACCGCCCGGACGAATCCCGGCTGCCCGACCAGCTCGCTAGCCCACATCCGGCCCGCCGCGTCGGCGGCGGCGAGCACCACCATCCGCTGGTCGGCCAGGAAACCGGCGGCGACCGCGGGAATATCGGAACGGATCATGCGGCCGACCCGGTCGGCGATGTCGCCCTGCCCCATCCGGCGTTGCACGGCGATCTCCCCGCGATGGAACGCCCCCATCACGATGCTCCCTTCGCTACCCGGCCGGGTCAGAAGAAACCGCAGGTCGGTGCGGCGCCGCTGGGCGCGGGGGCGGATTCGGCGCCGCTGGGCGCGTACACTTCGAGCCGGATGCCGTCGGGATCGGTGAAGAAGATCCCGCCCGACGCGACGCCCTCGCCGTGCGCCACCACGCCGTCGTGGGCGAAGGCGACCGAGAGCTCCCGCAGCACCCGTTCCACCGCGCGCACCTCGTCGATGCTGCCGACCTGGAACGAAAGATGATGCAGCCCCGGCGTTTCGGTGGAGAACGCGCCGTCGCTCTGCTCCCACAGCGTGACGACCAGCTTGCCGTCGCGGCCGAGGAAGGCCCAGCGGCGCCGCTCGTCGGCGCTCGCGGCGATCTGGTCGAAACCGAACGCCCGGCGATAGAAGTCCACGGAGCGATCCAGATCGGAGACGTTCAGGCCGATGTGACCGGTGCTGAGCTGAGGCGCGGCGACCGAGGTCATGGGTTCCTCCTAGGAAGATTAAACCACCTTATGTGGTTTCACTGGTTATAACCTACCCAAATCCGGACGCCAGTGTCAACCATTAAAATAGTTTTACCGGTTAGAAAGGAGGTGGTGGCCGTGGCCGACAACGCGCGCTCGGTACCCTCGGGCATGCCCGATCCACGCCCCCACCTCGGTGAACCCCTGGCGCTCGATCTGCTGAACACCAGATGGATCGAGCACGGACCACAGGACCTGCTCACCGATGTCACCGGCCTGCGCACCTGGCTGGCCTCGGCGAAACTGACCGATCGCGCGACCGCCGACGAGGCCACTTTGCACGCGGTGGTGGCCGCTCGCGCCGCCATCTACGACGCGGTCGTGCACGCCTCCCCGGCCGGGCTCAACGACGTGCTCGACCACGGCCGGGTACGTCGCACGCTCACCGCGACCGGTCCCGCCGACCTGGTGGACGTCCCGGAGCCGGCCTGGCTGCCCGGCTGGCTGGCCGCCGACAACCTGCTGGAGCTGTTGCGCACCGCACCGGACCGGATCCGGCAATGCGCGCATCCGGAATGCGTGCTGTTCTTCTACGACACCTCGAAGAACGGCACCCGCCGCTGGCACTCCATGGCCACCTGCGGCAACCGCACCAAAGCGGCGCGGCACTACGCGCGAAAAGCCTGAGCCTTCAGAACAATTCGTCCAGCAGCCGGTAATACGTCAAGCGACTCTCGTCCGGCTCGGCCAGCCCGTAGGCCGCGAAGAAGGCCGCCACCTCCGCTTCACCGTGATCGGCGCGCAGATCGCGCGCGGCAAGCGCCAGATCGCGGTAGCGGTCGGCCACACCGAGGCCGGAGACATCGAGCAGGACCCCGTTCGTCAGCACGTTCGGCGGAGTGAAATCGCCGTGCGCCACCACCAGGTCCTCTCGATCCGGCCGCTGCGCCAGCAGCCGCGCGAGGATCTCCGCCGGGGTGGCTGCGGTGTTGTCGTCGTCGAAATCGTCCGCGTCCACGAGTCCCTCGACCACGTTGCGGCGCGCCCGCGCCAGCACGACGTCCAGGCTCTCGTCGAACGGGCACTCGGCGACCGGAATGTCGTGCAACCGCCGCAGCAGTCTGCCGAGCACCGTGCCGACCGACGCCGCGCCCGTGTCCGCAGACCAGCTCGGTGCGCCCGCGTCCGCGAGCACCAGCACGTCGTCCTCGAACGCCGCGACCTCCGGCACGGGTATCCCGTGGTCGCGCAGCCAGGTGAGCCGCTGATACTCGGCGACCGCCTTGGGCCCGCGCTCGAGCCAGTAGACGCCGTCGACGCGCACGACCTCACCGCTCATGCCCTCGTGCCGGTCCGACCAGCTCGGCGCCGCGCCGAGCAGCGCCGCGACGGTGGGTGGCAACGGGATCGGCAGCTCGTCGAGCGTGTCCAGCGCCGCGCGGGTGGATTCGATCTCCTCCGGATCGCCCTCGGCGATGCGCAGCCGCATCGCCTCGGCCAGCAGTTCGCGCGCCTCGGGCAGGTGGCCGCGCTCGGCGAGCGCCTTGCCCAGGTGCTGCACGGCGAACGAGAGCACCTCCGGCGCGGCCACCCGCGCGTGTTCCACGGCGCGGCGGTACAAGCGCTCCGCGGTGCCCGCGTCGCCACGGTAGCGGTAGACGTCGCCCAAGTTGATCCACACGGTGATCCGGCGCCGTTCGGTGTCCACCAGTTCGAGCGCGCGATCGAGGTGATCGAGCGCCTCGTCGTAGCGGCCGAGCAGCATCAGCTCGATGCCGGTCTGCCGGTAGCCCGCGAAGTCGTCGGGACGCGCCTGCGCCACCCGGACGGCCAAACGCTCCGGGTCGTGCGGGATCATTCGCTGCCGCTCGTCGAATCGGTACAGCGGCTCGTCGCGCTCCACCTGCCCGGGGGCGCTCACCAGCGCGTCCTCGGCACGTCGAACTCGGCGCACAGGGCGCGCCAGACGTCGCGGGGATCGGTCCCGGCCTCGATGGCTTCGGCGCCCGTGCGCCCGCCCAGCGCGGGAATCACGTGGTCGGCCAGCAGGGCGTCGCCGCGGGCCACACCGAACTCGGTGTGCAACAGTTCCTGAAACTCGGTCAACCGCACCGTCCCGAACTTACTCCGGTCGCACGCGTTCGCTGGTCAGGGGCACACCGGCACCCGCTCCGGTCACGAGTGAACGGCTTGGCGGACCTGGTGGCACAGGGCGACCGGATCCGGGAAATCGGGGGTGGCGGCGGCCTCCTGCGCCGCTCGGGTGTAGCGGGGATCGGCGAGGATCGCACCGACCGCGGCGCGAACGGCCTCGGGCGACAGCGGCCGGACGACAATCGAACTGCCTTGCCGCGCCACGCGATTGGCCAACTCCCACTGGTCGCCGCCGCCGGGAACGGTGACGATCGGCACCCCGGCGGACAACGTCTTGGCCAGCAGTCCGTGACCGCCGCCGCCGACGACGACGGACGCGTGGGTCAGCAGTTCGTCCTGCCGCCCCAGCCCCGCCGTGGCCCACGGCGGCAGATCGGCGGGCGGCGTGTCCAGCATCGAAATGGCCACGCGGACACCGGTTCCCTCCAGCGCCTCCAGGACGGTCTCGACCATGCCCGCCACACCGGTGTGCGCGGTCGATGGGGCGACCATGACCAGCGGTGCGTCCCCGGGCGGGAGATCGAGGATCGCGTCGGTCGGCTCCCACAGCAGCGGGCCGATCACGTGGGCGTTCTCCGGCCAGTCCGGGCGCGGTACCTCGAGCGCGGGCAGGGTGGCGATCAGGCGAGCGGCGGGGCCGGGATCGTCGGCCGGGAGACCGACGCTCTCGCGCGCCCGCCCGCGCTGGCGACGCCCGTTGCGCAGAGCACGCGCGGTCAGGCCGCGCAGCACGCCGTCGCGCACCCGTCCGCGCAGGCCCACACCTGGCGCGAGCCCGCTCCCGATGGGCGGCAACCCCTTCGACGGCAGGTACAGCGGGTGCGGGGACAGTTCCACCCACGGAACGCCGAGCCGCTCGGCGGCCATGCCGCCGCCCGCGGTCAGCACGTCGGAGATCACCAGTTCGGGCAGCATGGCGCCGAGTTCGGGCAGGATCTCGGTGGAGATGTGCGCGGCCCGCTCGTGGATGCGCTGCCCGGCGTCGGCGTCGTCGTCCACCGGTCGCGGCGCAAGGCCTTTGAGTCTGCGCACCCCGATTCCGGCGGCGAGTGCCGCGTCGAACCACCGCGGACCGGTGAACAGGACCGGCTCGTCACCGGCCGCCAGGAATTGGGAGCACAACGCGATAGCGGGGAATGCGTGACCGGGATCGGGCCCTGCGACGACGGCTACTCGCATCCGCCTAGCCTGCCACACCCTCGGGCGGGCCGATCACTCCCGCGTCGCGGCGTCCGCCGCTACAGCTTGCTCACCGTCGAGTTGTCCGACCCCGACACCGCCTTGTACAGCAGGTACAGCCCGAACACGATGGCGCTGATGACCAGGATCGGGAACAGGCCTTTGATCAGCGCGCCGATGACGGCCAGCGCGATCCAGACGACCGCGACGATGCCGATGATCTTCCACAACATTTCGATGCCTCCATGAGTCGGTTTCCGCTTCGAGCATGACACTCGGATCAGCGGGAATCACCAGGTGAGAAGGCATTTCGGGGTTGAAATCAGGGTTCACCCTTACTCCGCGGCCCGGCTGGGCACGCGGCGATCGGGGTTTCGGCGCCGACCGGTCGTTCCCCGTCCGGAACACAGACGCTGGTGCGCGCGTCGGCGGACGCGCGCACCAGCATCGGCAACGTGCCGCTCAGCCTTGACGCTCGGCGTCCGGCAGCTCTCCGGCCAGCGGATCGTCCTGCGGCATGCCATCCGGTTCCCGCATACCCAGATCGGCCGTGTCGATCGCGTAGGGATCGACCGTCGGTTCCCGGCCCACGCGCGACCGGTCGCCGGTCGGCGGCATCGGCAAGGTCTCCTCGTCCGGACCCGCGTGGTTGCGCCTGCGCGCCGTCACGACGTCTTCCGGATCACCGGTCCGCCGCTGCGGCGGACGGGTCATCGCGGGGCGGGCGCGCGGCGGCTGCGGCACCGGCTGCCTGCCGTAGACGTCCCAGGCGGACTGATCCGGATCGATCTGGTAGTGGTCGAACAGTTCCTGCTCGGCCTGCGGGCTGATCTGGCCGTTGTGGTCGAGCTGCGGCGAGGCCTTGACCGCGTCCTTGCCGACTCGCACCTGCAACACCGCCGACTCGGGGCGGTGTTCGGCGCCGGCCAGCGGGACCAACGCGTCGGCGCTGAACAGGCCGGTGGATACCGCGATCCAGGTGGGTGATCCGGAATTGTTGTCGACGTAGACCCGTTTGACCTTGCCGATCTTCTCGCCTTCGGGGCCGTACACCGAGCTGCCGATGAGCGTTTCCAGCATTTCAGTCATGGGTTCCTCCGCAGTTCGTCCGTGCGATGCGCAGCCCGACAGACCGCGGCTGGCCACCGCCCGTGCTGGGAAAAGAGTTCAATCGCTGATGGGTCGATCGGTGGCGTCGGGGGCCGCGGCCACGCGCTGCGCTCTGCGCGACAGCCGCACCGGGTCCTCGGCGCTGTCATACGTCAGATACCGGCTGACGTCCAGCCGCTGCGTGTCCTGGTCGAGCAGCGATCGACGATGGGAAACATCGAGCATGACGTGCTCCTGCCAGTAGTGCATGTGCCCGGCCCCAGACGAGGCCGGAGGTGATCAGCTACAGGGTGGCAACTACCCGTACTTCGGCCGATCAAACCGGACTCGCCTGGCAATTCGACGACACGCCGCAGCAGGAGGATAAAACAGCTATCTGCTAGCTATCAGGATCCGGCGCGCTCTGGACGGGCCTGCGCGCGGCCGCTCTTGATCAGCGTCAGCGCCGACGGGCCGCTGGTGAACCGGAAGTCCGTGCCACGATGGTCCACCTCGCCGTCGGTGGCCAGCGACACCGGCTCGCCGGTGACCCGCACCTCCACGCGGGAGACCCTGCGGTGCCGATAGGTGGGCGAATACTCCAGCGTGCCGGTGAACGTCGCGAAGACCAGCCGCAACCGCGAGAACGGGACGTCGGCACGCAGGTAGCGGACATCGAGCGTGCCGCCGTGCAACTCCGGACGCGACATCGGGATCTGGTCGGCCGGGTGGTAGGCGCCGTTGCCGACGAACAGCATCCACAGCGCGGTGCGCGTGCCATCGACGATGACGTGCAGGGGCTGGGCCCGGAAGAGCACGCGCACCATGGCGATTCCCGCCGCGGGCCATTTGCCGATCCGGCGTTCCCAGCGCTCGCGGACGCGAACGAAATCGGGATAGCCACCGAGACTGGCGGTGTTGACGAAGGTCCGTGGCTCGGCGCCGTCGAAGCGAACCTGCGCCACGTCGACGGCCACCGCTTCGCCCGCTTCCAGCCCGGCGACGGTCACATCGACCTCCGCCACTCCGGCGTCCCTGGCGAAGTGGTTCAGCGTGCCACCGGCGAAGACCGCCAGCGGCAACCGGTGCCGCACCGCGTACTCGGCGACGGCCGACACCGTGCCGTCCCCGCCGACGACGCCGAGAGCACGGATGCCGTCGCGCCGCAGCAGTTCGTCGACCCGCTCCCCGACATCATCGCCGCCGCCGAGTTCGAGCACGTCGGCGGCGGGCAACCGCGTGCGAAGGGCGGCGAGCGTATCGTCGCCGTCGCCCGATCCGGCGTGCGGATTGCCGATCAGCAGCAATCCTGCGCCTTGCGGCAGCGGTTCGATGTGCGCGACCGGACCGAGGACAGCGGGACCCTCGTCGCGCACCGCCCACCACCGCCGGGTGGCCAGCGCGATCGCGCCGCCGAACAGCGCGCCCGCGACCACATCGGAGGGCCAGTGCACACCGATGTGCACCCGCGAATATCCCACCGCGGCGGCCACCGGGGCGACCGCGACGGCCGCACGGGGCGATTCCAGCGCCATGCCCGTCGCGAAGGCCGCGGCGGAGGCCGCGTGCCCCGAGGGAAACGACGAGGAGACCGGCGGAGCCACCAGCCTGCGCACGAATGGAACGGATTCGTCCGGCGGACGGCGGCGCGGGAACAGCGGCTTGGCCACCCCGTTGGCCACGCCGCTGGCGATGCTCAGAGCGAGCAGCCCGCGCACCGCACCGCGGCGGGTCGAGCGATCCCCGGCGACGAACAGCACCGCTCCCAGCCCGATCCACAATCGACTCTTGTCGGCGGCGGTACTCAGAGCCTTCAGCACCCGGTCCGCCGGCGTCGCGCGCACGCGCGCGCTGCGACCGACCAGCCAGCGATCCAGGCTGCTCGTCATTCCGATCACCCCACCGTCGCGTTCGCGAGCCGAGAGAAACCGCATCGCTGCAGCCTACCGGCCGCCTGTGCGCCGCGCCTTGGCCCGCGGCGGGACACATGTGCTCAGGTGTCCACCCGATCCAGCAACGCGGTCGCGACCAAGGCAAGTTCAGTGCACGGATGTACTCTGATCTCGAACGCCAAACGGCGCTGCGCGACAACAGGGAAGGGATGATCGAATGACGCAGACACCCCAATCAGCACACAGTCATGCACTGAATCTCGTCTGACGGCGGGACCTCGATGGAACAGACGAACGAGCTGGCACAAGAACTCGCGGCCGCGGCCCGGCGGCACGGCTCCGCGATCGCGGGCATCGTCGGATCGGCCGCACGCAAGGCGTCGTGGGAGGTGCTCGATCTCATGGCCGAGAGCCGCGAACTCGTCGGCGCGGCGTTTCGCGCCAGGGCCGAGGAATTGCGCCGCCGGGACCGGCCGAGCTGACCGGACCCGATCAGATCGGTGGCCGTTGCGACGCGGGCACCGATTTGTCGGCCACCTCGATGAGGGCCTGCGCCCAGCCGTCCAGCCGGTCGGAGGCGTGGCGCAGGTCCGCCACGATGGTGTCGAAGTTGTGCCGCACCACGGTGTGCTCCGGGACCGCGAGAATCCGGCCCGCCGCGGCAACCACCTGCTCGTACTCCGCGACGCCCGCATCGAGCCTGGCCAGGATCAGCCGCAGGTTCTCGGTGAGCGCCACCGCCGCGGGGGAATCCGCGCTTCCGATGGCGCCGAGCCCCTGTTCCATCGCCGTGATGTCGGCGGCCAGCGCGTGCAGCGCCGCGGCCCCCGAAGCAGCCGTTTCGAGCATGTCGGCCAGTTCGTCCGGAGGCAGCCGATGCGAACGGGCGATCTGGGCGCCCATACCGTGCAACGCCTTCTCCGCGCGCACCAGACGCGCGATCGTCGGCCTGGCCTTCGACCACAACGGGGGGAGCTTGCGCGGAATGAAGGCCGCCTGCGGCAGCGGCGCTCCGCGCAGCCGCAGATAGCGGCGAGTGCTCAGCGCCGCACCGGTCACCAGCGCCACCGCGCCGCCGCCGACCATGACCACGGCCCACACCGGCGCCGAAAGGGCAACCAGGCCAACGGTTCCCACTGTGGTGAGGCCGGACACCGTGCCCAGCTGGAAGCTGCGGCGGCGGGCCCTGCGGCGGCGGCGCAACTCCCGCTCCCGTGGATCGGCCCAGCGGCGCACCGCGACGAGCGCGTGCTCACCGGCTTCGCGCAGACTGTCCGGCAGGCTGCCCGGCTGTGGCGCGAGCGCGGCCTGTGCCCGGATCATCGCCGTCCCGCGCAGGCGCCGCGTCTCGAGGCGCCGCTCGCGAAATGCACTGCCGCTCATACCTTCTCTCCCACCGGTCGCACCCATCGGACAGACCGAGACCCGACTCGGCCGACGGCCGGCCGGTCGGGTCCCCACGCCTTGTCCCCCAGTGAACCAGCCCCCACCGACACGTGTTCGCCGAACACCCGGTCGCGGCTACTGCTGCGCGGCCTGTCCCTTGTTCATCTGCGGCTGCGCCGCCTGTGCCGGGTTGATGGCGGGCTGGGCGCCACCGGCGGGCAGCTGGTCACCGCGCATGGACGCGCGGATCTGCTCCAGCTTGCTGTGCCCGGCCATCTGGATGCTGGCCTGCTGCACCTCTAGCATGCGGCCCTGCACCGAGTTCTGCGCCAGCTCCGCGGCGCCGAGCGCGTTGGCGTAGCGGCGCTCGATCTTCTCGCGCACCGCGTCCAGGCTCGGCGTGCTGCCCGGGGCCGACAGCGTGGAGTCCATCTGCTGCAGCGAGGCGGAGACCTGCTCCTGCATCTTCGCCTGCTCCAGCTGGCTGAGCAGCTTGGTGCGCTCGGCGACCTTCTGCTGCAGCAGCATCGCGTTCTGCTCCACGGCCTTCTTCGCCTGGGCGGCCGCCTGCAGCGACTGGTCGTGCAGGACCTTCAGGTCCTCGACCGACTGCTCGGCGGTGACCAGTTGCGCGGCGAACGCCTCGGCGGCGTTGGTGTACTGGATCGCCTTCTCGGTGTCACCCGCCGCGGTGGCCTGATCGGCCAGCAGGACGGCCTGGCGCGCGTTGGCGTTGAGCTTCTCGACCTCGTCCAGCTGCCGGTTCAGCTTCATCTCCAGCTGACGCTGGTTGCCGATGACCGACGCGGCCTGCTGCGAAAGGGCCTGGTGCTGCCGCTGGGCTTCCTCGATAGCCTGCTGAATCTGGACCTTCGGATCCGCGTGCTCCTCGATCTTGGAATCGAAGAGGGCCATCAGGTATTTCCAGGCCTTGACGAACGGATTAGCCATCGATTGATCCCGCCTCCATCTGACATGCCGCGCTCGGGCGCGACTCCAGTGCGCGACCGTCACGCACTCGATATGTGCCTATCCTCCACCATGTGGCACCCGGGCCGGGCGAACCCGGCCCAACCGACGCCTAACGGAGAATCTATCCGCTTTCCGCGCCGGTCCGCAGCGTTGCCGCCGCTGCCGCCTCTCGCCGCCCGTCACGCACCCTTCACCAGGACCAACATGTCCGATCGCGGAGCGGGGATGACGATCCGGGTGTCCTCCGCCAGCGGCAGCGGCCGCGCGGCGGGCTCGGCCACCGACATGGCGGCCGACGCGGGCGCGGCCTCCGGCTCGGCCTGCGCGGCGGGCTCGGCCGCGGTGCGCTCCGGCTCGGCAGCGGCCGTCGCGGCCTCGTCCGCACCGGCGGTCGCTCCGTCGACGCCCGCCATGATCGTGCTCACATCCCACAGCACCCGCGACAGCGGCACGTCCAGCGCTTCGCAGATGGCGGCCAGCAATTCGCTGGAGGCCTCCTTGCGGCCCCGCTCGACTTCGGAGAGATAGCCGAGGCTCACCCGCGCCGACGTCGACACCTCGCGCAAGGTCCGGTTCTGGGCGAGACGCGCACGCCGCAAACTGTCCCCGATCGCCTCTCGCAGCAGCGTCATCTCGTTCTCCTTCGCTCCCGGTCGCCGGGCCGACGCGATTTTCGACCCCACGCATGCCGTTCTTTCTGGCACAACGTCGGAGCCGGGCCGGATGGTTCCCGCCGGGACATCTCAGCCGCTCCGCCCGTCGCGGTCGGCCGGGTCCGTGCCCGCCTCCCGCACACACCGCAGCAGTTCCGCCACCGCCGTGCGCGTCGCACCGATTCTGATCGTCCACCGGTCGCCGGGGAGTTTCAACCGCACCACCTCGGTATGCCCCGGACCGGCCAGTCCGAGGAAAACCGTGCCCACCGGGTGCCCGTCCTGCGAATCGGGGCCGGCCACGCCGGTCAGCCCCACACCCCAGTCCGCGCCGCAGCGCGTGCGGGCGCCGACGGCCAGCTGTTCGGCGGTGCTCGCCGCGACCGGGCCCTCGGCCGCGAGGACCTCGGCGTCGACGCCCGCGAGGCTCTGCTTGAGGTCGGTGGCGTACACCACCAGTCCGCCGCGCAGCACGGCGCTGGCGCCCGGCACCCCGGCGATGGTCGCGGCGAGCAGGCCCGCGGTCAGCGATTCCGCGGTGGCCACCGTTTGCCGCACCGTCACCAGAGCGCGAACGAGTTCGATGGCGGGCACGTCGGCGAGCAGCGGATCGCTCATACGCCGCGGTTCCGCCCCGAGCCGCCCGCGAACCACACCCGGGCCGCCTGACCGACGTAGTCCAGCCCGGTGGCCACGGTCAGCGCGACCGCCAGGTACATCAGCGGCATGCCGATCCCGGCGGCCCAGCCCGACAGCGGCAGCAGCAGCATCGCGATGGCCAGCGATTGGACCAGCGTCTTGAGCTTGCCGCCGCGCCCGGCCGGGATCACCCCGCGCCGCACGACGACCAGGCGCAGCAGCGTGACGCCGATCTCCCGGCCGCAGATCACCAAAGTGATCCACCAGGCCAGATCGCCGAGCACGGACAGGCCGATCACCGCCGACCCGATCAGCGCCTTGTCCGCGATGGGGTCGGCCAGTTTGCCGAAGTCGGTCACCAAACCATATTTGCGAGCAAGTTGCCCGTCGAACCGATCCGTGATCGCGGCCAGGCCGAACAGGGCCGCGGCGGCGATCCGCCACCCGGTCTGGTGACCGTCTCCGGCGAACAGCGCCACGACGAACAGCGGCACGATCGCGATGCGCAGCATGGTGAGCACGTTCGCGATGTTCAGCAGCGGCGGACCGCTCTCGGCCTGCGCGGGGGCGAAGCCGGGGCGCAGCGGGGCGGGCGCGCTCCAGGGGCGGTCCGTCTCGTCGGGTTGCACGCTCATGCCGTCGCCTCACCGGCGATCGGCTCGCTCACGGCCGCCTCGCCGGACCGCCGCGCCGGGCGGCGCGGTGCGGTGAGCTGAACGAGTGGATCTGCGGCACACGTTCAGACTATCGGTAGCCGGGCCGACTACTGTGCACCCCATGACCTCTCGGGGACCACTAGGTGGTTCGACAAGCGACGCGTATCCGGGCGCGGCTTCGGCCGCGCACAGCTCCCTCCCGGTCGTCCGACGCGCGCGAACCTCCGATGTGCCCGAGATCAAGCGCCTCGTCGACGTCTACGCGGGCCGGATCCTGCTGGAGAAGAACCTGGTCACTCTCTACGAGGCGGTGCAGGAGTTCTGGGTCGCCGAACTCGACGGCCGCGTGGTCGGCTGCGGCGCGCTGCACGTGCTGTGGGCCGATCTCGGGGAAGTGCGCACGGTCGCGGTGCACCCCGATGTCAAAGGCAGCGGTGTGGGCAAACTCATCGTGCGGCGGCTGATCGAAGTGGCACGCGAGCTGGAGTTGGAGCGGCTGTTCGTGCTGACCTTCGAGGTGGAGTTCTTCGGCAGGCACGGGTTCGTCGAGATCGACGGCACGCCGGTCACCGCCGAGGTGTACGCCGAGATGTGCCGGTCTTACGACACCGGTGTGGCCGAATTCCTCGATCTCAGCTATGTGAAGCCGAACACTCTCGGCAATACTCGAATGCTGCTGACGCTCTGAGTCCATCCCCCACAGGAAGCGATACCCGTGCCGATCTTCGCCGTCCATTACGTCTACTCCGAGGCCACCACCGCGGGCCGGGACGTCCATCGCCCCGAGCACCGGGCCTGGCTGGCCGGTCTGCTCGAGGCGGGGACGCTGCTCAGCAGCGGTCCGTACCCGGACGGGTCCGGAGCGCTGCTGCTGTTCCGAGCGCAGGACGCGGGGCAACTGAAGGACCTGCTCGCCCAGGATCCGTTCGCGCGGGAGAACCTCATCGATGACGTCCGCGCGGTGGAGTGGGCCCCGGTCTTCGGAGCCTTCGCCTCCTGAGGGCTACCGGTCGGTTCGGACCCGCGTGCGCAGCAGGCTGGCGACCGTCGCGATCACCAGGATGACCAGGATCACCCCCAGCGAGACGGGTGTGGAGATCTCCGGCGCCGCGACGTGCTCGCCGCCGTTGACGAACGGCAGCGTGTTCTCGTGCAGGGCGTGCAGCACCAGCTTCACGCCGATGAACGCGAGGATCGCCGCCAGCCCGTAGGACAGGTACACCAGCCGGTCGAGCAGCCCGCCGATCAGGAAGTACAGCTGTCGCAGGCCCATGAGCGCGAACGCGTTCGCGGTGAAGACCAGATACGGCTGCTCGGTCAGGCCGTAGATGGCCGGGATGGAGTCCAGCGCGAAGAGCAGGTCGGCGAAGCCGATGGCCAGCAGCGCCAGCAACAGCGGCGTGACCGCCCGGCGGCCGTCGACCCTGGTGACCAGCTTGTCGCCGTCGTATTCGTCGGTCGTGGGCAGCACCCGCTTGGCCAGCGCGACGATTCTGCTGTCTCGTTTCTCCTCGACCTCGACCTCGTGGCCGCTCTCCCGCAACAGCTTGACCGCGGTGTAGACCAGGAACAGCCCGAACAGATAGAACACCCAGCTGAACGCGCTGATGGCGGCCGCGCCGACGGCGATGAACGCGCCGCGCATGACCAGTGCGAGCACGATGCCGATCAGCAGCACCTTCTGCTGGTAGATCCGCGGCACCGCGAAGGTGGCCATGATGATCAGGAAGACGAACAGGTTGTCCACCGAGAGCGCCTTCTCGGTGACGAAACCCGCGTAGTACTCCCCGGCGTAGGTCGAGCCCCACCGCCAGGCGACCACGCCGCCGAACAGCAGCGCCAGCCCGATGTAGACCGCGGACCAGAACCCCGATTCCCGGAAGGTCGGCTCGTGCGGGGTGCGGACATGGGCGAAGAAGTCGAAGACGAACAGGCCGAGGATCACCACGACGGTGATCGCCCATTCGAGTGCGGTTACGTGCATACGGTGTGCCGATCGAAGAACATGATGTCCATAATGCCCGAATTGTCCGTTACTGCGCGATTGCGGGATGATTGCCACCCATAATTCCACACGCGTTCACCAGGCCGGCCGCGCCACAGTCGTCGCGAGTTGTCCGCGATCACCACTCCCGCGACCGGTAGCCGGAAAGGCTGCCGCCTAGCGGATACACCTCGGCCGACCGGGAACTGAACGGGGTAGGGTCGTCGGCGACGCGAAAGCGCTTCCCGGCACCGGCATCCGGTGCTACTTTCTGAGCCGCGAAGATCAGACCACAGGAAGGCGAGACGATGACCGCGACGACTGGGCGACACGGGTTGCCGAGCGGTTTGTCGCATGTCCGCGTCGTGCTATCGGTCTCGTCCGTCTCTTGGCGCACGAGCGCGCGGAGCCGCCCCTGAACGTGTCTTTCGCAGACCCGTACCGAGCAGGGGGTCACTCCGCGGCGACCAGCCTGGAGTGACCCCTTTTTCGTGCGACCGATCCCTCGTAGCCCAATCGGTAGAGGCGCCGGACCTAGATTCCGGGAGATGCGAGTTCGAATCTCGCCGAGGGAACCGATCGGATCATTCCGGCGACTCGGCGGGCTCGCCGTCCCCGCCGCCACGGATCGACCACAGCAAGCCTTCCAGCTCATCGGGTTTCACCAGCACGTCGCGTGCCTTGGAACCCTCGCTCGGGCCGACCACGCCGCGGGTCTCCATGAGGTCCATCAACCGTCCCGCCTTGGCGAAACCGACGCGCAGCTTGCGCTGGAGCATGGAGGTGGACCCGAACTGCGAGGTGACGACGAGTTCCACCGCCTGAAGGAAGACGTCGAGGTCGTCGCCGATATCGGGGTCGACGTCCTTCTTCTCGCCCGCCTTCGCGGCGGTGACGCCCTCTTGGTATTCCGGCTCCGCCTGGTTCTTGGTGAAGTCGACGACGGCGTGGATCTCCTCGTCGCTGATGAACGCGCCCTGCAGCCGGGTCGGCTTACCCGCTCCCATCGGCAGGAAAAGGCCGTCGCCCATGCCGATCAGCTTCTCCGCGCCGGGCTGGTCGAGGATGACGCGCGAGTCGGTCAGCGAGGACGTGGCGAAGGCGAGCCGGGAGGGCACGTTGGTCTTGATCAGGCCGGTCACCACGTCCACCGAGGGCCGCTGCGTGGCCAGTACGAGATGGATGCCGGCCGCGCGGGCCTTCTGGGTGATGCGGACGATGGCGTCCTCCACGTCGCGCGGAGCGGTCATCATGAGGTCGGCCAGCTCGTCGACGATGGCCAGGATGTACGGATAGGGCCGGTACACCCGTTCGCTGCCCAGCGGCGCGGTGATCGCCCCCGACTTCACCTTCTTGTTGAAGTCGTCGATGTGGCGCACCTTGTTGGCCTGCATGTCCTGGTAGCGCTGTTCCATCTCCTCGACCAGCCAGGCCAGCGCGGCCGCGGCCTTCTTCGGCTGGGTGATGATCGGCGTGATCAGGTGCGGAATGCCCTCGTACGGCGTAAGTTCCACCATCTTCGGGTCGATCAGGATCATCCGCACCTCGTCCGGCGTCGCCCGCTGCAGCAGCGACACCAGCATCGAGTTCACGAAGCTCGATTTACCCGAACCGGTGGAACCCGCGACCAGCAGGTGCGGCATCTTGGCCAGGTTCGCCGAGACGAACTCGCCCTCGATGTTCTTGCCGAGACCGATCACCAGCGGATGGTGGTCGTTGCGCGTGGACGGCGCCTTGAGCACGTCGGCCAGCCGGACCAGCTCACGGTCGGCGTTCGGCACCTCGATGCCGACGGCGGACTTGCCCGGGATCGGCGCGAGCAGCCGGACGTTCTCCGTGGCGACGGCGTAGGCGATGTTGCGCGCCAGCGCGGTGATCTTCTCCACCTTCACGCCGGGGCCGAGCTCGACCTCGTAGCGCGTCACCGTCGGGCCGCGGACGAACCCCGTCACCGCCGCGTCGATCTTGAACTGCACCAGCACCTCGGTGATCGCCTCGATCATCGATTCGTTGGCGGCGCTGCGTTTCTTGGGCGGATCGCCATCGGTCAGCAACGACAGCGGCGGCAGCGTGTAGTCGCCCTCGACCTCGCGATCGGTGACGAACTCCAGCTGTTTCGGCGGCGGTGGCGTTTGATCCTCCACGACCGCGGCGGGGCGCTGCTTCTTCGGCTTCGGTTTCGGCGCGGGTTCCTCGGCCGCGATCTGCTTGGCGTCGCGCAGCGGGGGCTCGCCCAGCGACTCGGTGACCGCGTCGGGATCGCCGAACTCGTCGGGCGGGTAGTTCTCCGCGGGCGTGCGACCGCGCCGCCTGGTGGTGGCGCGATGCACCGGGAATCCGTCGGCGTCGTAGTCGGCCGGGTCGTAGTTCCGGTGCTCGCCGTCGAATTCGCCGTATCCGTCGTCGGTCTCGGCGCCGAGGTAGCGCCGCAGCTTGGCCGGCACCTCCCGCACCGTCGTCCCGGTGATGAGCAGCGCACCGAAGACGGTGGCCAGCAACAGGATCGGGACCGAGAGCCAGGCGGTGAGGCCGTCGGTCAGCGGCCCCCCGGTCACGAAGCCGACGAAACCGGCGGCGCGGGAACGCCCGTGCGCGTCGGTGGGGGCGCCCGCGGCGATATGCCACAGCCCGAGGGCGGGCAAGCCGATCAGCAGGCCGCCGAGCACCAGGCGCGGCCGGATCTCCGGGCGCGGTTCGGTGCGCATCAGGACGACGGCGATCCCGGAGGCGACGAACGGTAGAGCGGCGGAGGCCGATCCGGAGATCGCGCGGATCACGTCCTCGACCAGATGGCCGATGGGGCCGCCCGCCGACAACCAGACCGCCGCCGCTATTACGGCGCTCAGCGCGATCAGTGCCAGCGCGATGCCGTCGCGCCGATGCCCGTGTTCGATCTCCCCCGCGCGGCTGAGGGCGCGCGTGGTCGCGCCGAGCCCACGGGCCAGCATGGTCCAGCCGCTGCCGATGCCCCGGGTGATCACCGCGAGCGGAGCCGTGTCGGACGGACGGCGCGCCGGGCGCCGGGCCTGCGTGGCGCGCCGGCGGGGCGTGGTGGCGGTCCGGGGCGTCGCTGTGCGGGGCGTCGCGGTACGGGGCGTGGCCGCGCGAGAGCGCGCCGTGGTGGTCCTCCCCCGCGCAGATCCCGCCCGCGCCCGAGTCGTCGTGGTGCTGCGGGACTTACCTGCCATGGCCCCAGGCTAGCCGCAATCGCCCCATCGAAACCATCCGCAACACTGGTGCCGTTGCGCCTCTAGCGGCTTTTGGCCGGTTCCGGGTTCCCCCGACGGCGCGAGAACACCAAAATCAGACCGATCGGTCTGATTCCAGGACCGTCCGGACGGCCTCGGGGGACCCGGAGGTCTCCAGCCGCACCTCGTCCCGGCCGAAGGCGTGCAACACCAGTTCCGACGGCTTGCCGGTGAGCGTGACGACGTCCTCGGACGCGGACCGTACCACCGTCCGCCTGCCGTCCGGCGTCGCCAACTCGACCGTGACCGGCACCTTGCGGTAGGCCATTCCGGCCATCTTCCGCAGCACCGACCACAGCCGGTCCTCGTCGGCGGCGGGCAGTTCGCGTGGCTGCCAATCGGGCTCGGCGCGGCGCACGTCCTCGTGGTGGACGAACATCTCCGACAGGTTGACCACCGCGTCGACCGGCCGCAGCGGCGACCACCACGGCGGACCGGTACGCACCAGCTCCAGCAGCTCGGGGAACGGCTTGCGCGCCGCCTTCGCCTGCACGCGCTCCAGATACCCCGCGAACGGCCGCAGCAGGATGCCCGGCGCGGCGTCGGGTCGTCGTTCCCGAACCACCAAGTGCGCGGCCAGGTCTCGCACGGTCCACGCACCGCAGAGCGTCCGCGCGTCCGGCCCCGCTGCCCGCATCGCCTCGACGATCCCTCGGCGCTCCCGCTGTGCCATAGTCACACCCCCGAACATACCGACCACCCGGCCACGCCGCCGCGCGGCACGACGCGCCGCGGTCACCGCAACCGCGGCGCCACTCGCCGATCCACTCGGGAGCCTCCCTCGGCGCGCGGCCGATCACGGCGTTCGCCGCTCTCCCTGCCGGGAAATCTCCGGCTAGCGTTATGAGAGTCGGCTCTGTACCTTGTCACTCGGTCCATCGGGTCGTGGGCCAATGACAAGAAGGGGCAAATCCTCGTGAAGAAGTTTGCTACCGGTGTGGCCGCGCTCGCGGCGGTCGGTGCGGCGCTGGCTGTCAGCGCGCCCGCCGCGAATGCCTACACCAACAACTACGGCGCGATCGCGCTGTCCACCTCCACCGGTTTGATCGGGTACTCCTACGACTACCCGAACTCGGCTGCCGCAGAGCAACGCGCCGTGAGCGCCTGCGGCGCGGCGGATTGCGAGTCGGTGGTCTGGTTCCGCAACGGCTGCGGCGCCGTCGCCTATTCCAGTGGCACCGGCACCTGGAGCTGGGGGTACGCCTCGTCACGGCGCAGCGCGCAGGGCCAGGCGCTGGCGCACAACGATTCCGACGCCTACATCGTGCACTGGAACTGCACGTCCAACCACGGCTGACGCCCGGACTTCGAGTCGAAGGAAACAACGTGAAGCACCGCACTTTCCGGACCACCGTGGCCGTCGTCCTCACCGCACTGGCCTGCTCGCTCACCGCCTGCGCCTCCAACGACGACTCCTCGTCCACGAGCACCAGCGCCACCCCCGGCCACGCGGCCGGTGAGTTGGAGGGCGGCTCCGGCAAGGGCGACAAGGAGGCCGGCTCCGCGCCGACCACGCCGTCCTCGCCCGCACTGCCGAAGCCCACCGTGCAGCAGCTCAACGAGCGGCTGCAGAAGGCGTTCGATCCGAACGTGCCGAACACCGAGAAGATCAGCTGGATCCAGGCCGCCGAGCAGGATCCCTATCTGGTCGCCAACCTCGTCGACGCCGCTAAGAAGCAGAAGGTCACCGTCGAGGTCACCAACGTGGGTGATCCGAAGGACGGCAAGCTGAAGGCCGACGCCAAGGTCACCATCGACGGCACCCCGGTGGACGACGCGTTCATCCAGTTCGTGTCCGAGGGCGGCCAGTGGAAGGTCGACCACACCTTCGCCTGCAACATCGTCAAGAGCGCGAAGATCGAGTCGGCGGCCTGCCAGGAGTAGGCATACCGATACGGGAAAAGCGCCGGACAGCGCAGCTGTCCGGCGCTTTCGCTGTCGATGAGGTCAGACCCCGATGACGGTCGGCACGATCATCGGACGGCGACGGTAGGTCTCGGCCACCCAGCGGCCGACCACGCGGCGCACGCCCTGCGCGATGCGATGGGTGTCGGTGACGCCCTCCCCCGCCAGCCGCAGCAGTTCGGCTTCCACCAGTTCCGCCGCGTCGAGCAGGGCGGTGGGGTCGTCGGAGAAGCCGCGTCCGCTCAGTTCCGGAGTGCTCACCGCCTTTCCGGTGGTCTCGTCGATGGCGACGGTGATCGAGATGAATCCGCCCTCGCCGAGCACCAGCCGGTCCGACAGCGTCGACTCCCCGACGTCGCCCACCGACAGTCCGTCGACGTACACATGGCCCACCGGCACCCGGCCGACGACCGAGGCGATGCCGTCGACCAGATCGACCACCACGCCGTCCTCGGCCAGCACCACCCGCTCCTGCGGCACTCCGGTCGCCACCGCCAGCGCCGCGTTCGCGCGCAGGTGGCGCCATTCGCCGTGCACCGGCATCGCATTGGTCGGCCGCACCGCGTTGTACAGGTACAGCAGCTCGCCCGCCGAAGCGTGCCCGGAGACGTGCACCTTGGCGTTCTGCTGGGTGATCACCGTGGCCCCGAGCCGGGCCAGGCCGTTGACCACCGCGAACACCGAGTTCTCGTTGCCGGGGATGAGCGAGGAGGCCAACACCACCAGGTCGTCGGGACGGATGTTGATCTGGCGGTGATCGCCGCGCGCCATGCGCGACAGCGCCGACAGCGGCTCGCCCTGCGAACCCGTGGAGATCAGCACCAGGCGGTGGCTGGGCAAGGTGGCGGCGACATCCAGGTCGACGACCACGCCCTCCGGCACGGTGAGGTAGCCCAGATCCTGGGCGATCTGCATGTTGCGGACCATCGAGCGGCCCACGAAGCACACCCGCCGCCCGTACTTCTGCGCCACGTCGACGACCTGCTGGATGCGGTGCACGTGACTGGCGAAGGAGGCGACGATGACCCGGCCGTTCGCCTTGCCGATGACCGAGTCCAGCACGCCGCCGATCTCCCGCTCCGGCGTGACGAATCCGGGCACCTCGGCGTTGGTGGAGTCCACCAGGAACAGGTCGACGCCCTCGTCACCGAGCCGGGAGAATCCGGCCAGGTCGGTGAGCCGTCCGTCCAGCGGCAGCTGGTCGAGCTTGATGTCACCGGTGTGCAGGGCGACGCCGGCGGGCGTGCGGATGGCGACCGCGAGCGCGTCGGGAATGGAGTGGTTGACGGCGAAGTACTCGCAGCCGAACGGGCCGTGCGTGGTCTGCTGCCCCTCGGTCACTTCGATCAGCTTCGGGTGCAGGCGGTGTTCCCGGCATTTCGCGGCGACCAGCGCGAGGGTGAACTTGGAGCCCACGACCGGGATGTCGGGCCGCAGCCGCAGCAGGAACGGCACCGCGCCGATGTGGTCCTCGTGTCCGTGGGTGAGCACGACGGCCACCACGTCGTCGATCCGGTCCTCGATGGGGCGGAAGTCCGGCAGGATCAGATCGACGCCCGGCTGCTGGTCCTCCGGGAACAGCACGCCGCAGTCGACGACGAGCAGTTTGCCGCCGTACTCGAAAACCGTCATGTTACGGCCGATTTCGCCGATGCCGCCGAGGGCGACCACACGCAGGCCGTTCTCGGGCAGAGCGGGCGGGGCGCCCAGCCGGTCGTGCGCGGCGATCGGATCCGCTTGCGCCGGAGGCTCTTCGGCCCGCCGTGCGCCGGACTGTCCCCGTCCGCGGCCCGCTCGACGGGACCCGGAATCCTGCCCTCTGGCCGCTCGGCGCGTCTGCGCAGGCGCTGCCGGCTGCTCGGCCGGTGCGGCGGAAACCGACGTTTCGGCCAGTGGAGGCTCGGGCAGCGCGACGGGCTCCGGCGGCGCGGCCTGCTGCGCCGGAGCGGGTGCGGGCGCTCCCGCGGGGCGGGACGCGCTGCGGCGGCGACGGGGTAGGGACTCGTTCACGACAGCACTCCGACCGCTCGCAGGTCCGCGGCCAGCGCCTCCAGCTGCTCGCCGGTCGGCATCAGCTGGGGCAGCCGCGGCTCGCCGACCTCCACTCCGAGCAGCCGCAATCCGCCCTTGCTCATCGCGACGCCGCCCAACCTGGCCATCGCGGCGTGCAGCGGCAGCAGCGTGGTGTTGATCTCGCGGGCACGCACGACCTCGCCCGCGGTGTACGCCTCCAGCAGCGCGCGCAGCCGCTCCGGCGCGAGATGCCCGATGACGCTGATGAATCCGGCCGCGCCCACCGACAGCCAGGGCAGGTTGAGCGCGTCGTCGCCGGAGTAGAACGTCAGGCCGGTGCTCGCGATGAGTTCGGCGCCCATGTTCAGGTCGCCCTTGGCGTCCTTGACCGCGACGATGCGCGGATGCTCGGCGAGCTTGCGGATGGTGTCGCTGGCGATCGGCACCACCGATCGTCCGGGGATGTCGTACAGGGTGACCGGCAGGTCGGTGGCATCCGCGACGGCGGTGAAATGCGCGACCAGTCCCTCCTGGGAGGGCCGGGAGTAGTACGGCGTCACCACGAGCAAACCGTGCGCACCCGCCCGCTGCGCGTTGCGCGCGAGTTCGATCGAATGTGCGGTGTCGTAGGTGCCCGCGCCCGCGATCACCGTCGCGCGCGTGCCGACGGCATCGACGACGGCACGCAGCAGATCCGCCTTCTCCGATTCGGTGGTGGTCGGCGATTCACCGGTGGTCCCCGAGATCGCGAGCAGGTCGACGCCGCGGTCGACCAGGCGGGCCGCCAGCGCGACCCCGGCATCGACGTCGAGCTTGCCGTCGGCACTGAAGGGGGTCACCATCGCGACACCTACCGTGCCGGACGCACGCAGCTCCGTTGGCGTCGATTCACCGTTCGTCATGGTCAGAAAGGCTACCCGGTCCGGGACACGCCCTCGACACCGTCGTCGGCGATCAGGCCGCAACAAGGACGCGAATCCATATCACCGGCAGCCGGCATGATGTCATTTTGCCGCTTGCCTGATGTCATATATGACGTCAGACTGACATCATGGATTTGAACAAGTACACCAGCAGGCTCGGCGAGAACCTGCTCGCCGCCGCCGCACTCGGCGACGAGAAGACGCAGGCCACGGCCGCCGCACTGGCGGCGGCCACCGAAGGGCCGGCCCGCTTGGTGCTGCTGGCCGCACTGTCGGAGCTCGCGGCCGAGGTCAGCGCCGCGCTCGGCGACCGAACGGTGCACGTCTCGGTCGACGGCACCGACGCCTCCATCGATGTGCGCAAGAGCACGACGGGCGAGGAAGCCCCCAGCTTCGAGGAGATGACCGGAGACATCAGCAGGGTCACGCTGCGGCTGGTGGAGCAGATGAAGGCGCGTGCGGAAGAGGCTGCCGCACAGAGCGGTCAGTCCCTGAACTCGTGGCTGTCGAGCGCCGTCCACGGAGCCTTGCGCGACCAGATGCGCGGGTACGGGCCCAAACGAGACACCTGACCCGAACGCGCTACAGCAGCGCCGCGAGATTGCCGCGATCGCCGACGACGACCTCGTCCAGTTCCAGCCAGTCGGCCATCTCGCGCAGCGCGCCGCCGAGTGCGTGCGCGGTGGCGGCGGTGTCGTATCCGGGCTCGGCGAACGCGGCGGGCACCCACAACCGGCCGCTCGCGCGTTCCGCCCGCAGATCGACGCGGCCGACGAGTTCGCCGTCGAGCAGGAACGGGAAGACGTAATACCCGTGCACCCGCTTGTGTTCGGGGGTGTAGATCTCGATGCGGTAGTGGAAGTCGAATATTCGCTCGGTGCGGGCGCGGAAGAAGATGAGCGGGTCGAACGGGCACAGCAGCGCCGCGCCTTCGATGCGGCGCGGCGTGGGAGCGCCCGCCCGCAGATAAGCCGGTTTCCCCCAGCCCGCCACCTCCACCGGGATCAGCTCACCCGCGTCCACCAGATCGGCGATGGCCGGTTCGGTCTGAGTGCGCTGGAGCCGGTAGTAGTCCCGCAGGTCCGCTTCGGTGCCGATGCCGTGCGCGGTGGCGGCGCGCAGCACGAGTTCACGCACGGCGTCCGGCTCGGCCACGTCGCGGGCCAGCACCTCCGCAGGCAGCACCCGCTCGGTCAGGTCGTAGTGCCTGGCGAAGCCCACGCGCGTGGCCACCGACAACGCGCCCGCCGCGAAGAGTTGCTCGCAGATCATCTTGGTATCGCTCAGATTCCACCAGGAGCCCTTCGGGCGCGGCTTGTCCAGCTCCAGGTGGCGCTCTACCTCGCCCGCGGTGGCCGGGCCCACCGCGGTGATCACGTCCAGGATGTCCTTGCCCAGGGTGGGGTTGCGCTCGACCACCTTGCGCATGCCCGACCAACGCCCGTGCTCGTATCGCCGCATTCGCCAGCGCAGCAACGGCCAGTCCTCGACCGGGATGAGCGCTGCCTCGTGCGCCCAATACTCGACGAGCGACCGGGGCTGCCGCGAGCCGTTGCTCCATGCGGCCTGATCCAGGATCGTGCGATCGTAGGGGCCGATCCGGCTGAACACCGGCGCGTAATGCGCCCGCACCACCGCCGACACCGAATCCAGCTGCAGCAGTTGCGTGCGGTCCAGCACTCCCAGCACCGTCCGCCGCATGATCCGGCCGGGCCTGCGCGCCCCGAAACCCTGGGCCGCCAATGCCGTTCGCCGCGCCGCCGCAGCACCCATCTTCCGCATGACAGGCAACGATGCCACGAGGCACCGACAGTGTCTGATTTCCAGCGCCTGCGGCGCTGGGTGTTCGCGGCCCTCTTGTGGCTCGCGTTTGCGCGACCGCCGCTTGCTCCTTCGTCGCGTATGCGGCGGCCGCGCAAACGCGAGCCGGGCCGCGAACGGCGCATGCTCGGTCTCGCTTCGCTCGAAACCGGTGGTTGAGGTGGTGTGGTCACGTGACGTGGCAACGGCGCGGCCCGGGAAGCATCCGTTGGCAATAGCTGGGGACCGGGTCGGACGATCAACGTACTCGGAGGGGCCGATGCTCGGTCTCGCTCGGCTCGGCTCGGCTCGGCTCGGCTCGGCTCGGAAGACATGGTTGAGCCGGTGTGGTCACGTGACGTGATAACGGCCTGAGGCCAGGTCTGCCGTTGGGAGTGGCTGAGAACCGGGTTGGAGCGGTCAACCTACGCGGAATGGAGCGACTCCGATGTCGCAGATGGGCCGTGGAAGCGCGCGGCAAGTTTCGTCGCGGTGGGAGCCGCGTCGGCAGGTCAGGTGGATACCGTGATCGTGCCGGTGGCGTCTATCTCGGTGCGGCGGTCGCGGTCGGACGCGGTGGCCAGGACGGTGGCCAGGATGCGGCGGCCGGTCGGGAGGATGCGGACGGTGACCGAGCCGTCGTTGGCGGCGTCCAGTTCCCTGGTGGCCGCGTCGATCACCTGCTGGCGCACCTGATGCGGGACGCCGGTGAAACCGCCGTCGTCGAGCAGGATCACCTCCACGCCGCGGGAGCGGGCGCCGCGGGCGGCGCTGCTGAGCTGGTCGGTGGCCAGCTGCGGGGCCCGCAGCCCGTCGCGGAGTTCGGCTTCCAGGAGCCTGCACTGTTCGCGCTCGGCGGCGGTGAGTTCGTCGCCATCGGCAATGCGTTCCAGGATCGGGCGAGCGACCGCGTCCAGCCGCGCCAGCTGACGGGTGCGTTCGGAGTTCTCCGCGGCCATCGCGGCCTCCGCGGCGGCGCGCATGGCCGCTTCCTCGCGCAGCAGCCGCAGCGATCGCTGGGTGGGCCGCATGATCGCCGCGAACAGGGAAACCCCGGCCACCGTGGCGACCGGCACGATCGAGCCGACGGCGACACCCACCCGCAGACCGGCCACCATGCCGACCACGGCGATCACCACGCCGATGCCGGCGACGCCGAGCCAGGCCGCGGCCAAGCGTCCGCGCAGCACCAGCACGGCCAGCACATAGGAGGCGGCGAACGCCGTCCACACCTGCTTGGACCAACCGTGCTCGACGTCGAACGACGTCAGGGCGGTGGCCAGCGGACCGGAGGCGGCCACGAATACGGTCGCCTGCCACGGCAGCGGATCGGTCGGCGCCGCCACCACCACGACTCCGGCCAGCGCCAGCACGACCAGCGCCGCGATGGCGGCTGCCACCGGCGATTCGGAGAAGTTCCTGATCATGTACAGCGCGATGGTCGCTTCGAGCACGGTCAGGAACAGCCAGGCCGCGCGGTCGCGGAGCCCGAGCAGATCGCGCAACCCGAATTCGGTTTCCTGCTCAGCCATTTCCGCCCCACACCAGCGTCACGGTCGTCCCCTCGCCCGGCTCCGACTCCACGAACCCGGCGCCACCGGCGAGCTGACGCATGCGGCCCAGGATGCTCACCGAGATGCCGAGCCGATCCACGGGCACTTCACTCAGATCGAAACCCGCGCCGTCGTCGCGGAACACCACCCGGATACCACCGGCGCTGATCGTCACCGTGACGGTCCGGCGCACCTCGCGCCCGGGGACGGTGGCGTGCCGCAGACTGTTGCGCGCGGCTTCGGCCAGCGCGGCCGCGATCGTGCTCGCGGCGTCCACCGGCAGGTGCAGATCGTCGAATCCGGCCCAGCGCCGTGTGGTGAACCGGATGCCGGGGTTCACCTCGTGCACGGCCGAACGCAGGAATCCGATGGCGGATTGCGCGTCCAAGCGGTCGGGTTCGGTCTCCGCGACCCGGCACTCGTCGAGTTGTTCCAGGGTTCGTTCCGCCTGGCGGCGCAGCACCGGGGATTCGGTCCCGGCCCGGGACGCGTCCAGCAGCGTGGACAGCACCGCGTCGTGGATCAGCGCGGCGAATCGCGCGCGTTCCCGTTCCCTGGCTGCCGCACCGGCGACCGCCGCGGCGCGGCTGCTCTCGATCGCCGACTCACGATCCACTCGGGCCGCCGCCGCCCTGGCATAGATCACGCACCACAGGAACAGCGCGCTCAACCCGGCCGCCCTGGCGAAATCGCCGAGCAGCGCCAGGGCGGTGGTCTCCCGCAGCACGATCA
This sequence comes from Nocardia sp. NPDC019323, assembly GCF_044389845.1. Classification (NCBI taxonomy): domain Bacteria; kingdom Bacillati; phylum Actinomycetota; class Actinomycetes; order Mycobacteriales; family Nocardiaceae; genus Nocardia; species Nocardia sp. NPDC019323. The sequence continues at coordinate 910,225 of NZ_JBIRYN010000001.1, forward strand.
GATTGACCAGTGCGCTGAACGCCGCGCCCACCACCAGGTAGGTCACGGCCAGCGGCGGCCGCCAAGCGAGCACGGCCGCGAGAACGCCCAACGCCAGCACGCGGTACAGCCACACCGAAGCCGCCTCTTCGGCATTCGGCACCGCGTACGCCAGCGGAACCACCGCCATGGCCCCGAGGAAGCTCACCGCCGCCGCACCGGCCACCCGCTGGATCACGCGCGTGCTCATCCCGACCGAGACGACCGCGAGCGCCGGGAAGAGCCCGAACGCCAGCGCCACCTCGACGGCCGTCCACCGGACGGGCAGGAAACGACTCTGATCGGCGATCTCGGGCAGTTCCACGATCGCGGCGATCACGCCAGCGATGCCGATGGCGAAGCCGAACCGGCGCAGGATCCGATCGGCGGCGCCCTCGGAGGCCTTCTCCCTGGACAACGCGAGGACGCCGCGACGCCAACGGCTCGCACGTGGCCGTTCGCGTGGGAGGGAGCGAGGGTGCGACGGGGTGTCCAGCATGCTGGACGCGGTCATCCGCGCGGCTGCCGCTCTGGCACCGGGAGCCACCCGTCCTCCACCGCCCGCTTGTACAGGTCGGTCTTGGTCGGCGCCGGCCGACCGGCGTCGGCGTACTTCTGGCGGATCCGGCCGAGATAGTCGTTGACCGTCTGCTCGGACAGACCGGTCAGCCGCGCGACCCGGGAGGCCTTCTCCCCGGACGCGTACAGCGTGAGCACTTCCTCTTGGCGCGGGCTCAGGCCCACGTTCGACAATTGCGGATCGCCGTCGATGGCGGCGGCCCAGTCGGTGGTGACCACCTGTTCGCCGCTGGCCGCACGACGCACGGCGGCGACGACGGTCGGCACGTCCTCGGACTTGCGCACCACGCCGAGCACCCCGGCGCGCGCGGCGGAGCGCACCAGGAACGCGTTGTCCGCGCCGGTGAAGACCAGTACCTCGATGCCGCGGTCACGCAGGGCGCGCACGTTGTCCTCGGGCGAGGACCCGTCGGCCAGCCGCAGGTCCAGCACCACCAGATCGAGCTTCGGCGCGCCGTCGGCGGCGGCCAGCAGTTCCGGCACGGTGCCCGCGGTCAGCACCAGATCGAGATCCCTTTCCGGCGCAAGCATCGCGGCGAGACCGATCGCGACCGACTCGTGGTCCTCGACCAATCCGATCCGGCGCGGGGCGTTCTCGCTACCTTCGGCCCAGGTCACCTGGTTCTCCCATCCCGAGCTACTCGTCCACATCCCCACCGCGACAACATCGCAGACAGTATGCCGGGCAATGGCGTGCCGTGGTCAGACACCAGAATTCGGGGGATTCACGGCATGAGCCCGGCCGCGAGCGTGGCGCCCAGTTCCCAGCACCGCCGCAGGTCCTCCTTGGCGGGCGGGCCGGAGTCACGACCACGGCGGCCTGCTCCCAGCCGTCGCGGTGCCGCCCACCCCCGCTCCGCGCACCCTCGTCTACACCGGTCTCAGCTCGACGGCGCAGGCGGCCGGTGCGTCGAGGAGCGGAATGCCGAAGTACCGCGCGGCCCGGCGGCGCTGCGAGTCAGCCGCCTTCGTCCTCGATGCGCTGCCGGATCGCCTCCACCGTCCGGTCCTTCGGGAGGCGCTCTGGCCAGCAGACGACCGCGACCAGCACGGCGCCGGGCAGCGCGAAGACCAGCACCCATCCGAGCATGATCCACATCCTCAGACCTCCGAGTCTCGCACCGAGATCGGCTCCACGCCGATGGTTTCCAGGAGGCCACGACGTGCGGCGAGCAGCAGGTCTTCGTCCACCGGGACATATGACACGGCGGCGAAGGCATTCGCCCTGTGGGCGTGAAGTTTCGCGTAATCGTCCGGGTCCATCGGCCATCCGTCCGGGTGGACGAATGACCATGACCCGTCGTCGTGCTGGAGATGGCGCGGGCCCTCGCCTTCCGGTGCGAGCCCAAGTTTCCGAGCATCTTCGTCGTCGCGTCGCGCGGATAGGTCCACGGCCGCCCCTTCCGTCGTCTAGTGGCACCCGCCGCCGGGGAGTAGTCACCGACCCCAGCACCACAGCGGGGGCAGCGTGCCGAGACTGTCGCCTCGGCATCGACCCGGCGGCGGGGCTTGAAAATGCACGCTAAGCGTGGGAAGCCCCCTTCGGATAGAAAAGTGCGCGTGAGTGCGCAAGTGTTGTCAAAGACCGAGCAACACAGAAGAATCAGCGCACAGTTGCACACTTCGGCCCGCACACGCGCCACGAGAGGACAGCACCATGAAGGTTCGATTCATCGGCGGTGAATCCGGTGGCGACGGATCGCCCCGGCTCTACGTCACCGAGACCGATCCGCCGCGCTACGCGGCGCAGGGTTGGCTGACCGACGATCCGGGCACCGTCGAGATCCCGCACAAGTTGCTGTGGTTCACCGAGCCGGGCACCTGCATATCGGGTGTGCGCGACACCGGGCACGGGACATTCCTGCTGACGGGCGAGCCTGTCACCGACCCGGAAGCGCTGGCGATCATGCAGATTCCGACCCACGAGACGGCCGTGTTGGTGCCGATCAGTCAGGAGGTGCGCCCGGATGCGCCTGCTTCACGGCGCTGCTGAGCTGCGACCGGTGTTCGCCACCGCCCAGCGTTCCGCCTTCCACCTGGAAACGCACGACGACTACGCCAGCGAGTCGGAAGCCGAGTCGCTGTCCGCCTTCCGCGCCGACGAGACCACCGACCCCGGAGGGGAATGGTTCTCGGGCTGGACCAACCACGTTGCCGCCACGGTGGCGCGCGGGGTGGAGGTGCGGCGTGCCCGTATCGTCACCGAGCCACACACGCTCTACACGCGGTATCTGCTCGCGCTGAGCCGCCACAATGTCGCGGCCGGTGAGGACATCCGCTATCTGGCACGGCACTACGCCGATCCATCCGACTCGGCCACGGAGGATTTCTGGTTGTTCGATGAGCGGGCGGTGGCGTTCTCCCTGTTCGATGCCCGCGGGTTCTGGGTGGGGGCGGCTCTGACCGACGAGCCCGTGATCGTCGCGCACGCGGTCGCGATCCGCGACCGGGTGTGGTCGGCGGCGACTCCGTTCGAGGAGTACGCGGACCGATGAATGGGGCGGCACGGGCGAAAGTGGCTCTTGGAGCACGACTTCGAGAGCTGCGCAAAGATGCGGGGCTGGACGGGCGGCAGTTGTCCACCGCTGCCGGGTGGCACTGGTCCAAGACATCCCGCATCGAGCACGGCAAGCAGATGCCGAGCGAATCGGACCTGGCGGTGTGGTGCCGGGTGTGTGACGCGAAGCTAGCGCTACCCGATCTGGTCGCGGCGTTGCGCAACGTCCGGGCGCAGTGGGCCGAGTGGCGGCGTATCACCGCGACCGGGCACACCCGCCGACAACAGCGCGGTCAAGAACTCGAATCCGAAACACGGCAGCTTCGCATCTACAACCCCACCATCGTGCCCGGCCTGCTCCAGACCGAGCCGTACGCCCGTGCGGTGCTGGCGCAGTGCATCGGATTTCTCGGCACCCTCGATGATCTGGACACCGCCGTTGCGGCACGAATGGCACGGCAGGACATCTTGCGCAGCGGCGGCACGCGGGTGGTCGTGCTGGTCCACGAGGCGGCGCTACACACCACCCTCGGAGACGACAAGGTGACCGCCGGGCAACTGCGGCACCTGCTCGACGTGGCCTTCGGGAATCCGCGCCTGGGCTTCGGCGTCGTCCCGCTGCGAGCCGGGTTCGTCTACCTCTCCGGCAGCTTCCACCTGTTCGATCGTCGGCAAGCGCTGATCGAAACCGCCAGCGCCGAACTCACCATCACCGCACCGAGTGAGCTAGAGCTATACGAACGGCTCTGGGACGGGCTACACAGCCAGGCCGTCTACGGCGACGCCGCCCGAGCGCTCATCGTGCGAGCCCTGGAGCGGCGTACGGGGGCTGCGTGAGATCTGGCGGAGCATAGAGGCGGCCTCCGACAGTTTCGGCGCGCTGCCCAGGCACAATGTGAGCCCAACTCGGCTGAAGCGACACCACTGCTCATTCCATGAGCTGGGCCGCCACTGTCGCCCCGAGCTCCCAGCACGCTTCCAGGTCGGCCTTCGATGGCTGACCCGAGACCACCACGTACTCAGCGGCTTTCACCCACCCCAGGCCGGTGGTGATCGAGGTGACGCCCTTCTCCGCACCCTCGGTGCCCTCGTTGCCGTGAAAGTACGCGCCGAACGGGCGGCCACGGGTGGAATCGAGACAGGGGTAGTAGATGACATCCAGCCCGTGTTTGAGGGCGCCGCTCATGTACCCGAGGTTGGCCGGGGTGCCGAGCAGGTACCCGTCGGCCTCCAGCACGTCGGTCGGCGACAGGGACAGGGCCGCGCGGCGCACGACCTCCACGCCTTCGATTTCCGGATCGGTCGCGCCGGATACCACGGCCTCGAACATCGCCTGGCAGTGCGGCGAGGGCGTGTGATGGATGATCAGCAACCGGGCCACCTTGCGATGGTATCGGCCCGCGCGAGCGTCAGTCGGCGCCGCGCTCGTGCCGTTCCAGCGCGACCGCGCGGCGCATGGTCTCGCGGGCTCGGGTGCGGTCGCCCGCGTAGTCGTAGGCGCGGGCGAGGCGATAGGAGACGCGCCAGTTGTCCGGGTCGGCCTCCCACTCCGCCTTGACCGTCGCGAACAGCTCGTCGGCGGCCGCGCGTTCGATGCGGCCGGACGGCATGCGCGGCAGCGCGGAGGTGTCGAGTTCGAGCCCCTCGTCGTGGATGCGCCGCGCCAGGTGCTGATGCGCCAGCGCCGCACGCACCGTGGCCACCACGATCCACACGCCGAGCAACGGCAGGATCAGCACGCCGACGCCGATCACGATCGCGGCCACCTCGCCGGAACCGATCAGGCTGAACGCGATCCGGCCCAGCAGCAGGAAGTAGAAGACGAGCACCAGGACGAGCGCCGCGATCGGCGCCACTACCTTGACGACCTCCCCGCCGCCCTTCCGGTCGTCCGGCTCCGAGCCGCTCACGGTCGCGCTCCGGCGCGGCCCGGCTGCCGGGCGCTCACAGGTCGAGGAACGGGTCGAGTCCGACGGTGAGACCGGGGCGGTTCGCGATCTCCCGCACGCCGAGCAGCACACCGGGGGCGAAGGATGAGCGGTCGATGGAGTCGTGCCGGATGGTGAGCGTCTCACCTTGCGTGCCGAACAGCACCTCCTGGTGGGCGACCAGACCGGCGAGGCGCACCGAGTGCACGCGCACGCCGTCCACGTCGGCGCCGCGCGCACCCTCCAGCTCGGTCGTCGTCGCGTCGGGGCTGCGGTCGAGGCCCGCCTTGTCCCTGGCGGCGGCGATCAGCCCCGCGGTGCGGTAGGCGGTGCCCGACGGTGCGTCCGCCTTGTTGGGGTGGTGCAGCTCGATGACCTCCACCGATTCGAAGAATCGGGCGGCCTGCTCGGCGAAACGCATGGACAGCACCGCGCCGATGGCGAAGTTGGGCGCGATCAGCACGCCGACCTCCGGGCGACCCGTCAGCCAGCCGCGTACCTCCGCCAGCCGGGCCTCATCGAAACCGGTGGTGCCGACCACCGCGTGGATGCCGTGCTCGACCAGGAACTTCAGGTTCCCCATCACCACGTTCGGGTGGGTGAAGTCGACGACCACCTGGGTATCCGCCGCGGTGAACTGGTCGAGCGGATCGTCCTTGTCGACGGCCGCGACGAGTTCCAGATCGTCCGCCGCCGTCACCGCCGCGCAGATCGCCTGTCCGACTTTGCCCCGCGCTCCGAGCACTCCGACCCGAATGGTCACCGCACCTCCTCGTTCCGTTCCCGGTCGGGAATCAGCCTAATGGGCCGGGCCGACCGCGATCCCGCCGCCCGACGGTGACCGGCGAAGGGGCGGCAACCCGACTTCACCCCTCGACCCACGCCGGTCCGAACACAGCCGAGGCGGCCGCTCGATGAACACCGCCGGACGCAGTCCGCCTTTGATCCGCGCCGGGCCGAGCGAAGGCGAGGCAGCCGCTCGATGAACACCGCCGGACGCAGTCCGTCTTCGATCCGCGCCGGGCCGAGCGAAGGCGAGGCAGCCGCTCGATGAACACCGCCGGACGCAGTCCGTCTTCGATCCGCGCCGGGCCGAGCAAAGGCGAGGCAGCCGCCTATTGCGCCGCCCCCCGCGGCTCCCCGACCTCCGCGTCGGGAACGCCGCCGAGGTTCGCGACCATTCGTTGCAGGATCCGCATGGTCTCGGCGAACTGCTCATCGCTGATCCCTTCCGCCAATTGCTTTCTGCGCCGGGCGATCCGGACGAAGGCCTCGTCGTGGGTGCGGCGGCCCCGCTCGGTCAGCGACAGCAGGCCGGCGTCGTCGCGGACCAGTCCGTCGGCGACGAGTGCGGCCAGTTCGGCGGGCCATTCGGAGTCGTCGGTCCAGAAGGTGTCGAGCGCGTCGCGGATGTCGTCGGCGCGCTGCGGCACGTCGGCCAGCGAGTGCGTGACCTGCCAGCGCCTGCGGCTGAACCCGCCGGAGGCGAGGTCTTCATCGAAGCGCTCGTTGATCAGTCGATCGAGTTCCACCAGCCAGTACCCGATGCCACGGTGGATGGCCATCAGCACTCCTATACATGTTGAGCAACAATTACATGTATTTTTACATATAAATCCACGGCATGACAGAGTGAGCACATGGACGAGCACGACGCGATCACCGTCGCCGTCGAAGCGGCGATGGTCCGGATCCGGCGCAGGCAGACGCGCGGTGCGCTGAGCGACGGCGCGATTCCCGTCGCCGTGTTCCGCGCGCTGGACGCCGTGGCCGACGGCGCGGCCGACACGGTCGGGGCACTCGCTCCCGCACTCGGCGTCGATCAGCCGAGGGCCAGTCGCCTTGTCGCCCAAGCGGTGTCGGCCGGCCTGCTGGAACGCGTCGCCGATCAGCGCGACGGACGGCGGTCGGTCCTGCGCCTGACCGCAGCGGGAAACCGGGCGGTGGCCGCGGCAAGAGCGGGCAGGCGCACCGCCATGGCCGCCGCGATGGCGGACTGGACCCCCGCCGAGCGCGCGGAGTTCGCCCGCCTGCTCGAACGATTCGTCGACCGGATGGACCGGCCCGCCGACTGAGCCGCTCGCGCCGGACGCGGAGTCCGGCGGCGGACCGGGTCAGTCGAAGACGATGACCTGGCGCAAGGCGTGGCCCGCGGCGAGTTCGTCCATGGCGCGGTTGATCTCGTCGAGCCCGACGTGCGCCGAGACGAGCCGCTCCACCGGCAGGCGTCCCGCCCGCCACATGCGGACGTACTCGGGAATGTCGCGCGACGGCACCGCGGAGCCGAGGTAGCTGCCGACGATGGAACGCCCCTGGGCGACCAGGGCCAGCGGCGAAATGCTCGCGCGCGCATCGGGAGCGGGCAGTCCGACCGTGACGGTGGTGCCGCCGGGAGCCGTCGCGGCGACAGCGGTCTCGAAGGCGCGGACGTTGCCCGCGGCCTCGACCACCACCTCGGCCTGCACACCGAGCTCGGCGACCTCGGCCGGGGTGTAGGCCGCGTGCGCGCCCAGTTCCCTGGCCAGCGCCAGCTTCTCCGGCACGGTGTCGACCGCGATCACCTCGTGCCCCTCGGCGGCGAGCGACACCGCGACCAGCACCGCCGCCATACCGACGCCGCCGAGGCCGACGACCATCACCCGGTCGCCTGCGCCCGGCCGCGCCGAATTCAACAGCGCCCCACCGCCGGTCAGCACGGCGCAACCCAGCACGGCGGCCACCTCCGGAGGCACGTCGTCCTCGACCGGCACCACCGACCTGCGATCCACCACCGCGTGCGTGGCGAAAGCGGAGACACCCAGGTGGTGGTGCACGTCGGCGCCGGCACGGGACAACCGCCGCCCGCCGTTGAGCAATTCGCCCGCGTTGTTGGCGACGCTTCCAGGCACGCAGGGCGTGCGGCCGTCGGTCGCGCACCCCGCGCACTCGCCGCACCGCGGCAGGAACGTCATGACCACGCGCTGCCCGACCGCGATGTCGCCGTCGCCGGGACCGACCGCTTCCACCCGGCCCGCTGCCTCGTGGCCGAGCAGCATCGGCACCGGCCGCACCCGGTTGCCGTCCACCACGGACAGGTCCGAATGGCAGATCCCCGCCGCCTCGATCCGCACCAGCAGCTCTCCCGGCCCCGGCTCGCGCAGCTCCAGGTCGCATACGGTGATCGGCGCCGACTCGGCGAACGGCGCCGGCGCCGCGATCCGCTCCAGGACCGCTCCACGAATCTTCATGCCGCCGACGCTACCGCGCCCGGTGGTGCGAGCACATCGGACGGTGGCCGCCGCCGGACGCGGCCCGCGTACGATGCCGCGCATGGCGGTGGATCTGGTCGACGCGGTCGTGCGATTGCACGCCGACCTCGCTACGTGGCTCGGATCGCAGGCGCCCGCGGAGGTGTTCGAGCGGTTCGCGGCGGCGCAGCACGAGCGGTTCAGCATGGTGACGATCGGTGGCGAAGTGCTGGGGCGCGGCGCGTTGCTCGCGGGGCTGCGCGGTGCGCGCAATTCCTCGCCCGGGTTGGCGATCGACGTGTCCGAGATCGAGGAACTCCTGCGGGCCGGCGGCACCGCGGTGGTGCGGTTCCTGGAGACGCATCGAACGGACGCGAGCGTCACCCGTCGCCGGGTGACCGCCGTGCTGACGACCGACGAACCCGGCGGACCACGCTGGCTGACGGTGCACGAAACCGACTCCGCACCGGCCTGATCCTTCCCAGCCCCGGGATGTTCGCGGTGCGGCCGCGTCCTGCGTGCCGCACAATTCCTGCCGCGTTCCCGGACGCGATTCGGTGGCCGGGAACGACGTGGACTCGAGGAGGTCGGTGCCGGTGGACCGGTGGGAACGCGACGGCCTGCGCTCCGCCAACAGCGGAATCCGCAACCAGGTCGACCACATCCTGGACGCGCTCGCCGAGCAGCGCCCCCACGTGGCGGAGCTGCGCGACAAGCTGTCCGCCGTGCGGTGCACGGCCGAGTCGGCGGACAAACTGGTGGAGGTGACCGTGGACGCGGCGGGGGTCATCGTCGACGTGCGGTTCGCGCCGACCGCCCTGCGCGGCACACCGGAACAACTGGGCCGTTCGGTCACCGAAGCGGGCAGGCAGGCGGCTCGGCTGGCCCGTGAGCGGCACGCGGCGATCATCGCGCCGCTGGTCGCCGAAGCCGACGCGATACCCGACCTGCCCGATCTGGTTCCCGGCGCTCCGAGCTTGCGCGCGGTGTGGGACCCCGCGCGCGAGGAGCCGAAGGGCTCGAACCCAGAGCCGTGATTCCTCGCCGGACGGGACGACCCGGCCGGTCCGGGCAGACTCGACCGGCGAGGAATCACGACCACCCCGAGTTCGGTTCCAACGACTCGGGGTGGCTCGTTCGTGCGGTTGTCGAATGTCGGCACATGGCATCTACCTCCGTTCTGGCGGGCAGCGCAGCGGCTGCGGTGGATGGGCGAAGGCGATCAGGCGTAGAGCTTCGCCAGGAAAGTGTTCAGGTTGTCGCGCACCCGCTCGATCTTCTCTTCGGGCGTGAGGTCCTCGCGGTACCGACTGCCGAGCGCGGGCCGTTTCTTGTTGCGCGCGTACAGCGAGCAGGCGAGATCGGTGCACATGTAGGTGCCCACCGAGTTGCCCCTGCGCCCTGATTCGCCCGCCTTGTGCGCGGTCATCAGCGAGACGCCGCCGCCGGTGTGGGTGGTCAGGCAGATCGTGCACATCTGCGCCCGGCCGGTGCCGCCGGTGGCATAGCGCAGCGCCACGCCGACCAAGCGGTCGTCCTGCGGGACGACCAGGTAGCCACGCCCCGGCAAGGACGGATCGCTCCAGCCGAGGAAGTCCAGGTCCGCCCAGGGCCGGTCGTCCAGGTCCTTGGGCACCGGCAGCCGCTTGGCATCGCCTTTCGAACAATTGACGAACGACGACCTGATGTCGCGTTCGGTGACGGGTTCCACGAGGGTTCTCCTTCGTATCGATCGGTGGACAAACCCGAGAGACCTTACGGTTCCGCGGTGGGAGAAACAACGGATTTTCTGCCCTCCGCGCACCGTGCGCAGCACCAGCCAGAGGACCCGGCGGTACCGAATGGCCTTGCCCGCGAAGGTGTTTCGCGGCCGTCCCGGCGGGTATCCACCGCGTGCTGGAGGTGTGAGGGTGGCGCAAGAGATGCAGAAGACATTCGCGGCGCGGCACCGGCTGCGCGGGCCGGCGGATCTGCCGTGGCGATCGTGGTGGGGCGCGGTGAGACGGTCGGTCGGCGAGTTCCAACGGGACAATCTCACCGACTGGGCCGCGGCACTGACCTACTACAGCGTGCTGTCGCTGTTTCCCGGGTTGATCGTGCTGACCGCAGGGCTCGGCATGCTGGGACGTGACGACACCAGGGCGCTGGTGGACACCATGCGCGAGATCGCGCCCGGCAGCGGCACCGACCTGCTCGTCGACGCGGTGAACAACATCGAGGAAGCGCAAACCCCGGCCGGACCGCTGGCGCTGCTGGGTCTGGCATCGGCGCTGTGGACCGCCTCCGCCTACATCGGCGCCTTCATGCGCGCGACCAACGCCATCTACGACATCGCGGAGGGGCGGCCGGTCTGGAAGACCGTTCCGGTGCGGGTCGCCCTGACCGCCGCGGTGGTGGTCCTGCTGGGCGTCTGCACCGTAGGCGTCGTCGTCAGCGGTTCGCTGGCCGAGCAGATCGGCCGGTGGCTGGGGCTCGGGCAGGCCACGATCACGGTCTGGGGCATCGTCAAATGGCCCGTGATGATGGTGTTGATCGCTCTGGTCTTCGCCCTGCTGTACTGGGCGGCGCCGAACGTGCGGCAACCGGGATTCCGCTGGCTGACTCCCGGCAGCGCGCTGGCCGTCCTGGTGTGGGCCGGCGCGTCGTGGGGGTTCGCGTTCTACGTCGGCCACTTCGGCTCCTACAACCGGGTCTACGGCTCCCTGGGTGGCGTCGTCGTGTTCCTCGTGTGGCTGTGGATCTCGAACATCGCGGTACTGCTCGGCGCGGAACTCGACGCCGAACTCGCGCGAGCGCGCAGCATGGCCCACGGCCACCCCGAGGATGACGAGCCCTACTTGCCGCCGCGCGACGAGCCCGACGAATGACCGGCGACGGCAACGGTTCCGCGAGCGGCACCGGGGCTACGGCACCCCCTCGAAGGGCCGCGGCGTTTCGGCGGGACCGCTCGCGGTAACTCGAAACCCGTCTGGATCGGCATTTTCGAGAGGACTCCTATGGCTCAGCACACGGAAAACCCCGCCGCCGCAAGGCCCGCGACCATGCCGTCGGACATCAAAGGAAAATTATCGGTGTTCGACCGCTTCGCGACAGCGGCCAGCGCGCTGGCCTCGAAGGCGGGATTCTTCGTCTTCTGCGTGATCCTGGTCCTGGTGTGGGCGCCGACGATTTTCGTCCTGCCGAGCGTCGACACCTGGCAACTGGTCATCAACACCGCGACGACCATCATCACGTTCCTGCTCGTCGCGTTGCTGCAGAACACCCAGAGCCGCTCCGACGCCGCCGTCCAGCAGAAACTCAACGCCATCGCCGACGGACTGGCCGATCTGATGCGAGAGATGAGTTCGGAGCATCCCGAACTGCTGCGTCACCGCCGCGAACTCGCCGACGCCGTCGGACTCGAGAACCGCGAGAGCGCAGGATGATCGGCGCGCAGGCCGGTGGCGCCGGCCCGCGCGTCCGCCGACCGGTCACCGCCGCTCGGTCTCGCCGCTCTCCTCGGCTTCCCGGATCGCTTCGGCGAGTTCACGGCGCAGGCGCTCGGCGTTCGCCTCGTCACCCGCGTCCGCGGCGGTGGTGATGTCCTGGCGCAATTGCGCGATCGTGTCCTGCGAGACCATAGGACCTCCCTCGTCTTTCCGACGGTTCCAGTAGAAGGGCGGCGCTTCGCCCCTCGTGCTCAGGGTGGCCGCTGGCGTGCGGACGAAACACCCGAGGCCTGTTCGGCCCCGCCAGCACGCCCGTCCGAACCGCTCCACCGGTCCCGTCGCGCGGTAGAGTAGGAATCCCCCGACGGTTGAACCCGAGCCGAAGCGGGTATCCCCTTTTGCAGTGTGCGCCGGATCGATCTCGTCGCACCATGTGGTACCAACCGCGCCTCCCTGTCTGCATGACAACGGTTGTGACCAGTCCGTACGCCGAGCAGAGCGGCTCGACAGTTCCTCTACGACGTGCTGGGCGGGATGCCGTATGCGAAAAAGCAGGAGTGCCGCAGGATGAAGTCATTGGCCTTCCACAGCGACAGCTTGGGCGACACGGAGGATTTCCTCAATCTCAATTACACCAGGATGCGGATCGCGAACAGCACTGGTGTACCGGTGCGAGCGGACATCACCCGCACCATGCTCGGTCCGGTGAGCCTCGATGATCTCCACTTGAGCTTCGACATGAACTACGTCGCCCAGCCGCTGGGCAAGATCTGCCTGTGCGAAGTGGACTCGGGGTCGATCGAAGAGAACTACGCCGACGGCACCGACTTCTTCCAGCCCGGCGAGCTGGGGCTGCTCACTCCACCGGATGTGCCGTATTCGGGTGTGATCCACCACGCCCGCTACCGCATCACGATGTTCGACCCCGAGCTGCTGACCAGGGTCGCCGCCGCGAGTCCCGGTCACGACCTGGAACCGGTGCGCCTGACGGGACATCGCCCGGTCTCCGCGGTGGCGGCGCGGCAGTTGTCCGGTGTGCTCGAGCACATGCGCGGTCTCGCCGCGGACAGCGTCGCCAGCGAGGCGCCGCTGATCGCGTCCACCGCCGCGCAGTACCTCGCCGCCACCGTGCTGCACACCCTGCCGAGCACCGCGCACCTGGAACCGACGGCGAGCGACCGCAACGACGCCCACCCCGACACCGTGCGGCGCGCGCTGGCGTACCTCGAGGCACACGTGCGCGACGACATCAGCGTGGCCGACATCGCCGCCGCCTCCTACGTCACCGTCCGCGCGCTGCAACTGGCGTTCCGCCGCCATCTGGACACCACGCCCATGGCGTATCTGCGGCGGCTTCGCCTGCGCGGGGCACACGAACAGCTGCGCGACTGCTCGCCCGACGACGGTCACACCGTGACCTCGATCGCCGCGGCATGGGGCTTCGCGCACCCGGGACGGTTCGCGACCGCCTACCGCGGCGCGTACGGACGATCCCCCCATACAACGCTCAGCGCGTAACGCCGAGGCGTCCGCGCGGCGGGTCCGCTCGAGCGCGCTCGCGGTCAGTCCCGCATGGCGCGCTCACGCAGCTCCGCGAGTGTCCGCGACAGGACCCGGGAGATGTGCATCTGCGAGACGCCGAGCACCGCGGCGATCTGCGCCTGCGTCCGCCCTTGGAAGAAGCGCATGTGCAGCACGCGCCGCTCCCGCTCGGGCAGTTCGGCGAGCAGTGGAGCGATCGCCAATGCCTCGTCGGTCAGCTCGTAGGACGGGTCCTCCGCGCCGAAAGTCTCCGCGACCGCCACCGAGGTGCCTCCGGTGTCGTCGTCCTCGACGACCGCGTCGATCGAGTTCGCGGAGTAGGCGTTGCCCGCCAGAAGCGCCTGCGTGACCTCGGTCAGGTCCAGGTTCAGCTCGACGGCGATCTCCATGGCGGTGGGCATCCGTTCCAAGCGCTGGGAGAGCCTTTCCACGGCGGGGCCGATGGTCAGCTGGATCTCCTTGATCCGGCGCGGAACCCGCACCGCCCAGCTGTGATCGCGGAAGTGGCGGCGCACCTCGCCCATGATCGTGGGGACCGCGAAGGACAGGAACGACGGTCCCCGCGCCGGATCGAACCGGTCCACCGCGAGCACCAGCCCCACCGCGGCGATCTGGTACAGATCGTCGTAGTTCTCTCCCCGGCCGACGAAGCGACGGGCGATGTGCTCGGCCAGCGGCAGGCACCGCCGCAGGATCGCTTCGCGCAACCGCGGGCGTTCGGGATCGTTGTCCTGCATCGCGGACAATCTCTCCAGCCACGGCTCGATGCCGTCGTAGCTGTCTGTTCCGCGTCGCGTCCGTCGGGGCGTGGCGGTCCTGTGGTTCGCGGTCGCCAATGACATGAGCTTCCTCGATTCCCGTTCTCCGCGATCGGCGCGCTCACCGGCAGGTGAACGAGGCGATGATCGCCGGGTAGCCGCCTGACGGCTGCCTCAAGCGCTCGTGGGCGGTCTTGTTCGTATTTCGGACGGCCGGCGGCTGGAATGTGCGTTCTCGGCACCCCGCGTCTCGGCGAGACGCCGCCGCGGCGCGACCCCGCCCGACCGGCACCCGGGTGCCCGCACCGCGCGACCGTGCGCCGCGGGCGCCGGACAAGCGACGACCGGCACACTCCGTCCGATATCGAGGACGTCCACGATGCGCCGCACCGGGCCGTCGTCGGGCACGGTCACGCCCAGCGTGACGTCCGCTCTCGCGCCCCATCGCGCCAGCCGCAGCAGCATGCGCACGCCCGCGCAGGAAAGGAAACGCACCCCGCACAGGTCGATGACGACCGACGTGAGTTTCGGTGTTGTGTCGCAGTAGTTTTCGACGACATCGGTGATCGCGGTGAAGTACTCGTCGGCGGTCGCCGCATCCAGTTCACCGTGCGTGAGGAGAAGGAGGCCGTCCGCGGTTCGGATGCCTTCCACGCCGTTCTGACAGGTCATGCGCACCTCCGGCGGCCGGTGTCGGCACAAGATCGCATGCTCGAGCCTGACAGCCATCACCGTGGATGTCAGCGCGACAGACGAAGTCCGACCGGCCGGATATCCGGAAAACGAAGTGCGCCCGGGCCGCCACGCACGCTCACTCGTGCGGTATGCGGTGGTGGACGGTGAGCAGGATGTGGTCGAACGCCGCAACCAGGTCCGCGGGTGGCGGCGGCACGAGCGGGAGTTCGGCGATCAATTGCTGGGCGAGCGCGCGCAACTTGGTGTTGGTCTCCTGGGAACGCCAGCGCAAGACCTGGAACGCCTGATCGGCGCTGATCTGGTAGATGCGCATGAGCACGCCCTTGGCCTGCTCGATCACCGCGCGATTCTCGTAGAGCCCCGGCAGGGTGGCGGCGAGCATGGCTTGGTGTGCCTCGGCGATGGTGCCGGAAAGGTCTACGTAGAAGCCGGAGGTACCGACCGCGGCGCCGGTGTCGTCCAGGATGCGGTCGGCGACGACGAGCACGGTGTGTTCCTGGCCGGACAGGTCGATGAACCGATGCCTGCTCGAGAAGGTCTCCCCGTGCTCGACGGCGCGCTCGATGATCTCGGCGACGTGCGTGCGGTCGTCCGGGTGTTTGTGCGCGAGCAACAACTCCGTCGTCGGCTCGATCTCGCCGGGCCGGTAGCCGTGCATGCGATACACCTCGGCCGACCATTCCCAGCGACGATTGGCAAACCAGAACCGGAAACTTCCCACCGAGGGCTGATCGGGCAGTACGGAGCCGTCGGCGGGCACGTCGGACACGCGGGGCTGCATGTGTTGAGTCATGAGTGCAATGCCTCTCCGAGGTACAAGGGGCTTGCGGCCGCGACGCCACCCGGATCACCGCCATCCCTTCGACGGGATCGCACGTACGTGGGCGTGTTCGGCCGAGAATCCGCTGTTGACTCAACGGCCGGCGCGCGCACATCGTGGCGGTAACCGGTGACCTGCGACCCAGTATGTCATCCGGGTCCGACTCGGAGATGACGAGGCTCGGTTACCACGGGAACATCGAGGTAGCGCCAGGTTTTCGAACTTCGAGGTGATCGTCTGGCACACAAGGGTTTTCTTCGCGAACCGCCACCGGTTCGCTCTCCGAGTACGCCGCGGCGCCGCCCGACCCGACGAACTCGGCTGCCGCGAGCACCGCACGGCGCACCGCGCTCTCCGGTCCGCGCCCCTCGGCCAAGCGAACTGCGGCGGCGACGGCGAAGCTGTCGCCCGCGCCGCAGGCATCACCGCCACCCGGCACCCTTTCCACGGACGCAAGCGGGATGCGCAGCCGCTTGCCCGACGCACGCAGGCAGAGCAGGGCGCCTTCCGTTCCGAGGGTCACCGCGATGGCATCGACGGCCCACCCTTTGGCGAGCTTCCACAGGTCGGGTCCGTCGTCGAGCCGCCCGGACAGCAGGGTGAGCGCTGCCGCGTGATCGGGGGTGACCAGGGCCGCGCCCGGGACCGGGACGGGACCGCGCGGAGAGGGATCCCAGACGATCGGGATGTGTTCGGCGCGGGCGCGCAGCACCTTACGGATCTGCGGATGGGCCGCGGCTGCGCCACCGTGATCCGAGACCAGGACGGCGCGCGCCGCCGCCAGCACGGCGACCGCCTCTTCGGGAAGCGGGTCGGCGCCGACCCGCCCCGCACCGGAGTCGATTCTGGTGATCAGGACGGGCCTGCCGGACTGCCGGGCCCGGCCGTGGCCGTTCGGGGCGGCCCACGGGCCGATCGCCCGCACCCGCTGCTTGCAGACCGTCGCACCGCGCAGCGGGAGGGCGACGACCCGCACATGCCGGTCGAGCAGCCCGCGCAGCCGGGCGCCCGCCTCGTCGGCGGCGAAGCCGGCGATCAGCACGACTTCCGCACCGTCGGCCGCGGCCAGCCGGGCCGCCAATCCCGCTCCACCGGGGCGGAAGGTCCGGTGCGCGACGTCGACGACGGGAGCGGCCGACCCCGCGCTGCATCGGTCCGCGCGGCCGTCGAGGTCGATGTCGAGCAGCGCGTCGCCGATCACGACCAGCGGACCGCCCGCGGCCATCACCGTGGTGCCGATGCCCGGTAAGGCATGAGCATCGGATGGGTCTGCCGTCCCGGCGCGACGGCACCGGGCCGGATGCCGATCGCGTCGTGGCACGGCAACACGGGCGAACTCGGCGACGGCCCGGTCATCGCCCTCGCGCCGGCCGGTATTTGTCGCCCGGGACGCGGGCCGTCGTACCCGCACCGGGGCCTGGCAGCCGCCCACGCGGCGGCGTGACGATTCCGGCCACAGGCGGCCACACAGCGCTCGACCAGCGGACTCGCGTGCACGGACACCGTGGCGATCTGCACTGCTGGCTCCGTTCGCCGAGGACGATTGGATCGAACGCAGTAACGATCCGGGCCTCGCGGCGAAGCCCGCACGTGCGGACATGCCCGGACCGACCGTGCCGAAACATCCGATCCTGGACGGGGCGCGGTTTGTGCCGTCGGCTCCCGGGTAGAACGACGGCATTCGTTCCGGGCCGTCGGCTCGTCCCCGCAGGAGGTCGCATGGCACAGGCGAGCGGCGCGATGGCCGGCGCGGAACTCGCTTCTGGTCCGGCGCTCGGCCCGCTCGGCGAGGTCTTTCCCGATGTGCGGCGCATCGCGGTACTGCGCGGCGGCGGTCTCGGCGATCTGCTGTTCGCCCTTCCCGCGATCCACGCGCTGGCGGCGACGTATCCCGGCGCCCGCATCGTCCTGCTCGGGTCGGCTGAGCACGCGGAACTCCTGCGCGACCGGCCGGGCCCTGTGCACGAGGTGGTGGTCGTCGCCGAGCAGGGCAGGGCATGCGGCGAGGTCGATCGACAGCTGGGGCGAATCGATCTGGGTGTGCAGCTGCACGGCGGGGGCGCGTGGTCGAATCCGTTCCTCACCAGCCTGCGGCCACGGTGGACGGTGGGTTCCCGCGCCGCGGGGGCGGCTCCCCTGTCCCGCATGCTGCCGTTCCGCTACTACCAGCACGAGACCTTGCGCGCGCTCGAGGTGGTCGGTCTGGCCGGCGCGGCGCCCGTGCTGCTCGAACCCCGCCTCGAGTCGACGCCGTCGGATCGGTCCGCCGCCGACCAGGCCCTACGCGGTCTGCGCGGGCCGATCGCCGCCATTCATCCCGGGGCCAGAGATCCGCGCCGTCGCTGGCCGCCGGATCGCTTCGCCGAGATCGCCGCCCACTGCCTGGACCGGGACCTGGCGGTCGTGATCCTGGGCTCACAGTCCGACCGCGACCTCGTGGCCGACCTCCGCTCGCGCATCGGCGCGCGATCACCCGGCGCGGGGATCCGGCAGGTCCGCGCATTGGTCGGCGCGCCGCTACCCGCGCTGTGCGGCGTCCTGGCCCGCAGCGCGATCTTCGTCGGCAACGACAGCGGTCCCCGTCATCTGGCCAGGGCGTTCGGTACCCCGACCGTCGGCATCTTCTGGATCGGCAATGTGATCAACGCCGGGCCGCTCGGTCGGGCCCGTGATCGCGTGCTGATGTCGTGGACCACGGCCTGCCCGGTCTGCCACCGCGACTGCACCGACGAAGAACTGCCCCGCTGCCCGCACGACGTGTCGTTCGTCGCGGGCGTGCGGACCGCGGACGTCCGCCGCGATATCGATGACCTACTCGAGCACCGCTGACCACGGCCCGGCACTGCACCTCCGAGCGACGGAATCCGCGCTCGATCGCCCCAGAAGAAGTTCACGGAGAAAGTCGAGGGGTGTAACGGGGGTGACCTGGAAACGCTTGTCGGAGCAGGCGCCTCGGCGCGACCGGCGCGGCGGCCGGATGATTTCGTGGAGCGGATGACGGGATTCGAACCCGCGACCCTCACCTTGGCAAGGTGATGCGCTACCAGCTGCGCTACATCCGCATGCGCATCGCGGTGACCGCGATGCGACACAGAACATTAGCGGACACGCGTGGCAAAAAGCCAATCACCGCTCATACCCGCCCGGCCGCCCGCCGGTCGCCGCGCAGGCCGAGACCGGCCGCGATCAGGCAGGCGACGGCCACGACACCGACGAACCACGGGAACACGGCGCTAAGCCCCCAGGTGGTGGCCGCCCACCCGGCGAGGATGGTGGGCAGCGCCATGGCCGAGTAGGCGAGCAAGTAGTACGCCGACATGGTCTCGCCGCGCTTGTGTTGCGGCACGACCTCCGACAGGTGGCGCAGCGATCCGCCGAAACCGAGACCGAAGGTCGCGCCGAGCGCGACGCCCGCGGCGAGCACCGCCACCCAGTTGTGCGTGGCCAGCGCGGGCACCGTCAGCACCAGCGACAGCGCCATGCCGGTGTCGCCGAGAATGGCCGCGCGCCGGGCGGGCACTCCGGTCGCGAACAATTGCGCGGTGGCGCCGGAGAGCGCGGTCGAGGCGACGACGGCCCCGCCGAAGACCAGATTGTGGATGCCGGTCTGCTGGGTGGCCAGCGAGGGGTACAGCGACAGCAGCACGCCCAGCACCGACCAGGCCGCCATCACGCCGATGGCAGAGAACCAGAAATCGGCCCGGATCTCCGGCGGCACGGCGGGTTTCGCGATCCGGATGCGTCCGGCCACCCGGGCCGAATGCGGTTCGCGCAGGGCGAGCACGCCGGCGCCGATCGCGAGGCAGACGACGGTGATCACCACGTACGGCGTGCGCAGCGGATGCGGCGCGTACTGCGCGAGCAGCGCCGAGCCGAGGATCGCCACCGCCATGCCCACGTTGAACGCGACACCGCTGAGCTGGCCGGACCGCGCGCCGCGGTGCGGACGAAGATCCAGCAGCGCGGCCGCGCCCGCGACCACGGTCGAGCCGACCGCGACGCCGTGCAACGCCCGGGCCAGCAGCAGCATGGGCACACTGTCGGCGAGGACGAACACCAGCAAGCCTGCGACCATGGTGGCGAAGGCGCCGAGCAGCACCGGTTTCCGGCCGACCACGTCGGAGATCCGTCCCGACACCAGCACCGCCCCGAGGGCGGCCACCGCGTACACCGCGAACACGATGGTCGTGGTGAGCGGGGACAGATGCCATTGCTTCTGATAGATGCCGTAGAGCGGCGCGGGAACGCCCGAAACCCCCAGCGCCACACCGCTGGCCGCCAGCACCAGGGCGTAGGCCCAGCGCTGCGCGGTCTGCTCCTCGACGGCCACCGCCATCGTCGCTGCCATCGGAACTCCGATCGGGTAAGTTTGATGATGATCGAACAGCATTCGACGATACATCCGGTACGACAATCATCAAACCCGAGAGTGAGCCAGATCATGGCCGATGTCCGAGACGCGGACCAGCAGGCGCCCCCGGTCGCCGCGCTGCCCGTGGTGCTCAGCGCCCTGCAGGACCCGGTGCGCTTGGAGATGGTGCGCAGGCTCAGCAACGCGGGAACGGCGGTGCGCTGCGGCGCGCTCTACGAGGTGATCAACAAGTCGACCGCCACCCACCATTTCAAGATTTTGCGCGAGGCGGGCGTGATCGAGCGGCTGACCATCGACGGCCAGACCTGCCAGCGTCTGCGCGCCGACGATCTGGAGTCCGCCCTGCCCGGGCTGGTTGCGACGATCGTCGCGGCCGCCAACCGCGCCTGCCGGGATTGACCCCGGCCGAGCGGGTTTGGTCGACAGGTATCGAAGGCCGCTCGCGCCCGGTAATGATCGGCCGAGCGGGTCCCTGGTCGACAGGCGTCGAAGCGCCACTGCCCGTCCGGCAGCGACCCGGTCGGGCAGCTCCCCCGGTCAGCAGGCGTCGAAGCGCCACTGCCCGTCGACGAAGGTCCAGGTCTTGGGCTTCGTGTCGTCCTCGGACGCGCGAGTGTCGAAATTCTTGACCGTGACCGTCCCGGTCGATCCGGAGACGGTGACGGTGATCTCCGACGGCTTCGACTTCAGGTCCCTGCCGTCGTAGAGCTGCGCCATGGATGCCGCGAAGTCGTCCTCGTTGAGCGTGAGCCTGCAACGCGCGGAACGGAACTGATACGCGGCGGCGTAGTCGTGATCGGCCAGCGCGTCGTTCATCTTCCTGGCGTCCGCGCGCAGCGCCGCCTCGGTCGGCTCGCCCGGCTTGCCTGCGTCCGCGTCCGTCCCGCCGCACCCGGCCAGCACGAGGACGGGCAGCGCCACCGCGCCCAGCAGGCGAAGGGCACGACTCGTTCGGTTCATCTCGACTCCTTGCCAGAGATCGCCGGATCCGGCACCCGGACAATCGCGTTCAACGCCCTCCGGCGAAGACCGACGGCCGGGCGGCCGAAACAGTATCGCGGCGGCGGACGCTCCGCCAAGCCGCGACACCGCCCGCGCTCGGATCAGCTCGGCACCAGCCGCCGGACGGCGGCGGGCAGGTCACGGGTGCGCTTGTACGGTCCGGCGACCGACGCGGCGAACGGCCGCGCCAGCAATGTGCGCGCGACGGCCGACACTTCCTCGGTCGTGACGGCGTCGATGCGCGCCAAGGTCTCCGACACAGTGCGATGGTTGCCGTAACTGAGTTCGCTGCGCCCCAGCCGGTTCATGCGCGAGGCGGAGTCCTCCAGGCCGAGCACCAGCCCACCGCGCAACGAGCCCTTGGCGCGGGCGCACTCGGCGTCGCTGATGCCGTCGGCGGCGACTTCCTCCAGGACGCCGCGCGCCAGCGCCGCCACCTGCCCGAGATTCTCCGGCTGACAGCCGATGTACACCGAGAACGCGCCGGTGTCTGCGAAGGTGTCGACGCTGGAATACACCGAGTAGGCCAGCCCGCGCTCCTCCCGGATGCGCTGGAACAGCCGGGAACTCAGGCCGCCGCCGACCACGGTGTTCAGCACCGACAGCGGCCAGCGCCGGTCGCCTTCGTGCCGCCCGAAGGCGCGCACGCCGAACACGAGATGCGCCTGTTCGCTGTCGCGGTGGCTCCAGTGCAGCCGGGGGTCGCCGTGGGGGCGGAACCGGCCCTCGCGCCGCGGGGCGGGCGTGGCCGCCGGATCGAGCCGGTTCTCGAAGGCGCGATGCACCAATTCCACGGTGTGGTCGTGCTCCACGTTGCCCGCGACCGCGACCACCATCCGGTCCGGCCGGTAGCGCCGCAGGTGGAACGACCGCAGCTGCGCGGCCCGCATGCCCTCGATGGATTCGATCGAGCCGATCACCGGACGCCCGATCGGATGATCGCCGAACAGCGCGGCCAGGAAGGAATCGCCGACCAGGTCCTCGGGGTCGTCGTCGCGCATCGCGATCTCCTCGAGCACCACCTGCCGCTCCACGTCCACGTCCGACGCCCGGCACAAACCGTTGAGCACGACGTCGGAAACCATGTCGACCGCCAAGGGCAGGTCGTCGTCGATGACGTGCGCGTAGTAGCAGGTCTGCTCCTTCGCGGTGAACGCGTTGAGTTCGCCGCCGACCGCGTCCATCGCCTCGGCGATGTCGAGGGCCGACCGCGTCGGCGTCGCCTTGAACAGCAAGTGCTCCAGGAAGTGCGCGGCCCCCGCGACGGTGGGGCCTTCATCGCGCGACCCGACACCCACCCACACGCCGACGGACGCCGAACGCACTCCGGGCAGATGCTCGGTGACCACGCGCAACCCACCGGGCAGTACGGTGCGCCGCACGCCGCTGTCCGAGTCCGCCCGCAGCTCGAGTGACGAACCCCCCTGCCCGGTGCTGAGCAGAGGGGTTGTCGTCTTCTTCTTCGTCACAGAGACAAGTACTACTCGGTCCCGGCCGAACCCGCATCGGCCGCGTCGTCGCCGGGCTCCTCGGCGTTCTCCTCGACCGGCACGAGCGAGATCTTGCCCCGGTTGTCGATGTCGGCGATCTCCACCCGCAGCTTGTCGCCGACGTTCACCACGTCCTCGACCTTGGCCACGCGCTTGCCGTTGCCCAGCTTGGAGATGTGCACCAGACCGTCGCGGCCCGGCAGCAGCGAGACGAACGCGCCGAAGGCGGTGGTCTTGACGACCGTGCCGAGGAAGCGCTCGCCGACCTTCGGCAGCTGCGGGTTCGCGATGGCGTTGATCGCGTCGATCGCGGCCTGCGCGGACGGGCCGTCGGTCGCGCCGACGAACACGGTGCCGTCGTCCTCGATGGAGATGTTGGCGCCGGTGTCCTCGGTGATCTGGTTGATCACCTTGCCCTTGGGGCCGATCACCTCGCCGATCTTGTCGACCGGGATCTTGATCGCGGTGACGCGCGGCGCGTACGGGCTCATCTCGTCCGGGGTGGCGATGGCCTCGGCCATCACGTCCAGGATCGTGGTGCGCGCGTCGTGCGCCTGGCTGAGCGCACCGGCCAGCACCTGCGACGGGATGCCGTCGAGCTTGGTGTCCAGCTGCAACGCCGTGACGAACTCGCGGGTGCCCGCGACCTTGAAGTCCATGTCGCCGAAGGCGTCCTCGGCGCCGAGGATGTCGGTCAGCGCGACGTAGCGGACCTCTTCCTCACCCTGATCGTTGGTGACGGTGTCCGACACCAGGCCCATCGCGATACCGGCCACCGGCGCCTTCAGCGGCACACCGGCGTTCAGCAGCGACAGGGTGGAGGCGCACACCGAACCCATCGAGGTGGAGCCGTTGGAACCCAGCGCCTCCGACACCTGACGGATGGCGTAGGGGAACTCCTCCTGGCTGGGCAGCACCGGGATCAGCGCCCGCTCGGCCAGCGCGCCGTGGCCGATCTCGCGGCGCTTGGGCGACCCGACGCGGCCGGTCTCGCCGGTGGAGAACGGCGGGAAGTTGTAGTGGTGCATGTAGCGCTTGCTGGTCTCCGGGCCGAGCGAGTCGACCTGCTGGGCCATCTTCACCATGTCCAGGGTGGTGACGCCCAGGATCTGGGTCTCGCCCCGCTCGAACAGCGCCGAGCCGTGCGCCCGCGGCACCACGGCCACCTCGGCGGACAGCGCGCGGATGTCGGCCAGCCCACGGCCGTCGATGCGGAAACCGTCGGACAGGATGCGCTGGCGGACCAGCTTCTTGGTGACGGAGCGGAACGCCGCGCCCAGCTCCTTCTCCCGCCCGGTGTAGTCGTCGGCGAGGCGGTCGAGCACGGCGAGCTTGATCTGGTCGATCTTCTCCTCGCGCTCCTGCTTGCCTGCGATGCTCAGCGCCTCGCTCAGCTCGCGCTTCGCGGTGCCCTCGACGGCCTCGTACACGTCCTGGCCGTACGGCGGGAAGAGCGGGAACTCCTCGGTGGGCTTGGCGGCCAGCTCCGCGAGGTCCTGCTGCGCGCGGCACAGGCGAGCGATGAACGGCTTGGCGGCCTCGAGCCCTTCCGCGACCACGGCCTCGGTCGGCGCCTGCGCGCCGCCGTCGACCAGCGCGATGACGTTCTCGGTGGCCTCCGCCTCGACCATCATGATCGCGACGTCCCCGGAGTCGACCACGCGGCCGGCGACGACCATGTCGAAGACCGCGCCCTCGAGCTGCTCGGTGGTCGGGAAGGCCACCCACTGGCCCTCGATCAGCGCGACGCGAACGCCGCCGACCGGGCCGGAGAACGGCAGGCCCGCGAACTGGGTGGACGCGGACGCGGCGTTGATCGCCACCACGTCGTAGAGGTCCTTCGGGTCCAGGCTCAGCACGGTGACCACGACCTGGATCTCGTTGCGCAGGCCGTCGACGAACGACGGACGCAGCGGACGGTCGATCAGGCGGCAGGTCAGGATGGCGTCGGTGGAGGGGCGGCCCTCGCGGCGGAAGAACGAACCGGGGATGCGGCCCGCGGCGTACATCCGCTCCTCGACGTCCACCGTCAGCGGGAAGAAGTCGAACTGGTCCTTGGGCTGCTTGCCCGCGGTGGTGGCCGACAGCAGCATGGTCTCGTCGTCCAGGTAGGCGACGACCGAACCGGCGGCCTGCCGGGCGAGGCGTCCGGTCTCGAACCGGATGGTGCGGGTGCCGTAGCTGCCGTTGTCGATCAGCGCGACGGATTCGAACACGCCCGGCTCGACCTCGACGGCAGAGCTCTTGCGTTCGGTTGTTTCGGTCATTTCTTCTTTCTCAACCTCTCGTCTTCGCCGGCTCGAGCGCACGGTGGCGCGATCCGGCTGTCGTCAGCCGTACCGGGTACGGACGCGCGGCAACCCTCCTGGCTGCGACGCGCACACCCGGCCGAATCCCCTTGGATACGGCGACGCGGAGGCGGTCATCGATCGAAGCCCGACGGCGCAACTCGCTGCCGATAGGCCACTACCGAAGACCGACGCCACGCGACGGGTGCATACGGCTGTGCAATGTTGTCGTGCGACGGGGGCGATCCGCTCCCCTGTCCACATATAGCCAACGGTGCGATTGTACGTCTCCCCATTGGCCGAACCAGCGACCGCCTCGGACACCCCCGTGTCGAGCGGCCACCTACCACTCCGTCCGCAGGCGCACCAAGGCCGCAAACCGCGCAACTCACGGCCGAACCAAGATATCGCCGATTACTTGACGCGGCAGGCGCCGGAACGACCACCTAGCGCACGTCGAGTCCATGTGAAACCGCAATCCACGGCGAATCCGCCGTGACGATCAGCAGAAGCACATCGGTCCGGCAGACCGGAATCGTCACGAGCGACGGCCACCGGCGGCGACCCGAACGTCCAGGGCAGACCTCCCTGTCGACCAACTACCAATCGATGCGGGCCGGACAGTGAACAAACGGAAGTCGCGGCCCCGCCGACGAGCAGTTCCCGCACAAACCCCGGACTACACGGCTCGACCGAACGGATAGTTCCGGAACACCCCGG
Organism: Nocardia sp. NPDC019323; assembly: GCF_044389845.1. Classification (NCBI taxonomy): domain Bacteria; kingdom Bacillati; phylum Actinomycetota; class Actinomycetes; order Mycobacteriales; family Nocardiaceae; genus Nocardia; species Nocardia sp. NPDC019323. The sequence goes on from NZ_JBIRYN010000001.1 coordinate 935,590, forward strand.
ACAACGCGGCCTCACCGAACGACCAGCCCCGACCACCGCGACCCCGCTACGACAGCGTGCACAAATCGGTCATGGTGCGCGGGCACAAGGCGTCCGCACCCGGCGACACCGCGGCAGCCGCCTCGAATCTTCTGGCGCTCGGTCCAGCGGCGTACACGGTCAGCCACCGCGACCCCGCTACGCCAGGCATACACCCGATAGCGCCATCACAACAAAGCGCGCCCAGCCCACCTCGACCATGTCTTTCGAGCGAAGCGAGACCGAGCATCCGCCGTTCGCGGCCCGGCTCGCGTCCGAGCGACCGCTGCGTCCGCGACGAAGTCGCCAGCAGCGGTCGCTCGGACGCGAGCCACAAAGGGGCCGCGAACACCCAGCGCCGCAGGCGCTGGAAAAAATTACCGCCTGAGCCCGAGCCGCTCGATCAGCGAACGGTAGCGGTTGATGTCCTTGTCCTGCAGGTACTTCGACAGCCGCTTGCGACGACCGATCAGCGCCATCAGTCCGTGGCGGGTGTGGTGGTCGTGCTTGTGCTTCTTCAGGTGCTCGGTGATGTCGGCGATGCGCTTGGACAGCAGCGCGATCTGCGCCTCCGGCGAGCCGGTGTCCTTCTCGTGCAGGCCGTACTCGGCGAGGATCGCCGATTTCTGCTCGGTGGTCAGTGCCATGGGGCATCCACTCCTGTTTCTCAGTTCCGCGCTCGAATCTCCGGTCACCCGGGTGTGGGCGCCACCGCGGACCGCAGCAAACCCGAGGGAACACCCTACCGGACCGGGAGCGGTCCGCCGAAATCGCGGGCCCGCCGAGCCGGTTCCGGTTCCGGTTCCGGCGCGCAGGGAAGCAACGGCATTACCTCACGGGTAATCGACTCGCCGCATTTCGGCTGCGAATCTTCTTGTCGTACCGCCGAATACGAGGAGACGACGATGCCTTACCTGGAGACGACCGACGGCACCCGCCTGGCCTACGAGGACTACGGCACCGGAGCGCCGATCGTGTTCCTGGCCGGGTGGTCGCTGCACGCGGAGATGTGGGAGTACCAAGTCCCCTTCTTCGTCGAACAGGGTTACCGCTGTGTGCTGCTGGACCGGCGCGGGCACGGCCGTTCGGACCGCCCGTCGACCGGATACGACTTGGACACCCGCGCCGATGACGTGGCCGAGCTGATCGAACGGCTGGATCTGCGCGAACTCACCTTGGTCGCCCACTCCGCGGGCGGTGCGGAAGTAGCGCGCTATCTGGCCAGGCACGGCACCGCGCGGGTCGCGCGCATCGCGCTGCTGGCCACGACGCTGCCGTTCCTGCGGCAGACCGAGGACAATCCCGAGGGCCTTCCGGAGGAGCTGAGCCGGGCGTCGGTCGCGCAGTGGCGCACCGACCGGCCCAAGTGGTTCGCCGACCGGGCGCAGGGATACTTCGCCACCCACCTGGGCAACGACGTCTCTCCCGCGCTGATCGAGCACGAGACCCGCCGCTGCCTGTCCGCTTCGCCGTGGGCCACCATCGCGGTCTGGGAGTCGACCTTCCCGTCCGATCACCGCGAGACGCTGCGGAATCTGTCGATTCCCGCCCTGGTCGTACACGGGGTCCCTGATCAGTCCATCCCGATCGACGCCAGCAGCAGGCACACCGCGAAACTCATCCCGAACTGCGTCTACAAGGAATACCCGACCGCGGGGCACGGCCTGTACGTCACGCACGCCGAGCAGCTCAACGAGGACCTGCTCGAGTTCATGAAGTCCTGACCGTTCAGCGGGCGTCGGCGGCGGTGAGGATTTTGCGCGCGGTCTCCACGTCGCGGCCCATGCACTCGATGAGCTCGTCCACCGACTCGAACTTGCGCTGGCCGCGGATGTGCTCGACGAAGTCCACCGCGACGTGCTGACCGTACAGATCGGCCTCGCCGTCGAGCACGTACGCCTCCACGGTGCGGGCGCGTCCGGAGAAGGTCGGGTTGGTGCCCACCGAGACGGCGGCCATGGCCCGCTCGCCGGGGGTGACGGTGCCGATGGTGGGGCCGGGGCCGAGCACGGTGAACCATCCGGCGTACACGCCGTCGGCCGGGATCGCGGCGTGCATCGGCGGCGCGACGTTGGCGGTGGGGAAACCGAGCTGCTTGCCGCGGCCGTCGCCGTGCACGACGACGCCTTCCACGCGGTGCGGGCGCCCGAGCGCCTCGGCCGCGGCCGCCATGTCCCCCGCGTCCACGCACGCGCGGATGTAGGTGGAGGAGAAGGTCACGGCGTGTTCGGCGAGCAGGCTCACTCCGTCGACCTCGAAGCCGAATCGCCTGCCGAGTTCGCGCATGGTCTCGACGGTGCCCGCGGCCTTCTTGCCGAAGGTGAAGTTGTCGCCGACCACCACCTCCACCACGTGCAGCCGCTCCACCAGCAGATCGTGGACATAGCGCGCCGGAGTCAGCTTCATGAACTCCTGGGTGAAGGGCATGACGCAGAACACGTCGACGCCCAGTTCCTCGGCCAGCTCGGCGCGACGGGTGAGGGTGGTCAACTGCGCGGGATGTGAGCCCGGGCGGACCACTTCCATCGGGTGCGGATCGAACGTCATCAGCACCGCGGGCACGCCGCGCGCGGCGGCGGACTTCACGGCCCGGCTGATCAACTGCGCGTGGCCGCGGTGCACACCGTCGAACACACCGATCGTGAGGACACAGCGCCCCCAGTCCGCGGGCACCTCGTCGAGACTTCGCCATCTCTGCACAGTGCGCAGCCTACGCAAATCAGGTGCCGAACAGTATTCGGGCGTGCTGATCTCACACAACGGTTCCGCCGCCGTGAGCCGACGCGGAGGTCCGAGCCGCATCAGGGGCATACGGCTGTCCGTCATCCGGCCGGATGACGACGCGACCGCGCTCGGCTGCGCGCGCTCCCGGCATCCATCCGCCCACTTCTCGGCGGTGAACGGCGAATAGCGATTCGTTGTCGATCAGAGCACGGCAGGCCGAGGATGTGTGTATCGCGACGCCAGTGCCTAAGCTCGGTTGTGTGCCAGGTAAACGAGATATCGCCACTCGACGCGAGTTGGCCGACGCCCCGGCGCCGGGCGATGCGCACGGCGGTACCGCGACGATCGCGCCTGTGCTGTCCTCGGTCGCGCAGGACTACCTGAAGGTCATCTGGACCGCGCAGGAGTGGTCTCAGGAGAAGGTGACCACCAAATTGCTCGCCGAACGGATCGGCGTCTCGGCCTCGACCGTGTCCGAAGCCGTCCGCAAACTCGCCGACCAGGGATTGGTCGAGCACGCTCGCTACGGCGCGATCGCCCTCACGCCGGAGGGCCGCAGGGCCGCCGTCGCGATGGTGCGCAGGCATCGGCTCATCGAGACCTTCCTGGTGAACGAACTCGGCTACGGCTGGGACGAGGTGCACGACGAGGCCGAGGTGCTCGAGCACGCGGTCTCCGAGTTGCTGATGGCCCGCATCGACGCCAAACTCGGATACCCCGATCGCGATCCGCACGGCGACCCGATCCCCTCGGTGGACGGCGCGGTGCCCACCCCGCCCGCGCGCCAGCTCAGCGACTTCCGCGCCGGTGAATCCGGCCGGGTCGCGCGCATCTCCGACGCCGACCCCGACATGCTGCGCTACTTCGACTCCGTCGGCATCGCCTTGGACACCGCCATCACGGTCGTCGAACGGCGCGACTTCGCGGGCACCATCGCCATCCGCATCGGCGCCACCGAGTCACCGACCGACCTCGGCCGCCCCGCCGCCGACGCCATCTGGCTCACCGCCTGACCGGTCGCCTCCGTACCGGCCGCACAGGCGTCTCCGCTGCCCCCGAGCGGCGACGCGGCCGGGCAGAACATACGGCAGGCCCCGTGTCCGCCGTGCGGCGCTCGTCTCGGTCGATTGCGCTTGCGGGCGGCCAGCCCACGGCGTAGGCGTCTGGCCGCACGCCGCATCCGGCAATCGCCGCGACCCTGCCGCAGGTTATGCATAGAGTTGACAATCCGGCAATAGACATCCGCACCCGTACCGGGAGGCGATTCACCATGACGGAGCTCTCGCCCATCCTGAAACAAGCCACGCCGGTGATCGTCGACCACGGCGAGGGGTGCTACCTCTACGGCACCGACGGCCGCCGCTATCTGGACTTCACCGCGGGCATCGGCGTGACCAGCACCGGCCACTGCCACCCGAGGGTGGTCGCCGCCGCCCAAGCGCAGGTGGCCTCGCTGATCCACGGCCAGTACACGACGGTGCTGCACCGGCCGCTGCTGGAGCTGACCGAGCGGCTCGGCGTCGTGCTTCCGGAAGGACTGGACACGCTGTTCTTCGCGAACTCCGGCAGTGAGGCGGTCGAGGCCGCGCTGCGCCTGGCGCGCCAGGCCACGGGGCGGCCGAATGTCGTCGTCTTCCACGGCGGTTTCCACGGCCGCACCCTGGCGGCCGCGACCATGACGACCTCCGGTACCCGTTTCTCCGCCGGGTTCGGCCCGCTCATGCCGGGCGTGCACGTCGCGCCTTTCCCCACCGCCTACCGCTACGGCTGGAGCGAGCGCGAAGCGACCGTCTTCGCGCTGCGCGAACTGGACTACCTGTTCGCCACGCTCACCTCGCCCGCCGAGACCGCCGCGTTCATCGTGGAGCCGATGCTCGGTGAGGGCGGTTACGTGCCCGGCAACGCCGAGTTCTTCCAAGGGCTGCGCGAACGCGCGGACCGGCACGGCATCCTGCTGGTCTTCGACGAGATCCAGACCGGCTTCGGTCGCACCGGAAAGTTCTTCGGGCATCAGCACTTCGGCGTCCGGCCCGATGTCATCACCATCGCGAAGGGTCTGGCCAGCGGGTTCCCGCTGTCGGGCATCGCGGCGCCGCGCGAACTGATGGCGCGGGCGTGGCCGGGCTCGCAGGGCGGCACCTACGGCGGTAACGCGGTGGCGTGCGCGGCGGCGATCGCCACGCTGGACGTCATCGAATCCGAGGGGCTGGTGGACAACGCGGCTGCCCGCGGGGAGCAACTGCTGCGCGGTCTGCGCGCCTGCGCCACCAAGGCGATCGGCGATGTCCGCGGCCTCGGACTGCTCGTGGGCGCCGAGTTCACCACGGCCACCGGCGAGCCCGGCACCGCCACCGCCGCGGCCGCTCAGCGCGCCGCGGTGGACAAGGGCCTGCTCCTGCTGACCTGCGGCGCGCACATGAACGTCGTGCGGATGATTCCGCCGCTGATCGTGACCGACACGCAGATCGAGGACGCTCTGGCGATCTGGTCGGAGGTGCTCGCCGAGCTGTAGCGCGCATCCACCGCTGTCTGCCCACCCGGCGGCCCGATCAGGAAGCAGGGCCGCGTGGCGCCGCAACATCACCCTCACCCTCACCAAGGCCGCCATCTCCGGCCACGCACGTCTGCTGGACGAACAAGCGCCGCAGACCTGCGCCGCGGCTGGCACGCGCGGTGCGCTGGAATTGCGACGCCTTCCACGCCGAGGCCCGGCCTCCTCACCCCGGCCCAGGCGCTGCGGCTGGCGGCGGACAACGACCATCCCGGCGCGCAGGCGCTGCTCGTTCCGACACCGCGAGGCACATCATGACGGTGCTGCCGGACCTGGAGGCTACTTCGGGCAATCCGGTGCTGACGGCCAACCAGGTGACGGTCTGGGCGGGGCTACAGCTGGCCGGCGCCGAACCGGTCGTTCCCCGATTCGGAAGCTTGTTCGGCCCGGCGCGCCGGAGCCTTCGCGATATCAGCAGACGAGGCCAGGGTCCTGCGGCACGGGCAGGTGCAGGCATTGCAAAGTGTCGAGCAAGTGGTCAGGGGGCCGCACAGCCACGACTTGGTCGAGCAAGTCCGGTTCACCGGGCGGCCGGATCTCGATTCGATGTGCCCCCGCGGGGAGGTCGTAGGCCAACGAGTAGGCGTGTCCCTGTGCGACCTTGCACGGATTGCCGTCACAGCTCACGTTCCGGCCATCGATCCACACTTCCACATCGAGCACCCGCACATCGTCGGAGTCGGGCAGGGTCACCAGTATCCGCCCGCGGCCTTCCAGCACCGATGCCTGCGTGGCTGCGCGCGCCTCGCCGGCATTGCCGACCAGCGCCGCGCCACCGACCAGGACCGCGACGATCGTCGCGACGACTCGCATCATCGGCATTCACTCCTCGGCGCAAGGTGGTCCGCCATTATCGCCCGCTGGATCAGAGATTGGCAGGGCGGACGACCATCACCGAGGACGCGCGATTGCCCGACTCACGCAGCAGGGCGATAGCGCGTTCTTCCGGATCGATGGCGGCGTAGACGCCGGGGATTCCGGCCGGGGCGAGCCAACGTCCGTTGCGCAGGTCGTCGGCCTGCTTCGCATCGATGTCGCGGCGCGGGAACGCCGTTCGCACCGCGGCGTCGATATCGAGGCTCAGCTGCGGCGTGCCGGACTCGGCGGCGGCGGCCAAGTCGTCCAGGGTACGGGCGCGCTCGAGCGTGAAGGGGCCGACTCTCGTGCGGCGCAACGCGGTCAGGTGGCCGCCGACGCCGAGCGCGGCGCCGAGGTCACGGGCGAGCGCCCGCACGTAGGTGCCCGAGGAGCACTCGACCACCACCTCCAGGTCGACGAAATCGCCGACGTCGCGCCGGGCGAGCACGTCGAAGCGCGACACCGTGACCGGGCGGGCGGCCAGCTGCACGTCCTTGCCGGCACGGTGGCGGGCATAGGCGCGTTCGCCGTCGACCTTGATCGCGCTCACCGTGGCGGGCACCTGCTCGATGTCGCCGGTCAGTTCCGTTGTGCGCGCGGCGATCTCGTCGTCGGCGAGGTGGCCGGCCGGAGTCGTGGCCAGCACTTCGCCCTCGGCGTCGTCGGTGTTGGTCGCCTGCCCGAGCCGGATGGTCGCGGTGTACGCCTTGGTGGTCAGGGTGAGCAGGCCGAGGAGTTTGGTCGCGCGCTCCACGCCGAGCACGAGCACGCCGGTCGCCATCGGGTCGAGCGTGCCCGCGTGACCGATCTTCTTGGTGCGCAGCAGTTTGCGGCATTTCGCGACGACGTCGTGGCTGGTCCAGCCACCGGCCTTGTCGATGACGAGCAGCCCGCCGAGTCCGTCCATCAGACGTGCGCGATCGCGGTCAGGATGTACCCGTCGGTGATCAGCCAACGGCCGTCGAACGACAGCAGCGGCGTGCCGCCGTCGGTGGTCTGCCCCGGCACCAGCAGTTCGGTGTGGAAGCTGCCGCGCCCGGAATCGGCGGAGCTGTCCTCGATGTCGAAGGTGATGTGCGCGTCCTCGAAGCCGAGCCAGCGCAGCGTCAGCGGGAACCACGCCTTGTAGGTGGCCTCTTTGGCGCAGAACAGCAGCCGGTCCAGGTGCAGTCCGGAATCGGTGGTCTTCAGCCAATCCCGCTCCGGCGGCAGGCTGACCGAGTCCAGTACGCCGTCGGGCAGCGTGGCGTGCGGCTCGGCGTCGATGCCGATGGAACGGAACCTCAGCTTGTGGCCGAGCGCGGCGGCCTGATAGCCGTCGCAGTGGGTCAGGCTGCCGACGATTCCGCGCGGCCACACCGGAGCGCCGCGTTCGCCCTTGCCGATCGCGACCGGCTGTTCGCCGAGCTGCGTGAGCGCCAGCCGGGCGCAATGCCGCGCGCCGATGAAATCACGGCGCCGCTTCTCCACCGACTTGGCGATGAGATGCTCCTCCGCCGGATGCGGTCGCAGATCCTCCGGGTACGCCAGCAACTCGGCCGAGGCCACACCCGCGGGCAGAATGTTCTCGATCATCACCGACGAGCGTAGTCGAGCCGCGCGGGATCGGATCGCAGCGCCATGTGCCCCCGGACTACGCCAGCCCGCGCCGCTGCTGCGCCTTGCTGCGCATCTCCGCGGCTGCGGCCTCCATCTCGGGGGTCACCTGGAAATGCCCGCCCCACTTGTTCAGCGTGCCCGGCGGGTACTCCGGGGCGGGCAGGATCTGGCGCAGCAATCGCTCGGGCAGGCCGCGGCGCTGCCATTCGCGCGGGTAGCCCAGCGACACCTCCTCGAACCGGACGCCGTCGTAGTGCGAGGTCCGCGGGATGTGCAGGTGACCGTAGACCGAACAGACCACGTTGTAGCGGGTGTGCCAGTCCGCGGTCAGCTCGGTGCCGCACCACAGCGCGAACTCCGGGTAGAACAGCACGTCGGTCGGCTGCCGCACCAGCGGGAAGTGGTTGATCAGGACGACCGGTGTGCCGGGAGCGAGCGCGTCGAGCTTGCGCTTGGTCGCCTGCACCCTGGCGTGACACCAGGCGTCCCTGGTCAGGTACGGATCCGGCGAGAGCAGGAATTCGTCGGTGGCCACCACGTTGCGCTCGCGGGCGATCGCCAGGCCCTCCGCCTTGGTGGTGGCTCCCTCCGGCAGGAACGAGTAGTCGTACAGCAGGAACATCGGCACCAGCGTGACCGCTCCGCCGTGCTCCTCGGCGCCCGCGCCCTGCCACACCGGAAAGGGGTCCTCCGGCGTCAGCACGTCCAGGTCGCGGCACATCGACACCAGGTAGTCGTAGCGCGCCGCGCCGACCATCTGCACCGGGTCCTTCGCCGTCGTCCACAGCTCGTGATTGCCCGGCACCCAGATCACCTTGGCGAACCGGCCGCGCAGCAGTTGCAGCGCCCAGCGGATGTCCTCGGTCTTCTCCCCCACGTCGCCGGCCACGATGAGCCAGTCCTCCGGCGAGTCCGCCTTGATCTGCTCGACGACCGGCCGATTCCCCTGGTGCCCGACATGAATGTCGCTCACCGCCATCAACTTGGGTATCACCACACCTACCTTGGCACATCGATTCGGATTCGCACGCACCGGCCGAGCCGGGTGTCGGTCACCTCGGCAACTCGGCGCCGACCAGGGCCCACCGGCCCGACAGCGCCCGGCCCGCGACGGCGACCAGCCGCAACAGCATGAACGCGGCGAGGCCGGACCAGATTCCGGCGACGCCCCAGTCGAAGATCAGCGACAGCCAGATGGCGGGCAGGAAACCGAGCAGCGCCGCACCGAGCGTGGTGGTGCGCAGATACGCCGCGTCGCCCGCCCCGAGCAGCACGCCGTCGAGCGCGAACACGATGCCGGCCACGGGGATGAGCGCGACGAAGAACCACCACACCACATGCGCGCGCTCGAGCACGTCCGGATCGTCGGTGAACAGCGCGGGCATCGCCACCGCCCCCGCCGCGAAGCAGGCGGCCAGCCCGAGGCTGAAGATCTCCGACCAGCGGGTGACGCGCCGGGCGATGGCGCGGGCGCCGGTGGCATCGCCCGCGCCGAGCGCCGCACCGGTGAGCGTCTGCGCGGCGATGGCCAGCGCGTCCAGCGCGAGCGCCAGGAAGTTCCACAGTTGCAGCACCAACTGGTGGGCCGCTACCGACGCGGCGCCGAAACGCGCGGCGACCGCCGCCGCCGAGACGAAGCAGGCCTGGAAGGCGAAGCTGCGGACGATCAGGTCGCGCCCGAGTACGAGCTGCGCGCGCATCACCGACCAGTGCGGGGCGAGGGAAACGCCCTCGCGCAGCAGCGCGCGCAGGAACAGGACCGCGGTGACGATCTGACCCGCCACGTTCGCCACGGCGGAGCCGGGCAGGCCGAGATGCGGTGCGCCCAGCACTCCGTGCACCAGCACCGGGCAGAGGATCGCCGACGCGGCGAGTCCGGCGACGACGTAGACCAGCGGCCTGCGCGTCTCCTGAACGCCGCGCAGCCACCCGTTGCCCGCCATGGAGATCAGGATCAGCGGCACGCCGAACAGCGCGATCCGCACCCAGTCCAGCGCCTGCTGAGCGATGTCCCCGCCGCCGGCGATGGCGCTGGTCACCGGCACGGCGAACGCTTGGACCAGCAGCAGGATCGCGAGGCCGACGGCCACCGCGATCCACGTCGCCTGTACGCCCTCGGCGACGGCTCCGCGGTGGTCGCCCGCGCCGTGGCGACGCGCCGAGCGCGCGGTGGTGCCGTAGGACAGGAAGGTCAGCTGCGAACTGGTCTGCGCCAGGATCAACCCGCCGACGGCGAGACCGGCCAGCGCGAGCGCGCCGAGCCTGCCGACCACGGCCAGATCGAACAACAGGTAGATCGGTTCGGCGACCAGCACGCCGAGGGTGGGCAACGCGAGGCCGAGAATGCGCCCGGGACCGGCAGCGGCAGCCCGGTCGACGGGCGCCGGTTCGCTCGCTGGCAGGGCCGGGTCGCCGATATCCGCGTCGCCGGGACTCTGCGCGCTCACGAACACCTTCCCCGCACGTCGCTCCTTCCGAGACCACCGTCGTTCCGACCTCGACACGGCTCACCGACGAACACGGATGCGCCAGGTCGAGACATACGGTTATCCGAGCGCGGTCAGCAGCGCGCCGATCAAGTCCTCGGGCGCGCCGTGCGCGGTGTAGCCGGCGGCGAAGCGGTGCCCGCCGCCGCCCAGTGATGTGGCGACCTCGGCGACGTCCACCCCGTCACCCGCGGAGGCTCCGCTGTCGCGCGAGCGCAGCGACACCGTCCACCGATCCGGCACCACACGCGATTGCTTGAACACCGCGGCGATTCCGGCTTCGGCGGTCGTGCGCACGATATCGATGACGCTCTCGATTTCCTCCGATCGCACGTCATCGATGTCGTCGCGCCGCACGAACGCGTACACCAACCCCACGCCGCCGCGCGCCTCCGGGACGAGCTGCGCCGTCCCGAGCACGCGGGAGAGCATGGGCAGCCATCCGAACGGGTGCGTGTCCATCAACGTGCGGGCGATGTGCGCACCATCGATGCCGGTGGCAAGCAGCCGCTCCGCCAGTTCGTGCGTGCCCGGCCGCACCCACCGGAACGAACCCGTGTCGGTGACCAGACCGGCGTACAGGCAATGCGCCACGTCCGCATCGATCGGCACACCCCACGCGTCGAGCAACCGGGCGATCAGGCTCGTGGTGGACTCCGCGGCGGGATCGACCACATTGATCGCTCCGAAGCACGTGTTCGACCGATGGTGATCGATCACCAATGTCGTTGCGGCACCGGGCAATCGATCGGCCAGCGCCCCCAGCCGCCCCGCACTGCCGCAATCGACCGCGATGAGCAGGTCGACCTCGGCGCGCACCTCGGCCGGGGCCACCAGGTGCCGCACGCCAGGCAACGATCGCATCGACATGGGCAGCTCCGCGGGCTCGGCGAAGGACACCTGCACCGCGACGCCGCGCCGATGCAGCACCAACGCCAGCGCCAGACCACTTCCTATGGTGTCCGCATCGGGCTGCACATGGCAGACGATGGTCACCGAGCGCGCGGCGTCCAGCGCCGCCACGGCCGTGTCCAAGCCGGCCGTTTCCCGCATCGTCGTCATCGACTACCGCATGTCACTCGTCGGCGTCGCGTTCGACCTTGTAGGGGTCGGCGTCGCCCGCGTGCCTGGCGGTGGCCGCCACCTTGGCGACCTCGTCGTCCGCGGCCCGCGCCCTGGCGAGCAGTTCCTCCATCTGCCGTGCCGCGTCGGGCACGGTGTCCAGTACGAATGCCAGCGTGGGGGTGAACTTCACCCCCGTTCCCGCACCCACTTTCGAGCGCAGAACACCCTTGGCCTTCTCCAGTCCGGCCGCCGCGCCTTCGTAATCCGGTTCGGCGTCGAGGGTTTCACCCATCACGGTGTAGTACACCGTCGCCTCCCTGAGATCGCCGGTGACCTTGGCGTCGGTGATGGTCACGAAACGCAGCCGCGGGTCCTTCACCTCGTATTCGATCGCGGTCGCGACGATCGAGGAGATCCGCTTGGCGAGTCGGCGTGCCCTGGCTTGGTCCACCATGGCCGTTTCCTCCTCACTATCAACTCTGTTCGGTGGCGGTCGTCGCGTGGCCCGGTGCCGCCACCCGAGCTCCGTCGCTACGCCGCGTCAGTCCTCGGGCCCGAAGATTCGGCGGCGCACCGCCAGCAACTGTAACTCCGGACGGGCCGCGACGTGCCGTTCACATTTGTCCAGCACCTCGGTCAGGTGATCCATGCCCGCACTGACCATGGCCACGCCCAGCAGCGAGCGACGGTATAGATCGTGTTCCCCGCCTTCGGCCGCACTCACACCGAAACGCTGTAATTCGGCCAGAATCGGCCGGATCACCGAGCGCTTCTGTTTCAGTGAATGCACATCACCCAGCAGCAGGTCGAACTCCAGTGCACCCAGGTACACCCTTACCCTCCCCAGTTCAGGAAGACCGGCCGGACGCCGCGCTCATCGCGCGGCGTCCGGTCTCGTCTCGGTCTATCAGTCGCGCGGCTTCTCGCGCAGCTCGTAGGCCTCGATGATGTCGCCTTCCTTGATGTCGGAGTAGGTGACCGTCATACCGCACTCGAAGCCCTCGCGGACCTCGGTGACGTCGTCCTTCTCCCGGCGCAGCGACGAGATCGTCATCGTCTCGGCGACCACCACGTTGTCCCGGAGCAGGCGCGCCTTGGCGTTGCGCTTGACCGAACCCGACGTGACCATGCAACCGGCGATGTTGCCGACCTTCGACGAACGGAAGATCGCCCTGATCTCGGCGCGACCCAGCTCGACCTCTTCGTAGATCGGCTTGAGCATGCCCTTGAGGGCCTTCTCGATCTCGTCGATGGCCTGGTAGATCACCGAGTAGTACCGGATGTCGACGCCCTCGCGGTTGGCCAGCTCGGTGGCCTTGCCCTCGGCGCGGACGTTGAAGCCGATGATGATCGCGTTCGAGGCCGACGCCAGGTTGACGTTGGTCTCGGTGACGCCACCGACGCCACGGTCGATCACCCGCAGACGCACCTCGTCGCCCACCTGGATCCCGAGCAGCGCCTCTTCGAGGGCTTCGACCGTACCGGAGTTGTCGCCCTTGAGGATCAGGTTCAGCTCGCTGGTCTCCTTCAGCGCGGCATCCAGATCTTCCAGGCTGATCCGCTTGCGGCTGCGTGCGGCCAGCGCGTTGCGCTTGCGCGCGTTGCGCCGGTCGGCGATCTGCCGCGCGATCCGGTCTTCGTCGACCACGAGCAGGTTGTCACCGGCGCCCGGCACCGACGTGAAGCCGATGACCTGGACCGGCCGCGACGGCAACGCCGCCTCGACGTCCTCGCCGTGCTCGTCCACCATCCGGCGCACCCGGCCGTAGGCGTCTCCCGCCACGATCGAGTCGCCGACCCGCAGGGTGCCGCGCTGGATGAGCACGGTCGCCACCGGGCCGCGGCCGCGGTCGAGGTGCGCCTCGATGGCCACGCCCTGCGCGTCCATGTCCGGGTTGGCACGCAGGTCCAGCGCCGCGTCCGCGGTCAGCAGGACCGCCTCGAGCAGCGCGTCGATGTTGATGTTCTGCCTGGCGGAGATGTCGACGAACATGGTGTCGCCGCCGTATTCCTCGGCGACCAAGCCGTACTCGGTGAGCTGCTGACGAACCTTCTGCGGGTTCGCGCCCTCCTTGTCGATCTTGTTGACCGCCACGACGATCGGCACGTCGGCCGCCTGCGCGTGGTTGATCGCCTCCACCGTCTGCGGCATGACGCCGTCGTCGGCGGCGACCACCAGGATCGCGATGTCGGTGGCCTTCGCACCGCGGGCACGCATGGCGGTGAACGCCTCGTGACCAGGGGTGTCGATGAAGGTGATCAGCCGGTCCTCGTCGCCGAGGTGGGTGAGCACCTGGTAGGCGCCGATGTGCTGGGTGATGCCACCCGCCTCGCCCTCGCGGACGTTCGCCTTGCGGATGGTGTCCAGCAAGCGGGTCTTACCGTGGTCGACGTGACCCATGACGGTCACCACCGGCGGACGCTGTTCGAGGTCTTCCTCGCCGCCTTCGTCCTCGCCGTAGGTGAGGTCGAACGACTCCAGCAGCTCGCGGTCCTCGTCCTCGGGGCTGACCACGTGCACGACGTAGTTCATCTCGCTGCCGAGCAGCTCGAGGGTCTCGTCGTTCACCGACTGGGTCGCGGTGACCATCTCGCCGAGGTTGAACAGGGCCTGCACCAGCGCGGCCGGGTTCGCGTCGATCTTCTCCGCGAAGTCCGACAGCGACGCGCCGCGGGCGAGCCGGATGATCTCGCCGTTGCCGCGCGGCAGCCGCACGCCGCCGACGGCGGGCGCCTGCATCGAGTCGTACTCTTGCCGCTTCTGCCGCTTGGACTTGCGGCCACGCCGTGGCGCGCCACCGGGACGGCCGAACGCGCCGGCCGCACCACCGCGGCCACCGGGACCACCCGGACGGCCGCCGCCACCGCCGCCACCGGGACGACCGCGGAAGCCACCGGCCGCACCACCGGCGCCGGGCGCACCCGCGCCCGCTCCGGGAGCGCCGCCGCCACCGCCGCGGTAGCCGCCACCGCCACCGCCACCGGGACGACCGGCACCGGCGCCGCCGGGACGACCGGGACGACCCGCGCCGGGGCCGCCCGCGCCGCCGGGACGCGCCGCACGCGACGGCATCGCGCCGGGATTGGGACGAGGCGGCATCGAGCCGGGGCTCGGCCGCGGACCGCCGGGACGCGGCCCACCGGGGCCCGGCGTCGGACGCGGGCCACCCTGGGCCGGGCCGGGACGCGGACCACCCTGCGACGGACCCGGACGCGGGCCGCCCTGGGCCGGGCCGGGACGCGGGCCACCCTGCGAAGGACCGGGACGCGGACCACCCTGACCGGGGGCCGGACGCGGCGCGGGACGCTCGGGAGCCGACGAGTACGGGTTGTTACCGACGCGCGGGGTCTTCGGCCCCGGACGCGGGCCGGGCGCCGCGCCACCCGGGCGCTGACCGCCCGGGGCGGGGGCGCCGGGACGCTGCTGCTGTCCGGGACGCGGACCGCCAGGAGTCGGACGCGGACCGGCCGGGGCGGGCGCGGAACTCGCGCTCGCGCCGGAAGCCGCGGCGGCCTGCGGGGTGACCGTTTCCCTTGCGGCGGGCTTGGGCGCGGGCGCCGGTCCCGGACGCGCGGCGGGGCCGGGCTTCACGGCGGGCGATTCGCCGGTGCGCGCGGCGGGAGCGGCGGTCTCCTGCGCGGTGGGCGCCGGAGTGGGCGCCGGAGGACGGGGACCGGGACGCGGGCCTGCGCCCGCTGGCTTGGGGGCCGGACGGCCGGACGGTCCGGGGCGTGCACCCGGCTTGTTGCCGTTGGACGGGGCGGATTTCGCCGCGAACGACTCACGCAGCCTGCGCGCGACGGGAGCTTCCACCGTCGAGGACGCCGACTTCACGAACTCGCCCTGCTCCTTGAGCGTTGCGAGTAGTTCCTTGCTCGTGACACCGAGTTCTTTTGCCAACTCGTGCACGCGGGCCTTGCCTGCCACTGCTCTCCTCACTGAGAGGTCGAGCAGCCCCACCGTTCTGGGGACGGCGGCCCGCACGACCTCGGGTTATCTCCGATGGACGTTCATCGTTGGTACTTCACGGTGTGCTCATGAGTGCTCGTGCCTGTTCTCGAGGTAATGCTCCAGGGCTGAGATATCCAGATATCCGGACACTCGTAGTGCTCTGCCGATCGCTCGGCGCCGCTCTGCCGCGCGCAGACAAGCCGAAAGGGGGTGCAGCCAGGCACCCCGTCCGGGAAGTCTGCGCCGCGGATCGGGAACGATCTCGATGACGTGGGCGCCGTCTCCGGTCTCACGGTCCCGAGCCACGATCCGCAACAGATCGACGGCCAGCTCGCGCTTCCGGCATCCGATACACGTTCGCACCGGAGCCGCGGGGCGCTGGGGCGCCGGGTGCTGCTCGGTGGTGCGATCGCGCAGTGGAACCGAAGGCTCGGACTGAACCTTGGACCACTCTACCGCTGCCACGCGCCGAACGCCGAACCCCTCCCCTTCGGAAGTTACGAACCTGTCATCCCGAGCACTGCGCCCGCGGACTCCCGTCAACTCCGATGCGCCTCCGTTCGCACGGATCCGCCCAGGTCACCGGGGGCGGCGTCGCTGCGGATATCGATGCGCCACCCGGTCAGCCGCGCGGCGAGGCGGGCGTTCTGCCCTTCCTTGCCGATCGCCAGCGAAAGCTGGAAATCGGGGACGACGACGCGGGCCGCCCGAGCGTCCGGGTCGACGATGGTGACCGAAACCACTTTCGACGGCGACAGCGCATTACCGACGAAGGTCGCCGGATCGTCGGCGTAGTCGATGATGTCGATCTTCTCGCCGGCCAGCTCGCTCATCACGTTGCGCACGCGCTGTCCCATGGGCCCGATACAGGCGCCCTTGGCGTTGACGCCGGGCACCGTGGTGCGCACGGCGATCTTGGAGCGGTGCCCCGCCTCGCGCGCCACGGCGACGATCTCCACCGAACCGTCCGCGATCTCCGGCACCTCGAGTGCGAACAGGCGCCGCACCAGGTTCGGGTGGGTGCGCGACAGCGTGATCTGCGGCCCGCGCGGCCCACGCGAGACGCCGACGACGTAGCACTTGATCCGGTCGCCGTGCTCGTAGGTCTCGCCCGGCACCTGCTCGGCGGGCGGGATCAAGCCCTCCGCGCCGTGCAGCTCGCTGCCGATGCGCACGACGACGGTGCCGCGGGCGTTGGCGCGCGCGTCGCGCTGCACCACACCGCCGACGATGTCGCCCTCGTGGGTGGAGAATTCGCCGAAGGACTTCTCGTTCTCCGCGTCGCGCAGCCGCTGCAGCACGACCTGCCTGGCGGTGGTCGCCGCGATCCGGCCGAAACCCTCCGGGGTGTCGTCCCATTCGGAGATCACGTTGCCGTCGGCGTCCACCTCGCGCGCCATCACCCTGACCACGCCGGTCCGCTGGTTGATGTCGATGCGCGCGTTGGGCTGGTGCCCCTCGGTGTGGCGGTACGCGGTGAGCAGCGCCGACTCGATCGCGGAGATCACGGTCTCGATCGAGATCCCCTTGTCGGCGACGATCGCGCGCAGGGCTTCGATTTCGATGTTCATTCCACGATCCCTTCGGTCGGCGAATCGGACGCTGTTACGGATTCGGACAATGCATTCGGTGTTCCTCGGAGCTTCGCGGCGTCGTCCACCGCCACCGCGTCTTCCGCACCCGGAGCGGGCCGCCCCGGGACGACTCCGCCCGCGAGTTCCAGCTCGCGCGCGCCGGGCGGGGAGAACTCGACCTGGACGACGGCCGTGGCGATGTCGGCGAGCGGCACCGTCACCAGGCGCGGGTCGCGTTTGCCGCCGAGCACCAGCGCCACCGCGTCGCCGGTGAGCGCGCCGACCCTGGCCTCGAAGGTCGCCACCCCCTCCGGTGGCTGCGCGCCTTCCCGCAGCCGCACTCGCACCTTCCGGCCGCGCGCCCGCCGCCAGTGCCTGGCGGCGGTCAACGGGCGGTCGATCCCAGGGGTCGTGACCTCCAGCAGGTAGGGCGTCTCGCCGAACTCCCCCGCGTCGTCGAGCAGCGCCGACAGCTCCGTGCTCAGACTCGCCAGGGCGTCCAGATCGGAGGTGTCGCGGTCCACGGTCACCTGCACCCGAGCCTGCGCGTCGACGTGCTTGCCCGCCGTCGCGATCTCGACGCCCTCCAGATCGAATCCTCGGCGTTCGACGAGACCAGCTACGAGCTGGCTCACCCTTTCCTCGGTCGGCATCGGCATATGGGCGGCTCCTGGTTCAGTTGTGACGCGGCGGGAAAATTCTCTACCGAAGGTCTAGCGTAACGCGCCACGAGAGTGTAAAGGACCAGTGGTCGAGGAGTCCGCACGCCACGGCCGACGCTGGTCCGCACAGCGTCGCGAGTCTGGCACGATAGTGCCGTGCCCATCCGCCTTCCCGCCCCGCCGCGTGCCGGGCGCACTACCGGCATGCCCTCCGACCGGCACGAGCCCCGCCACACCGTCCTGGATCGTCGCAGCGCGCTACGACTCGCGGGCGGGGGGACGGCCGGGGTGCTCGCCCTGGGCGCCTTGGCCGGCTGCACCGGTGACGACGTGGTCCACGAGCCGGATCCGCTTGCCGCACAGGAGGTCGCGGCCCGCGCCGACGCCGCGGCGGCGAGCGCGGCCATCGCCGTCGCGCCCGACCGGCACGCCGCGTTGGCGGCGATCGCGGCCGAGCGCACCGCCCACGCCGACGCCTTGCGCACCGAGATCGACCGCGCCATCGGCGTCTACGCCGACGGCACCACACCGGCGCACCGCACCCGCGCGGGCGCGTCCGGCCCGTCGGTCGTGGCGTCGGGCAGCGCCGTGCCGCCCACCACTCCGCCGAGCGTCGAGACGCTGCGCACGCAGCTCACCGCGTCCCAGAAATCGGCGGCCGAGCTCGCTCGCGCCCTGACCGGCTACCGGGCCGGTCTGCTCGCTTCGATCAGCGCGGCCTGCGCGGTGCAGACAGGGGTGTTGCTGGCATGACCGAAGCCGAGCGCCGAGCGCTCATCGACGCGCTGAACGCCGAATACGGCGCGGTGTACGCCTACGGGGTGATCGCGGCCTACGCCTCCTCCGAGCGCACCAGGCTGGTCGCCGAGCACACCGCGGCGCACCGCGCCCGCCGCGACACCACCGTGGACGTCCTCGCGCTGGGCGGCGGGACGGTGCCGCCGCCGGACGCGGCCTACACGACGCCGTTCGCGGTGACCGATCCGATCTCCGCCGCCCGGCTGGCCGTGACGGTCGAGTCCGACACCGCCGTCGCCTGGCGGTCGGTGGTCGAGCGCGGCGATTCCATCGCCATCCGGCGCACCGGCGTGGAAGCGCTCACCGAGGCCGCCGTCCGGCTGGCCGCGTGGCAGTCGATCCTCGGCGCGAATCCGCCCACGGTCGCGTTTCCCGGCAAGGCCTGACCCCGGCTACCCGCGACCCTGTGCGCCGCAAGAAACGGCGCGAACGGCGGCCGCGGACAGCGCGGGCCGTCGTTCGCTCGACATGTGACCGCTACGGCCGCATCTCGTAGGCGCCGTCGTAGGACGCCACCTCGGCCCACACCCGGTCGAAACGCGGGCGGTCGGCGACCGGCGGCCGCAGCGCGGACGCGGCCCAGCCCTGCTGCTCCGGCGTGGCCGACGGCTTGCCGTACAGCGCGGTGGCGTGGGCGTTGAAGTCGCGGATCTGGAAGTCGAAGATCTGGTCGATCAGGTCGCGGTCCAAGCCGGTGATCTCGGCCTGCTCCAGGATCAGCTGGCCGTAGACCACCAGGGAGAACAGGTGGCCGATGGTCAGCATGAAGTCCAGGTCCTTCTGCTGCGCGGCGTCCGGAGCCGCCGTGGTCAGCAGCGTGCGCAGCGCTCGGGCCTGCTCGTAGAAGCGGCTCACGTTCGGGATGTCGGCGTGCTTGTCGTAGATCGGCGTCCAGTCGGCGAAGCGCACCTTGCCCGCGCCGCGCGCCGGGCCCTGGCGCCAGAAGAACGCGTCGTCGGCCGGGTCCTGGCGGGTGCCGATCTCCGGGTAGTCCTGCGGGTCGAACAGATAGTTGGGCATGAACTTCAGGATCTGCCCCACGTTCACGTGCACCGTGCCCTCCAGCCTGGGCAGCGTGCTGATCAGCCGCTGCACCTCGGCGAAGTAGGTGTTCTTCTCGAATCCCTTGGCGGCCAGCACATCCAGCAGCAGTGTCATGACGGTCTCGCCCTCGGAGGTCACCTTGGACTTCGTCATCGGGTTGAACAGCAGGTACCGGCGATCCTCCAGGCTCGCGCTGCGGAAGTAGTCGATCGCGCGGTCGCTGAACAGTTTCATCGCGATGATGCGCGCGTACGCGTCGACGAAATTCGCGCGCACGTGCGGGAATTCGGTGACCGGGTTGCCGTAGAGGACGCGGTTGTTCGCGTGCGTGATCGCCTCGTAGAAGGAGTGCTCGACCATGCCGATGCCGCCGTGGCAGAGGTTGAACTTGCCCACGTTCACGGTGTTCAGCGCCGCGGAGAACGCTTCGGGGCCGGTGTGCAGGATGTCCTCGGCGCGCACCGGGTAGTTCTCCAGCCGGAAGGTGCTCACGTACATCTGCTGGTGCACGACGTTGCCGAGCAGGTGATAGTTCTCGTGCCTGGAGTCGGCGGCGAACCATACGTACGCGTCGGCACCTTCGAGGTCGGCGCGGCGGGAGAACACCGACACCATGCTGGCCACGTTGCCGTTGCCGATGTAGTACTTCTCGCCGTTGGCCCGGAAGAGGATTCCGGCTTCGGCGTCCTCGCTGCCCGGCTCGGTCGGGGTGAGCACCAGATCGGTGTTGTAGATGTCGGCGCCGTGGGTCTGCTCGGACAGGCCGAACGCCATCACTTCGCCCGCGGCCAGGTCGGCGGCCGCGCGCTTCTTGGCCGCCTCGTTGTCGCTCTGCCAGATCGGACCCAAACCGAGGATCGTGACCTGCTCGGCGTACCAGTACGCCAGGCCGTAGAAGCCGAAGATCTCCGACAACGCGGCGTTGCGCGCCGCGTCCCAGCGGCGGTCAGGGTCGCCGTCGGCGTACGCCGCCGGGGTCAGGAAGGTGGCGAACAACTTCTCCTTCTTCACGAAGTCGAGGAAGTCCGCGGTCCACACCGCGTTCGCGTCGTCGGCGAGCAGACGCTGCTTGCCCCGCCCCTCGAACCACTCGATCGTGGCGCGCAACAGGCGCCGCGTCTCGGCGTCGAACTGCTGCGGGTCATAGGTGGCGGGGTTGAACAACCGCACGTCGGTGTTTGTCATGCCGGTTAACTTACCAGCGGGTAACAGCAGCGTGGATGAGGTCCGCGGATCTGTGACCAGCGAATTCAGGTTACGGTCGCGTAGGTCCGCCGCGATCGCGAGCACAGCCGACGCCGTGCCCCCTCTCGCGTCGATGTGAACGGCTCCCGGCAGATTCCGCCGGGGGCCGTTCGGGGAAACAGGTCAGCCGCGCACCTTGGCCACCACCGCGTCCACCGCGGAGGCGGCGGGAAGTTCCTCGGTCTCGCCGGTGAAGCGGTCGCGCAGTTCGACCTTGCCCTCGGACCAGCCGCGGCCGATCACCAGCACCAGCGGCATACCGAGCAGCTCGGCGTCCTTGAACTTCACCCCTGGCGAGGCGGTGCGGTCGTCGAAGAGCACGTCCAAGCCCTGCGCGTGCAGGCCGGACACCACCTCTTCGGCGCCGGCGCGGGCCGCGTCGTCCTTGTTCGCGATGACGACGTGCACGTCGTAGGGCGCGACCGCCGCGGGCCAGCGCAGCCCCTTGTCGTCGTGCTGCTGCTCGGCGATCACCGCGACCATGCGCGAGACGCCGATGCCGTAGGAGCCCATGGTCAGCCGCACCGGCTTGCCGTTCTCGCCGAGCACGTCCACCTCGAACGCGTCGGTGTACTTGTTGCCGAGCTGGAAGATGTGGCCGATCTCGATGCCGCGCGCCGCCACCAGGGCGCCGCGCCCGTCGGGCGAGGGATCGCCGTCGCGGACCTCGGCCGCCTCGATGGTGCCGTCGGGGGTGAAGTCGCGGCCCGCGACCAGGCCGACGACGTGCTTGCCAGGCTCGTCGGCGCCGGTGATCCAGCTGGTGCCGGTGCCGACACGGGGATCGACCAGGTAGCGAACGCCGTTGGCCTGCAGTGCCTTCGGGCCGATATAGCCCTTGACCAGGAACGGGTTCTCGGCGAAGTCGGCGTCGGTGAGCAGTTCCACCTCGGCCGGTTCGACCGAGGCGCCGAGGCGCTTGTCGTCGACCTCGCGGTCACCGGGGACGCCGATGCCGACGATCTCGGTCTTGCCGTCCGGGTGGCGCAGTTTGACCATCACGTTCTTCAACGTGTCGGCCGCGGTGACCGGGCGGCCGTAGCGCTCGGCGATGCCCGCGCTGTTGGCCCAGTCCACCAGCGTCGCGATGGTCGGGGTGTCGGGGGTATCGTGCACGACGGCCTCGGGCTGCCCTTCGATCGGCAGCGGTTCGGGCGCGGGCGTGACCACCGCCTCCACATTGGCCGCGTAGCCGGACTCCGGGCAGCGCACGTAGGTGTCCTCGCCGACGGGGCTGTCGGCCAGGAACTCCTCCGAGGCGCTGCCGCCCATCGCGCCCGAGGTGGCGGCCACGATGACGTACTTGACCCGCAGCCGGTCGAAGATGCGCTGGTAGGCCTGGCGGTGCGCGTGGTAGCTGGCCTTCAGGCCGTCCTCGTCCAGGTCGAAGGAGTAGGAGTCCTTCATCACGAACTCGCGCCCGCGCAGGATGCCCGCGCGGGGACGTTCCTCGTCGCGGTACTTGGTCTGGATCTGGTAGAGCGTGACCGGCAGGTCCTTGTAGGAGCTGTACTCGCCCTTCACGGTGAGCGCGAACAGCTCCTCGTGGGTGGGGCCGAGCAGGTAATCCGCGCCCTTGCGGTCGCGCAGCCGGAACAGGCCGTCGCCGTACTCGGTCCACCGGTTGGTGGTCTCGTACGGTTCGCGTGGCAGCAGCGCGGGCAGGGAGATCTCCTGCGCGCCGATCGCGTCCATCTCCGCGCGCACCACGTCCTCCACCTTGCGCAGCACGCGCAGGCCCAGCGGCAGCCACGAGTAGACACCCGGGGCGACGCGGCGCACATAGCCGGCACGGACCAAGAGTTTGTGGCTGGGCACCTCCGCATCGGCGGGATCGTCGCGGAGAGTGCGCAGGAACAGGCGGGAGAGGCGGGTGATCACGGATGCACAGGGTAGTCGCTGGCCGAACGCTGGTCCCAGCGCATTACCGTATTCGTTCGTGCTGGTGCTGCTGCCTCCCTCCGAAACCAAGTCCGACGGCGGCTCCGGGGCGCCGCTCGCGCTGGACGCACTGGCGATGCCGCAGCTCACGGCGGTGCGTGCCCGGCTGATCGAGGAAGTCGTTCGGTTGGCGGCCGACCCGGAACGCTCCCGCGCCGCGCTCGGCCTCGGCAAGGGCGCCGACGGCGAGATCGCCCGCAACGCCGCGCTGCGCACCGCTCCGACGCGTCCCGCGCTGGAGCGCTACACCGGCGTCCTCTACGACGCGCTCGACGCGCGCTCGTTCACCAAGGCGCAGCGGGCCAAGGCGTACGCCCGGCTCGGCATCGGCTCCGCGCTGTTCGGCGCGGTCCGCGCGAGTGACCCGATTCCCGCCTACCGCCTGTCCGGCGGCTCGAAACTGCCCGGACTGCCGACGCTTTCGGCCGTCTGGCGCGACGAGTTGCCCGCGGCGCTGCACGCTGAGGCGTCGGGCGAACTCGTCGTCGACCTGCGCTCGGGCACCTATCAGCAGCTCGGGCGGGTGCCCGGCGCGATCACCGCCAACGTGCTGACCGAACATCCGGACGGGTCACGGACGGTGGTGAGTCATTTCAACAAGCACCACAAGGGTCTGCTGGCGCGCGCGCTCGTGCTCAGCAGAGCCGAACCGGCCGATGTGCGCGGCGTCGCGCGGGTGGCGGCCAAAGCGGGGTTGCGAGCCGAGATCGCTTCGCCGACGGAGCTTTTGATCATCACCTGAGCGCATCCGGCTGTTCCGTGGTGCGGGGCGAGTTCGGCCCGATTCGTGCCTTCGGCTCACGAGCACCTGGCGCCGTCGAGCCGTGTCAGTTGTCGTGCGCGGTCAACAGGACAAGAGGGATACGGCGGGTCGTTCGCTTCTGGTAGGTCTCGTAGCCGGGGTAGGCCGCGACAACCTCCGCCCACCGCCGCCCGCGTTCGGCCGCGGTGAGGACGTGCCGGGGGGCCCGGCTGATCAACACGGTCGCGGGCGCGCGTGGCGACATGGTCGTCGTGCACAACACCTTCCGCAGGCACTTCCGCGCTCTGCCCGAACGCGCGCACCGCGAGGCGGCCGGATTCGCCGCCGCCCGATCCTTCGGTCCGCGACCGGCTCGACAGAGTTCTTCGGCGGCGTGCGCGGAGCCGACGGGAATGCCGTGCGGCGCCGCGTTGTTCGCTCAGAACGTGACCAGCATCGCAGAGCTCTCCGACGACCTGAAGAAGTACCTGGACGAAGAAAAGGTCTTCGCCACCGCGGCCACGATCGGCCCCAACGGGCAACCGCATCTGACGGTGATCTGGCTGAAGCGCGACGGCGACGACCTGCTCTTCTCCACCACTACCGATCGCCAGCAGGGCAAGAACCTGGCGCGCGACCCGCGCATCACCGTGCTGATCAACCCGCCGGACAACCCGTACGTCTACGCGGAGATCCGGGGCAGCGCGACCATCACGCCCGACCCGGAGAAGACGCTGCCCGACGAGCTCTCGGCGAAGTACACCGGACAGAAGTACGCGGACTTCAACCCCGCGTCGGTCAACGACGGGCCACGCGTCATCGTGCGGGTGACACCCCGGCGCGTAGTCGGGCGATTCTGAGTCCGCCTCGGCGACCTCGACCCCGTCTTCCAATCCATGAGGAGGCCGCGAACACGCCGCGACGAACAAGCGGCGAATCAAACGCTCCCTTGCTGCGCTTCCTCTTGGGCGTGCTGGGCCATGGCCAGTTGCTGGGGGGTGAAGCGCAGGGTCAGGGCGACCAGTCCGGCCGCGAACGCGACGAGGGCGCAGACGAACAGCACCAGGGTGTAGCCGTTGCCGAGCGCGGCGATCTCCGCGGGCGTCATCCCGGCCACCTTCTCGGTGCGGCCCCCGAGCGAAAGGGTCCGTGAGGCCGCGATCGGGGTGAGCAGGCCGATGGCCACCGGCGTGGCCAGGTTCATGAACATCTGCCCGACCGCGGCCAGCGGCCCGATATTGGCCGGTGGCACGCCGACCAGCACGCACAATGGTGCGAGCACCATGGCGATGCCGACGCCGAGGCCGATCACCACCAGCAGCGGCAGCAGCGTGGCGAAGTACATGACCTCGCCGTCGAGAGTCGAGCCGAACAGCAGTCCGACGCCGAGCACCACGGCCGCGCCCGCGAGCAGCCAGCGCGGCGCGATGTACAGCGCCGCCTTGGAGGCCACCGCGCCGCCGATGCCGATGCCGACGGTGAACGGGATCGCCGCGACGCCCGCCTTGAGCGGCCCGTACCCGATGACGTTCTGCATGAACTGCGCGACGAAGAAGGTCATCGCGCCCAGCACGCCGCCGGCCAGGAAGATCAGCAGGAAGGTGGCGACGCGGTCGCGGCTGTCGAACAGCGACCACGGCAGCAGCGGGTCGTCCACCCGCCGCTCCAGCGCCACGAAGACGATCAGCAGCACCACGCCCGCGATCAGCGAACCGATGATCGCCGGGTGCCCCCATCCCATCTCCGGCCCTTCGGTGGCGCCGAACACGATCGAGGCGCAGGCGATGGTGCCGAGCACCGCGCCGGGCAGGTCGAGGGCCGAACGGTGATGTTCGGTGTCGGCCAGCTTGTAGGCCGCGCCGAGGATGATCAGCGCGCCGATCGGGACGTTGATCAGGAAGATCCACCGCCAGGACAGCTGGGTCAGCGCGCCGCCGACCACGAGTCCGCCGACGGAGCCGATGCCGACCATCGAGCCGACGATCGCGATCGCCTGATTGCGTGCCTTGCCCGGCGCGAAGGTCGTCGCCACCAGCGCGAACGCGGTGGGCGCTGCGACAGCGGCGCCGGCGCCCTGGAACGCGCGCGCCGCGAGCAGCATCGCCTGGTTCTGCGCCAAGCCGCACAACAGCGAGGCCAGGGTGAACAGCGCGACGCCGACCACGAGCATGCGCTTGCGGCCGAACGCGTCGCCGAGCCTGCCGCCGAGCAGCATCAGGCCCGCGAAGGTGAGCCCGTAGGACGTCACCGTCCACGCGCTGCCCGCGCTGGACAACCCCATCTCCTCCTGCAGCCGCGGCAGCGCGAAGATCACGACCGTGCCGTCGAGCACGACCATGAGCTGCAGTCCGCTCAGGACTAGGATCGCGAGCCCGAAGGCCCGCTGCGTCACTGGATACTGCATCGTCGCAGCGGGGTTCCGAAGCACAGTGAGTCACTGTAATTGATGCCGCTGCCGCATTTGTCCACCCACCGGCCCGGTCGGACCGGTGACGGGGAGCTGTCCCGACCATCCGGCCGGGTCAGGCCGGCGCCGGCTGCTCACCGCGTGGGGCGCCTCCGAGACGTCCGCCCCACCCTGCCCGGCGGTCGAGGCGGAAAGGCATGACGCGGCGCGGACGACGCGGCGGAGGTCGGCGATGCTGCCTGGTCCGACGCCGACAGCCGACCGTCCGTGACACGCGGGCCGAAGGGCGGGCGACTCGCCCGCTCCGCTCCCCACTCGTCGGCTGAGCGATCTGCTGCGAAGTCGAATGCCAACGGCCCGCGCACTCGGCGAACGGCCACCGTCACGGGTGCCGAGGCGACCTGACAGGCGGGGTTGCGTGCACCACCGTCCGCTCGGATTCGGATCACGCGGCAGCGGCAGCGGCAGCGGCAGCGGCAGCGGCAGCGGCAGCGGCAGCGGCAGCGGCAGCGGCAGCGGCAGCGGCAGCGGCAGCGGCAGCGGCAGCGGTGAGGCTAACCCGCCGCGGAGTCGGCGTGCGGAACGATCGCGTCGGCGGAGAATCCGGCGGTCGGGCCGATCACCACGATCGCGGGTGGGCGGATACCCTCGGCGCGCACCCTGGCGGCCACCGTGCCGAGATCGGCGCGCAGCACGCGCT
This sequence comes from Nocardia sp. NPDC019323, assembly GCF_044389845.1. NCBI lineage: Bacteria > Bacillati > Actinomycetota > Actinomycetes > Mycobacteriales > Nocardiaceae > Nocardia > Nocardia sp. NPDC019323. Next base: position 961,956 of record NZ_JBIRYN010000001.1, read on the forward strand.
GCGTGCGCAGCGTGCCCTCCTGGATGACGGTGGCGGGCGTTCCCGCCGGGCGGCCGCCCTCCAGCAGCGCCGTGGCGAACTGCTCGATCCGCTCCACCGCCATCATCAGCACCAACGTGCCGCGCAGCCGGGCCAGCGCGGGCCAGTCCACCAGCGAGTCCGGGTGGTCCGGCGCGACATGCCCGCTCACCACCACGAACTCGTGGGTGACGCCGCGGTGGGTCACCGGGATACCCGCGGCCGCGGGCACCGAGATGGGACTGGTGACGCCGGGCACCACCGTCACCGGAACCCCGGCGGCCACGCACGCCTCCAGTTCCTCGTAGCCGCGCCCGAACACGTACGGGTCGCCGCCCTTGAGCCGCACCACGAACTTGCCCGCTTTCGCGCCTTCGATCAGCGCGTTGTTGATCGCTTCCTGCGCCATCGCCCGCCCGTACGGGATCTTGGCGGCGTCGACCACCTCGACCTCGGGCCCGAGTTCGGCGAGCAGTTCCGGCGGCGCGAGCCGGTCGGCCACCACCAGATCCGCCCTGGCCAGCAGCCGTCGTCCGCGCACGGTGATCAGGTCGGGATCACCCGGTCCGCCGCCGACCAAGGCGACGCCTGGCGCGATCGGCGTCGAGTCGTCACTCACCACTCCGGATTGCAGAGCTTCCAGCACCGCGTTGCGCACGGCCGCCGAGCGCCGGTGCTGTCCGCTCGCGAGCACGCCGAGGGTCAGCCCGTCGTAGCGCGCGGTGGCGGGGGTGACCGCGGTGCCCAGCCGAGCCGTATCGGCACGCACGCAGAAGATCCGCCGCCGGGTCGCCTCGGCCACCACCGCCGCGTTGGTCTCCGGCTCGTCGGTGCACGCGATCGCGTACCAGGCGCCGTCGAGGTCGCCGTCGGCGTAATCGCGCAGCGTGACGGTGATCTGCCCGGAACTCGCCATCCCCTCGACCGCGGGCGTGACGGCACGACTCACCACGTGGACGTCCGCGCCGGAGGCGATCAGCAGGCCCAGCCTGCGCTGCGCCACCGACCCGCCGCCGACCACGACGACACGCCGGCCGTGCAGATCGAGCCCGACCAGGTAGTTCGGGTCGCCGGTGGGCTGGTCTTGCGTTGCGTCTGACGTGTTCGGCACAAGTTTCGAGCCTACGGCGTGACCGCCGGACCCCGGCAATCGACCGGCGCGGGCGGGGCCTACGGCGCGAGTGGCGAGCGATCCGGCAGCTCACGGCGGTAGGTTGCGGTGGAGTCGTCCAGCTCGGAAAGGCGGAGCGATGAAGCAGCTGACACCGGCACGACTGCTCGACGTGGCCTACGACGAAGCGCTGCGCGGACTCGCCGAAGGTGGGATCCCGATCGGCGCCGCCCTCTTCGACGCGAACGGCGCGGTGCTCGGCCGCGGCCGCAACCGCCGGGTGCAGTCCGGCGATCCCAGCGTGCACGCCGAGACCGACGCCTTCCGCGCGGCGGGACGACGGCGCGACTACCGCGACACCATCATGGTCACCACGCTCTCGCCGTGCTGGTATTGCAGCGGCCTGGTGCGCCAGTTCGGCATCGGCTCGGTGGTGGTCGGTGAGTCGCTGACCTTCTCCGGCGGGCACGAGTGGCTCGCCGGCCACGGCGTCGCCGTCACCGTCCTGGAGGACCGGCGCTGCATCGACCTGATGACCCGCTTCATCGCCGAGCATCCCGCGCTGTGGCACGAGGACATCGGGTTCGCCGACGACCTCGAGGCTTGACCGGGCGGCTCAGCGGAAATACGGGTATTCCTGCACCCAATGGAACCCGCGGCCGCGCACGGGGAAATCATCGAGCGCGACCGAGGTCAGTGCCACCGAGACCGGCTGCCCGGCGAGGGTGCCCGTCAGAGTCAGCCGGTCGGGTGCCGGCCGGTCGAAGCCGAAACTGCCCAGCGGTTGCGGCCCCGCGCCTGCGGCTGCGGGCGGCGCGGCCATGACCACGGTGCGCGCGCCGGGATCGACCATGGCGAGCACCGGTACCAGCTGGCCGTCCATTCGTTGCACCGTGACGCCGTCCCGATCGAAAACTATTCTCTGCCAACGGAATCCGTCGGTTGTCAACGGGGGCAGCGTTTTGCCGTCCACGCTGAAGTCGGTGACCGCCCAGATGCCGTACAGCGGAGGTTCCGGCCGCCCCGCGCCCTGCTCGTTCCACCTCTCCCAGCCGGTGTAGGCGTTCGAGAACACCAGCCACACACCGAGCGCGATCTGCATCACGGCCGCGATGCGGTCGGCCCGGGGCGAGCGCAGCAACGGCGGCGCCGTGGACGGTCCGGTGGGCCGGTCGAGTACGAGCACGTTCGCCAGACGGCCCGCCTCCGGGGCGAGCAGCACCAGGCACAGCAGCATCAGGTGGAACGACAGGATCTTGGCGGGCACGTCGTAGGTCATGTCCAGCACGAACACCTGCGTCGTGCACACCAAGGCGAGCAGCGCGCCCACCAGTGCGGTGCGCGGCACGAACAGCAGTACGCCCGCGAGCAGTTCCGCGCACCCCAGCAGGATCTCGTACTGCGGCGACACCCCGATGTGGTTCCAGAGCACCGCCATCGGACTGAAATTCCCGTAAGGCTCGAGCAGCCGGCTCAGCGGGGTCGGCGGCATCTGGGTCGGGATGGCTTTGGCCATGCCGTAGGCGATCATCTGCCCGGCCAGGCACAAGCGCACGAACAGCAGCAACCACGGCTGCAAGGCCCGGTAGTGCGGCCGCCGCCGGTCCAGCGCACTCCAGACGACGGTGCCGAGCACCGCCACTACCAGGACGACGAACACCAGCACCCAGAAGTAGGCCTGGTCGCCGCTGATCGAGGCCGTGTTCGCCGCGACGGACGCCCCGAACACCCGCGTCCCGGTCCCTTCGATCACCGGGCGCAGCGCACGGGCGGCACCGGAGTTCACCCAGTCCGGCAGCCCTTCGCGCGCCGATCCGAGGAACTCCGGGACGATCGACGGATAGACCAGGCAGAACAGCCCGAAATACAGGAAACCGAAGCGGAACGCCACCCGCGTCGTCGCGCGCCAGGGCCGGGGTTGCGGCGCTTCCTCGTCCTCGGCGTCTGTCCGTTCGAGGATCGCTTCGGTCACGGCGGTCCCTCCAGTCCCAGTCGATGCAGACCGAAGGTATCCAAAAGCACCGTTGGCGTTGGCGATTTCAGCGGAAGTACGGATATTCCTGCACGAAGTGGAAGCCTCGGCCGCGCAGCGGGAAGGAGTTCAGGTCCATCCGGTCGAGCGACAAGGTCACCGGTGTTCCGTTCAGCTCGCCCGTCAGCGCCAGCGCCTCGGGTCCGGGCTGGGTGAAGGTGAAAGCTCCGAGACGGGCGGGTGGTGCGCCCGCCGACGGCGCGGCCTCCGACAGCACGATGGTGTGCGCCGCCTCGTCGACCACCGCGACGACGGGCACGAAGGAGTCGTCCATCGTCTGCACCGTCGTCCCGCTGCGATCGATGATCAGCCGCTGCCAGCGGCCCTCGTCGGTGCGCAGCGGCGGAGCCGGATGCCCGTCCCTGGTGAACTCGCCGACGGTCCAGATGCCGTAGAGCGGCGGCTTCGGCGCGCCGTCACCCGACTCCTGCCAGGCTTGCCAGCCGATGTACACCCCACCGATCAGCACCCACAGACCCAGCGCCACTTGCGCCCCTGCCGCGATCCGGTTCGCGCGGCGGGAACCGAACAGCGGCGGCTGCGCGGCGGGTTCGGACGGACGTTCCAGCACCAGGACGTTCGCCAGCCGCCCGGCCTGCGGCGCCAGCACCACCAGCGACAGCAGCAGCAAGTGGAACGAGAGGATCTTCACCGGCACGTCGTAGGTCATGTTCAGCACGAAGACCTGCGCCATGCTCACCAGGCTGAGCAACGCGCCCGCCGTCGCGGTGCGCGGCAGGAACAGCAGCAGGCCGCCGAGCACTTCGGCCGTGCCGAGCAGGATCTCGTACGCCGGGGCGGCGCCGACCTGGTTCCACAGCACCGACGCCGGGCTCATCGTCCCGTACGGTTGCAGCAGCGCGGTCAGCGACGGCGCGGGCATCTGCGACGGAATCGCCTTGGCCAGGCCGTAGAAGAGCATCTGGCCGCCCAGGCACAGCCGGACGAACACCAGGAACCAGCTGAGCAGTGCCGCGTAGTCGCGGCGACGGCGATCGAGGACCGACCACACGATCGTGATCAGCGCCGCCGCGACCAGTTCACAGAAGATCAGCACCCAGATCGCGGCCTGATCGCCGCTGCCGGAATCCTCGTGCAGGACGGCTTCGACCCCGAAGAGATGGTCGCCGACCCAGCCGACCAGCGGGCCCGTCGCGCGCATCTGCCAGATGACCGCGTCCTCCGGCAGCCACTTGCTCAGTATTCCGGTGAAAACGAAGAGGATCTGCGCGAACAGCAGGCAGAACAGGCCGAAATAGGCGAAGGCGAAGCGGAACGCGATCCGGGCCGGCAGGCCCCACGGCCGCCGCTCGGCGCCGTCCCGCGCCTCACCGCTGGCCACCACATCCATTTCGACGGTATTCACACCGCTCCCCTCGCCGGCCGACACATTGGTCAGCCGAACGTATCCGACCAGGTCATGGGATGACCTCCGGGAAAACCCTGGCTTTCCGGGTCCTTCTTTCGGCCTATGTGTCCGCCCGACCGGGCCGCACGGGATTCGTTCCCGGTTCCGGCCCGCCAATAACTAGAACGCGTTACAGTCGCGTATCCCGGGCGAACCCCGGCCGCACGTGTCAGGAGGACAACGATGACCGACGATCCGGACCCGGCACAGCGACATCAGCTGACCGTCAGCGAACGCGACCTCGACACGCTCGCCGGGGACCTGACGCGCTGGCTGCACACCAAAGTCGCCGCGGACGAACCGCCGCGCATCCACGATCTGTCGCGTCCGCAGTCCGGCGGCATGTCCAGCACCTCGATCCTGTTCGACGCCGAGTGGACCGCGGGCGGGCGGGCCGAGCGCGGGTCGTTCGTCGCGCGGATGGCGCCCGAGGCCGGATCGTTCCCTGTCTTCGAGACCTACGACCTGGCCACTCAGTACCAGGTGATGGCGGGTGTCGCCGCGGCCACCGACGTTCCGGTGCCGGGCCTGTGCTGGCTGGAGAACGACGAGAAGCCGCTCGGCGCACCGTTCTTCGTCATGCGCCGGGTGGACGGACGGGTGCCGACGGACAACCCGCCGTACGTGTTCATCGGCTGGCTGTTCGACGCCGATCCCGCCGAACGCCTCCGGCTCGCCCACAACACCGTCGAGGTGATCGCCAAGATCCACGGCATACCCGACCCCGCGGCGCTGTTCCCGATGCTGGACGGGCCGGGCGAATCGCTGCGCAGGCACGTCGCCGCGCAGCGCTCGTGGTACCGATGGGGGCTCGCCGACGACGGCTTCGAAATCCCCCTCATCGAGCGAAGTTTCGCGTGGCTGGAGCAGCACTGGCCCGCCGACCCCGGCCCGGACGTGCTCACCTGGGGCGACGCCCGTCCCGGCAACATCATCTACCGCGAATTCGACCCGGTGGCGGTGCTGGACTGGGAGATGGCCGCGCTCGGTCCGCGGGAACTCGACCTGGGCTGGGTGATCTTCATCCACCGGTTCTTCCAGGATCTGGCCACCCGCTTCGGTCAGCCCGGACTGCCCGACTTCCTGCGCCGCGACGACGTGGTGTCCGAATACGAAGAGCTGACCGGCCATGCGGTGCGCGATCTCGATTTCTACATCGTGTACGCCGCGCTGCGCCACGCGATCGTGATGGCGCGGGTGAAGCGCAGGATGATCCACTTCGGCGAGGACACCGACACGCCGGATCGCGACGACTACGTCATGCACCGGGCAAGCCTGGAAGCGCTGCTCGACGGAACCTACGAATGGGACTGATCATGCCTGTGCCCTTGGACGAATACCCGATCCACCAGACCCCGTTGTCACTGGCCCGGGTGGCCAGTAGTGATCGGAACTTCTACGACCGCAGCTACTTCAACGCCCACGACCGCGACGGCGGAACGTTCCTGATCACCGGACTCGGCGTGTACCCGAATCTCGGGGTGACCGACGCCTACGCCGCGGTCCGTCGCAGCGACACGGTGCGCGCGGTGCGCTTCTCCGACGCGCTCGGCGACCGCAGCCTGGACCAGCGCGTCGGCGGCTACCGCGTCGAGGTGCTGGAGCCGCTGCACCGCATCCGAGTGGTCTGCGAGCACGACGATCTGGGCTTCGATCTGACCTGGACCGGGGCGTTTCCCGCCGTGCAGGAACAACCGCACCTCATCCTCGCGGGCAACCGGCCGATCATCGACGCGTCCCGCTTCGCGCAGGTCGGCTCGTGGGCCGGAACGCTGCGCGTGGACGGCGACGACGTCGCGGTCGACCCGGCGGTGTGGACCGGAACCAGGGACCGGTCGTGGGGCATCCGCCCGGTCGGCGAGACCGAACCGCCCGGCCGCGCGGCCGCCGAACCCTCGGGCGGATTCTGGTGGCTGTACGTGCCGCTGCGGTTCGACGATTTCGCCGTCGTCGTCATCGTGCAGGAGGAGCCGGACGGCAGGCGCACGCTCAACGACGCGACCAGGATCTGGCCCGACGGACGCACCGAACAGCTCGGCTGGCCCCGCATCTCCATCGACTACCGTTCCGGCACAAGAGTTCCCGTCGGTGCGCGACTCGAGCTGACCACGCCGGACGGCAAGCCCCTGGAGATCGAGATCACGCCGGGCACTGGCGTTCCCCTGCACGTCGGGTGCGGCTACGGCGGCGATCCCGACTGGCAGCACGGCCAGTGGAAGGGGCGCGACTGGTCGTCCTCGAGCCGCTACGACCTCACCGATCCCGGGATCGTCGCCCGCATCCCCTACGGGGTGACCGATCACGTCGCCCGCGCCCGCTGCGGCGACGCCGAAGGCTGGGGCCTGTTCGAGCACGCCAGCCTCGGCCGCCACGACCCGACCGGCTTCGCCGACTGGGGCTCGGTCGCGCCCTGAGACAACCACCGTCGCGTTCCCCGGGTGGTCACTGCCGGTTGTTGGTGGGGGAATACCTGGTGGCGAAGAGCAGGCGGTGGGGCGCCGCACAGTCGCGTCGCAGTAGGCCCGCAACGACGCCCAGGCGGGCGTGGCAGGCGGGCAGCGACACCCACGCGGTCGCAGCGATCGGGAACGGCACCCACGCGGTCGCGGCGATCGGGCGAATGTCCTCGGCAACCGGGCGCTACGGCGCGAACAACGCCGCCGCGAGCACCACGCCGTGCACGACGCGTTTGGGCAGCACCAGCGGCCCGCCGTCGGCGGCGAGCAGGGCAGCGGCCTCCGCGACGCTTGCCGTGCCGACGGCCGAGCGCGTCCGGTCGCCGGGGTTGGGGACGGTGACCGACGCCAGTTCGTCGGCGGAGTAGGCGCGCAGCGGTACCTGGAGGTCGGCGGCGACGGCGCGCAGGCCGGGTTCCGTGGCGCGCTGCGCGATGGTGGCCAGGCACACGATCCGGTGGTCGCCCACACCCTCGCGCAAGGCGGCGCTGATCGTGCGGGCCGAGGTGCGTGGTCGCAGGCCGATGCCGACGACGACCTCAGCCGACGGCACGGGAACTCGCGAACCGCGTCGCGGCGGCGACGAATCGCCGCACCGCCGCGGGATTCCCCGCCGGATGGGTGTGCAAGTACGACGCGTGCACGTTGCCGCTCGACGCCCCTTCCTGGACTCGCTCCCCCGCGCTGCCACGCCATCCCCACACCGGATCGCGCGGCGGCGCCGACACCAGACGGGTGCGGTGGAACTCGTGCCCGCGGACCCGCTCGCCGACGCGCCACAGCGGCGAGTCGGTCAGCGCGACGGCGTCCCGGTAGCCGAGGGTCAAGCGCGAGCCGAACTCCGCGTCGGCGTCCACCACTCCGGCCATCGGGTGCCCGTCCAGTGATCGGGTCAGATACAGCAACCCGGCGCACTCGGCGTGCATCGGCATCCCGTGCCGGGCGGCTTCGGCCACCGCCCGCAACAGGCCGGAATTGGCGGCCAGTTCTGCGGCATGCTCCTCAGGGAAACCACCGGGCAACACCAATGCCGCTGTTCCGGTAGGCAATCCGTCGTGCAGCGGATCGAACACGGCCACCCGCGCCCCTGCGGCAACCAGTAGCTCGCGATGCTCGGCATAGCCGAACGTGAACGCTGGGCCACCGGCCATGGCGACCAGGGGACCCTGCCCATCGGCGGGCTCGACGGCAATCGCGCCGTCCGCGCTTCCGCCGGCGCTCGAGGCGTCGCCGGGCTCGGTCGAGACGCACAAGTCCTCATCACCGTCGACCGTCGAGGTACCCGAGTCACCGACTCCGCCAACAGAACTCGCAGCAGATGCTCCTTCGAGCCCACGCACGGCCGCGTCGGGATCCCACGCCGGTCCCGTCACCGACGAGCGGGCGAGTGCCGCGACGGCATGCAGGTCCACATGCGCGGCCACGAGGTCCGTCATCGCCGCGACCGCCGCCGTGGCGGCCGGACCGTGTTCCACGGCCGGGATCAGACCGAGATGCCGGGACGGCACCTCCAGTTCGGCCAAGCGCGGCAACGACCCGAGCACCGGCAACCCGACGCGATCGCAGGCGGCGCGCAGCACCTGCTCGTGCCGTTCGCTGCCCACCCGGTTGAGGATCACCCCGCCGAGCCGGACCCCGCTGTCGAAGGTGGCGAATCCGTGCAGCAGCGCCGCCAAACTCTGGCTGTGCCCCCGCGCGTCCACCACCAGCACCACCGGAGCCCCGAGCAGAGCCGCGACCTGCGCGGTCGAGCCCTCCGCCACCGGACCCGAATGATGTTCGTCGATCCGCCCGTCGAACAACCCCATCACGCCTTCGACCACGGCGAGATCGCATTCCGCGACACCGTGCCGGTACAGCGGCACCACCCGCTCCGCCCCCACCAGCACCGGATCCAGATTCCGCCCCGGCCGCCCCGCCGCCAACCCGTGATACCCCGGATCGATGTAATCGGGCCCCACCTTGAACGGCGCCACCCGATGCCCCACCCTCCGCAATGCCCCCACCAACCCGGTCGCCACCGTCGTCTTCCCGCTTCCCGACGCCGGCGCCGCCACCACAACGGCCCTCATCCGCGCCCCCGCGTCGCGAGCGGCACACCATCGTGCGGGCCTCTCGCGATTCGCCGCAGCCATGTGCCGCTCGCGGACATCACCATTCGATGCCTCGCTGGCCTTTGCGGCCCGCGTCCATGGGGTGTTTGAGTTTGGTCATCTCGGTGACGAGGTCGGCGGCGTCGAGGAGGGGTTGGGGGGCGTCGCGGCCGGTGATGACGATGTGCTGGTTACCCGGGCGGGTACGGAGGGTTTCGACTACTTCGGCCGTGTCGACCCAGCCCCATTTGAGGGGGTAGGTGAATTCGTCGAGGACGTAGAAGCGGTGCTGTTCGGCTTTCAAGCGGCGGGCGATCTCCTGCCAGCCCGCCAGCGCGGCCGCCGCGTGGTCTTCTTCCGTGCCCTGCTTGCGGGTCCAGGACCAGCCCTCGCCCATCTTGTGCCATTCGACCGGCCCGCCCGCGCCGGTCTGCTCGTGCAGCGCGCCGAGCGCGCGGAAGGCGGCTTCCTCCCCGACCTTCCACTTGGCGCTCTTGACGAATTGGAACACCGCGACGTCGAAACCTTGGTTCCAGGCCCGCAGCGCCATACCGAACGCGGCCGTCGACTTGCCCTTGCCCGGCCCCGTGTGCACCGCCAGCACCGGTTGGTTGCGCCGCTGCCGCGTGGTCAGCCCGTCGTCGGGAACGGTCTCGGGAACACCCTTGGGCATCGAATCTCCTTGCTCGTCTTCGGATCACTCCGACCTATGGCGCGTCCACGCCGACAACCACGACCTTCCGCAACCCGACCTGCGCGGGTCGGCACGGAACGCTCCCACCGGGCGGCCGCCGTATGCTCGCGCCGCCGACCGCACGGGCGCCGTGTGGCCGAGCCGCCAACCAGACGAGCACCGTGTGCTCGCGCCGCCAACCAGACGGGGCCGCACGCCCACGCCGCCAACCACGCGTGTGCCGTAAGTCGTTCTCACGCCGCGCGCGACGTGCCGCTGGGGCCCGCGGCACTCGACCGGACGACGTCGGCGACCGAATCGCCGGTCAGCTCGGCCAGCCGCAGATATCCTCCGCGCAGTTCGCGAGCCAGATCCGCGGCGAGACCGAGCCGGATCATGCCGCGTTCGCAGTCGACGACGATCGAGGTGACCGCGTCCCTGGCCAGCGAGCGGGCCGCGGCACGGGCGCGCGGAACCGGGTCGGCGCCGCCGGTGGCGCGACCGTCGGTGAGCAGCACCAGCATGGGCCTGCGCCGGGGATCACGCACACGCTCGCGCAGCACCACCTCGCGCGCCTTCAGCAGGCCCGCCGCCAGCGGCGTCTTCCCGCCCGTGCGCATCCCGGACAACCGGCGCACCGCGATGTCGACCGACGACGTGGGCGGCAGCACGAGTTCGGCCTCCGCACCGCGCACGCTCACGACGGCGACCTTGTCCCGGCGCTGGTAGGCATCGCGCAGCAGCGTGACCACCGCACCGGTGACCGCGGACAAACGGTCGCGGGCGGCCATGGAACCGGACGCGTCGACGACGAACACCACCAGATTCCCCTCGCGGCCCTCCCGGTACGCCCCGCGGAGGTCCTCGGCGGCCAGCCGCATCGGCCCCGAGTCCCGCCCGCGCGCCCGCTGTTTCGGCGCGGCCGCCAGCACGGTGCCGAGCAGATACAGCCCGGAGGAGGTGTCGGTGCTGGAACGCACCACTCGTCCGTGCCGGGATTCCGCGCGAGAGCGGCGTCCCGGGGCGCCCTCGCCGACACCGGGAACCTCCCAGCGCGGTGTCCGCGCGCCGGCGGAAATCGGTGTGCCGGTGCGCCCTTCGCCCGAACGCCCGCCGCCCGGACCTTCCGGCGGCGACGGGTCTTCGGGGCCGTCGGTCGGCGCGGGATCGGCGGGGCCGTCGTCGGAAGACTCCCGCCTTTCCGCTACCGCATCGTCCGTCTCCAAGGCATCCTGCGGAGGAGACGACGGCTGCTCGCGTTGCGCCTCCGCGGCGGCGTCGCGCATGGCGTCGTCGAGCTGTTGCTCGCTGATGCCCGGCTCGTCGAACGGATCGCGCCTGCGGCGGTGCGGCAGCGCCAGTTCGGCGGCCACCCGCACATCGTCCTCGGTCACCGCGTCGGCGCCGCGCCAGGCGGCATGCGCCGTCGCGGTGCGCGCGACGACCAGATCGGCGCGCATCCCGTCGACGTCGAACGCGGCGCACAGCGCGGCGATCCGGCGCAGCTCCACATCGTCGAGCGCCACCTGCCCCAGCCGGTCACGGGCGGCGAGGATGCGCTCGGCCACCGCGCGGTCGGCCTCGGCGTATCGTGCGGCGAATCCGGACGGGTCGGTCTCGTAGTCCAGCCTGCGGCGCACCACCGCCATGCGCACGTCCACATTCCGCGATGCGGCCACGTCCACGGTCAGGCCGAACCGGTCCAGCAACTGCGGACGCAGCTCGCCCTCCTCCGGATTCATGGTGCCGACCAGCACGAATCGCGCGGGATGCGAGTGCGACACGCCGTCGCGCTCGATGTGCACCCGGCCCATCGCCGCGGCGTCGAGCAGCACGTCCACCAGATGGTCGTGCAGTAGGTTGACCTCGTCGACGTACAGCACACCGTGATGGGCCGCGGCCAGCAGACCGGGACGAAACGCCTGCTCCCCGTCGCGCAGCACCCGCTCCAGGTCCAGCGAGCCGACCACGCGGTCCTCGGTCGCGCCTACCGGCAGCTCCACCAGGCGAGCGGGGCGCGCGCCGGTCTCGTCCACCACCGGCGGCAGCAGCTGTGCCAGCGCGCGCACCACGGTCGACTTCGCGGTGCCCTTCTCGCCGCGCACCAGCACGCCGCCGATACCGGGATGCACCGCGCACAGGATCAGCGCCAGTTGCAGCCGTTCCTGCCCGACCACCGCCGAGAACGGGAATCCCGCCTCACCGTCCGAACCCGGACGAGTACGGCGATGCTGTTCGGACGTCGGCGCTGTTTCGGCACGGGACAAGGACACGCCCCAACTCTAAGCACGCGACCTCACCCGACCGACACGGCCCTTCGATTCAGAACCGATGCGGACACACCCTCGAAGCGCCGCACCCGCCCCGGAGACTCCCGGAGCGGGTGCGATTGGCGGGCAGGAGGGGCTACTCGCCTCCCCTGCGCATGGGCACGTGGGGGATCCCGTCTTCCTCGAACTCCGGACCGTCGACCTTGAAGCCGTGCTTGGTGTACAGGTCGATCAGGTAGCTCTGGGCGCTCAGGCGCACCGTCGCGGAGCCGACCTCGGCCAGCGCCGCCTGCAGCAGTCGCGTGGTGTATCCGTGCCCGCGGGCGGGCGCCGCGGTGCACAGCCTGCCGATGCGGAAACTCTTCACACCGTCGTGGTGCTCCTCGCACAACCGCAGCGTGGCGATGACCTCGCCCTCGTCATCGAGCCAGAAGTGCCTGGTCTCGGGGAGCAGGTCCTTCCCGTCCAGTTCGGGGTACGCGCACTTCTGTTCGACGACGAAGACTTCGACGCGAAGTTTCAACAGCTGGTAGAGCGTCGCGGTATCGAGATCCTGCGCCCAGGAGCGTTTGAGAGCAACCGTTGACATCATCGCGCCTTGCTATCACAACCTAGGCGTTCGCCGCGACCCCTGCACGTCTCGGCGTGTTGTCGCCGCCGTCGACGAGGTTGAGCGCCTTGGAGGTCCACTCCCACACTTCGTGGAACAACGCCGGGTCGTCGGAGAGCTTCACGCCCAGCGAGGGCACCATCTCCTTCAGCTTCGGCGTCCACGCGGCGTACTCCTGCGGGAAGCACCGCTGCAGCACGTCCAGCATGGCGGTGACGCAGGTGGAGGCGCCCGGGGAAGCGCCGAGAAGACCGGCGATCGTGCCGTCCTGCGCGGCGATCACGGCGGTGCCGAACTCGAGCACGCCGCCGACGCCCTTGCGGCGGATCACCTGCACGCGCTGGCCCGCGGTGATCAGCTCCCAGTCCCTTGCCTCGGCGCGCGGGATGAACTCCGACAGCGTGACCACCTTGCCCGCCTGCGACTTCAGCAGCTCGCTGACCAGGTACTTGGTCAGGCCGAGCTCGGTGACGCCGACGCCGAGCAGCGAGAAGATGTTGTTCGGCCGCACCGACTTGAACAGGTCGGTGTTCTTGCCGTCCTTGAGGAACTTCGGCGTCCAGCCCGCGTACGGGCCGAACAGCAGGCCGGGCTTGCCCTTGATGACGCGAGTGTCCAAGTGCGGCACCGACATCGGCGGAGCGCCGACCGCGGCCTTGCCGTACACCTTGGCCTCGTGCTGGTCGATCAGCGCCGGGTTGACGCAGCGGAAGAACTGACCGCTCACCGGGAAGCCGCCGAAGCCCTTCGCCTCCTTGATGCCCGCCTTCTGCAGCAGCGGCAGCGCGCCGCCGCCCGCGCCGACGAAGACGAACCTGCTGATCAGCTTGCGGGTCTCCCGGGTGCGCAGGTTGCGGACCGTGACCACCCAGGATCCGTCGGACTGCTTGGCCAGATCGCGCACCTCGTGCCCGAAGGCCAGGTCGGCCCCGGACGCGCCGAGGTAGGCGAGCAGTTCCTGGGTGAGCGAGCCGAAGTCGATGTCGGTGCCGCCGTCGGTCCAGTTCAGCGCGATCGGGTCGGAGAAGTCGCGGCCGCGCGCCATCAGCGGCAGGCGGCGGGAGAACTCGTCGGGGCTGTCGATGTACTCCATGCCCTCGAACAGCGGGTGCGGCGCCAGCGCCTCGTACCGCTTGCGCAGGTACTCCACGTTGTCGGCGCCGTGCACGAAGCTGACGTGCGGGATGGGGTTGATGAACGCGGACGGATCGCGCAGGATGCCGTTCTCCACGCCGTAGGACCAGAATTGCCGGGAGACCTGGAAACGCTCGTTGATGTCGACGGCCTTGGTGATGTCCACCGAGCCGTCGGGCGCCTGCGGGCTGTAGTTCAGCTCGCACAGCGCGGAGTGTCCGGTGCCCGCGTTGTTCCACGGATCGCTGCTCTCCGCCGCGGCGGCGTCGAGCCGCTCGAACAGGGAGATCGACCAGTCCGGCTGCAGCTGCCGCAGCAGCGCGCCGAGAGTGGCACTCATGATCCCGGCACCGATGAGTACTACATCGGTCTTTTCAGTCATGGCAGCGTTCGGCACGGGTAGATCGACTTCCTTGTCTGCGCGGGCCCACCGGGCGGGTGGACCAGCCTGGGCACGGTGTAGTTGTGGCTCGGTTCCGGCGTTCGCCGGCCCCGAACGGCATGGCGGGAGTTAGGTTACCCGTCGTTCACCTATGCCCAATTGTGCACCTCACCACGCCCCCATCCCGCAACGAACCTGCTGATTGTGCGGAATGCGACAGAGACGATCGTCACTTCGCCGGTCGTGCCGGCGGCTGCCGTCTGCCAGCGTTTGACACCGTCCAATAGATTGGTCGCGTGACGAACGAACAGTCGCTTGCCGAGCCGGTCGGCACCTCGCCGGATGGCGAAGGCTGGCGCCCCGACGTGCTGGGTCCGCACTATCAGCAGCGCACGCTGCCGCTTGGCCCCGATCCCGACGGCGAGGGCGAGGTGGTCGCCACGCTGGTGCGCTACGTGCCCTCCGGCGCCGTCGAGCAGACCGCCGGTGCAGTGCTCTACGTCCACGGTTTCACCGATTACTTCTTCCAGGAGCACCTCGCCGAGCACTTCGCCGCCCGCGGGTTCCAGTTCTACGCTCTCGACCTGCGCAAATGCGGTCGCTCGCTGCGCGAAGGACACACCCCGCACTATGTGACCGATCTCGCTTTCTACGACCGGGAGCTCGAGGAGTCGCTGCGGATCGTCCGCGCGGAGACCGGCGCTCCTGTCGTGCTCACCGCCCACTCCACCGGCGGCCTGGTCGTGCCGCTGTGGCTGGACCGGCTCAACCGCTCCCGGGGGACGGCCGCCGCGGGCATCACCGGCGTGGTGCTCAACAGCCCGTGGTTCGACCTGCAGGGCCCCTCCTACTACCGGACCGTCGGAACGCCGATCATCAAAGCGCTCGGCCGGTTCCGGAGGATGGTGCAACTGCCCGGCGGCAAGGTCAGCACCTACGGCGACAGCCTGCACCGGTCGGTGTCGGGCACGTGGGATTACAACCTGGACTGGAAGCCGTTGCACGGCTTCCCCGTCCGGTTCGGCTGGCTGCGCGCGATCCGCAACGGCCACGCGCGGCTGCACCAGGGCCTCGACATCGGGGTGCCCTCGCTGATCCTGCGCTCCCGGATGACCAAGTTCGCCAGGCGGTACGGTCCCGCCGTCGACGTGGCCGACGCGGTGCTCGACGTCAAGCAGATCCAGCGCTGGTCGGGCTGCCTGGGCGATCGCACCAACATGGTGCCGATCGACGGAGCCAAGCACGACGTGTTCCTGTCCGGCCCCGAAGCGCTGGCCCAGGCGTTCGGCGAGCTCGACAGCTGGCTCGACTGGCTCGCGGGCTACCAGGCCGCGACGTCACCAAAGGCTGGTGCGTAGCACGATCTCGGTGGCCAGCTCGTGGTCGGCTTCGGCGGCCACGTTGGTGACGTCGACCTCGACCACCCTGAATTCGCCGTAGACGAACCGCCCGGAGGTGTCGGCCACCGAGCGCGGCAGATTCTTGGTCACCAGAAGCGTGGTGGGCACCTCGACCGGGCCGGTGGCCGCGTCCGCGACCGTTCCGTCGGCGCCGGGCGTCGCCGGGTGGCCGCGATCGGCCACGACCAGGCTCTGGAAGCGGCCGAAGCCGCGTGCGCACGCCTGCCAGGCCAGCACCGCGCCCGCGCCGCATCCGGCCACGTTCACCCAGGGCAGTTTCAGCGCGTCGAGGATCGCGGTCACCCCGGTCGAGTCGAGGCCCTCGATCGATTCCACCGCGAAGGTGCGCAGATCCGAGGTGTGCAGGCGGGCGCACACCTGGTCGAAGACGTCCGCCGGCTCGCCCGCGTCGGGCAGCAGCAGCACGCTGTGCCGGGATTCCGGTCCGTCGATCCGCACGGTCCACGCCCGGTCACCCACCGTGATCTGCCGAGATTCCATGCCGATTCACGCTACACGGCTCGCGGGGCGGTGGCGGCGGGTCGGGGGCGGATTCAGGCGAGCAGGCGCATCCCGGCCCGCTCACCCGCGTTGTGATCGAAGGTGACGGTCAGCTCACACCCGGCCTCCTGGCCGAGTTGCTGAATCAGCGCGTCGGCGAAGTCCGCGCCGTCGGCGGCCCGGCGCAGCGCCTGGCGCACGGTGTCGGCGCGCTCGACCACGATCTCACTGGAGTCCAGCAGGCCGAGCAGCACGTCGGTGACGGCTTCGGGGTCTTGCTTGTAGCCGCGGCGCAGCACCCAGTGGATCTCGGCGAGCACGATCATGGTGACGTAGCCGGGTTTGCTCTCGCTGAGCCCGTCGATCACCTGATTGGCGCGGGCGGACTGCTCCGGGTCGTCCTGGGTGAGATAGCGGATCAGCACATTCGCGTCAAGGCCGATCATCGCGCCTTCCCTTCCACCACGTTGCCCGCGATGGCCTCGTTCATCTCCGCGAGGCCGATCGGCGAGCCGGACCAGCCGACGATGCCCTTCAGCGACTTGATCGTGCGCGTTTCGGGCACCAGTTCGTAGGTGCCGGTGGGCGTGGGAACGAAGGCGACCCGCACGCCGGTGCGCAGTCCCATCGCCACTCGCACGTCGATCGGGATGGTGATCTGCCCCTTGCTGGTCACCGTCGCCGACACCACATTGCCCCCTCGGCTGTTGGGTCTCTTCTCCGCCGCCATCATCCTCGCACCCGACCGCACTCGCTCGACCCAGCCTTACCTGGAGCCGAATTCCTTACTGCAAGGTAAGGCGCGGGGTGGCTCCCGTCAACCGATACGGTCGCTCGGGGCGAGCACGTCGGTGGCCAGGATCGGCAGACCGGCGGGCGCGCCCTCGGCCAGCAGGCGCTCGAGCGCGGCGAGGTCGAGATGGGCTTCGGTCAGATCGGCCAGCAGATCGAGTTGCGCGGCGCGCACCGCAGCGACCGAGACATCCTCGGCCACAGCGAAACCCGACCGCCGCGCCGCCGCGGCGACAGTGCGCAGCCACCTGCGGCGGAATTCGTCGGATTCCAGCAGCCCGTGCAGGTGCGTGCCCCACACCGCGCCTCGGACGCTGCCCTCCGGCTCGCCGTCGACGGTGAGCCACGCCGGGTCGCCACGGTGCGTGACGCGGCCGTGATGGATCTCGTAGCCGCGCACGGCGACGCCCGCGGCGTGCCCCGCGCTGCGGCGCAACACTTTCGGGTCGGCGAATTCGACGGTCAAGTCCAGCAGCCCGAGCCCTTCCACCTCGCCCGCGCCGGACTCGACCCGGTCGACGATACGAGCGCCGAGCATCTGATATCCGCCGCACACGCCCAGGATGGGATCGCCGGCGGCGGCCCGCGCCACCAGCGCGTCGGCGATGCCGGTACGCCGCAGCCACCCCAGATCCGACACCGTCGCCTTGCTGCCGGGCAGCACCACCAGATCGGCGTCCGCCAGCCGGGACGGCTCGCTCACCCAGCGCACCGCGACGCCGGGTTCGCAGGCCAGCGCCTCGACGTCGGTGGAATTGGAGATGCGCGGCAGCCGGATCGCGGCGACTGTCAGCCATTCGTCGCCCACCGGCGGCCGGGGGCGGCCCACCGGCGCGTCGGCGACGGTGCCCAGCGAGTCCTCCGCATCGATCCAGAGGTCATCTACGTAGGGCAGCACGCCCAGGGTGGGACGGCCGGTGAGTTCGGTGAGACGCTCCAGCCCCGGCCGCAGCAGCTGCACCGAGCCGCGGAACTTGTTGACGACGAAACCCGAGATCAATCGCTGGTCTTCGGGTTCCAGGATGGCCACGGTGCCGAACAGATGGGCGAGCACGCCGCCGCGATCGATGTCCCCGACCAGCAGCACCGGCAGCGCGGCGGCGCGCGCGAGACCCATGTTCGCCAGATCCGTCGCGCGCAGGTTGATCTCGGCGGGTGAACCGGCGCCCTCGCAGACGACCACGTCGAACTCGGCGCGCAGCGCGGCCAGCTCGGCGGCCACCACCTCGCGCAACCGGCGCCGATGCCGGAAATAGTCCTCGGCGCCGACCGTGCCGATCGCCCGGCCCCGCACCACCAGCTGGGAGCGGCGGTCGCTGCCCGGTTTGAGCAGGACGGGATTGAACCGCACGCTCGGCTCCAGCCCGCAGGCCTGGGCCTGCAGCGCCTGGGCCCGCCCGATCTCCCCGCCGTCGAGGGTGACCACGGAGTTGTTCGACATGTTCTGCGCCTTGAACGGCGCGACGCGCACGCCGCGCCGCGCCAGCATCCGGCAGATCCCGGCCACGACGACGCTCTTCCCCGCGTCCGAAGTCGTGCCGGCGACCAGCAACGCGCCCTTCATCGCAGGCCGGTCTTCCGGAGCCCGGCCGCAGCGCCGGTCACGGGAGGGTCAGGATCTCGGCCCCGGACTCGGTGACGACCAAGGTGTGCTCGAACTGGGCGGTCCACTTGCGGTCCTTGGTGACCACGGTCCAGCCGTCGTCCCAGATCTCGTAGTCGATGCCGCCGAGGTTGATCATCGGCTCGATGGTGAACGTCATGCCGGGTTCGATGATCGTCTCCACCGCGGGCTGGTCGTAGTGCAGCACCACCAGCCCGCTGTGGAAGGTCGGGCCGACACCGTGGCCGGTGAAGTCGCGCACCACGCCGTAGCCGAAACGGTTGGCGTAGGACTCGATGACGCGGCCGATCACGTTCAGCGCCCGGCCGGGACGCACCGCTTTGATCGCCCGCATGGTGGCCTCCTCGGTCCGCTCGACCAGCAGGCGCACCTCCTCGTCGACGTCACCGGCGAGGAAGGTCTTGTTGGTGTCGCCGTGCACGCCGTTGATGTAGGCGGTGACGTCGATGTTGACGATGTCGCCGTCCTCGATCACAGTCGAGTCCGGGATGCCGTGGCAGATGACCTCGTTCAGCGAGGTGCAGCACGACTTCGGGAACCCTTTGTAACCGAGGGTGGACGGGTAGGCGCCGTGGTCGCACATGTACTCGTGCGCGATGCGGTCCAGCTCGTCGGTGGTGACGCCCGGCGCGACCGCCTTGCCCGCCTCTTCCAGCGCCTGCGCGGCGATCTTGCCCGCGATGCGCATCTTCTCGATCGTCTCCGCGGTCTGCACCCAGGGCTCGCGCCCCTCGTCGGCGGTCTTCTTCCACGCGTATTCCGGGCGCTCGATGGCGCGCGGGACTTCACGGGTGGGCGACAGCGTGCCCGGGACGAGGGGCTTGCGAGTGCGGACAGACATAGCGAACAGCGTAATCGGCCGACCACGCCGATGCCGAGGGCCAGCGGGAACAGTGCCGGACCGCGGTCCGGTTGACCGGGTCGCCGAGACCTGGTCGAAGTGGGGCCGCGGGGGCTCGCCTGCCCCCGGGCGGACTCGGTGCAGCGCAGGGCAGACTGTCACCCCGTCGCCATACCATGGGCTCGTGTCCGCACTCCCTCTCATCTTCACCGCAGGCTGGGCCAGCGGCGTGAACGCCTACGCGGTGGTGCTGCTGCTCGGCCTCCTCGGCCGGTTCGGATTCACCGATTCGGTGCCGGAAGGGTTGCAGCGCACCGATGTCCTGATCGCGGCGGCGGCGTTGTTCCTGATCGAGGCCGTGGCGGACAAGATCCCGTATCTCGACTCGTTCTGGGACGCGGTGCACACCGTGGTGCGGCCGATCGCGGGCGCCGTGGTCGCGGCTCTGCTGGCGGGACAGGACGGTTCGCTGCCGCAACTCGCCGCGGGCGCGGTCGGCGGTACGGCCGCGCTGGTGAGCCACTTGGTGAAGGCGGGAACCCGCATGGCGGTCAACACCTCCCCCGAGCCCGCCAGCAATATCGTGGTCAGCACCGCCGAGGACGTGACCGTCGCGGGCGTGGTCACCCTGGCCGTGTTCCACCCGCTGGCGGCGGCGGTGATCGCGGCGGTGCTGCTCGTCCTCGGCCTGGCGCTGGTGTACTTCTGCGCCAGCCGGATCCGGCGCTATCTGCGCAGACGCCGCGCCCGCAGGGCAGCGCGCATCGGCGGTCGAGTAACAGTCGCTGAACAGTTGCCACGCAGGTGAATCCGTCACGGGCGTGCCGCGCCAGTCGACCACGCGGCACGCCGGGCGGGGCGCCCCGTTGCGCCCGCCGTCACTGTGCCGGCGACAAGAGCGCCCGGCTGGAGCCACTGGTCGCGAGACTCGGCGCCGGGACGTCGCCATTCGGACGAGTGACGCTGCGGGGCAGTGTCACTACCGCGGACGAGACCACCGTCGCGACGAACTCACTGTTCGGGCAAACGGCGGCGGCCACCGGCCACGTCGGTTACCAGGTCAGTGTACCCGTCAACGAGTTCGGCCAGTTGGTACCAGTGTTTATGGGTGTTGTCGCTGCGCCCGCCCTCGGAGTGGATGACCTGATTGGCGTCCACCCAGCTACGTGCCATCCGGTCGACCACGGCGCCCAGGCTTTCGGTGTGCAACGAAGCCCCGTTGCGATGCTGCGGGATCTCCTGCGCGACCCAGTCGTTGATCTCGTCTACCAGTTCGCGGCGCCGGCAGTCGATCTCGGCGACGAGTGCGGCGTCCACCACCTGCGCGCGGCGCTGGTGCAGCTCGGCGAGTGCGTGCGCGGACCGCAGCAGTTCCCGGTCCTGGAAACGCCGTCCCTGGAAAGCACACAACAATTGCGGCGCGGTCGGTAAGGCGCCGACCGTCGGCGCGCTCACCGCCACACTCCGAGTTGACCCGACCCCAACGCTGTTTCTACCAACATAATTGGCTCTCGATTCGGTTATCCCGGCCATCGGATGGGTTGTCACAACTAGGCTAGCTGGATCATGCACGTACAGATGCAAGAACGCAAGATTGCGTCCGCATTTCTGCGGTCAAGGGCTGCTGACGACGCGCGGACACTCAGAGCAGACCGGTCGCAACCTTTTTCGGCGCATCGACCGTGCACGCCCGGCACCGATCGGCGATGACGAGCGCTACCGGCTGCCCGCCATCCGTACGGCCGTTCACCGGCTCGCGCGTGCGAATTCGCCCACCGCTTCGAACTTTCGGTAGCCGAGAATGCGCTGCCGATTGATCGCGCGGCGTCGAAACCCTCGCCGAAGCAATCGCGCAGTCACACCGATTTCGCACCGCCCCACCGGCGCTCGGCCGCCCGTCGGCTACGCGGACGGGTTACAGCTGGGTCACGGCGGCGAGCAAGGTCAGCGCGGGCAGCGCGCCCTGCACCACCGCACCCCTGGCGAAGCGGCGGTCGTGTGCCACCAGCACCACCGCAGCGGCCAGCATCGACCCGCAACCGGCGAGCACCAGAGCCCACCCCGCCTCCGGCACCGTTCGCAGGATCGCCACGCCGACCAGCGTCGTCACCGCGAGAAACAAGTTGTAGAAACCCTGATTGAACGCCCACGGCCGCGCCGCTGCCAGCTCGGCTCCGGAAACCCGGAAGACCCCCTGGTACACCTTGGGGTCGCCGAACCGCACGGACTCCATGACGAAGATGCCGACATGGAGCAAGGCGGCCGCGACGGCGAACACCTGTACAACCCAGAGCATTCGACCTCCTCACGATGCGCGCCGGGGAATCCTATGGCCCGAACCGCCCATCGTCGCGCAAACGCGCCGCCGACACGCCGCCGCGTAAGTCGGTCAACCGGCCAGTCCGAAAACCCTTCGGGCATTGCCGTCCAGATACAGCTCGCGCGTCTCGTCGTCCAAGCCGAGAGCGGCGAGGCCGTCGAGCGCGTGCTGCGGGAAGATCATCGGATAATTCGTGCCGAACAGCACCTTGCGGCGGCCACTTCCGGACTTCAGGTATGAGACCAATTCCGGCGGAAGTCGTTTGGTCGTGTACGCCGAGGTATCGATGACGACGTTCTCGTGCTTGCGCGCGACCGCGATCATCTCCTCGGTCCACGGATAACCGATGTGCCCGCAGACGATCGTCAACTCGGGGAAGTCGAGCGCGACCTGATCGATGTACGGGATGGGACGCCCGGTTTCCGACGGCCGCAACGGCCCCGTGTGCCCGACTTGCGTGCAGAACGGGATTCCCGAATCGACGCACGCCGCGAACAACGGATAGAAGCGCCGATCGGTCGGCGGCGCCTCCCACAGCCACGGGAGCACCCGCAGCCCCTTGAAGCCCTGGTCGACGCGGCGGCGCAGTTCCCGGACCGCGTCCATCGGCCTGCGCAGGTCCACCGACGCGACCGGAAGCAGGCGCTCCGGCGCCTCGGCCGCCCAGGCCGCGACCTCGTCGTTGGAGATGAGCACGCCTTCCGGCCCGTGCCACGCCGAGATGAACGCTCGTTCGACGCCCGCGGCGTCCATCGCATCGAGGGTGAACGACAGCGGGATCTCGTCGGTGGGTATCACGGCTCCGGTCCACCGCCGCAGCGAGGCGAACATGTCGTCGGCGAGGAACCGCCGGGTCGGATGCTGCGCCCAGACGTCGATGGTCATGCGCGGATTCTGACATACGTCATAGCCACTCGAACACCCCCGCTCATAAAGTTCGCCATAGGCCGATTCCACGGCGAAATCTCTGCGCCCCAGCTCTTTTCACCGCGCTGGAAATGAGATTGCCGAATCGCGGCGACCAGACCGGATCGACAGGCGGGGGCCCGGCGACAATACCCTCCCCACCTCATTGTCTATATCAGGCGTAATAACCAAGGGTGCGGTTCGCTGGGCATAAACTGGGTATCCAACCGCAGGACCACAGACATCCGACACAGAGCAGGGCCATGGCAGGATCGGACCCGTTCGCCACACAGCACGATCGGCCTCCAGGTATCGAGCGGGAACTGGAGGGCGCGGGTCTCGACGATCCCGAAGTGATCGGCAAGGGCGGGTTCGGTGTGGTCTACCGCTGCAGGCAACGGGCGTTGAACCGCAGCGTCGCGGTCAAGGTCCTCACCGCACGCCCCGAACTGGAGCCGGAGAACGTCGAACGTTTCCTGCGCGAGCAGCAGGCCATGGGCGCCCTGTCCGGGCATCCGAACATCGTGCCGATCCTGCAAGTGGGCACCACCCGCAGCGGACGCCCCTACCTGGTGATGCCGTATCACTCGCGCGGTTCGCTGGAGAACCGCATCCGCCGGGAAGGCTTCCTGCCGTTGCCCGAGGCGATCGCGATCACCGTCAAGCTGGCGGGCGCTCTGGAGACCGCGCACCGGGCCGGCATCCTGCACCGCGACATCAAGCCGGGAAATGTGCTGCTCACCGACTACGGCGAGCCGCAACTGACCGATTTCGGGATCGCCCGGGTCGAAGGCGGTTTCGAGACCACCACGGGAGTGGTGACCGGCTCACCCGCGTTCACCGCGCCGGAGGTGCTGCGCTCCGGCGTTCCCTCGGTCGCCTCGGACGTCTACGGGCTCGGCGCGACGCTGTTCGCCATGATCACCGGTCACGCCGCCTACGAGCGGCGTTCCGGCGAGCAGATCGTCGCGCAGTTCCTGCGCATCTCCGCCGACCCGCTGCCGGACCTGCGGCTCGACGGCATCCCCGACGAGGTCGCGGCCGCCATCGAGGCCAGCATGGCGCATAATCCCGCGGATCGGCCGCCCTCGGCCGCCGCGTTCGGCGAGATGCTGCGCGAGTTCCAGCGCGGCAACGACATGCCGGTCGAGCACATGACCCTTCCCGCGGGCGCGCAGCCGGCGCCCGAGGACCTCAGCACCCGGCCGATGACCGCCACCGCGCGTTTTCCCACTCCCCACCCGAAGACGCCGCCGACTCCCGAGACGAAGTTCCGCCCTGCGATGTCCACCCGCCCGCTGGTCCAGCGCGAGCGCCTGATCAACGCGTTGCAGACCGAGCCGCGACCCCGCCTGGCCGTCATCCACGCACCGGCCGGGTTCGGCAAGAGCACACTGGCGGCCCAATGGGCCAAGCGCCTCGCCGACACCGAGAACGTGGCGGTGGCCTGGTTGAACGTCGATCGCGACGACAACAACGTGGTCTGGTTGCTGACCCACCTGACCGAGGCGTTCAACCGTGTGAGCCCCACGCTGGCGCCCGGCCTGGCCCCGGTCCTGGAAGAGGGCGACACCGCCGCCGCGCGCTACGTGCTCACCACGCTGATCAACGCCATCGATGAAGGCGAGCAACGATTCGCCCTGGTGATCGACGACTGGGACCGGATCACCGATCCCGCCGCCGTCGACGCCCTGCTCTACCTGATCGACCAGGGTCCGCGGCACCTGCAGATCATCCTGACCAGCCGGTCGCTGGAGGGCCTTCCGCTCGGCACCCTGCGCGTTCGGCACCAGCTCGTCGAAATCGACGCCGCCGCATTGCGTTTCGACACCGAGGAGGCACAGGCCTTCCTCACCGAGCAGACCGGCCTCACCCTGGCCGACACCGAGAGCGCCGAGTTGCGCGACTACACCGAGGGCTGGGCGGCGGCGTTGCAGCTGGCCTCCCTGTCGTTGCGCGAGCACCCCGATCCGGCCTCGCTCATCGCTCACCTGTCCGGGCGCCATCACGCCATCGCGGAGTACCTGGCCGAGAACGTGCTCGACACCGTCGAGCCCGAACTGCGCGAGGTGTTGCTCGCCACTTCCCTTCCCGACCGGATCTCCGGCAGTCTCGCCACGGCGCTGACCGGGATGCCGCACGGGCAGTCTCTGCTGGAGAACCTCGAACGCCGCAACCTGTTCCTGCGCCGCGTCGACGACAGCGGCGAATGGTTCCGCTACCACCATCTCTTCGCGGAGTTCCTGCGTCAGCGACTCGAGCGCGACAATCCCGAGCGCGTTCGCGAACTGCACTGCAAGGCGGCCACGTGGTTCGGCGACCACGGGATGCTCAGCGAGGCCATCGACCACGCGCTGGCCGCGGACGACGGCGACATGGCCGTCGATCTCCTCGAGGGGAAATCCCGCGCTCTGGTGCAGGACGGGCAGCTCGCCACGTTCCTGGGACTGCTGGCCAAACTCCCGCCCGCCATCGCCGCGACCCGTCCCATGCTCCAGGTCGGCGTCGCCTGGACGCACGTGCTGCTGCGGCGGCCCACCGAATTGCATGCCGCGTTACGGCTGGTGCGGGCGTCGCTGGACAACGATCCGGCCGCCGATCCCGATCTCACGCTCGAGGCCGACCTCATCGAGAGCGTGGAACGCGCGTTCGGCGACCATCCGGAAGGCTTGGACGCCGTGGTCGGCAAATGCCTGGGCCGGGCCGACACGTTGGGACCGTGGGCGCTGTGCGCGGCCGCCAACCTCGCCGCGTTCTCCGCGATCAGCAAGTTCGACTACGAGGGAGCGCGGGAGTGGAACGACTGGGCCACCCCCTTCTACCGGAAGAACCGCAGCACGTTCACCTTGATGTACAGCCACTGCCTGGTCGGCATCGCGGCCAGGGAACAGCTCGACATCGCCACGGCCGAACACAGCTTCCGCACCGCCGTCGAGATATCCACCAGTTCCTCGGGCCCGCGGTCTTATGCCGCCCGGCTGGCCGGCGCGCTGCTCGGCGAACTGCTGTACGAACGCGACCAGCTCGCCGCGGCCGAGCGCCTGCTCGACGAGGCGGGCAGGCTCGGCACCGAGGGCGGTCCGGTGGACTTGCTGATGGCCAACTACGCCACCGGCGCGCGGATCAAAGCCCTGCGCGGTGACCTGGCCGCCGCCGCGCGACGGCTGGACGAAGGCGCCGAGGTGGCGCGGGCCCTGAAATTGCCGCGCCTGGCCACCCGCGTGGCCAACGAGCAGGTGCGGCTCGGCCTGACGGCCACCTACGTCACCGAACCGCCGGCCGGGGAAGGCGGTATCGCCACGATGGCCGCGGAGATGCGCGAGGATTCCGCGATCCGCATGCTGCTGCGTTCGGGAGCCGCCAAGAGAGCCGCCGCCGCTGCCGCGCGCGCCGGTCAGCTGCGGGACTCCATCGACGCCGATCGACGCCCGCGCGCCGCGGCACAGGCATCGCTGCTGCTCGCGTCGTGCCTCGCGGCGTCGGGCAAGACCGAGGCGGCGAAGGACGAACTGGTCCCGGTCGTTCTCCGGTACGCCGACGCCGGTCTCATCCGGCCGCTGCTCGACGAGGGACCGTGGATCATCTCACTGCTGCACAGTCTGAGCTACGACCTGCGCGAAGGCCACTGGGACGAGGAACGGCCGATGGTCCCACCCGCGTTCCTGCACAGGTTGCTGGCCCGCTGAGCAACCATCGGCCTCCTGAACTCCCGCGCCGCGGCCGCTTCCACTCGAATGCGAACGCTCGGACACCACTCGGCCGCCCCTGTGCGCAAAGGATCGCACCGCCGTTCACAACACCGGTTGCGGGCCGAGGGAGGTGTCGGTGTCCAGAATGTGCAACACCCACCGGCCCTTGCCGTCGGCCTTCGCCCGGTAGAGGCCGGTGTCGGCCGCGTCGAGCAGCGACTCGGCATCCGCGCCCGCGACCGCGGTGACCACCGCGCCGATACTGATCGACATGCGTAGTCGCCGGTCACCAGCCGTGATCGGATCTACCAGCGCCTCCAGCAGGCTGTTCGCCACGGTGGCCACCCGGTGATCGCTGGCCGGCGGCGGGATCAGCGCGACGAACTCGTCCCCGCCGATGCGGGCGACCAGACAGCCGGTTCCGCGCACGCTGTCCTGCAGGCGTTCGGCGACCGCGGTCAAGATCTGGTCACCGGTGCCGTGGCCGTAGCGATCGTTGATGTGTTTGAAGCGGTCGATGTCGACGAAACACAATCCCGCTCGATCCCCGTTGCGCGCGTCGGCGATCATCGCGTCGATGCGTTCGATGAGGTGGCGACGGTTCGGCAGGCCGGTGAGCGGATCGTGCCGGGCCTGCCGATGCAGTTCCTCGCGCATCCGGTGCTGCTCGGTGACGTCCTCACCGACCGCGAGCAGGTAATCGCTCTGCCCGTCCGTGCCCTTGACGAAGGTGATGGCGAACGACGCCCACCCGTAGCTGTCGTCGGCGCGCCGGATGCGCTGCTCCAGTTTCACCGTGCCCGCGCCGGCCGGGACCAGCTTCTCGTACACCAGCGTGCGAATCGCCTCGCGGTCGTTGGGGTGGGCGAAGTCGTAGACCGACACCCCGCGCAGGCTCTCCACCGGGACCCCGATCATCTCGGCCAGACCCCGGTTGACATCGAGCAACGTCCCGTCGGTGTCCCCGATGGCGATGGCGATCGCCGCGTTGTCGAACACCACGCGAAAGCGCGCGTCATCGGATCGGCGCGCGTCCTCGTGCGCGCGCGTCTGCGCCTCGTAGCCCTGACCGACCTCGGCGAGCAGCGCCGCCAGTCGTCGCCCGGCCTCCGGGGACGCCGCGTGTTCGGCCAATCCGTACAAGACCTGGGCGGACGTACTCGGCACGGCCGGGTCGGCCAATCCGGTGGAGGCCAGCGCCGCGCCCACGCGCCTGCCCACGCTCGCGTCGAAAGGCTCGGCTTCCACGCCGGAAGCCAGTTCCTCCACCATCCCGAGCAGCACGATCTCGGGGTCCGGTACAGACGCGGACCCACCGGCGACGGCCTGCAGAGCGCGCCACCACAAGTTCGCCATCCTGGCGAGTTCGATCTGTTCCACCGCAACCCCCTCACCATTCAGGCCGGAGATAGCCCCCGACGCATCGTATCCACACATGTTCGAGACCGTCGAGTACTGCCGCCTGGAAGCATTCCCAGGAATGGTGAGGGCGGGGCGCTACTGCAACCCGTTCTCCCGGAAAATAGACGCACCCTTGTACCGCAGGGTCTTCACCTGCCAGACCCAGGTCGCCTGCACGCAGGCGATCAGATCGGTGATGTGGGTGGCGACGGTGGCCGCCAAGGCGGCGTCCTCCGCCGCGAGGCGGTCGCATCGTTCGGTGGCCGCCGCGCACAGTTCCCGGAACTCGGTCAGGCGCGCGCGCACGATCTCGGTGGCGCCAACCACGGCGTCCGCCAGCGACCATCCGGGATGGTTCAGCAGCAGCGCCGGGATCAGGTTGAAATCGGCCAGATCGACGATGCACTCCTTCTCGAAGGAGAACACGTCGTTCATCAGCGCGCCGATCTCCACGGTCAGCACCCGTAGCCGCAGCAGCTCCTCGGCAGGCCCGGCCCGCCGGATCCGCTCCCAGGGCAGGTAGTCGTCCCGGCCGAACTCGCACAGCGCGATCGCCGGATACATGCCCGAGACCTGGGCCCGCAGATCGATGTACTCCGCGACGCTGAGCAACCCGCCGCGGGCGCGGGCGTTCTGATCCTGGATCGCGGGCCGCAGGTGCTCGATGGTGGATTCGACGAATCGGTCGAGCCAGTCCGCGTCCGCGCTGGCGGACAACCTCGTGAGGAACGCCGAGGTCGAGGTTTCCAGCGGGGTGGCGTCACGCGGCGCCGACCGGGTGCGCAGCAGCACGCACAGCCGGTCGATCGCCACCCGCGCCTGTCGCTGTTCCTCGTCGCCGAGGTGCCCGAACTTCTCCCGTCCCACGGTGTCGTTGAGCCAGAACAGGATGGCGTTGTACAGGCCGATGATCGTCATCCGTTCGGCGCTGACGGCGCCGGGATGCAGATAGGGCGTCATGCTGTTGTAGTGCGGGCCCGCGGGCTCGAGCCAGATCCCGTGCTCGCGGCAGAAGCGTTCCACCTCCGCACAGGCTTGTTCCCCGAACCGGCTGGGCCGGAAGTCGCGGCAGTAATCGACGATGTCCCAATCGGGTGTGCCGAACATCGCGCGCAACGACCACTGCCGCCCGGTCCGCAGCAACGTCTCGTGTTGCGCGCGCATGTCGAGGATTTCCCGCTCGAGTGCCGATGTGTACTCACTGACCACAACGACTCCCTCCCACTATGGTTACTTCTAATGAATTGTCTCCGACTTATCGGTAGTGGGACCGGTCGAAGGGCGAAGATCACGCAACCCCCGCGCCCTGGATGACGTTGGCGCAGCGCGCATTCGGCGGCGACGCTGCGGCAAACGGGGAGTTCGCTCCGCGGCGCGCGGAGCCGTGGCACACGGAGGCAAGCGGCCGGTTCAGGACACGGCAGGGCGCTGCAGCGTTGATGTCACGGGAGCCGCGGGCACGGCTGCCTATCGGATCTCGGTCACCGGCGCGGCGCTTATTTCGTCGCCAGGACGTCGTGCATGGTCAGCAGCAGGTGGTCGAAGCGGGCCCGTTGGGCCGTGGGTCCGCCGCCCATCGCGGGGACCTCGCCGACCAGCTGGCGCGCCAGCGTCCGCAACTTGATGTTGGTTTCCTGGGAGCGCCATTGCAGCACCCGGAACGCCTGTTCGGCGTTGATGCCGTAGACGACCATGAGCACGCCCTTGGCCTGCTCGATCACCGCTCGCGATTCCACCAGTTCGGGCAGGGTGTCGTCGAGGATCTCCTGCCGGTTCTCCTCCAGCGTGCCGGACACGTCGATGAAATAACCCGCGGTGCCGATTATCAGACCCTGGTCGTCGAGCATGCGATCGGCGACGACGATGACGTGATGGACGCGCCCGGCGGTGTCGATGACGCGGTGGCGTCCGCAGAACGGCTCACCGGTGTGCACGGCGGTGGCGATGGAATCGGCGACCAGTGCGCGGTCGTCGGGATGCTTGTGCGCCAGCAACAGTTCCGTACTGGGTCGCGTGCTTCCCTCGGTGTAGCCGTATATCGCGGCCGCTTCGTCCGACCATTCCCATCGTTGATCCTCGAACCAGAAGCGGAAGCTACCCACGCTCTGCGGCGTGCCCGCGATGACGCTCTCTACCGCGGAGGCGCTTCTCAGCGCGAGGTCGTCCATCCTCGTCACGCGGTCATTATCCATCGGCGACCCGGGGCGATGGTCGGGAACACGAGATGAAACCAAATTGTGGCAAACTCTTGGCACACTTCAAAATGTGGCATCTACCTCGACATAGTTCCCCGATGGCATATGTATGAATACATTGGCAATTAATCTGCAATAGCTTCGCGACCCGCGGCCAGCGCTATTCCCGACGACCATCGCGAGCCGGAATCCCGTCGGACACCGGAGGCAGAGGTCGGCGACCATCGGGCGCGGGAAATGGCGTTCCCGCCGCCCGGAAAGCGACTCCGGGCAGTTCGGCGAGTCTCCGGAGGCCCGCGTAACCGAGCAGTCGGTCCGATTCACCCCGCGATGTCGCCCACCGGCCGCAACCGCGCGCGAAAACACCGACCATAACGTGGATCACGGGAGGTAGTCTCTGTTGCTGTGCCCACACCAGGCACAGATCCGCTGCACGCAGGCCGCATTCGAGGGCGAACGTCATAACACGTTCCAGCAGGTGCGCAGACCGAAGGGGTTGGACTGATGGCAGGCAAGCGCACCGTACTGACCGTCCGTTTGCGGCGGCTGGCGGCGATGCTGCACGAGATGCGCGAGAACGCCCAGCTGAGCAAGGAAGAGGTCAGCGCGAAGACCGGCATCAACGTCACCACGCTGTACCGGATCGAAACCGCGCAGGCGCGGCCGCAGCGGCGCACGCTGATGGCGATGCTCGACCTCTACCGTATCGGCGACGAACAGCGCGAGGACGCACTGGAGTTGCTGTCCGACGCGCTGAAGCCCGGCATGTCGCGCGCCTACGAGGGCAGTGTGTCGGAGGTATACGCCGCCTACATCAACTTCGAGTCCGAGGCGTTGTCCGCCCGGCACTACCAGACCTCCTTCATCCCGGGCCTTTTGCAGACCTACGAGTACGCGACAGCCGTGATCGATACCTCGATGCCCAAGCTGGAGGCGTCGGTCATGGAGAGCAGGGCGAAGGCGAGGATGGATCGCGCCGTCAACCTGACCAAGGAGGACCCGCTCGAACTGTGGGTCGTCCTGGACGAGGCGGCCATCCGCCGGACCGTCGGCGGGCCCGTGGTGATGCGCGGACAGCTCGAGCGGCTGCTGCAGGAGATCAAACGGAAGAACGTGATCCTGCAGATACTGCCCTTCGACGCGGGCGCGCACCCCGGCATGGCCGGCTCGTTCACCTTGCTGGACTTCCCCGACCCCGCCGATCCGGAACTGGTCTACGTGGAGGGCATGGCGGGTGACGAACTGATCGAGGGGCACACCGAGATCCGGCGTTTCGGCGTGATCTTCGATCAGCTCCGCGCCATGGCGCTGAGCCCGCGCGACTCCGCGGCCATGATCGTGGAGGCCGTGCGCGGGATGGACCGGGAGGATTAGCGGCCCGGCTCGTCCCGGGTGAACATCAAGCCGAATACCGCGCGGTGCCCGACTATTCCGCGCCGGAATGGGTACCCTCGGCCTACTGCCGAGGGGAGGACGCATGTCCGAAGTCACTGCCGATCCGACATCCGATTCCGGGCCCGAACTCAAACGGGTGATGGGGCCGGGATTGCTCCTGCTGTTCGTCGTCGGCGACATCCTCGGCACCGGCATCTACGCGCTCACCGGCAAGGTGGCCAACGAAGTCGGCGGGGCGGTGTGGGTGCCATTCCTGGTGGCGTTCCTGGTCGCGCTCATCACCGGGTTCAGCTATCTGGAGCTGGTCACCAAGTACCCGCACGCCGCGGGCGCGGCCTTGTACACGCATAAGGCTTTCGGCATCCATTTCCTCACGTTCATGGTCGCCTTCGCGGTGATGAGTTCCGGCATCACCTCCGCTTCCACCGCCTCGCGGGCGTTCGCGGCCAACTTCGCCGAGGCTTTCGACCTCGATCTCGGCAGCGGCACCGCGGTGACGGTGATCGCGCTGCTGTTCATGGCCGTGGTGGCGGCGGTCAACCTGCGCGGGGTGAGCGAGGGCGTGAAGCTCAACGTGGTGCTCACCTGCGTGGAGCTGACCGGACTGCTGATCGTCATCGGGATCGGCTGCTGGGCGCTCGGCGTGGGCGACGGCGACTTCTCCCGCGTCGTCGAATTCGACACCGGGGAGCGCAACGCGGTGGGCGGCGTCATCGTGGCCACCACGCTCGCGTTCTACGCGATGGTCGGTTTCGAGGACTCGGTGAACATGGCCGAGGAATGCAAGGAACCCACCCGGATCTTCCCGAAAGTGCTGCTCGCCGGGCTGATCATCACCGGCCTGATCTATGTGCTGGTGTCGATCAGCGCGGTCGCGCTCGTGCCCGCCGATCAGCTCGGCGCGGGCGACACCCCGCTGCTGAAGGTGGTCGAGGCAGGCGCGCCGAGCTTCCCCACCCACATCTTCGCCTACATCACCATGTTCGCCGTCGCCAATTCGGCGCTGATCAACATGCTGATGGCCAGCAGGTTGATCTACGGCATGGCCCGCCAAGGCGTGCTGCCCCGGCCGTTCGGCCGCGTGCACGAGCGCCGCAGGACGCCCTACAACGCCATCGTCTTCACCACGCTGCTCGCACTCGGGTTGATCCTGTTCGTCGGTGAGGTGCCCGAACTCGGTGGCACCACGGCATTGCTGTTGCTCGCGGTGTTCACGGTGGTCAACGTCGCCGTGCTGGTGCTGCGTCGAGACCCGGTGGGGCACAAGCACTTCAAGACGCCGACGCCGCTGCCCTTCGTGGGCGCGCTCAGCTGCGGCTTCCTCGTCACACCGTTCACCGACCGCAATCCGGGGCAGTACGCCATCGCCGGCGTGCTGCTGGCCATCGGAATCGCGCTGTGGGGCTTGAACTATCTGGCCATCCGGGCCATGCGGGCGCAACCTCTGGACAGCGGGCCCGCCGCGGAGTGATCCGATCGCGTTGGCCGGCGGCCGATCACCTTTCGACGGTATGCCCGGATTCCGCGGATGACTAGTCGCCGACCGATAGGTAAGGTGGGCGCCGATGACCAGCATGGAAGCTCGTTTCGGGGATGCCGCCCGGACCGTGCCCCTCCCGAACCCGTGGAACCTGACCGCTTATCTGGCCGCGGTGGCCGCCCACCGCGGACGCTCGATCAGCCTGCACCCGGTACCGAAGGCGATGTTGGCTGACACGGGTTGCGGCGGAGGCGGCCTGTGGGTGGCACGCAAGCACGACGACATCATCGTCTACGACGCCGCGGCGACCGGCCGCAACGCCGATCACGTCATCCTGCACGAGGTCGGCCACATGCTCCTGGGTCACGACAAGGACCGAGAGCGCGGCAACCCGGTGCCGCCCTCGTTGGCCGTGATCCTGCCGTCGATTTCGCCGCGCTCGATCGAACATGTGCTCGGCCGTGCCGATTTCGGCGTCGATCGCGAGCGGGAAGCGGAGGTCTTCGCCGACATGACCATGGTGTATTCGACCCTGCCGCGCCGACGCCGGCGCTCGTTCCGGCTGTTCGGACGGGGCCGATAGGCTACCAGCGGTCGTAGCGCCCCTCCGGTAGTCGTCTCGCTCCGGCCCGCAGGTCGTCGACGAGATCCTGGTAGCCGTCGGCCAATTCATCGATGCGGACCCACGCGTCGTAGAAGACCGATTCCGGCGCGTGCGCCAGCGCCACGAACGCCTGGGCGGCCAGCACGGCCAGTCGGTCCACGATATGGCCGACGGTCTCGGTGTGTTCGGGCGCGGCGGGCGGCGGGATCGGCGTCGCCAAGGTGACCCAGCGGTCGATGCCGCGCACGAGTTGCGCTCGGCGCCGGTCGAGTTTGTCGCACCGGCTCGCGGGAGTCCGCTCCCGCGTCTGGTGCAGCTGAGCCAGTTCTCCGGCCGCCTCCAGCATCGGATGATCCATGTGCGGCAAGCCGCGGAAGGCGGCCAGCAGGAGTTCCTTGCCCGGAATCACCCGGGCCTCGGACACCTGTTCCATTTTCCGGACCCCCATCTCGACCAGGGTGGACGCGTCACGAGCGCGTCCTCGATGCCTTGCCTCGCCGGTGTCCCGGCACTGCCCGAACATCCACATATGCCCAGCGTGACCGAGAGTGGCCCGGCCCGCGTCGAATTCGGTCACTTCCGCCACCGCGACACGCCCATTGACCGATTTATCCGGTCGCGCGCCGTCCCTCAAACTTCCGCAAACATTCAGTGACCTCACGGTTTTCGACGAGAGAGTCGTCTCTCCTGGGATTATCGCCAACCCAGCCGACACGCCAGCCACTCTCCGGCGACTCCGGCAAACAACGACTGATGCGTGCGCAACCGCGGCGAGCGCGGCGGCCCCGGCTTCCGGCAGGCCATTGCCCGATATCCGGCGAGCGCGCAGACGAAGGCGTCGACCGCCGCACGATCCACGTCGCGGGTGACCGGATGGGTGGCGAGGATCGGATCCGGGTCCACACCGGCGGCACGTCGATCAGCGGACTCGGAGTCAGCTCCGTGGCCAATCGCGTCATCAGGTCGAGGGTGTCGCGCAACTCGCCTGGCCGGTCGAACCGAGGGAACACCCCCGACATCATCGAACGGTGCGAAAATCGAAGTGCGCGTTCCGGTCGGCTCGGCGCTATCGCAACCACTTCAATCGACGCGGCGGGCTCGACGCCAGGGCGAGTCCAGTTCTACGACCGAGGTGAGCGCGGCTGCGGACCGGGTCGACCTCAGGAACCGACCTCCTGCGCGTCGAGGTAGTCCAGGCCGCCGATATAGATCGTGTGGCCGGGGTGGGCGGGGGCGGTGGTGGCATCGGCCACCGCGGTGGCGAACTCCGTGAC
Source organism: Nocardia sp. NPDC019323 (assembly GCF_044389845.1). NCBI lineage: Bacteria > Bacillati > Actinomycetota > Actinomycetes > Mycobacteriales > Nocardiaceae > Nocardia > Nocardia sp. NPDC019323. The sequence continues at coordinate 996,565 of NZ_JBIRYN010000001.1, forward strand.
CGTGGGCAGAGTACCGTGCTCTCGGCGCGCCGCGACGGCGGCGGGGTTTCGGCGCTCGAGCAGCTGGACGATGATCGTGCCGTCGATCATGTCACCGGAGACGACGTGCAAGGCGATGCCCGCGGCGGTGAGATCCGGGATCATGGCGCGCAGCGCGTCCTCGCCCGCGCGCTTGCTTGCGGCGATGGGTTCGTAGTCGGCGGGGACGGGCTTGCGGCCGTGGAAGTGCGCTTGGTGGCTGGTAACGAAAACGATGCGCGAGCCGGACGGCATGTGCGGCAACGCCAGTCGGACGATCCGTTCTTGCGCGTCACGATTGAGCGCCATCGCGTAGTCGGGGCGGGCATTGCGCTCCAGCCCGCCCGACGCATTCAGCACCAGCACATCCAGACGGCCGAACTTTTCGACGACCCCGGCGACCAGGGAACGAGCCGAATCCGCGTCGGCGATGTCGGCGCCCGCCGTCGTCGCGCTGCCGCCCGCCTGCCGGATCGACTCCGCCAGCGCGTCGGCCCGCTTGGCCTTCTCCCGGTAGTTGATCACCACGTGGTCGCCGCGCGCCGCGAGCACCCGGGCGGTCTCCGCGCCGATCCCGCGGGAGGCGCCCGTGATCAGCACGATTCGCCGTCCGATCCTGTCGTCCACCGTCACCCTTTCGGTCCGCCCGGCACCGGGCCGATGCTTCTGATTCAGAACCACTATGCTGGTTCTAAATGAGAAGCGCAAACGAACCCAAGCCGCCGCGCGGGCGGGACGACCCGGCGAACGCGCCGTTGCTGGCCACCATGGACCTGCTCGGCCAACGCTGGATCCTGCGCATCCTGTGGGAACTGGAACCCGACCGCCTCGGCTTCCTCGAGTTGCGCCGGCGCATGGGCAACTGCTCTTCGAGCATGCTTTCGGTGCGCCTGCAGCACCTGCAGTCCGCGGGCCTGATCGCGAAGAATCCGGACAAGTCCTATGAGCTGACCACCGCTGGCGCCGAACTCGGCACCGCACTCGGCTCGGTCTGGGACTGGTCGCGCCGCTGGCGCGTCACCCCCACCGAGGCCGACTGACTAGCACCGAGCGCGACCGCCGATGGTCTGGCCTCGCAGGATGGACGCCCCTGCACCGAGGCGGTTCCCTCGGCCCGAGGCAGTTCTGCGCCGGGATCACCGCGAGCACCACCAGCGCGGCGACGGCCAGCCGGGCGGCGGTTGCCGTTGGCGTGCAATGCGGCCGACCGATAGACCACCGGCGCGGCGACCGTCACCGTGACCACAAGATCCCTCGTGCGTGCGTCCCGCGTGACAACAGCGAACGGAGCCGTCTGCCGCCCGGGTGTCACGTCCACGGGTATGCACCGCGCGGGTCCCAGCAGCCGACGCTGATGGTCCCGCGACTCCTCCCCGGACTGGCCGACGGTGTTGTCCCCGCCGGGAGGTTGACCTTCGAGTTGGTTGAGGCTCCATGATGACCGGGTGATGGGATTGGAATCGGCACAGTTGATCACGATCGGTGTGCTCGCGCGGGCCAGCGGGCTCACGGCGAGCGCGCTGCGGTTCTACGACGACTGCGGTCTGCTCGTCCCCGCCCGGGTCGATCCGCTGACCGGGTACCGCTACTACACCGAGGCGCAGCGGGAGCGGGCGGTGCTCATCCGACAGCTGCGCGCGATCGACCTGCCGCTGGATGCCATCGCGGAAATCCTCGCCGGTGACAGCGAGCGGGCGCGCCGCCTGCTCGACCGTCACGTGGCGGAACTGGCACATCGAGCGGAAGAGGCCGCGCGCGTCGCCGCCGTGGTCAAACAGGCGCTCGGCACGCACGTGGCGGTCGATGCGGCGGCGCTGGCCGAGGCGCTCGACCAGGTCCGCACCGCCGCAGCGCGCACCCGCGAGGTACCCGTGCTGGCAGGCGTCCTGCTGGAAGCGAGCGCGAACACGGTGACTCTGACGGCAACCGATCGTTACCGCCTGTCCACCCGCACCGTCGTGGCGAACCGGCAGCACGGCGGCGATTGGTCCGCGGTGCTCGATTCCAGCGGGCTCGAGTCGATCACCGAGCAGCTGCGCGGCATGCACGAGGTCGTCGTCGCACCGTCCGACGACGGACTGCTTCTGATGGGAGACGGCGCGCAACACCACTCGCCCGTCATCGACGGCCCTTTCCCCGACCACCGCGCCCTACTGGCGGGACTGGGACCGGTGCGCACCAGGGTCGTCGTCGCCCGGCACTCCATGCTGAATGTTCTCGAAAGCTCATACGGCACAATGCAATTCGCGATTCATCCGAACGAGATCGCAGTATCAGGGCTCGGAGAGGCGCACTGCCTGCCCGCGCAGGTCACCGGTTCCGCCGTCACGCTGTCCTTCGACCCCGCGACTCTGCTACCCGCTGTCCACACCGCGCTCGGTCCCGATCTCATGCTCGACGTCATCGCCGCCGATCAGCCGGTGGTCCTGCGCTCCGCCACCGACGGCGACCTCACCACCCTGGCCATGCCGGTCCGGCCCCTCCGCGAGAACGCCTCCGGATAAGTCGTCGGACACCGGCGCCCCTCACCCGTGCAACCGCCGCGCACGCACGACCCGCCCTTCGGTCCGACGACCGTGCAGGCACTGCGCACGCGCAACCGCGTCCCTCCGGTCCGACGACCGACAGCCGTGCAACCACTGCGCACGCACAACCGCGTCCCTCCACCGGCGGCGCGCGATCCGATTACTCGTCTCGCGATCGCGACGCCCACCCACGGCTACTTCCGATCGCCCAGACCGCCCCGCAGCCGCATCCGGCGGCTGCCCGCCCAGCCCCGACCGTCCACCGCCGAGCCGACCCGGCCGGACTCGCACACGAACAGGCATCTATCACCCCCATGAAGGAGACCCGAATGTATGCAGCACCCGACCGCACCATGGAAACCATCACCAACGCCGTAGCCCTCGGCCGTGAGGGCCGTCCGGACGACGCACGGGAGGCTCTGCTCACCGTATGGGCCTCACTCGGGCCGCAGGGTGACCCACTGCACCGGTGCACCCTCGCTCATTACCTTGCCGACCTGTACGACGACGCCGCCGAAGCGCTCACTTGGGACATCCGGGCCTTGGACGCCGCCGACAGCCTCTCCGACGATCGCGCTCGAAGCTTCGACGGATCGCTGCGGGTGGCCGCGTTCTACCCGTCGCTGCACCTCAATCTCGCCGACGACTATCGCAGACTCGGCTCGTTCGATGCCGCGCAGCGCCAGATCGACGCCGCCCGCACATGTCTGCACACCCTCGCCGACGACGGCTACGGAGCGATGATCCGGACGGCGGTCGAGGAAGTCGAGTCCGCCATCCGCGAACGGCGCACCGAACCGCGAGCCTCCGCGCCGACCGGAGGCCGCTGAAGCGCGAGCGGACCGCACCGAATCGGTACGGGCCGCCTCGCAGCGGGACTACTTCAAGCGGAGCTTGCCGAACAGACCGTCCTTCTCGTCGTCGGGTCCGGCGGTGAAGTACAGCGAGTCGGCGTCACCGAGGCTCTCGCCGTTGCCGAACATCAGCGCCCACAGTCCTTCGATGGCGACCGGCTTGCCGTCGGCGTCGCGCAGGTAGTCGGCGAACTTGCCGGTGATGTCGTCGTAGGCCAGCACGTGCCCCGCGCCGCCGAAGTTGCCGACCAGCAGTTTTCCGCTGAGGGGACCGAACCCGTCCGGCGCGATCGTCACCGCCCACGGCGCGTTGAGGCGCTTGCCGTCGTCGATGATGCGCACCAGCTTGCCGCCCGCGTCGAACTCGGCGAGCTTGCCCTTGTCCGGCTTGCCGCCTTCCTCGTCCTTGTCCAGCGAGTCCTCTTCACCGGCATCGAACTTGGTCGCGTCCTTCTCGTCCGGCTGAGTGGTGGCATAGGCGACGAAGACCCGGTTGCCGATGGTCGAGACGTTGAACGGCGCGGGGTCGCCTGGCTTGGCCTTCTTGCCCTTCTCGGGCGCGGCCGGGTCGATCGCGTCACCGGTGGCGAACGGGTTGGCGAAGCCGGTGGTCGGGATCAGCTGCCAGTTCTTGTCGAACGTCCGCACCTGCGGGTCGGCGCCGAAATCGGCCGCCAGCAGCTTGTCACCGGAGGGAGCCAGCGCGATCCCGAAGAACTGCATTCCCTGCGCCTGCCCGTCGAATACCAGGTTGGCGGGCCCGTCGTGGCGCACGATCCGGCCCTCGAAGCCCAGCTCGGTCCAGGCGGAGATCTTGCCGGAGTCGGTGGCGAAGATGAACCGCGCCGAACCGTTCAGCGGCCCGCCTTCGGCCTCCACCGGCTGGTCGTGCACCACGAACAGGTCGGAGGTGATCGGCGCGGGGTTGAACACCACGCCGGTGGTCTTGCCCGCGCTCTTGTCCGAGGTGTCGGCATCCGCCCCGGGAATGGTGACGATTTTCAAGTCGTCCTGGAACAGCTTGTGCAGCTTGTCGTCCGGGGACTTGGTCACGTCGCCGACGAACTGGAACGACTTGCCGCCCGCGCCGACCCAGAAGTGCCCGCCCGCGCCCTTGGGGCGGTTGGCCAGCCCCCAGGCGTTGACCAGGTCGGGGAAAACGAACTGCGCCTTGTACTCCGCGTTGTTGGCCGCGAGATTGGTCTGGACGTATTTGTTGCCGTCGAGCGCGGGCACCTCGTCCGGCTTCGAGTCCGAGCAGCCCGCCGCCACGACCAGCGCGACACCAAGCGCCGACGCGCGCAGCAGACCACGTCGGGTCCGCGACCGAGGCAAACCGCCACGGCGCGACTCATTCCAGCGTCCGTTCAACTTCTTGTTTCCTTTCCGACCACACCACATTGGTGATAAGGCGAAGCTAACCTTAGCCTGCAGCAAAATCGGGAGTACCCGAACGGTTGGACGAGCGCAGGTTTAGGCTGTTCGCCGTGGTCGAACCCCAGCCTGCTATTGCCCTGCACCCCGATATCGCTCCGCTCGCTCCACTGCTCGGCACGTGGCGCGGTAATGGGCAGGGTGAATACCCGACCATTCAGCCGTTCGGCTATGTCGAGGAAATCCGGTTCGGCCATCTCGGCCGGCCGTTCCTCACCTACCGGCAGAAGACCCGCGCCACCGACGACGGCAGGCCGCTGCACGCCGAAACGGGCTATCTGCGTTGCCCGCGCCCCGACCGCGTCGAATTGATCCTCGCCCATCCCACCGGAATCACCGAAATCTGCGAGGGCTCGCTCGCCGTCGAAGACGGCACGCTGCGCATGGAATTGGACTCCACCACCATCGGGCGCAGCAGCACGGCGAAACTCGTGACCGCCCTCGGCCGGTCGCTGCGCCTGTCCGGCGACACCATCGACTACACCCTCCGGATGGCGGCGGTCGGCGAACCACTGCGGCATCACCTCGCCGCCACCCTGTTGCGAAACTGACCCGCGCTAGAAAGCGCTCGGCAACCTGCGCCGCCCACTGCTCAGCTCGCCGACCAGATCCTCGTAGGCGACCGCCGCTTCGGCCAGCCGCTCCCACGCGAACCACAGGTCCCACTCCTGGTCGCCGGCCATGGCCGCGTAGGCACACGCGCTCAGCCGCGCCAAGCGATCGACCACCGAGCCGAACGATTCGGTGTGCAGATAGGCTCCGCCGCGCGCCACGGGCAAACGCGCCTCGACCCAGCGGTCGATCTCGCGGATCAGCCGCGCCCGGCGCTCATCGCCACCGCAGCCGCATCCTCGCTCCGAGCGGAGACGGCGAAAATGCAGGTCACTCAGCGTTCGCGCCTGCACGAGCACCGGATGCGCAGGCGGCGGCCCGTCCTCCCGGCAGGCCCGCAGCAGTTGACTCCGCGTCGGCAGACCCTCGCTCACGGCGCACCTTTCCCACCCGCGCGGGCCAGCACGCAATTCACGATCACCACTCCGGACGGACGAAACGTATCTCGCGGCGCGACCACCCATCGGCGAAACGCATTGCTCGCGTCGGCCGGTGAGGGCAGCGCGATTTCGCTGCCGAACGGCACGATCGAAACGTCCATCCGGAACAACGCGGCGAACAGCCGCACGTCGTCGGGCAGATCCGGCCTGCACAGGAAAGTCCACCGGCGAGAACGGATATGCGCGACGACAGGGCCGATCGCCTGGCCACGGAAAAGCATGTCGTCGCGCACGCACTGCCCCAGCCGGTCGGGCATCGTGATCCCACCCACCACGCCCGCCTTCACGACGATGCGGCCGATCTCCGGATGTATCCCGGCGGGCAGCCCACAGGTGCGGCGGTAAAACGCGCAGCGGGACGCGGGAGTGTCCGCGAATGCCGCATGATTCATTCGCCATCCTCGATTCACATAGTTCGGTACGCGAGATATCCCGGTCGCTGGACCTGGAACCGTTGGCGCGGTTAAGGTTTCAGCACTTCTTCGATTGGGTCCGGGCGCGTTCAGTGAAGCACCGGATATCGCTGGGCGGGAATGTTCTCAGTGGTGGAATCGGGCGGAAACCGCCCAGGTTCCAAGGCCCCCCGCCACATGGTTCCAGTTAGGTACCCGGCCGATAGTTTGGCTACGAAAGGGATTCGTCGTGAGTTCAACAGGTTCCACCCTGCCCCGCCGGATGCTGGGGCGGCAGCTGCGCGCGTTGCGGATCAACGCGGGCATCAGCGCGGAGTACGCCCGCGACGCGATCGACGTGAGCAAACAGACCCTGTGGCGGATCGAGACCGGGCAGCCCGTCCGGCTCCATCCGCTGGTCGTCGAGGGTCTGTGCAAGCTGTACGGGGCGTCCGACGAACGCACCGCCATATTGCTCAACCTGGTCGAGGAGACCAAGCGCACCGGCTGGTGGCATGCGTTCAACGACACCATCCTCGAAGACTTCAACCTCTTCGTGGAGTTGGAGGCGACGGCCAGACGCATCGCCTCGTTCCAGACAACCCTGCTCCCCGGACTACTGCAAACCGACGAGTATCGGCGGGCCCTGATCTGGGTCCGATTCGCGGCGATCTCCGGGACGGAAGTCGAACGAAAGATTGCGGCGTTCAGGCAGCGAAAGACACGCTTGGACAGCGACTCCGCGGTACGTTTCGAAGCCGTCATCGATGAATCCGCACTGCGCCGAGCGATCGGCGGACCCTCGGTCATGGAAGGCCAGCTCAGACACCTGTTGCAAGTCGCTGAACGACCCCACATTTCGGTACGGGTGGTCCCCCTCGCAGCGGAGGCATACGCGGGGCTGAACGTCGGCTCGTTCGTGATTCTCGACTTTCCCGAGCACCCCGTCGCCCATCTCACGGTGCCACCGGTCGTTTACATGCAGGGTTTCACCGGCGACCTGTATCTTGAGAAGCCTGACGAGGTCCGGCAGTACCGTCAGGCGCACGCCGAAATCCTGCGATCGGCCCTCGACCAGGAGAGCAGCCGATCCCTCATCCGCGCGATCGCCGAGGAGTATGCCGAATGAGCCCCAGCCTGTCCGGTGCCAACTGGTTCAAGAGCAGCTTCAGCAGCGCAGACAGGGACTGCGTTGAAGTCGCGTTCCTCCGTGAAGGCTCGGTGGGTGTACGTGACTCAAAGAACCCCGCTGGCCCGGCTCTCGTGTTCAGGCCGAGCGACTGGGACTCGTTCACTGTTCGCATAGCCAGCGGCGAACTGGACCTGTCGCAGGCCTGACGAAGCCGCTCTGCTACAACCCCGGCCTCCCCATACGAGGCCGGGGCACTGGGCAGGTCCCTCACGAGTAATGCATGTCAGGTCGCTTGCACCGGGGAAATACCGCCGGTAGCGTCAACATTCACTGCAGGGGGCGGAGGAGCCGGTCCGGCCCTGGAGAGGCCAGGAACAAGACACCGGTGGGCGAGGGAAGCAATGACATCAAAGCGGAATTCGCGGCGGCTGACCGTCCTCGCCGTCGGTGCCGCGCTCGTTCTGGCAGGCTGCGGTCCGTCCGATGACGGTGCAGCGCCGACAGGAGCTTCCTCCACAAAGCCAAGCGTCGCCTCTGACGCCCCCACCGGCTACAACCCGTGCACCGACATCCCACAAAGCGTCCTTGATTCAGAGAACCTGCGCCATAAGACCAACGAAGACCACAACGCATCCGGGGGAATCAAGTGGCGTGGTTGCGGATGGGTCCAGCCGGACGGATACGCGCCCGCCATCACGACAACGAATATCACCGTAGACATGGTGCGGGACAAGAAATTTCCCGATACCCGCGAATACACCATCAACGGTCGCCGTGCCATTTCGACACGGCAGGTCGAAGAACACCCTGACGCGGTGTGCACGGTAAACGTGGAGATGAAGGGCGGAAGCCTCGAGTTCTTCCTGAGCAATCCGCCGTCGAATCGTAAAACCGGCCAGCTCGACACGTGCCAGCTGGCAAAGACCTTGGCAGAGAAAATAGTGCCGACACTGCCTGCCACTGTTTGAAATACGCTGTTGCGATCGAACTCACCGGGAGGGAAAGCACATGGGTGACGACAGCACGCAGCCGCTCAGGCCGATGGCCAACGTCTTGAACGCGGCGCGGGAGGGCGAGCTAGGAATCCAGATGTCGGCGGAGGACTTCATCTACATAGACCGAGACTGCGAGTACTTCAAAACCGCCATTCGATCCATCCAAAGGTCCATGGACTTCGTGTCACGCCAGCCTCACTGGGGCTTGGGAGAGGGCGACGGCAACTTGGTCTCGGCACAAACCCTGGTCGATAGATTCAGAGAGAAGGCCCGCGGTGCTAAAGACAGCAACAGCGTCTATCAGATCATGGAAGACCATTATCGCATCGTCGAGGACATCCAAGAAGTGCACCGGATCGTCCGGGACCGAATCATGCAGGTTGACAGCAACTTTGCCGCAGACTTCAACAGACTGAACACCACTCTTCCGGACCGACCCCCCGTCGGAGTCCAATTTGCGCCGCCAAGGCTGCCGATCGGACCGAGCAAATGAACGGCTACGAGAACAAGCGCATCCCTAACGGTGGGGAGCACCCCGACAGTTGGGAACACTCCCAGATCAATGACACGTTCAAGCCGCTCGATCCCACCGACGCGTTCACGCAAGCCGACACGTACTGGCAAGCTCGCAACGAGTGGGAGCAAGGCGTCGAAACCTTTGCACGTTCCATCCAGACTTCCATAGCCCAAGCCTGGTCCGGCCCCGCAGCGGAGCAGTCCAAGAGCGCCATCGCAAAATACACCAGCGACGCGCAGAATCTGACGACATCGCTGGAAGAGCTGTATTACCGGGTCCGCGACGCCGCCACCGCGATCACCGATACCAAGAAGGCGCTCCCCGACCTCGTCGATTTCTCGGTCGGTGAACGCATCTTCCACCCGCGACGCTGGAACCTGTCGAGTGAACGATTCCTGGCCGAGCAGTCGGCGCGGGTCGCGATGAACGAGTACTACGTACAACCGTTCAGCGAGATGGACGGCAAGATCCCGGTGCTGCCCACTCCGGTCGGCCCTACCGCGTCGGTGGACATCCCAGCTCCTCCGCCGGGCGGATACAAGAGCGACGACAGCGGCGGCCCCGCTTCCAACGACTCCGGCAACGGTCCTACCACCGATTCCGGCATTCCCGGCGACAAAGACGGCGACGGCAAGCCCGACGAGTCGAGCACCGAGGAACAGCAGCAGCAGTCCACCGACGAATCGACCCAGGATCAACAGTCTTCCGACACGTCGGCGTCCGACACCACTACCAAGCCCGCGGGCGTGGACCCCACCTCGACGACTCCCGCCTCCACCACGGACCCGACCAAGACCGTTCCGGCAGGCACCCCGACTCCGCACAGCCCCGGCACACCGGGCATACCCGGGACGCCCAGCACAACGAACCAGCCGCAACCGGCCCGCAGCGTCCCGGGCACACCGGGAACGCAGAACACAGCGATGAACCCGGCCGCTGCCGCCAGGGCGACTTCCGGACTGCGCGGCACGAGCGGCATGCCCGGCATGATGGCGCCCGGTGCTCGCGGCGGCGGCAAGGACGACGAATCCGAGCACAAGACGCCGGACTACCTGATCACCCAGGAGAACACCGACGAGTTGCTCGGTGAACCTCCGAGAACGCTGCCCGGCGGCGTCATCGGCGGCACGCCCGACTGATCAGCCGCAACCTTCTCGACTCCGCGCACGCCCGCCTCGCTCGCGGGCGTGCGCGCGCGGACATGGCCGCTTCGACGCGGCCGGATTGGACCTCACATGGCTGAATGGACCTGGGACCCGGACGACTTCGCCGCTCTCTGGTACGGCGACGCACACGATCGCATCCCCAGCCCATTGCGCTACACCAGCCGTTTCGCCTTCCGCGACGACTTCGCCGCCCACCGCACCGCCGTATGGCAGCGCTATTCCCCTGACGAACTCGACGAGATCGCCGCAGCCTTCCGCACCCTCGGCGACTCCGAGCTCCGGATCGAAATCCTCGGCGGCACCTGCAAGCACAAGAACAGCACCGGTCCCGACGACGTCCGCGAATACCGGATCCTCGGCGCCCGCGACAGCTACCGCGCCGTCGTCCTCAGCCAAGCAGGCAACCACCACGAGCACGGCCCGATCCGCGCCCGCCTGTTCCCCGCCGACCAACTCCCCGCCCGCCTGGTCAACGCAATGCCCGCCTGCGCCCCCGGCAAAGAGAAACCAGCCATCTTCCACCCCGACGACCTGGTCCCCCGCCGCGACACCTACCTCCAGGACAACGCCCGCAACACCCCCCGCGAGCAATACCAACGCCTCCTCGGCCGCCCGGTCGACGGCGGCGGCACCGCCGTCCTCATCACCGCCCCCCTGCACACCCACACGAAACCCACCAAAGTCCTCCAGTGGCACGACATCTCCACCGACGGCCGCTACACCGAACACCGCACCGACCACATCACCATCCGCCCCACCACCCCCACCGACCTGACCACCCACTTCACAACCTGGATCACCCAAGCCCACCAACGCCTCGAAGAGACCCGCGCCGAAAAGTGGTAGGTGCGTAGCGAACTCGTTGCGCAGCCGCTTGCCGACGGCCCGGCACGCCGGTAGTGTCTGGAACCCAAAGGGGAGTTGATCAGCCTGCATGAATCCATCGACAGGCTGCCGAGAGGGGAGTTTCGCGAGCATGAATACCGCAGCCGTCGAGTTCGCTGGACGACGACTTTCCGAGTATCAGGCACTGCCGAGTTCGAAAGCGGACAAGTGACGCCACACACCCCACCTCCGTGGGACGACCCGAATTATTGGGAGGACGAATCCGACGACAATCGGCGGCAGGATCAATCGGCCGCCGCCGATCGAGGTGGTTACGCTGCTGGTACCGAGCGCGACACGCTCACGGTGGCGCAGAAGTCCGCGTTGGTATCGGTGAAAATAGGTGAAGACTGCCTGCCCACCGAAGTGAAAATCAGTCGCAACTGGAAGGGCAGCTGGGAGCCGTCACGCTATGCGGAGAGCATCATGACCGCATACAAGTATGCTCTCTATGAGCGGCAACTCCGATATGCCGAGTCCGGCTCGATCCCCGAATCGACGATTCCATCCTTGCACGATGTCGCACCCGCGCTTCTGCGAACGCGAGACACTCATGACTATCAGGAGACCTTCGCGCGCCTGATTGGTCCAGTCACGTACGAAGCACACGGCCCCGGCTTGACCGAGTCCGATGAGCCCGCGCTGACCGTGACGGCGAATGAAAGAAGGATTATCGCCATCCGAATCGATCCGCGATGGGCCCAGTCAGCCGAACCTTTCACGATCGCCCACGACATTGTGGCATGCGCCGATAGGATCCGCGCGATGAAGCCGGTTTTCGTCAGAGATCCTTATCTCGATCGAGAACCAGAGGCCGAAGTTTCCAAGCGGCTTGCCGAGCACATTCGAAAACTGACCGAGAACGAGATCTCATGGCCGACAATCTCTCCGTAGAACTGGATCTACTCGAACGAGCATCGAAAGCCTGGACCGAAACCGTGGATCGGGCACTTTACAAAGCCGCGGATCAAATAGAGCCGCTGAAGTTCTCCAGGATTCAATTCGGGATTTTCCAGATACCCTGGGACCAGTACACTCAGACCGCTGCCTATATCCAGAACCGCCTCCGTGAAGGCGGCACCGAGGCCACCGAAATGGGCGTCGCATTGCACCGAGCGGCGGCCACTTACAGAAGCCAGGACGAGGCGAACGAAGGCGGCCTCAACAAATTGGATGTGGACTTCAGCATATGACCGAGACTCTCAAAAAGGAAGACCTGGACAAATCAATCGGCGACTTCGAGAAGGCGTGGGATGATTGGAACAATCTTCCGGACAAGTTGAACGACGCGGTGGACGGCCTGAAGTGGAAGGCGCCGCCGCTCTATGCGCTGGTGACTTCTAAACGTGACGACGCACAGGTAGAACTCAAGAAGGTGATGGATAAATTCGTCGAGATCGGCGAGGGAATTGCCGCCCCCTACCTGTTCATTCAGTACGCGGCCGACTGGCAAGCGGTGAGCGGGACGGTCCGTGGGGCGGAGAACGCACAATCCAATCCTTCCATCAGCCTGGACGGACATTGGACAGGAGCCGCCAAGGACCGGTACAGCGCGTCGCGTACAAGCCAGCAGCAGGCGATGGTCACCGCAGCAGAATTGTGTGACAAAGTGCACGACCAGTTGATCTCCTTGGCCAGGAGTGGGCATGCCCTCTACACCGAGATCGTCAAAGCCATTGCTGGGTACTACGGCAAGATAGTCGAGTTGATCGTCGATATCATCGAGGTAGTCGGAGCACTCGAGGCCGCTGGCGTAATCGGGCAAATGGCCGGCCAAGCATTCACCGCGATGGCGGATATCTTCACCGCCGCCGTCGGCAATCTGCAAGAGCAGGGGATCGCGGCGAACGAACTCAAGAATCTCAGGAACAACCCGCGCGGGATGCCGGAAAACACCTGGCCGAGCTCTGTTTCCAACACTTTCGAGGACCCCAAGCTGTGGGAGTTGGTGGTCAAATGATTTCACCACGTTGCACCGCCCGGCGATTCATGCGGCGCACTTCGACCATTGCGGCGATAGCCATCGCCTGCACCTCGGTCGGCTGCGGATCAACACCGGATACCGGTGGCAGCTCGATGAAGACAAGCACGGTGGCATCGTCGACAACCCCCGCGAAAATCGACAGTTGTCTTCCCACGCAGGAGATCGAAGAACCTGACCTGGCGAGATTCGCCGATGAACTCCGGCTCCCACCCGACGTCAACCTCTTCGACGTGAACTCAGGCATCGCACCCGATGATCGGGGTAGGGGCATCGTCTTGGTTCATCTCTGCGTACCGGCGTCGACGAATCCCGATACACTTCGGCCGATAGCGACCACCGTCGCCCACGCGTTGAAGAAAAGTGAATTAGGGGCGCGCACAGGGATCCTGTACGTCACCGACACCGGCTCCGCGAAAGTGAAATACCGAGCATATCTGGTGGATCACGACTTCCATGCGCATCCATGGGACGGAAGTCCCTCTCCGGAGGCTGAACTCGCGAGGTGGGAGATCTACGACGTGCCGTGACAACACGTGTAACCCAACCGCGATCCGTTCGACGGTATCGCAGCCAAGATCATCTGGATGCTGCGGCTATCGACGCCGCAGCATCGCGTGGTGGATGTAGTACTTGTCGACCTGGCGGGTGAAGACGCTCACCAGTTCCCAGCCGAAGTGCATGTCCAGCCATTCGATGCAGGAGGTCAGCGTCGACAAGCTCGCTTGGTGGTTGGCCTTCAGCAAGCCGATGTCCCACGCGAGACCTCGCCGGGGGTGCACGTAAATGACCAGATGCTTGCGCTGGTAGGTGCGCATGTCGACGGTTCCGTTCAGGACTGCCCTGGCCTCGAGCACAGATCCGGGGCCCGCAGGGAGCAGTGGGGGCTGGCCGTTCACGCTTCCATTCCTACCCGCGGGTCGACAGAGCCGTGCATCGACCGCACGTCAGCGGCGGCCGGCCGACCCCATGCATCGAATGCCGCGCCGGTAGTATCGGTCAACGAATCCCCCTCGGACACAACGTACTCGGACAGCACGACCGGGTCCACGATACCGCTCTCGAGCCGGTGCCGACGCCCTCCAGGCGTCGCCCGAGCTGCCACCGTTTTCACCTGGTGCCGCCGGAGCAGGTGACGCAGTCGGAAGGTCACCGCAGCGGGGTCCTCTCACGATGAGCCGTCACAGGGGGTGCAATGTTCCGGCGGGCAACGTCCCGGGCGACCTCGCCGCGAAGGCGGCGGCCTGTTCCCCACTTCCGACGCGATGCTGGTGCGCATGGTGACCAGCACCGATCCTTGCTCGCTCACCGTGACGGCATTGGTGATCGACCGCATTGCCCCGGCGCACAGCTCTCGTCCCCGCCGAGCGGCAACCACGGTTGGTGGAACTGGTCGAGCTCGAGACTGGGCGCTGCGGCCCCTCGAAGCACCGGATGAGGTGGCGGCCTTGCGGAGCCGAAGTCTTCCGGACGAGGCCGTCTGACTCGAGCGGTGATTCGCGCGAGCACACCGAGTCGGGGCACGGATGAGAAACGGACAAAAACGGAGTGGGCGGAGCATTGCCGAAGTGGCGGTGCCGGGCGCTAATGGGAAGTGCCGGGCCACTGAGTGAGTCAGGGCGCCCCTCCCCCGGTGCTGAGAAACAATCTCCACGGAACGAGGAGGCATCGCCGTGCCCACCATCACATCAATCACCCGACCTCTGGCCCCACCACGGGAGGCACCAGCGTCACGATCGCGGGCACGGGCTTCACCGGCCCGCTGACCGTGCGCTTCGGCTCTACCGCAACGACCTTCACGATCGACTCCGCGATACAGATCACGGCCATTGCTCCCGCGGGGTCGGCCGGTCCGGTGCAGGTGACGGTCAGCGACTCGGGCGGGACCAGCAACGGGGCCACCTACACCTATCTCGCCGTCCCGGCCCTGAACTCCATCGCTCCCGGCCAAGGGTCCGCCGGAACGACGGTCACGCTCACCGGATCGGGACTGACGGGCGCCACCGCGGTCACTTTCGGTACCACACCGGCGACTTCGTTCACCGTCGACTCGGACACGCGGATCACGGCCGTCGCCCCTGCCGGGACGGGAATCGTGACGGTCACCGTCACCGCTCCTGGCGGCACCAGCAACGGCGCCACCTTCATCTATGTCGTGGAGCCCACCATCACCGCTGTCGCTCCCGCTTCGGGTCCCACATCCGGCGGTAACAATGTCACGATCTCCGGCTCCGGCTTCACCGGCCCGCTGACCGTGCGGTTCGGCAGCACCGCGACGACCTTCACCATCGACTCCGCGATACAGATCACCGCCGTCGCTCCCGGCGGAGCGGCCGGAGCCGTGCAGATCACCGTCACCGGCTCGGGTGGCACCAGCAACGGAGTCACTTACACCTACGTCTGATCCGGACAGCTCACGGGCCGTCGCCGGGATTCCGGTGGCGGTCCGTTCGCGTTGCCCGGCCGAGCATCCGGCACTATCGCGGCCCGATCCAATAGACCGCTCCGCGCGACCGGCCGGACCTTCCTGCACACCGGCGGATGGTCGCCCCGAGGCCGAGCAGGCACCCACACCCTGACAGCCACTGCGCGCGTGCGGATTCCGTCCATCGAGCGAATGGTGGACAGCGAGGACGACAGTCCCGGCCCGCCATACCCGGCGAGAACAACTTCGCGGCAAGGCCGGACGCTGCGCACCCGGCGCGGCACGCGGCACTGGTCAACACGTGGCAACAATCCGGAAAACGGACAAAAACGGATCACCCGACACATTGCCGACGCGCCTTTCCTGCGGCATAACGGAGTTAACCGATCCGGCACCAGCTTCGCGCACCCCCGCTTCGGAGGAACCAGCAAACAGAGAGGCAGCGCCATGCCTACCTTCCTCCCCCCGCCTTCGGGACCGCACGCGCCGGATCCTCGTGCCACGGTGACGACCGGCATTCGACGGGACGTCACCGCCGCGGTGCGGGCGGAAATATCGCACCACGAACCGTCCTCCCCCGCACACGGGTTCAACTAGTTCCCCGGTCGGGGTAGGACGCCACGACACCGACGCGGTCAGAACTCCTGACCGTGTCCCAACGGACCCGACGACTGGGTGCATCCAGTGATCGGGCTTCGCGTTCGGCCGGCGGCGCCGTTGCCGCCGCCAAGAGAGAAAGGGAAGAACCGATGAACAAAGTGATCACGATCCTGCACAGCGAGCCCGTCCGCGCCTTGCTGTATCCACTGCTGGTCGCGCTGATCGGGTACGGGGTCACCAAGGGCGTTGTCTCGTCCGACCTTTCCGGGTTCGTCCTGGCCCTCGTCGCGGCGGCGCTGGGTCTGCCCGCGGTCGAGTCGGCGCGCCACCGGGTCAGCCCTGCGCCACCGGACAGCGGTGAACCAGCATGAAGGCCAGGAAGGAGAAGACCCGCCACGATCCCTTCGAGGTCGTGCTGTGCGCCGTCTTCGGTGCCTCGATGCTGTTGCAGTGCGTCTATGGGCCGCCGCCCGATTCGGCGTTCGCCGCCATGCCGCCGGGATTCCGCACGCTGTGGCTGGTCCTCATGCTGATCGGCTGCGCCACGACACTGGTCGGTCTGTTCGCCCGGCGGGTCTGGGGCTATCTGATCGAGCAGGTCGGTCTGGGCGCGCTCGGCTGGTCCCTGGTCGCCTTCGGTGCGCAGCTGCTGCTGTTGCAACTGCAGCACGGAACCCTCGGCCCGGCGACGGTTCTCGGAGGGCCGCTGCCGATCGCGTTGGGTCTGGCGTTCCTGTGGAAGCGCCATCAGGTGTTGCAAGACGTTCGAATACTGCGCGCCGTGAAGCTGAGGGAGGCGTCATGAATCTGGTCCAGCAGTCGCCGATCTTCGCGGCGCTCGTGCTCATCGCCGGCTCGTCGGCCCTGTCGGCGGCGGTGACGGCGTGGTTCAAACGCGGCGACGTCGACGCCCACATGACCAAGACGAAGGCGGACGCCGCGAAAGTATTGAGCGACCTCGCCATTTCGCAGACCCAGCAGATGTCACAGCAGATGGGCGAGTTCCGTATGGCACTCCGGGTGCACCGCGAGTGGGATCGGAAGATGGTGTCCCGAGCGCGACAGGCGGGCATCGAATTCGACGATCCGCCGGAACTGTTCCTGTAACCCGGAAAGGGCTGGCGAGCCCGGGATGCCGACGGACTTTCCGGATGGTCGCCAACCGTTCGCCGAGACCGAAGATCTCGGCATGCTGCGTGCTAGCGGTGTACTCATCGGCAGCGCCGTAGCACCGTCGAAATTTTTGCTGCCACAACACCTGCCAGGATGTTCGCGCCGCTACCCGACGTGCCACCGGCGAACCGAAAACGGACCAAAACGGATCGCGAGATACGTTGCCAGCCACCAATCCAAAGGCGTTAATGGAGATAGCCGGGCCGTTGAAGAGCGGCGGGCGCCCCCCGGTGCAGAGGAATCATCACCACGGCAAAAAGGAGGCAGCGCCATGCCTACCATCACTTCCCTCTCCCCGACATCAGGGCCCGCAACGGGTGGAACCAGCGTCGTTATCACGGGTACCGGATTCGGCGGTCCGACGACCGTGCGGTTCGGCGGTACCGCGACCACTTTCACGATCGACTCACCCACTCAGATCACGGCCATCGCCCCGGCCGGCTCGGTCGGTACGGTGCAGGTCACCGTCAGCAACGCGGGGGGAACCAGCAACGGCCTCCCCTACACCTATGTTCCGGTTCCCGCGCTCAACAGCATCAGCCCGAACCAAGGCTCCACCGCGGGCGGGACGACGGTCACGCTCACCGGATCGGGCTTCACGGGAGCTACCGCGGTCAATTTCGGCAGCACACCGGCGACCTCGTTCACGGTCAACTCCGACACCCAGATCACGGCTGTCACGCCAGCCGGTACAGGGATCGTGCCGGTCACGGTCACCGGTCCGGGCGGCACCAGCGGTGCGGTGCCGTTCATCTACGTGGTCGTCCCCACCATCACCTCCATCTCGCCGACCGCAGGGCCTGCCTCGGGAGGTAACACCGTCACGATCACCGGCACCGGGTTCACCGGCCCACTGACTGTCCGGTTCGGCAACACCGCAACCATTTTCACGGTCAATTCGCCCACTCAGATCACCGCCATCGCGCCTCCCGGAACGGGGAGCGTGCAGGTCACGGTCACGGGTTCGGGCGGGACCAGCAACGGTGTCACCTACACCTATGCCGGCGTCCCCGCGCTGACCAGCCTGGTACCCACGACCGGTCCGACAACCGGTGGAACAACGGTCGTCATCACGGGCACGGGCCTGTCGACTGCCACCGCGGTGAACTTCGGTGGCACACCGGCGACCTCGTTCGTCGTCAACTCCGACACCCAGATCACCGCCGTCTCTCCGGCCGGAACGGGGACCGTTCAGGTCACCGTCACCACTGCCGGCGGAACCAGCAACGGCCTTCCCTTCACCTATGTGGCGGTGCCCGCCATCACCACGTTGGTGCCCAACGCCGGTCCGGTCACCGGCGGGACGACGGTCGTCATCACCGGCACGGGCCTGACGGGAGCGACAGCGGTCAACTTCGGCGCCACACCGGCGACCTCGTTTGTCGTCAACTCGGCCACTCAGATCACGGCGGTCGCCCCGGCCGGGACCGGAACCGTGCAAGTCACCGTCACGACACCCGGCGGAACCAGCAACGGCCTGGCCTATACCTACATCCCGGTGCCCGCCATCACCACGGTGGTGCCGAACGTAGGGCCGGTCACCGGCGGAACCACGGTCGTCATCACCGGCACGGGTCTGACCGGAGCCACCGCGGTGAACTTCGGCGCCACACCGGCAGCTTCGTT